>NZ_KB903804.1 GCF_000379845.1 Moraxella boevrei DSM 14165 | reverse complement strand
TGAATGCGTCCAGACTCAGTGTCTTCTTCGTTACAGCCTGTGTTGCCGATGTGCGGATAGGTCAGCGTAACCATTTGTTTGGCGTAGCTTGGGTCGGTGAGAATCTCTTGGTAGCCTGTCATGGCGGTGTTAAAGACGACTTCACCCACCGTTTGTCCATCAACACCAATGGATTTGCCTATAAAAGTTGTGCCGTCTGCCAATGCTAAAATCGCTGTCGTTATCGTGATTACCTTAATTTTTTTCTAAATTTTTGCCATAAAAAAGCGAATAAAAATGAAATTTTGAAAAATAGTAAGGCATGGTGCATGATAACAACCAGACTTTACCATTATCAACTTCATTTTTACTCGCTTGGTATAGATTTTGTGTATTCTAGCAGAAAAAAAACAATTGGGTAGGGGTAAGTTAACTTTTATTTTTTAATAAAGATATTGATAATTATTCTTATTTCGGTTATTATTGTTTCTCAAGTTTTTATCAATCACATACTATTTTTGTAAATAAGGTTGTTTTTATGAAACAGATGATGCCACGCTTGTTGTCGTTGAGTGTTGTAGGAATGATGTATAATGTTGGGGCAGTTGCCGAGCTTGAGCCACATGCAACGCTACAGACGATTACAATTATTTCACAAAACACGGCGAATAATAATCAAAAGGATGAAGTTGAACATGCCGATAATATTCCTGCAAAACAGGCATATACACTTAATGATTATTTGCCACAAGTTCCAGGTGTAAATGTGGGTGGGGTCTCACTAGCAGACCAACATATTTATATTCGTGGTTTAGGTTCAGACCGTCATGGGACGAATTTAAAAATCACGGTAGACGGCGTGCGTCAGCCTGAGACACGTTCATTTTATCATGGTGGGTTGATTGCTTTAGACCCTGATTTATACAAAAAAACGGAAGTGTCAGTGGGTAATAACTCAGTAACCCTTGGTAATAATGCAATGGGTGGTGCGGTGGCATTTACCACAGTGGATGCTGAAGATTTGCTTCGCCTTAACGAAACAATGGGGGCAAGATTAAAACTTGGGTATGCCACAAATGATAAACAGTTGCACACAACCGCAACAGCCTACGGTAAGCCTACTGGCAATACAGATGTACTATTATCGCTCGGTCAACGGAAAAGTGATGGCGGTAAAGATGGCGATGGTGTAGAAATACAAGGTGATGATATTACAGTGCGTAATGTGCTAGCTAAAGCCAGCATTATACCAATGGACGGACATAAACTTACTGCTAGTTATCAAGGCTATGATAACAAAGGCATTTATAATTTTGGCGCGAATAAGCCGTTAAAAATTCGCAATCCACAAGAAATTAAATATACAAAGCCAACCACCTCAAGCACTGATACCTTTAAGCTAGCTTATGAATATCAGCCGAATGATGATTTAAAAGTAATGGCAGATATTTATAAAATCAAAGAAGAACAAAATCGTGATGGCGTACGCCGTGTAAATACTGATAAAGCGACAGGTATTACAACCATTCCACATGCTCATTATTTGACCGATAGCGAAACAATTGGTTTTAATGTGAAAGCCAATCAATCATTAAATCGGTTGTTTGGCAAAGATATTGAACATTTTTTGACTTATGGCGTAGAAGGCTATGAAAAAAAAGCGACTAACCATAAAACAAGCCATTTACATGATGCAGAATTAGCCATGCTAAACGCTCAAAATCCAACAGAAAAGCATACAAAAAACTATTTGGTCAACCAAACGACCACCGCTAATGCAAAAAGTTTAGGCGTCTATGCACAAGACCGTATGACATTTGGTCGTTTTGCGGTAACACCGGGCGTACGTTTTGATAATTATAATGTTGAACGTGCGAATGATAAAAAATCTAAAGATTATAGCCAAGTATCTTTTGGTTTAGCAGGTGAATATAAAGTTTTGGATAATACCACATTATTTGCAAGCTATACCCAACTATTTAACGGTCCATCATTACCTGAAACAACCATGCAATCAGACGCATCTTATCCATTGGGTAAATTAAAACCAGAGACTGGTAGTAACAGCGAAATTGGCTTCAATACACGTTTTAATCAACTATTAGCGAATAATGACCGTTTAAATATTACCGCAAAATATTTTTATACCGATTATCAAGATAAAATTGATAGAGTAGGTGCTTCACAACGTGGTAATGGGTTTGATATTGACGGTAATGAAATTGCCAACGGTGCATTTAGCCAGGTTTATAAAAATTTGGAAGGCTCTACCAAAATCAAAGGTTATGAGCTTATGAGTAATTACCAAATGAATAATCTTGCATTTAATTTAGGCTATGCCCATGCAAAAAGTAAAAAACCTAATGGTGTACAACTGACAACAGACAGTGGTAATACATTAACATTGGGGGCTGACTACTATAATATAAACCCAATCTTAGGTGAATACCGTATTGGTGCAAATATCCGTCATGTCGCCGATGTGGAACGTAACTATCCAAACCGTATTTTACAAACACCAACAACCAAAGTAGAGGGTTTCACGGTCGTAGATTTAACAGGTAGCTTTAAACCAACCCACTTTAAAAACCTAAGCATTGACGCAGGGATTTATAACGTTGGCGATAAAACTTATGTAGAGCATACAGGATTTACAACCAATGATACCGCTATGGGACGTAATATCAAAATTTCTGCGACTTACCAGTTCTGAGCTGCTTTATAAAAAAATAGCATGATTTAGTCAAACCCTTTTCTCCACAACCGATTATCCGTCCATGGGTAATCGGTTTTTTTTTGCAACAAAACCACATAACCGCTACATACAAGTAAGATTTTTTTTGCTAAACTATTGCCAATTTTTTTTAATAAAAGGTCTATCATGTTAAAGCCGATTTTTACCGTTGCCACCTTAGTACTTGCGTTAACCGCTTGCTCAAAAAATAGCGAAACCACTGAAAAAACCACCGCATCTAGTCCTGCACCGACCGCATCGGTAGTTGCTACCACAAGCAGTAGTGTCGCTAGCGTTGCTCCGACTGCGTCCGTTGCAACCATCGCAAGCACAACAGCAACAACGGCAAGCACCACACCAACTGTAACAACGACAGAACAAAAAGTAGAAATTGCATCAACGGCGACGGTTAGCCCTGTTGCACCAAAAGCTGATGCCAAATCGGCAGAAAATGTGGCGTTAAAAGCGGATTTAAACACCTTGTTTAAAACCTTAAACGATATTGACAAAAAAGCCCAAGCCAAACAAGCAGAAATGGAAAAGAAAATGCAGACGGCGACCAGCCCTGCTGAGCAACAACAATTTTTAAAAGAAGTGGTGGCACAATTAGAAAACCAAAAAGCAACCTTGCAAAAACTAACATTTAACGACAAACGTGTTACCCAAGCTCGTGATAAAATGCTTGAAAATATCAACGATAGCCGAAAAGCCATGGAAATCATGGCAAAAAATCCAAATGCCACACCAGAGACCAATCCAGAAATTGGCAAATCCATGCAAAAAGCCCAAAAATCTGCTGAACAGGTGCGTGATATGTTGTCAAAACTCATTCAAGAAGCAGGTATTGAGCCAACAAAGCATTGATGTGTCGTCACCTTTAATAAAACCTTGGTAATATAAAATGCTATATTTGGGCTTTTTGGCGATGGGTTTAGGGATTTTGTTAACGGTTGCAGGGCTGATTTGCCTTGCGATTGGGACTTTTTCTCAAGAAATCAGCGTTGCCAAAAAAGCCAAAACCTTTGCCAAACGTTTATTACCTTTGGCATTTTTGCTGTTAATGGCAGGGACAGGCGTGATTGGACTACATTTTGGCAATGAGCTTTAGTTTAATCCTAAATTTAGTCATTCTTTATTGATTCTTTCTCAAAAGTTATCATTTTTTGTTAAAATTAGGGCTTATTCTACGGTATCTACGATAACAGGGCGACCCTTATGCATAAGAACAGTGGCATGGACACCAAATAATGCCAAAATCCGTTCTTGGGTCAGCACTTCTACAGGTTTGCCTGTGCTTACAATTTCACCTGATTTCATCATGACGACCGTATCGGCAAATTGTGAGGCTTGATTGATGTCGTGTAGCACGATGACCACGGTTTTTTTGTCTTCGTGGGTCAAGGTTTTCAAAATTCGCATCAGCTTGCCTGCGTGATACATATCCAAATTATTGAGCGGTTCATCAAGCAATACATACGGCGTATCTTGGCAAACAATCATGGCTATCAGCACCCGTTGGCGTTGTCCGCCTGACAAGGTTGCCAAATACCGCCCTGCCAAATTTTGCAACTCAAAGCGAGTCATGACCTGCTCAACAATCGCCACATCGTTATTGCTTGGTTTGCCTTGATGATATGGATAGCGACCGAACATTAGCAGTTCAGCAACCGTCAACCGCCCTTGAATGTGGTTTTCTTGGGCGAGCATGGCAACGGTGCGAGCCATGGTTTGGGCGTTGGTTTGGGTGATGTCGTGATTGTCAAACAAAATGTTACCTGTTTGTAGCGGATTTAATCTGGACATTAGCGTAAATAGGGTGGATTTGCCTGCACCGTTCGGACCGATTAAGGCGATGATTTGTTCTTTTGGCAAAGTTAAACTGATATCGTTTAAAATCAACTGATTATCTATTTTGTGTGAAACTTTTTCTATGCGTATCATAAGTTTTCCTTTTTTAGGCAAGGGCTTTTTTATAACGATTTAACATCAACAAAATAAACACAATACCACCAAACAGTTCAATCACTACCGCCAATACCCCAGCCATACCGAGTAAATGTTCAAAAATTGCCTGCCCCAAAATTAAACAAGTCATAGATACAAGACTTACCAAAATTAAACGTTCAGTGTGATACATTTGTTGACTAATTTTGTTGGTTAAAGCACATACCAGTAAACCCATAAAAATAATCGGGCCGACAAAAGCCGTCGCCGTTGCCACCAAAATGGCTATCACTATCAGCAAGCGTAACGCCAATTGTTGATAATCAATGCCCAAATTTATCGCAGACGCTTTACCGAGCATGAGTACATCTATCTGATGTCGCCACCGCCAAATCAGCACCGCACATATCGCACAAATCGCCAAACTTACCCACATCATCGGCTTGTTTATGGTGTTAAATTGGGCAAAACTTGCCGACTGCACCACGACAAAATCTTCAGGATTTATCAGCCGAGCAATCAATGATGACAAACTGCGAAATAGCACACCAAACACAATACCGACCAAAATCAGCCTTGATAAATTGTGTTGGCGTTGATTAAAAAGCAAACGAAACATCAGCATCGAAGCGATTATCATCAAGCTAATTTCCAAAAAAAACTTAAGTAGTGGTTGCGTGGTAAAGACATTCACCACACCAAGGGCAAATACAAGCAGACTTTGGATTAAAGTGTATAACGCATCAAAGCCGAGTAGGGCAGGGGTCAAAATCGGATTATGGGTCAACGTTTGAAATAACAAGGTGGAAACACCTATGGCAAAACCGACGATGATAAACGCCAAGATTTTTTGTGAACGAAAGGCTAAAATAAACTCCCAGTTTGCTCCAGTATTGACATTTAAGGTCATAAATAACAGGATACTGCTGATAAATATGACAAAACTGGCGATAGTCGGTTTTGTCAAAACCTTTCCATAAAAGTGTCTTGCTTGAGTTTTGGCAGATTGGGCGTTTTTTGGCAAAACAGTTGACATAAAATTAATCCTTTTGATTGAGCAAAATTGCCAAAAAAATTACCGCACCCACCACGCCAAAAATAGTCGCCACAGGAATTTCATACGGAAAACGAATGACACGACCGATAATGTCGCATAACAACACACCACTCGCCCCAAGTAGGGCAACCGCAGGTAAACAACGGCGTAACCTATCACCCATGATACGGCTGATAATATTGGGAACGACCAAACCGATAAAAGGAATTGCCCCTACCGTAACCACCACCACCGAGCTAATCATGGCAACCGTCATAATGGCGAACCATTGTACCGCTTGGCGATTAACGCCCAAATTTATCGCTATCGCATCGCCCAAGCCGACTATCGTCAATTTGTCCGCCAACAAATACGCCATCACCGCCAAACCGCCTGTGATGTACAACAATTCGTAACGTCCTGCCAAAATTGTAGAAAAATCGCCAAATCGCCAAACCGATAAAAGTTGTAAACTTTCAGTTTCGTAGGCAATAAACAAGGTTATCGCCTCAATAATGCCCCCAAATACAATGCCAATCAGTGGTATCATCAAAAAATCGGTTGGTGGTAACGGCTTAATCAGCCGCATAAACAGCACCATACCGACCAAGGCACACAGGGTAGCTATCAGCATTTTTACCAACAAGCCACTGCTTGGCAACAGCAAGCTAACAGCTAACAGCCCAAGCCCTGCACTTTGGGTTGCTCCCACCATGGACGGGTCTACAAAACGGTTTTTGAGTACCACTTGTAGTACCATGCCTGCCACCGCAAGCGACGCCCCAGTCAGTACAATCGCCAAAGTTCTCGGCAAACGGCTTTCCCACATTAACGATAAATCGCTAAAGTTTGGCGATGAACTGCCAAACAATTGAGAAAAAAAGTTTTGCCAAGAAAAATCTGCCACGCCAATCGATAAACTTAACAAAAACAAGCCCAGTAATATAACTAGGCTTGTAAAGTTTAACACAAAAGGCGGTAATTTAAGACCAGATTGGTTTATCATATTTAATGATTAACCGATGCAGTCTTAGATGCTGGTGTGCTAGCAGTTGGCGTTTGTGTCTCGTTATTTTTATTAAAGGCATCTTGAATGATTTTAGCATCGGCAAGCCATTGATAATAACCGCCAAATGCCAAATAAGAATCTGGGCTAAGATAAACGATTTGCTGATTTTTCCAAGCGGTGGTCTGATGTACCAATGGATTGTCAAGCACGGCTTTTGCCCCTGCTCCTTCTTCACCAATCGCTGATGCACGGTCTAACACAAACAGCCAATCAGGATTGGTTTTTTGCAAATATTCAAAAGAAACAGGCTGACCATGACGACTGTCTTGTATGGTGGGGTCGGCTTGCGGGACGCCAAATTCATTATGTACAAAGCCAAAACGAGATTTTGTGCCAAAGGCTGACATTTTATTGCCATTAATTACGATGACTAAACCCTTGCCTTTGCCTTGGGTCGCAGTTTTGGTGTCGTTAATCGCCTGGTCAATATCTTGTTGTAATTGTTGGGCTTTTTCCGTTTTGTTGTATAATTTTCCCAAATCAGCAAGGCGTTGTTTGCTTGATTCATAAGCATTCGCCATGTCTAAAGTCAAATCTAAGGTTGGAGCAATTTTACTCAATTCATCATATTTTTCCACCATACGGCTACCCACCAAAATCGCTTTAGGTTGTAGGGCGTGCAAGGCTTCAAAATTTGGCTCAAACAGCGTACCAATATCGGTACTCGGAGTGTCCTTGATGCGTAAACTATCCAAACGCAACTTGGCGGGTAAACCAGCTACAGGCACCTCCAACGCCTTTAAATCCTGCATCAGCGTCATGTCATACACCGCAATCGGTTCAGGATTAATAGGCAATTCCACATTACCACGCACGGTCGCGATACTTACCATACCGTTAGCAGGCGTTTGGGTAGAAGCGGTTGGCGTGGTAGATTGTGAGCTGGCTTGGGTCGGTTTTTCGGTTGAAGTTTGTTGATTGCAAGCGGTTAACGCCAAAACACTGGCAAGCGCGAGCGATAACGTTTTGCATAAAGTAGTCAAAGTCGGCATATTTTTTCCTAAATTTTGGCAAAAATTTAAATGATAATTGTTTTCATTATATTTTATAAAAAAATGGGAAAAAATACAATCAAAAAACATCAAAAAAATGATTTTTATGGTAAGCTATCAATATTTAATAAAATTCTATCTAATAAAATTTTTAGGACAAAAAATGACAAATAAAAAAATATTAATTATTGGCGGTGGTAATGTCGGCTTATCATTCGCCTTATTATTGGCACATCAAGGCATTCATAGCACCCTATTGGAACAAAACCGCTATCCAAGCATTAACCCTGATGACGATAGCGAACACGTCCACTACCTAGACAGCCGAAATATGGCACTCTCTCGCCGAACGGTACAAATTTATCAGCGTATCGGTTTGTGGCAAGATTTGCAAAGCCATGCTTGCCGAATTGATAGCATCAAAATTAGTGAACAAGGCAGTTTTGGCAAAGCCACGTTAAACAAACATGAAGAAAAGGTAGAAAGTTTTGGACACGTCATTGAAAATCGTTGGCTTGGGCGAAAACTGTTAGTGGCCGTGCAAAACAATCCACGCATTGAACTGTTAGATGGCACCACCGTTACCCATATTGAACAAACCGCAGACAATGTAACGATTAACTTTGACAAAGACCATCGAAAACAATCACTTACCGCTGATGTATTGGTGGCGTGCGATGGGCAGAATTCGCCAAGTCGTCAACTGCTTGGTATCGGCTCAAGTTTTTACGATTATGGGCAAGTGGGCGTGGTTGGCACGGTGATTAGCGACCGACCGCACGAGCATATTGCCATTGAACGCTTTAGTCCGCAAGGTTTGGTAGCGGTGTTGCCGTTGACCGATAGCATAGATGAACACGGTAACACGCTGTATCGGCGTTCGGTGGTGTGGGTGTGCGACAAAGGCGAAGAGCAAGCCTATTTGCAAGATGATAAGCTGTTTTTACAAGCGTTGCAAAATACCTTTGGCAACCAGTCAGGCATATTTGTGCAAGCGGGCAGACGTGGGGCGTATCCGCTGGTTAAGGTGTTGGCAGACCGTCAAGTCGTGGGGCGTTGCGTGATTATGGGGAACTCGGCTCACACCTTGCATCCGGTGGCAGGCCAGGGATTTAACCTGTGTATGCGAGATGCCGATACCTTGGCAAAAATGCTCGCTCAACAAGTCATGCTTGGCGACGATATTGGCGATAATGCGATGTTAAAAAGCTATGAAAAACGCCGAAAAATTGACCAAAAACGGGTGATTTTGTTCTGTGATAGCGTGGTGCATGGCTTTACGCATCGTAATCCATTGATAAAGTTGGTGCGCAATGTCGGCTTAATCGCTTTTGACAAAATACCGTATATTAAGCCGATGGTAGCGACTTTTGCGATGGGGTTAAAGTCATAATGAATAATAATACTTTAATTATTGGCGGTGGTATTGTCGGTGTTGCCCTTGCCTTAAGCCTTGCCAAACGTCAGCACCCTGTTACCTTGATTGATGCTCGTCCTTATTTAAGTCAGACTGATTGGCAACAGAAACTAACTCAGCGTGATGCCAGAGTATTTGCCCTAAGCCTTGCCAGTATTCAATTGTTACAGCAAGTTGGGGCGTGGCAGAATATCCAAGCATTAGGGCGAAAAGCCGATTATTCACAAATGCAAGTGTGGCAAATTAATGGCATTGGTGAACTAAAGTTTGCTAGTCAGGGCGATGTTAACCAATTAAGTGCTAATCAATTATTGGGCAGTATGGTTGAGCCATTCATCATTGAAAAAGCCTTGTACGACCGTGTTGCGGATACCGATATTGCCCCTTTTTTGACCGTTATTAATGGACATAAGTTGACAAAAATACATTGGCTTGGTGAGCCACATGGCTATCAAATTGAGCTTGACAATGGCGATACCCATGTCGGCAAACTGTTAGTTGGTGCGGACGGACGTGGCTCCATGGTACGACAATCGGCAGGGATTGGCTTGGATAGGTTGGACTATGCTCAGACGGCGATTTGTTGTGCGATTAAAACGGCCAAACCGCATCAAGCCACTGCTCGCCAAGTGTTTTTGACCGACAGTATTTTGGCATTGTTACCGCTTGCTGATGTGGACGAGCAAGACAAGGCACAGCCACAGCATTGGCAATCCATTGTTTGGTCGCTTCCGACGCATAAAGCCAAACAATTGTTGATGTTAACCGACAGCGAATTGGCAGACGAAATCGCCTTCGCCAGCGGTTATGAATTGGGTGAAATTAGCGAGATTGAGTCTATCGCCAGTTTTCCGCTCAATGCTCAACATGCCAAACAATACGTCAAGCCAAATCTTGCCTTAATCGGTGATGCAGGGCATGGCGTGCATCCATTGGCAGGGCAGGGGTTAAATTTGGGCTTATTGGATGTGATTGATTTTATTGAGATTTTACAAAAAGATTTTGAGCGAAGTGGCAAAGAAGTGTGGGCGGATTTTAGCACGTTGCAACGCTACGAACGCAAACGCTATGCCAATAATGCGATGATGATGCACAGTTTTTCGGGGATAAATTGGCTGTTTGGTACGCAGTTTGCTCCTGTACAACAAATCCGCAATATAGGCGTGCATCAAGTTAGTAAAATAAAGCCGTTAATGCAGTTTTTTAGCAAAAAAGCGAGTGGAATTTAAATCCACATTTAATTTTTAAGCTTTTTTTGCAAAAGAGCAATTTGTTTGTCTATTTTCTCTTTAATCTACTGTGCTAATTGCTTTTTTCTGCTTTACCAATATTTTTGCCAAAATCAAGCCAACTTCAAACAATAACCACATCGGAATTGCTAACAAAATCATCGAAAGCCCATCAGGTGGCGTTACGATTGCCGATACACCAAAGCACGCCACGATGATGTAACGGCGTTTGTCTGCGAGCGACTGCACCGATACCACCCCTGCCAATACCAATAGCAGTGTTAACACGGGGATTTCAAAGGTTGCTCCAAATACCAAAAATAGCTTTAATACAAAGTTTAAATAGCTATCAATATCGGTCATGGGTAGCACATTATCAGGTGAAAATTTGATAAAAAAACTTAATACACTATTTAACACAATATAATAAGCAAAGGCAATCCCTGTGTAAAATAACACAATAGACGACAGCAAAATCGGCAGGGCAATCTTTTTTTCGTGCTTGTATAGGGCAGGGGCAACAAACGACCAAATTTGGTACAAAATATACGGCATCGCCAAAAATATCGCCACGTACAAGGTTAATTTGATCGGTGCTAAAAATGATGACGTAATGTCGGTGGCAATCATGCTAGCATTGCTTGGCAACAAGGCGACCAACGGCGTAGAAAAAAGGTCGTAAATCTCTCGAGAAAAACCAACCAATGCCAAAAAAATTACCAACACTGCCACCAACATACGGATAAAATGTTGGCGTAATTCAATCAAATGTTGGGTTAACGGCATACCGGACAGTTGATTTTCTAAATTTTGCTCATCTTGCTGTTGCGATAACTGTTTTTGTTTGGCGGTTTTTGGCGTTTTGATTAAATTTTCGGATACATTTGGCTCGGTCATGGCTTGCTCGCTGTGTTAATCTCTGGGTCAAGATGTGAGTTGAGCAAGCGGTCAGCTTGATAATTTGGCAAAAATGGGGCATTCGGTAGTCGGCGTTTTTTGTCATAATCGCCAAGGATAAACCATTGATGTAACATTGGTTTTGTGTTATTCATGCTTTGTTGTTGTAACTGTTGAAAACTGGATTTTAGCTCGTCCATTTCTCGTTTCATATCCGCCTCGGCTTGGCGAATTTTGGCAATTTCGGCTTGCATTTGTTGGCGAGTTTCTGCCAAATCCAATTCATTTTCAATTTCTCGTTGGATGGTGGCGACATGACGGCGAAATTTGGCATAGGCTCGCCCTGCTTTGCGTACCGCATGAGGCAGTTTTTCAGGACCCAGAACGATTAAAGCGATAATGCCAAACAGCAACAGCTCAGAAAAACCAACGTCAAACATTTGATTGTCTTGTCAAGATTAGATAAAAAGAAAATACCAACCATTTATTAAAATAAATTTATAAAATTATTTGTAAAAATTAAACGCCGGTTTTGTCATGATTGACCGTGGTGGTGGTCGTAGTCGTACTGTTCGCATTATGCTCAATCACATGGTTCTGGCTATTTTGCGTTTGGGTTTCATCACGAACCGCATCTTTAAAACCTTTGACCGCTGAACCTAAGTCTTTGCCTGCGTTTTTTAGTTTTGAGGTGCCAAATACCACGACAACCACTGCCAAAAAAATTAACCAATGTGTTACAGAGAAACCACCCATCATGCAATTCCTTTATTTAAAATTAACATTATATCATAAAATTAGGTTTGAGAGCGTGAATTTTTTTCATCAATGCCTGACAAGCCAAAACGCCGTGCCAACTCATCCGTCACCGCCGTCACAGGAATACCAAACCATGCCAACGTTACCATGGTGTGAAACCACACATCGGCGATTTCGTAAATCACGTCATGGTGATGTGCATCGGTGGGGTCGGCTTGCAACTCTTTACTGGCGATAATGGTCTCAACTGCTTCTTCACCGATTTTTTCCAAAATTTTGTTCAGCCCTTTATGGTACAAGCTAGCAACATAAGAGCTTTTTTCATCGGCTTCTTTACGTTCGTTTAACACCTTATCGAGTTTTTCTAAAATGTTTTCTTCTAAAATCGGTTGATTAGCGTTCTCAAAAGTTAGGTTTGACGGTGTATTTTCATTGACGGTTAACGATTGCACCACGTCATAAATATCGCTTGGGTCTTTTTTGACAGGGTCGGTAATTTGCCAGTTTAATTCGCCATTTTGGTCAGTCAACAGTTGGTAAAAACAAGATTCACGCCCTGTATGACAAGCGATTTCGCCAATTTGGGTAATGCTTAACACAATCACATCAGCATCACAGTCTAGGCGAATGGCGTGTACTTGCTGAAAATGTCCTGAACTTTCGCCTTTATGCCAAAGTTTGTTACGAGAACGGGAAAAATACACCGCTTGTTTGCTCGTCGCCGTTAGGCTTAAGGCTTCACGGTTCATCCATGCCATCATCAAAATCCGTCCTGAGACATGGTCTTGGGCAATGGCAGGAATTAGCCCATTTTCATCAAATTTTACTGCATTTAACCAGTCCATTTTTTCGCCTATTTTACTGTTTTATTTGAAAATATGAAAGTAATGTTAAAAAATCAAATCTCAAACGGTTTGGTTTCTACCGCATCACGCAACGCTCCTGTAAGCGGAATTTCTTTGTTTAAACGGTAATCATACGCCACAAAACCCATGACCGCTCGTGCCACATCTGTGCCATCATACATCCGAGTTACTTTAAAAATAAAATCACCTCCCTTGTCGGTCAAATTTTGCACACCGACTTCAAACAACAGCTCTTCACGGGCTTTGGCACGGCTAATAAAATGTGTCGCCACATCAGTGATAATAAAGCCTTGATACTCGGCATTAATTTCTTTTACGCCTTTGGAAAATAAAAATCTTGCACGGGCTTCAGCAAGCAACGCCACCATTGCATCAATGGTTAAGTGTTGTCCAATGCCAATCTCCGTATGACGCACTCGCATCACGGTTTCAAATACAAAACTTCCGTCGCCAAATTCGTTATCTAAATCAGACATTATTATGCTCCCAAACTGATGGATTGTGTCTTAGATAAAAGTTAAATTTGATAAGCAATTATCTGTAAAAACATGCCAATTATCTAAAAAAACAACCGATTATCCTAAAAAAATGATTATACATCATTTTTTTTAAATTACCTAATATTAATTAAAAAATTAATTTTTTTTATAAAAAAGTTTCAGTCAACCTTTTGCCAAATATTTACAAAAAATGCTTGCTAAAATAACAGATTTTGGTAAAATACCGTCTCCCACCTTCAGGTAGTTTTATACTAAAAACTTTGCGGTTATTTAGCATAAAATTGACAAAAAGGTATTTATACTTAAAGCAATTTAAGCTAACAAGAGGCTTCTTATGAAATTAAAAACTCGTCGTGGTGCTGCCAAACGTTTCAAAAAAACCGCTAACGGTATTAAACGTAAACAAGCATTCAAACGCCACATTTTGACCAAAAAATCTCCTAAGCGTATCCGTCAGCTACGTGGATGCAAATTGGTACACGTTTCTGATGAAGCTAGTGTGCGTCGTATGTGTCCTTATCTATAAGGCTCGGATTTAAGTTCATTTAAAAAATAATTAGGAGTAAATTATGGCTCGTGTAAAACGTGGTGTTCAGGCAAATCGCCGTCATAAAAAAGTATTGGCTCGTGCAAAAGGTTATTATGGAGCACGTTCTCGTGTATTCCGTGTTGCTGTACAAGCGGTAATGAAAGCTGGTCAATATGCGTATCGTGACCGTCGCAACAAAAAACGTTCATTCCGCCGTTTGTGGATTGCACGTATTAATGCAGGTGCTCGTCTAAATGGTCTAAGCTACAGCCGTTTAATCAATGGCTTGAAAAAAGCGAACATTGAGATTGATCGCCGTGTGTTGGCAGATATTGCGATGCATGATGCACAAGCATTCACTGCTTTGACTGAAAAAGCCAAACAAGCCCTTGCTTAATTGAGTTTTTCATCAAAATAAGGCCATCAGGTTTTTGACTTGATGGCTTTTTTTATGCGGATTTGTTTTGTAAATTTTGTGAAAATCCTTTAAAATAAAGCATTTTTATTTAACTAATATCATTTTTGGATGGATTATGACTGACAGCGTTTTGTATGAACAATTAAACCGTTTTAGCACCGATTTGCCAACTTTGCAGGGTAGTGATTTTGAGCGGTTTACTAGCCTAGCCCAAAGTTTAATTGACACGGCAACGGACACCCAAACGTTGCAAGAAGTGCGTGTGAATTTGACAGGGAAAAAAAGCCATTTAACCCTGTGGTCAAAACAGCTTGGCGGTCTGTCGGCTGATGATAAAAAAATTGTGGGTGGTTATTTGCATGGCGTGCGAACCACGATTAATGAGCGTTTGCAAACCACCCAAAACACGCTAGAAGCCAAAGCCTTAGATGCCAAACTGCAAGCCCAAACCATTGATATTACGCTTCCTGCTCGTGGACAAGACAAGGGCAATTTGCACCCTGTAACCTTGACGGCGAACCGTATGCAAGCATTTTTTCGTCAAGCGGGTTTTGAAGTGGCGATAGGCCCTGAGGTGGAGCGGGATTATTATAACTTTGAAGCGTTAAATATTCCCAAAACACATCCTGCCCGTGCCATGCACGATACGTTTTATTTTGATGCTCAATATTTGCTCCGCACGCACACCAGTTCTGTGCAAATTCGCACGATGGAGCAGGGCAATCTGCCAATTCGTATCATCTGCCCAGGGCGTGTGTATCGCTGTGATAGCGACCAAACCCATTCGCCGATGTTTCATCAGTTAGAAGGGCTGTATATCAGCGAGAAGACCAATTTTGCCGAGTTAAAAGGCTTGATCCATGAGTTTTTGCAAGCGTTTTTTGGTAAAAAACTTACCATACGTTTTCGTCCATCTTATTTTCCGTTTACCGAGCCGTCAGCTGAAGTGGATATTTTGGCGGAGAGTTATGCAGGTGGGGGCAAATGGCTAGAAGTAATGGGGTGTGGTATGGTACATCCAAACGTGCTAGAAAACTGTGGCATTGATCCGAAAAAATATCAAGGTTTTGCCTTTGGTATGGGGATTGAACGCTTTGCGATGTTGTATTATGGTGTGAATGATTTACGCTTATTTTTCCAAAATGATGTGCGGTTTTTAAAGCAGTTTGGCTAAAATCAACAAGGGTTTCATGTAAGGCGAAATGCGTGTACTTGATGGTATCAATGCTATGATAAAGCTAAATAACTAAAAGGGTGGATTTTATCCACCCTTTTTTAATGATGATTTCAATTTAAGTGGGTAAAAACCACGCTAATTATTTAAAAAATCACTCGACATTTGCTTGATTTTTTAACTCAACATTCAACTTTTCCCACGCTTTTAGCTCTTTTTTGCTTGGTTCGCCCACAATATTTAAGGCATGACGAAGTCGGGCAAAGGTAACGTCAGGACCAATGATAACCATCGACTGCATAACAGGCGTTGAGCTTGTGCTACCCGCGATAGCAATAAAGAAAGTCGGCATAAAATCACGCAATTTTATACCCATTTGTGTTGCTAAATCTGATAAGGTTTGGCTTACGGTGTCGTTATTCCACGCAGATAGACTCTCAAGTCGCCAAATGGCAAATTGTAGACTTTGACGTACTTGCTCAGGCGATATTTTTTTATTGTCAAATTGTTCAACCGTGATGGTTGGCATATGATTAAAATAAAACGCCGACCAATTCACCGCTTCAGACAGAATGTTAATGCGTGGCTGAATAGCAGCAGCGATATTTTCCAATTTTTCACGGTCATTTTGCCATGATAAAATCGTGTCCAATAATTCCCCTGCTGTCATTGCCTTGATGTATTGACCATTGAGCCAGAACAATTTTTCCACATCAAAAATCGGGCCGCCCAATGACACACGCTTAATGTCAAAATTATCAATCATCTCATCAAGGGTGAATTTTTCACGTTCATCAGGCATGGACCAACCCATACGCCCCAAATAGTTAAGTAAGGCTTCAGGCAACACGCCAATATCTTTATAATAATTAATAGAGGTTGGATTTTTGCGTTTTGACAGCTTGGATTTGTCAGGATTACGAAGTAGGGGCATATGGCACAAAGTCGGCATTTCCCAACCAAAATATTGGTATAAAAGCTGATGTTTTGGAGCAGATGGAATCCATTCTTCGCCACGAATGACGTGAGAAATCTGCATTAAATGGTCGTCCACCACATTCGCTAGATGATAAGTTGGCAAACCGTCGGTTTTTAACAAAATCTGCATGTCCACCTGCGACCATGGAATTTCCACTTCGCCACGTAGCATATCGTTAAATTTGCATACCCCTTCGGTTGGTACTTTCATGCGAATGACGTACGGTGTGTTACTGGCTAATTTTTCTTGAATTTCAGCACTCGACAATAACAATCCACGACCGTCATATTTTGGTGTTTCGCCACGAGTTTGCTGTTCGGCACGCATTTGGTCTAACTCTTCAGGGGTGGCAAAGCAGTAAAAAGCGTGTCCTTTTTCCACGAGTTCCATGGCGTATTTTTTGTAAATGTCCATACGTTCAGATTGGCGGTAGGGGGCAAATTGTCCACCAATGTCAGGACCTTCCGACCAGTTTAGCCCAAGCCATTTTAGGCTGTCTAAAATCATTTTTTCGGATTCTGGCGTGGATCGAAGTTGGTCGGTGTCTTCAATGCGTAAGATAAATTCCCCACCGTGCTGTTTGGCAAAGCATAAATTAAAAAGAGCAATGTAAGCTGTGCCAACGTGCGGAAAGCCTGTCGGACTTGGGGCGATACGGGTGCGGACTTTGGTGAATGCGGTCATAAATTTCTCTTAAAAGATTGGTAAAATAATGGTCAAAATGACTAACAAAATAGCTATTATAACGCATTTTAAAAAATAAAAACCACCCAAATTTGCATCGAGTGGTTGATTAAATTTTTACAAAATTTGCCATTATTTTAAATGACGATGACGGATAATTTCAACCATCATGGGCACGACTGACACCACGATAATACCAATCATAATCCAAGAAAAATGCTCTTTGACAAAGGGTAATTGCCCAAAAAAATAACCCAACATGGTAAATAACACCACCCAAATTACCGCCCCAATCACATTATAACGGGCAAATTGGGCATAGGGCATATTGCCCATACCACCGACAAACGGTGCAAAAGTTCGGACAATGGGAATAAAACGGGCAATAATAATCGTACGACCGCCATATTTGGCATAATAATCGTGAGTTTTTTGCAGATAGGCTTGTTTAAAAACTTTGGAGTCAGGATTTGAGAACAATTTTTTGCCAAAATGTTTGCCAATTTCAAAATTGACAAAATCACCCAACACCGCCGCTATGATTAACAACACCATTAACAGCCACACATTCATCTCGCCAACTGCCGCAATCGCCCCTGCTGCAAACAGCATGGCATCCCCCGGTAAAAACGGCGTTATCACCAAACCTGTCTCACAAAACACAATCAAAAACAAAATGGCATAAATCCAGTTACCATAATTGTTAACTAATTCTTGTAAATGGTCGCCAATATGTAAAATAAAATCAATCAGGGGCATGAAAAATCCTGTGCGGTCAATCGGTTAAGATGCAAAAATTGGCACATTATAGCTGATTTTTGTAAAAAACCAACTTAAAAGCCAAGTTTTTCACAAAATTTTCACAAAAAACGCAAAAAAATATTGACAAGCCAAATAACTTTGATTAAAATACGCCCACCTTTACAAAAAGGGGCTATAGCTCAGTTGGTAGAGCACTTGCATGGCATGCAAGGGGTCAGCGGTTCGACTCCGCTTAGCTCCACCATTTTGTAAACGTCTATATAAGCACCTAGGCAATTACTTATATAGTACCGATTTTAATTGTTAAAAATCGCTAAACTCATTGCGTCCCCATCGTCTAGAGGCCTAGGACATCGCCCTTTCACGGCGGTAACCGGGGTTCGAATCCCCGTGGGGACGCCAATATTCAGAAAGCCAATCTTGCCAAAGGTTGGCTTTTTCTTTGTCCGTTTCTAGCTTGCTTTGCAAAATAGCTTCTAACGGGTTCATACCGACATACTCCGCCAATTGTCCAACAAGGCTATCGTCTGGAATTCTTCGCCCTGCCTTATAATCGCCAAATCGGTTGTATCTTATATCAAATCTCTTTGCTAAGCTCTGCTGAGAACCCGCCTTTGTTTCTGCTTTTTCAATTAATTTTACAATAAACATATTTGCCCCTTGTTTTTGTACCATTTTTGGTATATAATCAAATGTACCAAAAATGGTATATTTTTTTAAACTTAAATGTACCAAATTTGGTATATACCAATTTTGGTTTTAACCCCCAATGATAACACAAGGGGATTTAAAGTGCTAGAAATTATTTTTGATTAATGCGATTGCCGTTTTCATCAAAAATCCCATATTTCTTGCGTTGTTTTAGTCGGTGTTCACGTTCGCTTTTAGCTTCTTCGATAAACTCGGGCTTTATACCGAATAAACGTTCAGATTTTTTGCGATTGGTCTTTTTTGCTTTTTGCTGTTGAGTGATTTTGAATAAACAGATTAAAGCGATGATAAAAGCTCCAATGCTGAAAATGATTGCGATTGTTTGTAAATCTATGTACTTGCTCATGTAAAAAATTATAATACTTGTTTAAGAAAATCACAATGACAGAAATTTTAATTTATATAACAGCTTTGTTGTTTGGTATTTTTGGTGGTATCAAGCTAGGCGAAATAGCGATTTTATTTCTTAAACGATTTAAGAATAGCAACGAGAAGTCATAGCAATCCTATAATGTATCACTAGTTACGGAGTGTATGCAATGAAAAACGACTACAAAGAAATTTTCAAAAGAGAAACCAAAAAGCAACTTGGTTTAGCATTTATTTACAATGGTAAAATCACCGTTCAATATCACGTATTAGACGGCAAAACAATTAATGGCATAAAATTAACTTGGTTTTTAGATTTATCTCACGCTGAAACAATTCAAGCATTAAAATCAAAATCAATTAAAACATTGGTTGAGTATGCCAAAAACAATCATAATCCCCAAACCGTAACCACTGATAGCGAATCACCTTTACACACTGAAGTTGTAGGGGCTATTGAAAGTGTTGGGGATACCCTATTAGATGACTGCTTAGACTATCCCCCAGGATTTCTAAATAACGTCAAAACAACACAAAAGCCAAGAATTACCCAATCTGCAAAAGATTACTTAATTGATGAAATGAATCATCACAGAAACAACGCAATGCAGACTAACTCCGCATTTTATGAAAGTGGGTTATTTAGCAAGGCGATGTAGGTCGAAAATTTCAAATTTTTAATTGGCAACAAGCCAATTTAAAATTTTAAATTTTGACCCACGGGGTTTGGGGGCGTGCCCCCAACTGAAAGAGCCCAAAAGAAGTAAAAAATATTTTAAACATAATAGAGTTTTAACAAGGTTGTCGCGTTAGTTGCCCCGTCAATGGAATAACGAGCGTAAAACACTTAGAAAAATACAAAAAAATTTGAGGCTTGCCGAACAAATTTTTTTTGAATATTTTTCTTAGTGTTTAAGTGAAAAACAAAAGGTAAAAAACAATGTCAATCTTAGTATTCAACACAGAAAGCGAATTTAAAAACGACGCAATCGCCTTAGTATCAAGACTGGCGTTTGAAAAAGCAATCCCTGTAATCTCAAACGGCTGTGTAGCAGACGAAAGCGAACAAGCATTAAGCTACTTATTGGACTTAGCAAAAGAAAACAAAATTGACAAAAAATCAATTGACGCAATCGCTTTTTATCACCGCCAAATACTTGACGAAAACCAAGAGATGTTAAAACACTATTAATCAACAAAATTCCGATAGAACGTAAATAACGGGGGTATAACCCCAAACCCCTAGTTAGTAACACAGGGGTTACGAAAGAGATAAACCATGACTAATAACAGTTTTGATTTGCCGACGTATCAAAAACTATCAGCCCAACTAACAAAGATAGTTATGCACAACGGAAAAATAGTTGAAGAAACGGTAAGAATGCCAGTAAGTGGTCAATCCGTGGTTATTGACGCATTAAACTTTGTTGTTGACGGTGGCACTTATGACAAAGAATTAAAAGAAAAACTAAACAACCCATTATTAACAGAAAAAGACAAAGAATTAATAGCCTATGACACAGCGTCAGAAGTCGCCTTTGTTTTGGGTATGATGTTTGGTGAACGCTACACCGAAATAGAATACACGGGAAAAGGTGCAAACTTTTACAGATACGCCTATCGCATTGGCGATTACAATCAGCCCCTAGGCTTAATATGTTTAGGCCATGCAAAATCAGACACAGTATTAATCATGCTATACGGTGCGGGCTGTCACTGTATGCCCGACTGTTGGGAAGGTATGCTATACGGCTATTTAACCCAATTAACCATAAATCCCCGAATAACTCGGGTTGACTTAGCACTTGATGACTTTGACGGTCTTTATTCATCAGCCCAATTAGCCGATGAAGCAGACACACACGATAAATTTTGTCTAACCAACAAAAAGCCACAAGTTCAGCACCTGGGCGACTGGAAAAGACACACGGGCAAAGGTCGCACCTTGCAAGTTGGCACCCGTGAAGGCGGTAAACTTTACCGTGGATATGAAAAAGGTAAACAATTGGGCGATTCCGAAAGTTTTTGGTTCCGTCATGAAGTAGAATTAAGCAACAAAAACCGCCTAATCCCCCTGGAAGTGTTAACCAATCCAACAAGCGTATTTAAAGGCTGTTACCCTTATTGTGCTGAATTACTTGAGTTAGCGGGCAATGTTAACGTAAAAAAAACACGCATTGAGCTAATTAAAAAAGAAAGCAAAATCAGCTTTGACAAGTCCAAACAGATTGTTAAACATCAGTTTGGCAAGTATTTGCGTGTATATCGCGACTTTTTCACAGATACAGAAATTTTAGATATGTTGGTAAGTGATAAAAAAGGCTATTACCCAAAACGTCTAAAAACTCTTGAAACAGTCCGACACGATATGCCGATTATTATGCGTCGTTACTTTGACGAGCAAAACCAATCGACTGACGATTATTTGTTAGATATCCCGTTTGGTGATGACGTAATCACGCTTAAACATATTCCCCAACGTGGGATAGCGGAAACTAGGCAACCGACTTTTTAAAAATGCCTGCTATTAAAGGTAAAAAACTATGCAAATGAAATCAGTAACTTATGTTCGTTCAATGTACCCTTCAAAGGGTCAAATGGAAAATGGTCGCGAATATGACAGCACAAAGGTTCATATTGACACACCATTAACAAGCAACAAAGAAGGCTTTGGCATTCCAAGTCCGCAATACAATTGGGGGACTAGCCAAAACTACAATGATTTTGTTGCTAAATACCCGCAAATTTTACAAGCAAACAAAGAATTTGAAGCTGAAATAACATGGGAAAACCAAACGAGCGGTAAAACTGCCGTGTTGGTAGTTATTGACATTGTCCCAGCGGCAAAGCAAGCCCCAAAAATTTAATAAAGGATTTTACTAGTGACATACGTTTGTGAAGAATTGCAACAAATTTATTCATCTGACGGTGATGGCTTTGTGGGCGGTGACATGCAAAACGTGGTTACTTGTAAAAAATGGGTGGAACAAAAATCATTTATCCAGGATTTAGCAATAACAAAATCTGATATGGTTCAAATTTCCGCCTCGTTAAGTGCTGTTTTTGTCGTTATTTTGGCATTTGTCATACTGGCAAAAGCGGTTAAATCAATGTAAAAATAGGAGTTTATCCCATGGATAAGCAAAATCAAGTTGTTAGCGTACAATCAAAAAAACGCATTAATCAAGCTGTAAAATATGGTGTTGCAGTTGCTTTATCATCAATGGCAATCAGCCAAGCCAATGCCGCCGAAATTGCCACAATCGGATCGGGTTTATCGCAAGAAATTGAAGCTGTAAAAGCTCTTGTAATTTCTTTATTTTCCGCTGGTGCTATTTTGTTAGGTATTTTTGCTGGTTTCCGTTACTTGAAACGTGGTGCAAATTCAGCCTAATTTTTGTTTCACCAAACACAAAATTAACCCTGCTTTACCGTGGGGTTAATTTTTAAGGAGTTAAGAAAATGCCACAAGAAAGCATATTGTATTGGATACCGATTTTATTATTATGTTTTGCATTTATTGTATTAATCAACGTGTTTAAATGATATGAAAACTTTACTATTTTATCTATTTATTGTGATACCTGCGATAATATTTTGGTATGACGTGATAACGGTATTTTTGGGTGCGTTATGAAGAAGATTATTGCAAGTATATTGATTAGCTTAACGCTAAGCAGTGCAGTTCATGCTGAAGCTGTCAGAAAGCCTACACCCATTGACCCTGCAACTTCAGCTAATGACGTTAATAATCCTGATTCTCGTCCAACTCGCGCAGCAAATGATGACGACTTTAAAAAAGCCAAGCCCAATGTCGGCAAATACGAAAAAGGCAAAGGCGTAAAAGTAACGAAGATTGGCGGAAATTTCACATCGTTAATACACAAATTGCCGACGGCGGGCAAACTTGCATTAAGATTGGCAAAGGGTTATAACAATCTTGCAATTGCTTTAGCAATCGCTGAAATGTTTGGCGAAGGTGTTGATTGGGTTTTAGACCCTGCAAATAACGCTGTTATTATTAATCAATCTCAGGCAAACCCTGGCGAAGAAATAAATCCAATTTGTAAAAATTCTGATTTTAAATCTAGAGTAGATGGTTATTTACAAAGTGCTGGTAAAAATTATTCAAATCACCGTTTTTTTCAGGGTGATAAAGACAAAGTTAGTTTAATTATTGATTTAAAAAGCGGTGGCAATTATCAATATTCAATCTCTTGTGTTGCTACCGATTCTGTACAGCTTGAAGAGATTGCCGAAGAAATCAAAAGACAAGCCGAAAATGGTGTTGCTGAAGCACAGCAAGCAGTAGTAGATACAGTAGCAGACATGGCAAAAAAAGGCGAACTTGATAAAGAGTTAGAAGCAGCGGCTAAACCAAAAAATGACCCAGCAAAAGACCCTGAAACCACACCTGAAATAGACCCTGAAACTGCACCCCAAAAAGACCCAAAAACAGACCCAAAAGCCGAATCACAACCGTTTGAACTTCCTGCTTTCTGTGCGTGGACTGGCATTTGTCCTGCTTGGCTCAATACCGAAAAAAACACAAAAGAAACTTCAGAAAATACTAATAAAACTGAAAAAAACACAAAAGAAATAGACAAAACGACAAAAAAACAATTAGAAGAAGAGCAAAGCTTTTTTAAATTTATGCGAGATTTTTTGACGGGTGATAATAAAAACGCTGATAATAAAAACACTGACAATGACATTCCGATAAATAACAACCCATTACCGACACCAAACACCAATATTAATTTTGGTGGTTCTTGCCCTGCCAATGTTGAAATTAGCGGTAATTTATTTGGTCAAAATATTAGTTTCACCTTAATGGACTGGGCAAAAATTTGTTGGAATTTATCAACATTTGTTAAACCGATTTTAATAGCAATGGCAAGCTATCAAGCAATCATGATATTAGCGGGGCGTAATGAGTCTAATTAGTATTTTAAAATCAGCAAACAAAGGTTTGCTAAAAGACATGTTAACTGGAGCGGGTTTAACGCTTGGTACAACTGCAATAACATTAACCGCGGTGAATACCGCTATTGATACTTTTCGCTCGTCATTTAATTATGTATCAATAGAATTATTGGGCTTAGCCCATTTAATGGGGCTTGATTATGCTTTTAGCATTGTATTGGGTGCAATTATTGCCCGTGCCGTTCAAAATGCCACAAAATTATCATTGCAGAAAATCAAATAAAAACTTAACCAACGGGGGGCGAATGAGGAGCTTCGACGATTGAGCCCCCTCAAAAAAAAGTTACGGGAAAAATCATGTTACATCTAGTCACAGGCACACCAGGCACGGGCAAGACTGCATTTGTAGTTACAACGTTGGATAAAGTAGAAAAGCAAAACAAAGTTAACTTAGCCAAAAATAAACAATTTTTTTTAGAAAATAAAAAAATCATAGATAACAATCAATTACAAAACGATTTCACTTATTTAGAATATGAAACGGGGAGCGGTCATACTTTAAAAAAACACCTTCAACCACTTGATAATGATTATTTTTCAATGTTTACTCAAGACTTTGAAGAGTTACGTCCAGATGATTATTTTAAACGTGCAAATGAATATAATGCGATTTTGGAACGTATTTCTGAACGTGAATCTATAAAAGGCTTTGTAGCTCTTTCCCCCGTTCGCACAATTTACACTAATATTAATAATCTAAAAATTGATTTTGTCCGTGACAATATTTATGATTGGCGGGACTGTCCCGACGGTTCAATTATTGTTATTGATGAAGTTCAACTTGTTGAGCCTTATGATAATTTAAAAGATAGAAATAACAAAGTTGTTCAAGATTTGACAATTCACCGTCATCGGGGTTTTGATTTTTATTTTTTGACACAAGCCCCCGTTTTATTACACCCAACAATTAAAGTGTTGATTGGTATTCATTACCACTTAACAAAACCATATGGTTGGAAAACCAAGGTTTACCAATGGGGTTCAACCCGTGATTATCCCAACACAATGGTTAATAAGATTAATTGTGAAAGAAAGTTTGATTTTACACCCCCTAAATATATTTTTAAGCTATATAAATCAACTACGATTAACACACATCAAAAGCGAGTTCCTTATAAAATGATTGTTGCTTTGGTGGTATTTCTAATCATTTGTTTTTACATCATCTTTAAACAGATTGGAATGGCAAAAAAGTCTAGTTTGGTAGGCGGTCAACATGAAAAAGCCAAAACAACAGAATTAGCCCATGCGTCTGTACCAATGCCGACGGCTTCAGCTGTTTCAGACACTCAAACAAAAATTGATCAATTAAACGCACAATTACAAGAATTACAATTAAAAAATCAGATTGAGCAATTAAAGCAACAAGATAAAATAGCCAAAATGCCGGTTAATGTTGTGCTATTTGGTGATAAATGCACCGCTTATAATGTGGATGGTTTAGTCCTTGATTTGTCTTTTGATGAGTGCAAGCAGTATGCCACGGGTCAAAAGTCACTTTATCAAAAGCCACATCAACCAACTATCCAAACAATGCCAACGGCTTAATATTCTGTTGTTGGGTAACATCGCCCAGCAATTAGAGTAAAAATTATGTTGTACCAACAAATTTTAGCGTTTTACCAAGCCCATGGGCTTTATCAATCAAAACATGACTATGCCGACAAGTTTTATAACCTGTCCTATTTTGAAAAGCTAGACAAAATCAAAATTGAGCATATCCACGAGTATTGCACACTACGAACGCTTGACGGGGTGAAAAATGCCACAATCAATCGAGAATTAACCGTTATCCGCTCCGCAATAAACTACTACAATTTGCACCATGAAACAAACTATCATAACCCATTTAACGGGTTTAATTTGTTTGAATCGGATTTTATCCCAACCTATTTAACCGAAAATCAATGTAAGCAGTTATTGGGTAAATGTAAGCTATACCCCAACCCGCTTTTTTATGTCTATGTTGCATTGTTGCTAAATACTGGTTGCCGTTCAAGCGAATTATTAACCCTTACATGGGATAATGTTGATTTGGATAGAAAGTTTATAATAATCAGAAATTCTTTATCAAAGAATAAAAAGACAATTTACAAGCCCTTAAATAATACCGCTTTTAACTTGTTAAATAATTTAGACAAACAAAACGAATTTGTTTTTTACAATCCCAAAACAGAAAGCCACTACAAAACATTTAGAAAGGCTTGGATAGCCACGCTTGACAAGCTAGAATTTAAATGCCGTATTCATGACTTACGCCACACTTTCGCAAGTCTTTTAGTGTCGCAGGGTGTTCCAATTTATCATATATCGCAACTGCTCGGGCATTCTGATACCAGGATAACGCAAAAATACGCCCATTTGTCGCCCAATAGTTTGAGCAACGTTGTTGCATTGTTGCCGAATTTTGATTAAACAATGTTTTAAGATAAACACCCTTTCACGGCGGTAACCGGGGTTCGAATCCCCGTGGGGACGCCAATATTCTAAAAAGCCACTTATCATAAGTGGCTTTTTTTTATTGTTTAAATTTTAGAACCTGTATTTATAACGTTTTTGCGATAAAAAATGCGATAAATCGCCGGCTTTTCAAGGAAAAAACGCAGGTTGATAGTCATTCTATCAAGCAAGTTTTTGACGCAAAAAAGCAAGATTTAGCCAGTTTTCATGCAAAAGCAAATTTTTGTTTTATATCTTCAAAGTAGCATTCAGTTGCGTAAGGTTGTGAATACAGGTTCTCAATTATAAATCACTTTATTGCCATTTTGTAAGGCGTTTACCAAGTCTTGGATGTGAAACATATCCAAATTAAGTTTGGCACGGGTACAGGCGACATAGAGCAAGCGTAATTCTTCTGGGCTGATTTTGACAATTTGGTTATTCACATCATAATAAAAATCGTCATCAATCTGCACGCGTCCCCATTCTAAGCCTTTGGCTTTGTGGGCGGTGGAGATGATATAATCGGCTTGGGCAGGGGTAGTTAGGCTGTGAATGGCTTGGTTTAGCGTGTCTGTACCGTGTTCGTCCACGAGCCTGACAAGGGTTTTTAGGTCGCTGCCTTCATTGGTTTCGGCATAGTCTTGCACTTCTCGCCAGTTGTGAAAGTAGGCGAGTTCTGGCACGCCAAAGGCAGGCTGTCCTTTTTTTAGGCGTTCGGCGGATTGGCTAAATTTTAGCAGTCGTTCGGTGTCCGCTTGCAGGGCGACTTTATGCCCCATTTTTAAGCCTGTTAACAATTTTATCATGGCACTGGCATTGGTTCGGCAAAGAACGGCATCTTTTTTGCCTGTTACTAGACTTTTGCCCAGTGTTGATTGGATATTTGGGTTGCCACGTAATGGCACTTGTTCTTGTAGAGCGGTTAAAAATACGTTGGCAATGTCGGCAATTTTTTCACCAAAACGAAACGATTGTGTTAATAAAGTTTGTGGTAATGGTAGGCGTTTCATGGCATTAATCGCCCCACGCCATTCATAAATTTGTTGGTGAGCATCGCCGACAAAAATCACTTGGCTAGGCTGATTTTTTAAAATGCCCATCATCAGTGGGTCGGCATCTTGGGCTTCGTCAAATAAAATAAAATCTGCAGGAATTATCGGATTGGATAAAGCCCAAAGTTTTAGGTAAATATCATGCCCAATCCCTGCAGTATGGTGTGGGTCAATGGACTGTAGCCAACGCTTTTCCACAAAGGGGTATAAACTATCTTGCAAACTCTCAGCATCGCTTTTTGATAGCCAGTCAGGGAGTTGTAAATGGCGTGGGGCAGGGTAGCTGGCGTGCGTGCTACAAAAATAACTCACGGCATCGGCGACAAATCTGGCTTGGCGTTCAGGCGTTAAGGTAACAAATTGGCTTTTACCGTCAATGTGGCGTTTGACTTGAATGGGCAAAATGCCTAAATCGTGGGCAAGGCGTTGCGGTGAAAATCTGGGTAATTGTAATTTTGCGGTGATATTGCGGTCGGTATGGCGAAAGGCGAGCGAGTGAAAGGTTCGACAGTTGATATGGCTAGAAAATTTTTGCGACGCTTCGTTGGCAATGGTTTTGTTAAATGCCAAATACATCCCACGCCCACGCAGATTATCGCCGATGAGTTTTAGGGTGCTGGTTTTGCCTGCCCCTGCGTATGCCACGATTTTAAATGATTGGCGAGATAGGGCGGTGCTTAGGGCTTGTTGTTGTTCGTCAGTGGGGGTGTAATTAGTCATTATAATTGATATTGTCCACCATTTTACTGGCATTTTGGTCAAAAGTGTACCTGGGTGATTGATTTTCGTCTTGGGTAAGTGCGGTGTGTAAACAATCAGCAAAATCAGCCGAATGGCTACGATACAGCCAAACGGCATTTAACAAGGCATTTTCATGGGAAATTTGTAAAGATTGAATGCTAATTAAACGTTGAATAACATCAATCAACCGATATTTATCAAATTTATAACGACTGCGTAACACCCATTCTAATTTCAAAATCACGGTAATTGGGATAAATAAACTAGATATTTGAGCATTATCAATTAAATCACTGGCTAATTGAGATTGTAAAACATCGTCTTGCGTTAAATAACGCACCAAACTATTGGTGTCTAAACCCGCCATGCGTTACACTCGCATGTTATCAAGGCTAATGACTTCAGTCGGTTTTGGCAAAATACCTTTAATATCGCTGATTTGTCTATTTTTTGTGCGAACGGTGATAAAACCGTCAGGCATGATTTGCCAAATGATTTCTTCGCCATCTTTGAGTTGTAAGGTGTCAATAATGGTTTTTGGAACTTGGGTTTGCTCGTGATGAAAAGCTGATTTTAGCGTGGTTTGCATACGATTTTCCTTTGCCATAAATAAGTTATTATAACACAGTTATACCAATTTCAAAAAAATGCTATAATTCGCTTTTTTGTTATTTGTCAAAAGCGACTTTACCAAACATTTACCAAAAACTATGCCACACATTCCCAATTTTTCTCAACCGCAAACCGTCCTAGCTCCAATGGAAGGCTTGACCGACCCTGTGATGCGGTCGGTTTTAACGTCCATTGGCAACTATGATTGGACGGTTAGCGAATTTATCCGAGTTACCCAAACCGTCTTACCTGCCCACGTTTTTTACAAATACGTTCCCGAACTCAAGCATGACGGCGAGTTGCAAGGCAAAACCCGACACGGCACGCCTGTGCATATTCAACTGCTTGGAAGCAACCCTGAACTTATGGCACACAATGCGGTGAAAGCCTGTGAATTGAACGCCCCTGCCATTGATTTGAATTTTGGTTGCCCTGCCAAAACGGTAAATAATCATCGGGGTGGTTCGGTACTTTTGACCGAGCCTGAAACCGTTTATCAAATCATACACGCCGTGCGTCAAGCCGTGCCAAGCCAAATTCCTGTTTCTGCCAAAATCCGTTTGGGCTATGAAGACACGTCTTTGACTGCTGAAATCGGCGATGCGGTGCAATCCGCCAACGCTAGCTGGCTGACCGTCCACGCTCGCACCAAAACGCAAGGCTACAAACCGCCTGCCTATTGGGAACTCATCGCCCCATTAACTCAAAAATTGTCGTTACCGATAATTGCCAATGGCGAAATTTGGATCTTAGAACAAGCCGAGCGTTGCAAAGCAAAAGCCAACACACCGCATTTAATGCTGGGGCGTGGGGCAGTTACTCGTCCAGATTTGGTGAATAAAATTAAAAATAATAATTATCAAAATTTAACTTGGCAAGACTTGTTACGGCTACAAATTGACTTCTTACACGGCAATGCCAAAAGCGATAGCATGATAGTCGCTCGCTATAAACAATGGTTAGGGATGCTGACGCAAGGCTATCGGCAAGCTGAAATCTTGTGGCAAACCGCCAAACGTGTCAAAAGTTTAGATGAAATGTTACATTTGTTAAATGCACAGTTGCATCCACCAAATGTGTGTTAAAATAGCCCAAGTTTTTTTATAGTTTTTTACCATTTTTTTACAAAGAGAATGCCATGAGTTTATTTACCACTTTACAAAATATCGTGCCACAGCAAGCGTTAAGCGAGTTTGCAGGCAAACTTGCCAGTAGTAAACATCCGATTGTGAAACGCTTTTTTATTCACGGTTTTGCCACCGCTTACGGTATCAAGCTAGATGAATATGAACGAGAACAGTGGGACGATTACCAGAATTTTAACGATTTTTTTACTCGTGAACTAAAAGCAGGCATGCGTCCGATTAACGCAAAAGACGGCGGTATCATCTGCCCTGCGGACGGTAAAATTTCGCAAATTGGACAAATTAGACAACACCAAATTTTACAAGCCAAAGGCAAAAATTACGATATCGCCCAACTACTTGCCGACCATGAGCTAGGTAAAGCGATGTTAGATGGCAGTTTTGCCACGATTTATCTGGCTCCGACCAATTATCACCGTGTGCATATGCCGTTTAGTGGTACGCTGGTTGAGACCATTTATGTGCCAGGGCAACTGTTTTCGGTAAATAACGAAACGGCGCAAAATGTTCCTGACTTGTTCGCTCGCAACGAACGCTGTGTTTGTGTGTTTGACACCGAATTTGGCAAAGCCTGCGTGGTACTCGTCGGTGCGATGATTGTGGCGGGGATTGAAACCGTGGCAACAGGTAAACTCAAACGCTCCGAGCAAATCCAACGCCACACTCATAATCTAACCTTGAAAAAAGGCGATGAATTAGGGCGGTTTTATCTAGGCTCAACGGCGATTGTGGTATTGCCAAAATCGGCAGGCACGGCTTGGCAAGGTGGCTTACAAAATGGTACGGTGGTAAAAATGGGGCAGTTGCTCGGTATCTGTTATCAATAATTATTAAAAAATAGTTAAATATGAAATAATTTATTTTAAAATTAAATTTACCAAGATAGCATTTTTTAACAAATTTATCCTATTTTTTTGTGAAAAAAATTGTAAAATAAGGGCGTTTTATTCATTTTTACGGTTAATATTATTAAGGACATCAACATGAGTTTATTAGGCAGTTTAATCACTCAGGTCGCACAAAGTGCCTTACAAGGTCAAAGCCAACAACAACCGCGAAACAGTGGCATGGGCGGTTTAGGTGGCATGCTTGGCGGTCAAACCCAAGCCCAACCACGTTCTGGCGTGGATTTGAGTAACGGTTTTGGCTTGGATGACGTGATTGGCATGGCAGGCATGGTGATGAACGGCAACCAACAACAATCGCCAAGGCAGTCACAAGGCGGTGCATTGGGGCAAATTTTGGGTAGTGTGCTTGGCGGTCAAGGTGGCGGAAAAAATGCAATGATGGTGGCGTTGTTACCATTGGCGTTGAGTTTTATCCAACAAAATGGTGGTCTAAGCGGTGCGTTGTCAAAAATCCAAAATATGGGTTTTGGTAATCAAGCTCAATCGTGGATGAGTGCTAACCAACCGAACCAAACGTTAAATCCAAACGACATCAATCAGCTATTTGACCCACAACAAATCGCCCAAGTCGCTAGCCAAACAGGCTGTGACCAAGGCGAAGTGTGTCAAGGTATGGCAGATCTCTTGCCACAAGTGTTTGACCAATTAACCCCAAATGGCAACACCCATACCGAAACCCAAGCGAATCACGAAATTAATGAGATTTTATCGCAACTTTCACAGTTTATCCGTTAAAATATTGCACATTTTTATCGATTTAGAAAATCCCATACAAAAAAGTTATGGGATTTTTTTTTAGCAAAAACTTTGTTTTACCCCCTTAGTACAATGATAAAAAAGTGGTAAGATAAGATAAAATTTGTTACAAATTACAATAAAATTGAGCATTGTTTTAGATTAACTAAACAATAAAATTCGTTTTTAAAAGAACTGGGGCATTTTATGAGTCTGAATAATCTAACAGAAGACAAAATAAGTTTGGGTTTTAAGCCCATTCCGACTGTGATTGCGATTGTGATTACCTTATTAATTTGGTTTGTCATTCCTGTGCCTGACGGCGTAAAACCACAGGCATGGCATTTATTGGCGTTGTTTGTCGGTACGATTGTGGCGATTATTGGTAAGGCGATGCCGATTGGGGCGATTTCTATCATTGCGATTGCGTTGGTTGCTTTGACAGGCGTGACCGTCCCTGAGCTTGGTGAAAATGGTAAAGCGATTGCCAATCCGTCAGGTGAAGCGTTAAAACACGCTTTATCCAGTTTTTCTAATTCATTGATTTGGCTTATCGGTATTGCGGTTATTATTTCGTATGGCTTGAGCAAAACAGGCTTGGGCAGTCGCATTGGGTATTACTTTATTTCTATTTTTGGTAAAAAAACACTCGGGATCGGCTATGCGTTGGCGATTGCCGAAGCAGTGTTAGCACCGATTACCCCATCAAATACTGCTCGTGGTGGTGGGATTATTCACCCGATTATGAAAGCGATTTCGGAGTCGCTAGGCTCAAACGGGGCGAATGATGAAAGCCGTACAAAAGTTGGGCGTTATTTGGCATTGGTAAACTATAACACTAATCCAATTACGTCAGGGATGTTTATCACCGCCACCGCACCCAACCCGCTTGTCGTGAAATTCGTTGCTGAAGCGACTGGCAAAGAAATTGAGCTTAGTTGGACAACGTGGGCATTGGCGATGTTTTTACCCGGCTTGGCGTGCTTGTTCATCATGCCGTTGGTGATTTACAAAATTTATCCGCCAGAGCTAAAAGAAACGCCAAACGCCACCGAATACGCCAAACAACACTTAGCCCAACTTGGTTCGATGAAAAAAGGTGAAAAAATCATGCTTGGCGTGTTTGCCTTATTATTAATCTTATGGGCGAATATTCCTGCGATGATTTTTGGGGATACGTTTAAAGTAGATGCAACCACCACCGCCTTTATCGGTTTATCAGCGTTATTGTTGACAGGTGTTTTGACGTGGGATGATGCGTTAAAACAAAAATCAGCATGGGATACGATTATTTGGTTCTCAGCGTTGATTATGATGGCGACTTTCTTGGACAAATTGGGCTTAATCAAATGGTTCGCTGAAAATATCCAAGCAGGCATCGGACATCTTGACGTGGGTTGGGTCGGTGCGTGTGCGATTTTGACCTTGATTTATCTTTACACACACTATTTCTTTGCCAGTGCCACTGCTCATATTACCGCCATGTTTGCTGCCTTTTACGGAGTCGGTCTTGCGTTGGGAGCACCGCCGATGCTATATGCTTTGATTTTGGCGGCAGCAGGTAACATTATGATGGGTATCACTCACTACGGCACAGGAACTGCCCCTGTGATTTTTGGTTCGGGTTTTGTGACCCTTGGCGAATGGTGGAAGACAGGTTTTATTATCAGCGTAATTAACTGTATTGTTTGGCTTGCTGTTGGTTTGGTATGGTGGAAGGTGTTGGGTTATTACTAATTAGTTTGTTAAAATCATCTTAAAAAAATTACAAAATACCGTCAAAAATTTGGCGGTATTTTTTCATCATCAATCCACATTTGCCAAATCAAGATTTTTATCAATTTGCCAAACCAACCAACAACCCAAGCCCATTAAAATAAACATGGTTAAACCCAATTTTGCCACTGCATTGACAGGAAAAAAGTTTAACATCAAGCCACCAAAAATCCCCACGATAAAATTTAACGAACCTTGCAAGGCACTCGCCATACCTGCCCGATGTTTTTGGAAGGTTAACGCAATCGCCCCTGCATTCGGTTGGGTTAACCCAAGCCCTGCAATACAAAAAAAGATACTGGCAAGCACCAATGGCAGCCACGCATTCGTGCCAAACATTAGCCCAAGTGTTAACAAACAGGCCGATGAAATCACCTGAATTAACGCCCCAAAGCGTAATAAATTTACCAATTTAAACCGATTAACCAAAAACTGATTGACTTGCGTTAAGGCAATAAATCCGCCTGCATTCATGCCAAAAATCCAACCAAAATGGGTTTCACTCACCCCATAACCTTCCATAATCAGCTCAGGCGACGCACTGATATACACGAACATTGAGCCCATGAGTAGCCCTGCCCCAATCGCAGGATAGTTAAATTTTGGGTCTTTTAACAGCTCAGCATATTGGGCAAATAATTGCGACACGGAAAAATGATTGCGTCTGTCTTCGCTCAACGTTTCGTGCAAAAATAACTTGGTTAATACGATGTTTAATACGCCAAATCCTGCCAAAAACAAAAAAATCACTCGCCAATCAGCGATTTTTAACAACAATGCCCCAAGCGATGGTGCTAAAATCGGTGCAAGCCCCATAACGAGCGTCATTAGCGAGAATGCCTTTGCCATTTCTTTTGGGTGTAACCTGTCTCGTATCATTGCACGTGTTACCACCGCCCCCACGCACGCCCCCAATGCCTGTACCGTACGAGCCACGAACAGCACATATTCGTTGTCGGTTGTGGCACACAGTACCGATGCTAGCACATATACCGTCATGCCAATGTACAACGGCGTAATGCGTCCAATACGGTCAGATAACGGACCATAAAATAACTGACCGACCACCAAACCAACAAAATACGCAGGCACAGAATTGGCAATAAACGCCGTAGAAACCTCAAAATCATGTGCCATACTTGGTAATGCAGGCAAATAAGTATCAATGGTTAACGGGCCGACCGCCACGATTAAACCCAATAACATAATCCAAAACACAGGATAATCATTGGGTGGCGTATCGGGATTTGACAGGTGTAAAGTAGAATTTGACATAATAAATACTTATTTTTGGTTATTTTAAAAACGGTTAAAACACCTATTATAACGAAATTATCGTAGAGCTTTATTGTTTTTTATTAATTTTTTTAAAAATTAAAGCCAAGTTTTTCAACTTAGCTTTAAAATTAACCGAGATAAATTGCTTTAACTATTTGTCTTTTTTGGTCATTTGTTCAAAAAATTCATCATTGGTTTTAGAATCTTTTAACTTATCCAACAAAAATTCAGTGGCTTGAATTTCGTCCATTGGGTGCAATAATTTGCGTAAAATCCATACTTTACGCAGTAAAGCTTCGTCAATTAAACGTTCTTCACGACGAGTACCCGATTTTTTGATGTTAATCGCAGGGAATACCCGTTTTTCGGCAATTTCACGTTCAAGGGTGATTTCTTGGTTGCCCGTACCCTTAAACTCTTCAAAAATCACGCTATCCATTTTACTACCCGTGTCAATCAATGCGGTAGAAATAATGGTTAAGCTACCGCCTTCTTCCACATTTCTCGCTGCTCCAAAAAAGCGTTTTGGACGCTCCAACGCATTGGCATCCACGCCCCCTGTCAATACCTTGCCTGATGATGGAATGACGGTGTTATACGCACGAGCCAAACGTGTAATACTGTCTAACAAAATTACCACATCTTGCTTATGTTCTACCAAACGTTTGGCTTTTTCAATCACCATTTCAGCGACTTGAACATGGCGAGCAGGGGGTTCGTCAAAGGTCGATGCCACCACCTCGCCACGCACGGTGCGTTGCATCTCGGTAACTTCTTCAGGACGTTCGTCAATCAGCAACACAATCAGATGACATTCAGGATTATTGCGGGTGATAGATTGGGCGATGGACTGTAATAGCACAGTTTTACCTGCCTTTGGTGGTGCAACGATAATGGAGCGTTGTCCTTTACCAATCGGTGCGATTAAGTCAATAATTCGCCCTGTCAAATCTTCGGTGGTGCCATTGCCGAGTTCTAATTTTAATTGCTCAGTTGGAAAAAGTGGTGTTAAATTCTCAAAAATCAGCTTATGCCGTGAACGGTCTGGCGTGTCAAAATTGATTTCATTTACCTTTAACAACGCAAAATAACGCTCTGAGTCTTTTGGTGGGCGGATAGTCCCTGCAATCGTGTCGCCTGTTTTTAGGTTAAAACGGCGGATTTGGCTTGGGCTAACATAAATATCATCAGGACCTGCCAAATATGAACCTTCTGCCGACCGTAAAAAACCAAAACCATCGGGCAAAATTTCAAGCACGCCATCGCCAAAAATCGCTTCGCCATTTCTGGCGTGGGTTTTTAAAATGGCAAAAATAATATCTTGTTTACGGTTGCGAGCCATGTTCTCAAGCCCCATGCTCTCGCTGATGTGGATAAGTTCAGCAACGGATTTGCGTTTTAATTCGGTTAAATTCATAAAAACTTCATCAAATAAGAATAATTACTATCGTAACACAGGCTAACCCATTGAAAAACCACAATATTTAACGATACCTATTGTAAAACAATACTTAAAGATCACCACCCATTCATTTAAAACTTAAACAAATGGTAACCCTAAAGTGGCAAAATATTTAACGATTGCGTTTATTCATTGATAACCAATGTTTGATAAATTGGGGGAAAATAGAAAATGAATGATGGACATTCAAAAAGATAGATAATTATAGAGCTATAATTATTTTAGCGGTAGTATAATAAGCGTTAAATGCTATGCTTGTCAATATCTTTACTAAATATTTTTGCTCATTTTTGTCAATATTGTATCGTTTTTACCCATAAAATAAAAACGTTTGCCAATTGTAGATAATTTTGACAAACGTTATAGATACAAGTTTTTAATTATATGTTAAGAATAAACTTAAAATTATAATTGTTTATTGATAAAAGCTTCTAAATGTGGCTTTGGTAATGCTCCTGCAACCGCATCTACTTTTTCGCCATTATTAAACATAAATAGAGCAGGGATACTGCGGATACCGTATTGAGAAGCAAGATTTGGGTTGCTGTCCACATCAATTTTTACGATACGCACTTTGTCGGCATATTCGGTTGATAATTCATCTAGTATAGGTGCAATAGAACGGCAAGGCCCGCACCAGCTCGCCCAAAAATCTACCAATACAGGCACGTCAGATTGTAACACGGCTTGTTCAAAAGTGCCTTCATCGGCATGGATAACGTTTGACATAATTAATCCTATCTAAAAAAAGAAATTAGTAAATTGCCAAAAAACTTGGTCAATTGTTAAAATTATAGGGATTGCCCCCATCAATTACAAGTTTTTTGCGATTAATAATGATGTTTTAAAAAATTAATCGACTTGGCAAATTGATTACAAAATTTATTTGTAAAAAATTGTTGGTAAATTTACCTTGTTATTAACGAAAAACTCACTTAGTGCGAACCTGTTACCGCTTGCAATAGCTGTTCTGGCGGTAAATAGCCACCGATTTGTTGTCCGCTTTCGGTGAAAATCGCAGGTGTGCCATTGATGCCTAAAGCCATACCTAAATCGTGGATACGACGGACAGGGTTTTCACAGGCAGGGGCGTTAACAGGTTCGCCGTTTTTGGCGTCAGTAATGGCTTTTTGGCGGTCGGAACTACACCAAATACTTTCCATAATGGGAAACGTTTGTTCACTGCGTGGCCACGGTAAATAGCGAATTTCAATGCCTAAGCTGTTAATCTCGTCAATTTCGCTGTGCAATCTACGGCAGTAACCACAGTCGGCATCGGTAAAGACATAAATCGCCCCTTTGCTTGTGCCTTTGGCAGGGAAAATAATCATGTCTTTTTTGTCAATACTGGCAAGCGTGGCTTTGGTTTCTTGAGCTTGTAAATCAGCGGAAATGTGTTCAGGTTGGGCATTACCCACTTTGATAATGTCGCCTTGCACGATATATTGCCCCGTATTATCGGTAAAAAATGAGGGCAATCCTTCGGCTTTTACCCAAAACATATTTGGCATAGTGGTCGGTGTTACCGATAAAATTTTGGCACTGATGCCTGATTTTGCCAAATTATCTGCTAAAGTTTTTTGCAGTTTGGCATCGTTGTTGGCAGGCGCTGGTGTGGTGGTTTGTGCGGTGGCAGTCGTTGAGCTTGCTTTTTCAGTGGATTTGGCGTTGCTATTATCGCACGCGGTGAGTGTGATGATTGAGCCGAGTAGGGCAGTGATAAGGGCAGTTTTTGGCAAATTTAACATAAGTTTTCCTGATAATGACCGAGCTTTTAACATGATTTTTAACGTTAACAATCAGTCTGATTTTAAAAAATTTTGTTATTAGTATCAGTATAAAGCGATTTTCTTACAAATAATAGATGATAATTGTTAAGATTTTACAGATGATATTTAAAAAACTGGGGTTTTGATACAAATTGTTGCTTGTTTTTTGTTGATAAATTTGTAAACTAGCACTTTAATTTTTGATGAGTATTTAAAGAGAAAAGTTATGGCTGGAGCAAGTTTACTTACATTGATAGATGATATCACGCTGATTTTAGATGATGTGTCGGTGATGACCAAAGTTGCCGCCAAAAAAACCGCAGGTGTGTTAGGTGATGATTTGGCGTTAAATGCTAATCAAGTGGCGGGGGTAAAAGCCGACCGTGAGTTACCTGTGGTATGGGCGGTGGCAAAGGGTTCGGCGATTAACAAGGTGATTTTGGTACCATTGGCGTTGTTAATCAGCGCGGTGTCGCCTATGTTGGTAACGATTTTGCTGATGCTTGGCGGTTTGTTTTTGTGCTTTGAAGGGGCGGAAAAAGTTCTGCACAAATTTTTGCATAGTAAAGAAGAAGACGATAAAGACCACGAAGAACATCTGATTGCTAATGCGGATAATGTTGATTTGGTTGCCCTTGAAAAAGACAAAATCAAGGGGGCAATTCGTACCGACTTTATTTTATCGGCGGAAATTATCGTGATTTCGCTTGGGACAATGGCGGCAACCGTAACGCTGATGAATAAAGCGTTAGTATTAACCCTGATTTCTATCGTGATGACGGTGGGTGTTTATGGCTTGGTCGCTGGGATTGTAAAGTTAGATGATTTGGGCTTGCATTTGTTGCAAAAACCAAGTGAAGGTTCTCAAAAAATGGGTCGTGCAATTTTGGCATTTGCCCCAAAACTGATGCAGTTTTTGTCCATTGCAGGGACGCTTGCGATGTTTTTGGTCGGTGGCGGTATTATTGCTCATGGTATCGGCTTTATTCATCATGGCATTGAGCATTTGGGCGAAATGTCTGGTATGTTTAGCGGTTTAACCACCAATGTGTTAAATGGTTTGGTGGGCTTGGTCGCAGGTTTAATTGTGGTTGGTATTGTAACGGTGATTAACAAAGCTCGTGGGAAAGCTCATTGATTTTGATGGTGTTTGATGGCTTTTGATGAGATGGAAAAACAACGAAAATCACCTAAACAAATCGGCAAGAAATCATTGATGAATTGGATAAATCGTCTGAAAAGATGGCAATGGAAATGTTGGGGTTTTATTGCAGATTTGATAGTTGCTTGGTTAGTTTAACAAAAATTAAATCGTTAAAAAAAGCCGTTCACTCAAGAACGGCTTTTTTATGAACACTTAAACAACTTATTCTTCGGTTGGGGTGTCACTCGTTGGCGTTTCTGTTGGTTCAGCTTTTACCTTTTTCACGATAACCACATTGTCCACCTTTTTACTGGTGCGGGTTTTGGTTTTGGCAGGGGCTTTTTCTGCTTTCGCCTTGCGAGTGCGTGGTGCTTTTGGTTTGGCGATTGGTTTTGCCAAATTTAACACGCCAAGCGGTATGCTGTTCATTTGCTCAGCCACTGACTCAATCATGTTTTTGTAGCTAGCAGGGCTAGTTTTGCCTTTTGGTGAGTCGCCTTGTTCGAGATTGTCATCGGCTTGCTCGTGGTTTTGCTCATCATTTATTTGGCTGTTTGCTTGAGCTAAGTGGTGGGTTTCATCGGCGATTTTTGCCAAACTTTCTTCAACATCGTTCAACGCATTAGACAAGGCATTTTCCAATTTTGCCATATTTTCTACCAACTTTTGTTGATTTTGTTTGGCTTCATCATTTTGTTTGACATAGCGTTTGATGCTTTGTTGCATGGTTTTTTCAAAACCATCATCAATCGCTTCAAGCTGATTGGCAACGTCATTGTTTGGCGTTTGTGTTTGCTGTATTTGCTCTGTTTGTAATTTTCTTGCTTGTAAATAAGCTGACACAAATTCACCGTTAGCGATGTGCTGTTTAGCAATGTTACCAAGTTGTGCAATCAGCCATGCACCTGCACTATTTGTTGCATAGTTTGCTGGTGTTGTAATTGCTTTTGCTTCGGTTTTTGCTTTGGCATTGCTTTCGGTGTTAGTTTCTGCGATTGGCTTTGGTATTTGGGTTACCGTTGCCGTTGGCAAAATTTGCCCACGTGGGTCATTGCTCGCACGTTTGGTGACAGGGGCTGGCTCGGCTTGGGTTTTGCCTGCATCGGTGTGGAACTGATTGGCAGGGCAAATCATCTGATGATAGGTTTCTAGATTTTGTTGCGATAGTTGTTCATAGCCATAATTTTGGAAAAAGTGGCTAAATGTATCATCAGTTGCAAGGTCAGATTTTACACTTTGTACGGTTGGTGACGTTTGTGGATTGTCATTATGATGACGATAGGCGTGCAACGCACTGATAAAGGTAGTAACCATGCCGTGTTGGCTGATTTGCTCGTTGGCATCGCCAAGTTGTTGCTGAATAAACTGCGACACCGTGCCTGTGATAGGGTTGTTACTAATCGTCTGTGTCGCTGTTGGCGTAACGCTTGGGTTAAAACGCTGTTGATAAGCCTTGTAAACTTCCCTTGGGTCGTTTTTGGCACGTCCTTGGCTTGGAATAACATCAAGGCTGATTGTTGGTGTTTTGGTTGCGACTTCTGCTTTTGGTACAACGTTATTTTCAATGTTAGTTTGAATGGTTGGTTCAACAGGAGTAGGGGCATTTTCCACTTGAATGGTGGTTGGTTGTGTTTCACCTTTTGGTGTTTCCACTTGTTGGGCTTTAATTTTGTTTTCAACATTTACCACAGGCTCGCCTTTGCTGTTATCCAATGAAATATGGGTAACGGCTTGGGTGGTATCTACCGGGGTAGATTTGTGGATTTGTACCTGTATGCTGTCGTGTTTTGCTTTTTCTTTGACAGTAGGTTGGGCATGTGTGGCGTGGTGTTTTTCTGATACGTTTTCTTTGTCATCTTTGACATCGATATTCGACGTTGCTACTGCTACCGTGCTTGCAGGTACGCTTAGGGTTGCGTTGCGTTGTTTTTCACCACGACTTTCACGGCGTGAGTTTGGTTCACGTTTTGGCAAGCTGTCTTTGTGGTTTTTGTCGGATGTTGCGTCTTTGGCAGGTTGCGTATTGGCAACATCGGTTAGATTGCTATTGACATCTTCACCACGTTTTTTGGTTTTGACTTTGGCGGAACGACGGCCTTGACTACGTTTTTGTTTGCCTTCGTCTTTGTTGTCATAGCTGTTGTCGTTTTGTGGTTGCGATTGCGTTGCAACGTTGGTAACTGTTGCCGTGTTTGTGGTTTGTTGAACAGGCGTTGTTACGTCAGGCGTTGGGTAGGCGATTTGCCCGTGTAGCCCAAGGCTTTTTGCTCCTGTATTGACGATATTTTCAATCGCCGCTGCTGCATCTTGACTGCTGATGCTATGGGCAACTTGAGCTTGTACGGTTGGGGCAAATAGATTGGATAACCATGCAACGGCAGACGGTTGTTGTACCGTTTGGGTTTGGGTGTTTTGTGGTTTTTGTGCTTGCGGTGGCTGGCTTTGAGTTGGCTGAGTGGCTTTTTCTTTGTCTTTTTTAGCCGACGTTTGTGTATTCGCATTGTCCGCATTTGACCACGCATGAGTGTCAGTTGGGCGAGAGTTGCGACTTTCGTTTTCTCCGGTGTGCCAATTACTGGTGTCGTAGCCACGGTCATTGTATTGTTGTTCTAGGCTTTCGGTGATGCGTTCATAAGTCGGTGGTGCGTAGCCCTCGCTGTTAAACACGATATTAAACTCAGGCGACTCAAGGTGTGCGTGTGGCAAAATGGTAATGCGTGTGCCACTTTCTTGTTCCAAATAAACAAGGCTATCACGTTTTTCATTGAGCAAAAAAGCGGCGATGTCGGTTGGCACATCGGCTTGGATTTCACCATGACGTTCTTGCAAGGCTTTTTGCTCAATTTGACGCATGATTGACAATGCCAATGAACGCAAATCGCGTATCATGCCTGTGCCGTGGCAACGTGGGCATAAAAAGCCTGTCGCTTCTTCCAATGACGGACGCAAACGCTGACGGCTCATTTCCAATAAACCAAAACGTGAAATCTCGGCAAATTGCAATCTTGCACGGTCGGTTCGTGTGGCTTCTTTTAAACGATTTTCCACCTGTTTTTGGTGTTCATCGGTCGCCATGTCAATAAAATCAATGACAATCAAACCGCCCATATCCCGCAAACGCAACTGACGTGCAATTTCATCTGCCGCTTCCAAGTTAGTATTAAAGGCTGTTTCGCTAACGTCCGAGCCTTTAGTAGATTTTGATGAGTTAATATCAATCGATACCAAGGCTTCGGTTTGGTCAATCACGATTGAACCACCGCTTGGCAAACGCACTTCACGCTGATAGGCGGTTTCAATCTGACGTTCAATGCCAAAACGGCTAAACATCGGCTCATAATCCGTATATTTACGCAATTTATTCAACTGCTGTGGCATCATGGTTTCAATAAAATGAGCCGCCTCATTATAAGCGTGTTCATTATCTACCCAAATCTCAGCAATATCATCTCGCAAATAATCTCGCACCGCACGCGTAATCACGCTCGCTTCTTGGTGCACCAAACGTGGTGATGGGAAATTTTGATTTTGATAAAGAATGTTTTGCCAAATACTTAACAAATGATCAAGGTCACGTTGTAACTCATCGGCAGACTTGCCAATGCCTGCGGTTCGCAAAATCACACTCATACTTTTTGGCAATTGCAAGCTAGCCAGAGCTTGTTTCATTTCTTCACGCAATTTGCCCGAAATTTGACGAGAAATACCACCGCCACGAGGATTATTTGGCATCAATACCAAATAACGCCCAGCGAGCGAAATAAACGTGGATAACGCCGCACCTTTGTTGCCACGCTCTTCTTTTTCAATTTGAACGATTAACTCATCGCCTTCTTTGATAAGCTGTTTTAAAATGCTTGTTGTACGTGGGTCGCCCGAAAAATACTCATTGGCGATCTCACGCATTGGTAAAAAGCCCTGACGTGCTGAGCCGTACTCTACGAATACTGCTTCTAATGACTGCTCCACACGTGTCACACGCCCTTTATAAATATTGGCTTTTTTCTGTTCACGGGTACGGTTTTCTAAGTCAAAATCGTAAAGATGGTTGCCATTACACAACGCAACACGAACTTCTTCGGCGTGCGTAGCATTGATTAAGATACGTTTCATGTTTTAATCCTTAAACACAAAACCGTTTTACTGAAAAATATAAGACAACGGATTTTTATGGCAAAGATATTAATAAAAACAATTGTTTATCCAAAGTCTAGCTCGTCATTTTGGTGTCCGAAATACTGTTATACCAAACCTTTGTTTGCAAAATTTATCAGTTTTTTGCACTTTATTTGGCAACCGCTATCCATCAGATTAGCAGTTTTGTTAACAGATTATCGATAAAAAATTCGTTTATATTTTTGTTGATATCATAAAAAAATTATACGTTGGTATTGATTTATGGTATTTAACGACCATTGCTAAACAATTATTGTATAAAATCTTTGGTAAAAATCTAAAATCTCATCGGTACTGGGTTGGTTTCGCCCAAGTTTTTTTCAGTTCATACAGTTTTGTATTATTATTTGTTTAATAAAAATACACAAATGTGTTGTCAAGTTAGTAAAAAATGAACCATCACATTTTAAAATATTATTTGCGGTTAAGGTTTCATTTTTTTAACAACCTTAACCAAAAATTTTGGTGGTTAATTTTACCTTTTTGGGTTGGCATTTTACAAATTTTTTTCACAAAAATTTTGTTAAATCATACAAACATCGCTATGCGTACAGATAATTTACGCAAGATAAAATTAACGTGGTAAACTATAGCAAATTTTTTCACAAACGGCTATCAAAAAATGACATCAAACCGCAATTCTCACCAAAAAAATCCCAAAAACCGCAACCATACAGCAAAAAACAGCAATTTTACTGGGAAAAAAAATACAAATCCGCATAAAAAACCAAATAATCAACAAAAACTTGGTAATAAAAATTTACCCCGTCAAACCTTATCATCTATTAGAAAACATGATGAAAACTTTGAAAAAAACTTACAAAAAAAACGCAATCAACAAGCCAAATCTTACCAATCTCAATTTGACGAAGATAGCGATGATTTTTTAAAGCAAAACACAATAGATTTATTAGAAGATTCATCTAATTTTGCCGATGATTTGAGCGATGACCGTAATGGTAAAAACTCACAAAAATACCAGCATTTGACAGGCAATGACGATATTGCAGACTTTGGCAAAGTCAACTATATCACGGTAACTCGCCAACAGCACGACCAACGTTTGGATAATTTTTTGCTCGCACGTCTTAAGGGTTTGCCACGTTCGCATGTTTATAACCTTATCCGTTCTGATGAAGTGCGAGTAAACGGCAAACGTGCCAAAGCCTACGATAAGCTAGAGCGTGGCGACGTGGTTCGCATTGCCCCAGTCAAATTGGCAACGCGTGAAAAACCTGTGATAAGTCAAGAATTTGCCCAAAGTCTGCTAGAGCGTATCGTGTATGAAGATGATGGCTTAATCGTGCTAAATAAGCCGTCTGGTATGGCGGTGCATGGTGGTAGTGGGGAGCGTTTTGGGGTGATTGAAGTCATGCGAGAAGCGACTGGCAAAAAATATCTGGAACTCGTTCATCGTATTGATAAAGACACATCGGGTTTACTGATGATAGCCAAAAAACGCTCAACCTTAAAAACCTTGCAAGACCATTTGCGAGAAAAAACTTTGCAAAAAACCTACCTTTGTTTGGTAACAGGTTGGGTAAAAGCTGATAGCCAAAAAATTGATAAGCCGTTATTAAAATATACCTTAGCAAATGGCGAAAGACGTGTGAAAGTGGCACAAAATCATGCCGATAGCAAGCCGAGCCAGACCCTTGTTAAGGTGCTAAAACGTTTTGAGAGTGGTGGTAAAAAAGTCAGCCTTGTGGAAGCCAAACCGCTGACAGGTCGCACGCACCAAATCCGTGTACATTTAGCCAGTCTCGGTCATGCCTTGCTGGGTGATGATAAATACAATTTGCAGGATAAATCAGGGGTTCGCCGTTTGTGTTTGCACGCTTATCAGCTAGAGATCCCTGAATACCAAATGATTAAAGCGGATTTGCCTGATGATATGCAAAATTTGATAAATGAGTAAATTGGGGTGTTATTTATGAAAAAGATAACGGATTGTTTCAAACTTGGTTGTTTTGTTGGAATGTTAATTCTCGCTCAAATAAGCTATGCCGAACCTGTTAATTATAAAACAATGTTAAGTCTTTATAATAAAATTGCTCAAAATGACAGTTATGTTCACTTAAGTAATATGCTTGGTAAACAATTAACTATCAATAATTTACAAGCAAGAAACAAAGTGTTGGGTAAAAAAGAAATGTTTGACCAAAAAACTTTGGCTAATTTTGATAAGTTAAATACTGAATTGGTACAAAAAGCCATACAGTTGCAATTATTGGATAGTTGGAAACAAACGTATAGCGAAGAAGAGTTGCAGTTAATGTTAAAATCAACGGAGAAAGATAAAATTGATTTGCAAAGCCCATTGCAAATTAATATGACAAAATTACCTGATTATTTTGAGCAAGCTATGCAACAAATTGACTATATAAACAGATAGGAAAAAATTACTCTAATGCAATCAGATAAATAAGATAAAACCATGACCGACAAAACCCAACGTTTGCTAAACCATGCCAAAGCAAAAAACATTATTAGCCAACATCAGTTTGACGCATTAATTGGGCTCAATGATGACATGTTTAACAATGAAGTAAAAACCGCAATTCAACAAGATAATACGCCAAAATTTGTCCTATCGCATTTGTTGTATTATTTTGGTGGCTTGATAGCGATTGGGGCGATGACACTGTTTATGACGCTTGGTTTTGACAGTTATGGCAGTGTCGGTGTCATGCTCATTAGCGGTTTGTATGCAGTATTTGGGGCAGGTGTGGCGTATTGGTTGCACCAAAAAAATCTGCTCACGCCGTATAGTATCGTGCTTGGGTTTTTGTTGTGCCTTGTGCCGTTATTTATGTTTGCCTTGCAGGACAGTTTGGGGCTTTGGCAAGAATATGACCATTACCGAGATTATCACAGTTGGATTAGCGTGCAATGGCTGATTTTGGAAATTAGCACGCTCATTGTTGGTGCGGTGATGATGTGGCGATTTAAGCGGTCGTTTGTCATGTTGCCGATTAGTATTACGCTGTGGTATCTGTCTATGGACATCGTACCGTTATTGACCCAAGATGCCGAATGGTTTGATTGGGAATTGCGACAACTCGTGTCGCTGTATTTTGGTTTATTGATGCTGGTTGGGGCGATTTGGGTGGATTTTCGCCAACATCATAAAATGAGCGGACAAGATTTTGCTTTTTGGTTGTATATTATTGGCGTGATGACGTTTTGGGGCGGGCTGAGCTTACAAGAGTCAGACAGTGAGCTTGCCAAATTTATGTATTGTATGATAAATGTCGCCATGATGATATCAGGCATTGTGCTAAGACGGCGAGTATTTGCCGTATTTGGTGGGTTTGGCGTGGCAGGTTATTTGGGCTATTTGGCGTATGATGTCTTTGAAGACAGTATGATTTTCCCGCTTGTTTTGGCGTTAATTGGCTTTGCGGTTATCGCTTTTGGGGTATTTTGGCAAAAACATGAAGAAAAAATTTACCAAAAATTGTTAAGTTTATTGCCAAATACAGTTCAACAAAAATTGTTAAATTTATACGAATAAGGGTGAAAAATGTCAATTTCTTTTAGCAAAAAATCCCTAATTATCTTTGACTGGGACGGCACGCTGATGAACTCGGTCGGTTTAATCGTGGATGCCATGCGATTTTGTGCTGAGCAACATGGCTTGACCGTCAGTGATGAAGCGACCAAATCCATTATTGGCATTGCGTTGGTGGATGCGTTTCCGATTTTATTTCCGCATGATAAGGATAAATACGACCAACTTTTGGCGAGTTATTCCGATTATTATGTGAAACATTGCGACAACGACACGCTATTTGATGGTGTGAAGGCGTTGATTAAAACCTTGCACGCACAAGGCAAAATTTTGGCAATCGCCACAGGCAAAAAACGACAAGGCTTAGCCAGAGTATTGCCAGACTCAGGGGTTGAACCGTTTTTTAGTGTGAGTAAAACTGCTGACGAAACCGCAGGCAAACCCAATCCACTCATGCTTGAGCAGATTTTGGCAGAAACAGGCAAAACCCTTGCCGATGCGGTGATGATAGGTGACAGCGTGCATGATATGCGAATGGCGAATAGTATTGGCATGGATAGCATTGCCGTCAGTTATGGTTGTGAAAAAGCACAAGTTTTGGCAAAAGAAAATCCGACAGCCGTGGTGGACTCGGTGGCGGATTTGGCAAAAATTTTAGGCGTTTAAAATGTAAAAAAACTCACCAATTAAAGTGAGTTTTTTTATTTTTAAGGCAAAACCGCTTAATTACCAAAAACTTGCATACGGTTTTCTATTGGCTCAAACTGTTTTTCGTTCGCATCGCCTGCAATGCCACCAAATACCATTTGAGCAACTAATTGCCAATCTGGATTAATTTGCCATGTTTGCATTACTTGCTCGTCAATGATTGGGTTGTAGTGTTGCAAATTTGCCCCCACATCAACCGCTGTCAACGCCGTCCAAATCGCATATTGGTGCATCGCACTGGCGTGTCCTGACCAAATCGGAAAGTTGCTCGCATAGGATGGATATTGGGCTTGCAAATGTGACACCGCCGATTTATCTTCAAAAAATAAAATCGTCCCTACACCCGCTTTAAACCCATTGATTTTGGCATTGGTCACGGCAAACGCCTCATCGTTATTGATGATATTGCGTAAAATTTTGCTCGTCATCTCCCACAATTTTTCATGCTCTGCACCGAACAACACCACCAAACGCGTGGACTGTGAGTTAAATGCAGATGGCGTGTGCTTGAGCGTATGCTCGGTGAGTTGGATAATCTCGGCATTGCTGATTGGTAAATTTTTGTTTAAGCTGTAGATTGAGCGACGCTTTTCCGCGATTTGTTGCAAAATAGTTAAAGACATAAAATGCCCCTTTTTTTATCCAATGTTGAAAATTGATAGTTAATAAAGTTTTCATTAAAAAATAACGTATATTATAAAGAAATTTTTCAATTTAAAAAAGAGGTTTTTCTTAAGGTTTTAAAAAATTAGTCAAAATGATTAATTTTTATTTAATCTCGGAGCGGTTTCTTTAAGCGTTAAAAATACAGGCAACACGCACACCGCCACAACCATAATCATCACCCCTGATGCATAGGACTTACCCGTTATATTGGTAAACACTTGTGCCAGCAACGGTGTTAATCCTCCAAAAATTGCGGTAGCGGACGTAACGCCAAGTGCTAGCCCTGATAGTCGTACATTTACAGGAAATTGCTCACTGGTAGCGGATGTTGCCACTGCACTTACCGAACCTGCGATGCAGGCAAGTAGTACTGCACCGATTAACGCCATCGTCACGCTTTTTGTCATCAATTGAAATAAAAAGATTGGCATAATGGCACTTATGATACCTGTTCCAATAAGCACAAGTTTTCGTCCAACTTTATCAGATAACGCTCCAACTATTGGCGTAATGATAATCACCGAAAAAGACGCTACAGTAGATAGCCATAGAGCTGTTTTTTCACTAAAATTGGCGTTGGTTGTCAAAAATACAGGCACAAATGTGATACCCACATAATAGCTGATTGAGCCTAACGCAGAGATGGCAAATGTTTTTAAAATAGCGGGCTTATGATAGATTAGGGTATCAATAATAGGCGATTTTTTAGATTTTACATTGAGTGAATGTTGTAAAAATTCTGGTGATTCTGCCATATTATAACGCAACATAAATACCGCCAATGCCATCGTGCCTCCCACGATAAACGGCACACGCCAGCCCCATGTTAAAAGGTAATTATCCAAAAAATACACAGTCAAAGTACTGACTAATACCGCAAGTAAACCACCAATCTCACTAAATGCTGATGCTAAAGATGAGATAAACCCCCGTTTTTCAGGTTTTGCTCCCTCCAGGAGATACGCTACGACCCCCGTGTACTCACCACCCACTGAAAATGACATGACACAGCGTAACAGTAGCATGAGTACGCCCGACCAAATCCCAATATCATGAAAAGTGGGAAGCATAGCGGTCAAAAACATCGCAATGCTCATCAGCGTCATGGTGGTTAATAGCACAGAACGGCGTCCAAGCGTATCGCCCAAATGTCCAAAAAACAATGCTCCCAAGGGTCTCATGAGATATGACACGGCAAAACCCGCGAGTGTAATGAGCAATGATTTTGGATTATCACCAAAAAATACGCGAGAAATTACCGTAGCAAAATACAAATACAAGGTAAAATCATACCATTCCACAATCGTGGAGAATGATGCGATAAACAGTGAGCGTTTGGAAAGGGGGATAAAGGGTAGGTGAGTGGGTGTGAGCATGGCGCGTTCCATTTTGCTAATTTTCTTAATAATCCAGATAAACTTATTAGCGTTATTTGTAGCTTTATCAACGTTTATTTTTTAAAAAATTAACATTTGTTGAAATTAAGTGTATCTTGAAGCTTCATTAAGTGATTATGCGTAAAAAACAAGGAATTAGCAAGGTTTTTTACATAAAATTACGCCTAGATAGTTTATGGATGTTTTTCGGGAGCGTATTTACAAAAAAGATTTGCCATCTGGAATTTGTTTATTTATAATTCACCACTATTCAGCTATTCTAAAGAATAGCCATTGTTTAATCTGCGAAATTACCCTGATGTATCCAGCTGTATTTACAATATTAGTGTTTTTAGTAAAAATGCCTAATATGATTTTTAAGATGTAATTCGCAATGCAAAAGGAAAGATCCTGATGAAATATTTTTTAATCAGTCTCGTTGTCATGGGTGCGACAGTCTCGGCAAACGCCAATGTCGCATCGTGGTATGGTGAAAAACATCACGGCAAACGCACCGCATCGGGCGAAGTGTTTGACCAATATGGGCTAACCGTAGCGAGTAATATTCATAAAATTGGCTCAAAACTCAAAGTAACCAACCGAGCCAACGGCAAAAGCGTGGTGGTACGTGTAACAGACCGTGGTGGGTTTGGTAAATATGGTCGCACGCTTGATTTGTCCAAAGGGGCATTCCAACAAATCGCGAGCCTTGGGGCGGGCACAATTAAAGTAGATATTGAAAAACTACATTAATCATTAAGATTAGCTGTTAAGTTTTTTAAATAAAAAAGACGTTTCGAGAACGTCTTTTTTTATGCTTTTTTAAATGGCTAATTGTTGCTCACGCCATGCCAACAACGCTTTGACATCATTATCAATGCCCATTTTTAACGCTGTCAAATCTTGATAATGGCGTTCTGGATGCAAATAATGCAAAAATCGCACGTTTAACACTTGCCCATACAAATCACCGTCAAACTCAGGAAAAAAGACTTCCAATCGCCAATCATGCGGTTTTGCCACAGACGGACGCACGCCGATGCTTGCTGTGCCAAATAGTGAATTTGAGCGAAAGCCTATTAAACCAAGCTGTTGATTTTTGCTAAAACTAGCAAAACTTTGTTGGTTATTTAACACTGCATCAACTGCAAAAATCCCTTGTACCGCAGGTTTTAGCCGATTTAACGCCACATTTGCCGTTGGAAAATCAAGGGTTCGCCCAATTTTATCACCGTGCAACACGTCGCCTGTGATACTGTAATCTCTACCTAGCATTTGATTGGCTAGATTTAAATCACCTTTTAGCAAGAATTCACGAACTTTGGTGGAGCTGATGCGTTCATGGGCGTGATTTTCTACCGTGTCAAGGGTGAACACGGAAAATCCTGCAGTTCGTAAAAAACTGCTATCGCCGACACGGTCATGCCCAAAACGAAAATCATCGCCAAGTACCAAACCACGCACGCCAATCGTCTGCAATATGATGGCAAACTCATCGGCGGATAAGTTGCGAAACGCTTCGTTAAATTCGGCGATAATCACGTTTTGGATACCAAAAGCTTGTAACAATGCCAGTTTTTCATCACAATTGGTTAAGCGGGGTGGGGCAGTGTCAGGGCTAAAAAATTCTCTGGGTTGTGGCTCAAAAATCATCACTGCGGTGGCAAGTTGCTTGGTGTTGTGTCCGTTGGCAGTTTGGCAAAGCTTATGGAGCATGGCTTGATGCCCCAAATGCACCCCATCAAAATTACCAATGGTTAGCACACATTCGGGGAGTTGTTGGTGATGATTAATCAGTTCGCTTAAAGAATAAATATTCATAATTTTAATAATGCTAAAAAAAGTATCAAAACCTGTCATTATAAAGTAAAATAACCAAAAATGCGTGTTTTTTGCAAAAAAATTTAGGAGGTTATCTATGTTTCATTTTGAACCCCGCGTTTTTCAAGGGATATTATACCGTTTAGCCGAACCAAAAGATTTGCCAACACTCGTTGAGATTTATAATGAAAGTATCGTTACCAAACAATCTACAGCCGTTTTACAGCCGTTAACGGTGGCAGATTTGCAGGATTGGCTCACAGAGCATCGTGAAAATGCTAATCGTCCGCTTATTGTTGCTGTTTGTCAACAGACAAATAAGGTGCTTGGTTATGGTAGTTTTTCGGATTTATATCCACGTCCTGCGTACTGTATCAGTGCGGAAATTAGTGTATATGTGGCGAGTGATGCTAAAGGGCAGGGTATTGGACGGCAATTTGTTGGGTTATTGGAAAGCATAGCCCCTGCGTGTGGCGTGTCGCAAATGGTTGCTAAAATTTTTGCTCATAATCAACCGAGCTTAAATTTATTTAAAAAACAGGGATTTAGCCAATGGGGGTATTTACCAAAAGTGTGTGATATGAATGGTTTTATTGCTGATGTGGTGATTTTGGGAAAAGCAATTATCAATCATGATAAATAATTTTTTTAAAAGAGTTACAAAATATTTGTGTTTATCGGATTTTTCTGTTAGATTATCGTAAATTTTATGTTTATAAAATTAATCCCATAAGGAAAAAATATGGTTGATATCAATAAATCTAATAATCCCCCACCATTACCGACGGTAACGGAACTTAATACCTTGGCAGATTATCGCTTGCTCACTGAGCCGAACCGTTTAAGTGCAGGAATTGCGGTAGAATGGCTTCGTCACGCATGGGGGATTTTTAAAGATAATATTGCATTGTGGCTCGGTGCAGGGCTGTTAGTGATAATTTTACAAATAGGCTCAGCCTATATTCCGATAATTGGTGGGATTATTTCGGCGATTTTAAGTTTTGTCTGTTCGGCAGGTGTTGCGTATATGGCACACCGCCAGACCACCGAAGGCGATACATCGATTGGTGATTTGTTTGTGGCATTTCGTCATAATTTTAAAAGTTTTGTGTTTTTATATTTATGGTTATTGTTGATAACGTTGGTGCTGGTGATTTTACTGATTATCATCGGTTTTGCTACTGGGATTAATTTAGATATGGTAAAACAAGGTGATATTTTTGGTTCAGGGATATTGATTTTAATCGCTGTTGCGATTTTGTTATTTATTCCTTTAAGCATGGCAGTTTGGCTTGCACCGATTTTGATTTTATTTCACGATGTTAAAGCATTACAAGCGTTAAAAATGAGCTTTAAAGGCTGTATGGCAAATTTATTGCCCTTAACTGTACTTGGCTTGATTGGTATGATATTGGGAGTGATTGCTGTTATTCCCTTTGGGCTTGGTTGGTTCGTTTTAGTGCCTGTGATGATGATTGTCAGTTATGTGGCATATCGCTATATTTATACACAAATCTAAATTATCTTGTTAAAAAAACCAATCTTAATTGATTGGTTTTTATTTTTTAATGTGAATAATGATTTTTTACAAAGGCAATTAGCTGATAGGCAATGGTGCCTTTATCAGGGATTTTTGGAAAATTTGATGTTAAAATATCAATATTTGTTTGGTTTAGATCGTGGTCTAAATCCTGATTCAAATCTAGGCTATCAAGGTCAAAAAACCGTGCATCTATTAACTCTTGTTTATCAATTTTGATGTCACCTGCCACATAATTCGCCACAAAACCGAGCATTAAGTTACTGGCAAACGCCCACGGCTGACTGGCGATATATTGGATATTATCCACTTGCAAGCCGACTTCCTCTTGTACTTCACGAGCCACGCATTGCTCTAGGGTTTCGCCGACTTCCACAAAACCTGCAATTAGGCTATATATTTTAGTAGCTTTAGCACGCTGATGATGAGCCAACAAAATTTGAGTTTTTCCCAAATGTTCACGCACAATCGCCGTAATGGTACATGGCTGAATGCGTGGATATTGCCGATAATCACAGCGAATGCAGACGCTTGCCAATTCGCCTGTTTGTTTAAATTGCTCAAAACTGGTCTTTGCCCCACAACGGCTACAAAACCGATGCGTGGCGTGCCAATAAGCGATTTGTTTGGCACGGCTCAGCCGATAAAAATCCGCAGTTTCCAAAAAATTTAACGCTTGGCGTAAGTTTAGCCAAGTTAGAGTATTTGGCAAATCATTGAATAAAATTTTATCAAATAAAGGCTGGCTATTTTTAGCAAAATCTGTCAAATTTAACAGATATACATCATCGCCAATCGGTAATGCATCAGGCAACAATGCCGAATGTACATAATAAAAAATAGCTTTAACGTTAAATGCAAAGCTATCATTTTCTATTAAAATATAACGGTACATTAGGCGACCATAAGGTTTCGTAGGCTACGTTGTCCGACTTTAATGGCGTTACTACCTGCAGGTTTGTTGATTTCTAGGCTTTCTAGATAGTAATCCACCGCCATGACGATGTCTGCCATTTTTGCCAATTGTTCGGCTGAAATACCATTTGAGCCGTTTTGAATCAGCATTTCCATATAGTCGCTCGCACGGCGTAGTAGGCGGTTTGACTGCGGTAAATTTAAGAATTGGCACGCCCCTGACACGTTTCGCATGATTTCTGGTACATTGACAAGGTGCATAATGTCATGGTTGGCATCGGCGATATATTCGTTAAAGGCGTTTTCAATATTGGCAATACCTGTACGCCCTTCACGCACAAGGGTTGAATAGGCGGTATCTAATTGATATAAAGAGATTTTTCGGTTATAAATTGGTAAATTCACCGCCCCTGGGGTATGACTTTTTGCCATATAAATGGACGCATTTTCCGCAACCATTAAGCCTTCTAACAATTTGTCAAAATCTTCTGGGCTTGGCTGTGACCAACCTTTGACTTGGGCGATTTGTTCGTTCAGCGTTTCACTGGCTTCTTGTAGATTTAAGGTTTTAAAAATCAAACTCAAATCGTGTAAGCGAGTCGTCATCGCATCCAGCTCGCCTTCGGTACTGGTGATACTGTCTTGGCGAGCGTAGTTGTCGCTTGACGTTTTGACAAGGTTAATCTCTTCTTGGATTAGCTCATTTAAAGTATTGCTCAGTTCACGGTCAGGCCCGAACAAAAAGCGTTTCATCATGGCGAGTTGCTCATGGTTTAGCGTGTTGGTTGAGAATTTTTGTTTGATTTTTTCTGCCAATTTGCTATCACGACTGCTGGCAAAACGCACCAAATCGGCAAAACGTGAGTCGCTCACAGGCAAATAGTCGTTAAACTGTTGCTCAACAAAAATCAACGCGCGTTTTTGTACATTATTCAGCGGTAACACGTCAGCTAAATCTGACACCGCCACGTCTGCTGATTGCCAAAATAAGCTGTCTGAACGTTGTGAAATGGCTTCACACGCTGATTGCATGGCTTTTAATTTTTGCAAATCGGTTGGGTCGGTTGGGCGAGTTTTGGCAGTTAATGCTACGCTCAACCCTGCACGATAGGCTTCAATCAAGGTTTTTTTGTCAATGCCAAGTTCGGTTAACGATTGGAAATTTTGTTCAGGATGAGCAATGACAAGGCTACTGGTTTTGGCGGTGGTTAATTGTTCGAGGCTGATTTCGGCTTTACCAAGTTTGTTGTTTAAATTGTTAATCACAGGCAAAATTAAGGACGGCTCGATGGTTTCTTTTAACAATATAAATTCCACATAACGGCTTAGCGTCATGATACCTTCAGAAATATCCATGATAAATTCAATTTCGTCTTGTTCACGGTTGTCGTATAACTGCTGAAAGCCTTGTGACAACGCCCCTGCCAACACCGCACCTTCTTCAAGGTTGATTAAGCGTAACACTTTTAACATCTGTGCCAACGTTTCTACCGAATCTAGTAATAATGGGGCTTGGCTACTGTCATCATTAAATTCACTTAAATGAATTTCGGCATCTTTTAGTGTGGTTTCAATCTCTGGACGCAACAAATGCAATGATGGTAAATCAAAGTTAGTTGTCGTCAATTTTTGTGTTGTTGTATTCATCAAAGTGTTCCTAATAAAATCGGATAAATGTTGCTATTGTAAAATGTTTGTCAATAATTGTCTATGACAATCGGTTAATTTGATAAATTATTTGCCTAAATGGCGTTAGGCATCATTGAGTTGCCAGTTTTCTGCCAAGGCGGGGTGTTGGTCTTTTAAGGCATTGAGCCAGTTTTGATGAGCGGTTTCGCTATCGGCAGTTGCCAAAAATCGCCCCACCGCCACGCCGTCAAAGCGTTGGTGTTCATGATTGCCACCAATGCCCATATCACCATCATCAATGCCAAGCGATACTTGACCGCCTGTCATCGCCAAATAAACTTCCGCCAAAATCTCCGCATCCAGTAACGCCCCGTGAAAGGTACGGTCTTGTTTGCCAACGTCCAAACGCTTTACCAACGCATCAAGGGTATTTCGCTGGCCTGCATACAGTTGTTTGGCAATCGCAAGGCTGTCCACCACGCTCACCGTCTGTTCAAAATCCGCCAAACCAATACGACAAAATTCTGCTTGCAAAAAACTTATGTCAAAGTTGGCATTATGAGCGATAAGCTCAGCTCCTTGCAAAAAGTCATAAATACTTTTTCCGACTTGCTCAAAGGTCGGCATATCCGCCAAAAATTCGCTGTGAATACCATGCACCCGAATGACCTCTTCACCCATATTACGCAATGGATTGATATAAACGTGCAGTTTTTCACCTGTAAATTTGCGATTAATCAATTCCACAACACCCACTTCCACAATGCGGTCATCACCTTGGGCGTCAAAACCTGTGGTTTCTGTGTCCAAAATCAACTGACGATTTGCCATACCGTGATGTTTGGCAATTGGTAATAACGGCACAAATGTTGGATTAAAGGTTTGAGTATTGCCGTCAAATTCAGGTCGCTGTGCGATAAGCGTTTCATCTTGGCCGATAAAATGATTGTCTTTGACAAAAGGATAAAAACGCTCCGCTAGGGCAGACGGCTCAAAAAATGTTACGCTAGTGTCGTCTTTTTCCGATTTGTCGTTTTTACCTTTTTTATCGGCTTTATTGTCTTTATCCGCTTTCTTTTTTTTCGGTTTTTCATCGTTGTTTGCTAAATCATTTGTTGGTGACGGATTGTTTTCAGTTGAATTTGTCAAAATTTTATTGTTAGAAAACTCGTTTCCAGCTTTTGTCTCAATATTTGACGGCTCATCGTCTAACATATTTAACAAAAAATCATCTTGGCTGTCTATATCTTGGACATTTAAATCGTCTTGATTTTGTTCATAGTGTTCAAATTGGGCTTGATAATAGCTATCAGGCAACGGCTCAAAAGGCGGTGCATTGTCAAAATGTTGGAGGTCGTTTTGTTGGTTTGCTAAGTTGTTTGCTAAATTATTTGCTTGATTTGTCATATTTGTTGCCGTATTTTTTAGGATTTTTTCAAAGTTTTTTTGTGGTAAATTATCAATACCTTGGTTAGCAAGTTGGTCAGCGTATTCGTTGCCGTCATGTCCCGCATGACCTTTTACCCACTGCCAATCAATTTGCCGATGCTCACGTGCGTGGTCTAGGCGTTGCCACAAATCTACGTTTTTTACCTTTGCCCAATTTTTGCGTTTCCAACCGTCTATCCACTCAGTGATACCTTTTATCACATAGCTAGAGTCTGACCAGATTTGGATTGGCACATCGGCAGGACTGTTCTCCAACGCCACAATCACGCCGAGCAGTTCCATGCGGTTGTTGGTCGTGCCAATCTCACCGCCACAAATGTCCAGTTGCTTGCCACTAGGAAAAATCAGCACCGCCCCAAAACCGCCTTTAGCATTGTCCGTCGTGCCGTTGCCACGACAGGCACCGTCTGTATAAGCAAGTATTTGATTTGATAAGGGTTTTAAAGAATGTTGTGCCATACTCTGCCAATTTTTGTCAAAAAATGCTAGTATAAGCAAAAATTGGCAAAAAATCCATGCCAACACCGCCTTGTTCCGCAAAAAACCTTAGGAAACCTTAGATTTTATCCCATTTATGAAACATATGTTTATGAAAAATTTTTCCAAACTTTTGTTAATTAATATTCTGGCTATTGGCACATTGACCGCTTGTAACCAAGCTAATCAACAACCCAACAAACCAAGCCAAAATAGCCAAGCCGATGTGTTCGCAGGGTGTTACACCGTCAGTCATGACGAACCTGCCCAAATCAAAATCAACCACCAAATCAGCGACGAAGGTGACCGCTATACCATGCAAATGCGTGCCTTTAACGACCCAAATCAAGCGTGGGACACCCCAACACCGATGGACGTCGTTGCCAATAACAGCCCAGAAATTCAAAAATATTTTGACATCAACGCCGATGAAAACCAATATTTAGAAAAAGTTATCGCACGTCCTGACCGTGTGTTGGTATTAGCCAAAATCACGGACGGTTTTGCTAACTTAAACCCACAATTTGACAGTCCTTATTTGGGATTTATTTACAAAGGCAGTAACACCGTTTATAAAGTGGCATGCGAAAATACAACGCAAATTTAATAAATTTAATTAAAAAAATATGACAGGAAAATTTCACAATGAGTTTTATTGAATGGTTAATATTGGGCTTGGTGGCGTATGTGGGCGGTTTTGGGGTACGTTATTACCGTTTTAAAGATAAAAGCCCTGCCAAACAAACAAGTATCGCTTTGACCGCAGGCGTGTTCGGGTTGTCGGTGTTGGTATTTATTGCGTTAAATTTTTGGGCATTAAAAAAACCGCTAGATCTTGCCTTTGTTGGTGTGTCTAGCTTGGTGGCAACTTTTATTTTTTATTATGGTTTAACCACGGATAATCATAACAACATGAATATACCTGATTGATTTTATTCACTAATCCAAATGGGCAAAATCAATTAAATCTAAGATAAATAGTTGAAATGCCTGACTTTCTACCAAATCTTGCAAACAAATGCTGTGAATAGATTGCAAATGATTGGTCGGATTTTGTGAAAAATAATGAAAAATATCTTGTAAATTTTCTAAGCATAATCGCACGTTATCTTGATGCTGTTTGGCATTATCACCCAAACAAATGGCGGTGACACTGGGCAATAATATTTGTAAAATAAAATTAATAGACTGTTGAATTTTGATAAAAATTATTTTATCATTTTTATCAAAATCAGCTGTTTTAATGGCAACAAAAGTTTTGGCAGTCGGAAATGTTTGCTGTTTTAACAACAAACTGCCACGCTCGGCTTTGGTAATCGTAGAAAAATACAACTGATATGCTTGGCAAAAACGTTTGGCAAGCCCAACCAAATCGCTCGGCAAGCCGTCTAACAACTCAAATTCAATCTCATGAATGGCAAATTGTTGGGTCGCAAGCTCGCCTGTACCGACCACGCCCACGTCATACGCCAGTTCAATCTGGCTCTCGCCTTGCACAAGCACGCAAGATAACCGCTCAATATCGGTAAAATATTGAATGCTAAGTTTTTGATTTAGTTCAGAAATTGGCATTATCTGCTCAAGTTGAGCGATAATTGCTTCGTGTTCAATCAGCGTCAAATCAGGCAATAACGTTGCCAGATTAATCTGTGCAGGCGTGGCAGATATTGGTAAAATTTTGTTGATTTCTAGGCGTTTGGCAATGCCATCGCCCTGCGTTTTGACGGTTTGCACCCATTGATTTTGCTCAAAACGAATGCGTAATGCAATGCCATTTTTTGCCAGTAATCGCTCGGACGTGTCAAAATAATAAGCGGATAACGGTTGGCTTTTTGCACCGAAGTTTTGTAACTGTTGTGCCAAAGCGGTTTGTTGATGAGTGTGAATTAAAAATTTGAGTTCAATTTCGTGCATAATTGTTTACTATTTATGATGGATTTAAGGTAATAATGAACGCCGTTCACCCTAAGCTTGTCGAAGCTGAGAAACAGTGTTTCTGACACCACGAACGCCCTTGTTTTTGACAAGGAAAAAATTTCTCCCATGATAGCATGAATTTTGTTAAAATACGGATTGCTTTTTACCATGTTGCTGACTTTTTTGTGATTTTTTGCTAACCATGAACCAAAATAACGCCGATTTTGTTAATCGTTCCGCTAAATACCAACCCAACTGCACGCTAGAAATGGCACGACAACGGGCAAATGTTTATCATACCATTCGCCAGTTTTTTGCCGAGCGGGACGTGCTAGAAGTACAAACGCCACTGTTGTCAAAAGCGGGGAATACTGACATTTTTTTACAATCGGTTTCGTCAAATTTGACTGTATTTGACCGACCAACCACTTATTATTTGCACACATCGCCCGAATTTGCGATGAAACGCTTATTAGCAACGTGGCAAGTACCGATTTATCAAATTTGTTCGGTGTTTCGGGATAATGAAATCGGCACTCGGCATAATATTGAGTTTACCATGTTGGAATGGTATCGTCCGCATTTTAGCCTTGATGCGTTGGCAAAAGAGCTCAATGCCTTGGTATCAGTGGTGCTTGGCTATCCTGTGGTGTTTGACCATTATCGTTATGTGGATGCGTTTTTGGATTATGTTAAAATTCATCCGCTCAATGCCAGCTGTGATACCCTAAAAGCGATTGCCAACGATAACGGCATTTTTGTGGATATGGGCGATGACCATCAAGGTTGGCTTGACATACTGTTTAGCCATTTGGTAGAACCGCATTTGGGGAAAACCTTACCAACTTTGATTTTTGACTATCCTGTGGCAACGTCCGCCCTTGCCAAAACTGCTAAAGACCAAGACGGTAATTTGGTTGCCAAACGTTTTGAACTCTATATCAACGGCTTGGAAATCGCCAATGCCTACGATGAATTGGCAGATAGTAAACTGCTAAGACAACGTTTTGAGCAAGACAATACCGAACGCCAACAGCGTGGTTTGCCTGTCATGCCGATTGATGAAAATCTGCTACAAGCCTGTGATGCGTTACCGCCGTGTAGTGGCATTGCGGTGGGGTTGGATAGATTATTAATGATAAAAACCAATGCGAACAATATTGAACAAGTGTTAAGTTTTACTAGTCCAAATGCCTAAGTGAATGTTTAAGGTTATTGATTGATTAAAAACCCACCGCACAGCATACTAACCGCATTTTCGGTACGCAAAATCCGCTCGCCAATCTTTACAGGCGTACAACCATGCCGAGCGAACAAATCCACTTCATAAGGAATAAAACCGCCTTCCGCCCCAATCACTAGCACCGTATCTTGAGCATAATGCACGATATCGCTAAAATTTGCATCGGCATAAGGATGAGCAATCAATGCCTGATGATGCGAAAATAGGGGTTGAAATTCATCTTCCACAAATGGCTTTAACCGTGGATAACAACGCACTTGCATCGGTATGGTATCGCAGGCTTGCTGTAAGCCTTCCTTGATATAATCATCAATTTTACTTAACAAAGGTGAGTGCCAATAACTTTTTTCGGTACGATAACTATTTACCAAAATCAACTGTTTTACCCCCATTGCCGTCATGTCTAGCACCAATCGGCGTAGCACTTTGGGGCGTGGCAGTGCCAAAACCACGCTAAGGGGCAGTTTGTTTGGTGGTGGGTTCTGACAGTCAATCGCTGTTAATGTAAGCTCAGTTGGGCTGATATCAGCAACGGTCGCCGTGCCAAGATTGCCGTTTTCAATACCGATTTTTAGGCTATCGCCACTATTGGCTTTTAACACATTTTTGATATGGTAAATTGTATTTAAATCATTGATAATACATGTTTTTTCTAGGTTTTTTTCTTGATTGGCTTGTGGTGGTAATAAAATAATATTCATAAAAAACTTTGTATTATCAATAAGTCATAAAAATGTTGAAATTTGAAGATTTAAATTTCACCCAATAAAAAACGTCTTAAACCGCTAAAGTTTAAGACGTTTTAGAATATGGCGGAAGCTGAGAGATTCGAACTCTCGAAGGGCTATAAACCCTTGCCGGTTTTCAAGACCGGTGCATTCAACCGCTCTGCCAAGCTTCCGTTTTGTGTGGGCTATTATACTAAATTTTTTGCTAAATGCAAGTATTTTTCATAAAAAATTTTATTTTTTGACAAAAAATTTGTTTTAATACTCGATTTTAGTAGATAATTCATGAGCTTGACAAAAGTCAATGGATTTATCTTGATAAACATCGTCTTCATGCTCATGTAAAGCGGATTGGATAATGTCATCGCTCACGCCTTGACGTTTGAGTTTTGTCAAAAAACGGCTGTCTTTTGCCAAGGAATAATTGATATCTTCAGCGTCCAAACCTTGGCGAATATACAAACGAATAAGCCCTTGAATACGTGGAAAACCGTGTTTTTTGGCAACTTCAGTTAACAAATCGTGCATTTCTTCGGTGATTTTGATGTGAAGTGGTATCATGTTCTGCGTGGGTTTGTTGGTTTTTGGCATTGTTGTTATTCCTTATTCCCAATTTGGATATCATGTTAGCATAAGTTTGGCATATTTTAAGCCGTTCTTAGCCTAGATACAAGCAATTTTAACAAATGCTTACCACCACGTTCGCTCCTGTGTCCACTGCTTTGTCATACAAATCACGTAATTCTTGGAAAGACGCCAATAATTCTTTGTCCAATGCTTGTTTTTTGCCTTGCCAAATGCCAGTTGGAAAGATTTTTTGTTGGCGAAGGTCTTTCATGAACATTTTTTCCAAACGTTTGCTAAAGTTCACTTTCCCCAACGCATCGGCAATCTCAATCACTGCCGACCATTCACAAAATGCGATAAAATCACTGTCTTCGTCATCGCTAAAGGTTTCTACACCGACCACAAATTCGCTTAACGCACTGTCAGGCACAGGCGTGGTGGCGGATTGTCCTGTTAAGACAAAATGTAGCACGTCCCATAATTTGCCCAAATCTACCAACTCGCTGTCATCGGCTTGTTGGGTTAGGATTTCTAGCTGTTCAAAACGGGTGTTGTCAGGGCAGTTTTTCAGTTGTTGCAAGGTGTCGTTGTCAACGAGCAAATATTGGGCAATCATGATTTTTTCCTTAACGGTTGGGGGATTTTTTTTGGGAAAATCGGTTGTGGTTTTTTGTAGGTTGTTGTTTTTGGAAAGATTGTTTGTGCAAACTTTGTCTTTGTAAATTTTGGCGTTGGCGTGGGGGTTGATGTGACACGCCGAGCTTTTGTAATTGTGTATCGCTCAGTGAAATTTCAACAAATTCACCGACTGCGAGCGAATGGGCGGATAAATTGGAGTTGTGTAAATTATTTAAATGTTGACTTAAGCAAAAATGACCGTGGGCGACACGGATTAAGCGTAAACATGGCAAACCAACCTGAGCAGTCATTCGGCGGATTTGGCGGTTTTTGCCTTCTACAATGCTGATAGCGAGCCAGTTGGTGATTTTGCGTTTGGCAATGTTGTCAGGGGCTTGCCAAAGGGTTGCTAAGACTTGACTTTCGTCCAGTTTTTCCACGATAGCAGGTCGGGTTTTGCCGTCACTTAACGATACACCTTCACGCAATTGGTTGATTTGATTATCATTTGCCAAACCGTCTACTTGCACCCAATAGGTTTTTGCCAATTTTTTGCCGTGATTGGCTTTGGGTGGGTGGGTGAGTTGTTGGTTGAGTTTCCCGTTATTGGTTAGCAATAATAAGCCTTCCGATGTGGCATCAAGCCGTCCTGCCACTCGCAAATCTTTGTATTGGCTTTGGTAAAAAAAATCGCTTAAGGTGGCAAAGTTATTATTGTCATCTTGGCGAAATTGGCTTAACACACCATACGGTTTGTTAAATAAAATTAAGGTGGTTGGCATGGTTTTGGCTTGTTGTCTTCATCAATTCACGTTACAATAGCCACCATTTTAACCCAAATTGCAAAAAATTGATATGCAAAATCCGCCTTCTGTGCCAAAAATTTTAAAGCGTTTGCCAAACGAATTACAACATCGTCCATTGGCAAACTGGCTCACTGCCAACGGTTCATTAACTGCCAAAATTGAACAATTATCCGCCCAAAAACTCATCGTACAGCCGACTTTTGAAGGACGGCAAACGTTAAGCCGAACCGAAATTGACCAATTAAAACTGCCACAACGTCCGCAATCTGCTTGGGTACGAGAAGCGTTACTATTTGGTAAGGTAGACGAGCCTGCATGGGTCAAAGCACGCAGTGTGTTTAGTTTTCACAGTTTGACAGGGCATGGACGACAGTTGGCAAATTTGGGACAACGTCCGATTGGTTATGTGATTTTTGCTAGGCATCAGGCGGCGTTGGTACATCGCTGTTATCAGCTGACGGCGGACGGTTGGCAACGGCAAAGTGTGTATCGTTGGCATGGTAAACGTATCTTGATTAGTGAAACTTTTTTACCTGAGTTTGTGGCAAAATATTTGGATTAATCAGTAAGTTTTGTTTACATAAGTTAGCTAGTTTATTTGGGCAGACAGTGCTAAGATACAGGGTTAAAATTGTTTCGTTCTACAACGCATTTTATACAATAAATTAAGGATTATCATGAAGTATAAACAATTAACAGCAAGCGTATTGGCATTGGCTGTTGGTGGGGTGATTTTGGGGCAAAGCTACCATACAGCAGTGGCATCAGAAAACTCACCGATTAGCAGTGAGCAACGCCAAGTCACTCGCCAAGTGTCGGCATTACTTGACCGCAGTCATTATTTGGATAAACCGCTTGACAAGGCGACGGGCAAGCAGATTTTGGCGGATTATTTGGACGGTTTAGACCCCAATCGTAGCTTATTTTTGCAGTCAGATATTGATGAATTTAACCAAAAATATGCCAATAATTTTGCCGAAATGTTAAAACGGGGCGATTTAAAGGCGGGTTTTGAGATTTATCAACGCTTTAAACAGCGTTCGTTGGCGTATTATGCCTTTGCGGATAGTTTTTTAAAAACCGATGTTAATTTAAAACGCAACGACACTGTGGTGATTGACCGTGAAAAACTGCCACGTTTTAAAACCAAACAAGAACAACAAGATTATTGGCAAAAACAGCTGACGTTTCAATTAATTGGACTGACAATTAATCAAGAAGAAGACAAAGTTAAAGACAAATTTTTGACGGAAAATGCGGATAAATTTAACAATTTGGATTTGGTAAAAAATGAAACTCGCACACCAAACCAAATTTTGGCAAACCGTTTAAACCGTCAAAAGGCCCAATTAGAACGCATTAGTAGCGACCAAATTTTGGAAAGTATTTTAAATTCGGCAATGGCAAGCTATGACCCACATAGTAACTATTTTGCCCCTGTGCAAGCCACCGAAATGAAAATCCAATCCACGCTTGAACTTGTTGGCATTGGCGTGTCTATTCAACCAGACCGCAAAAACCCTGATTATACTCGGATTATGAACTTAGTGGACGGTGGTCCAGCGTCTCGCTCTGGACAGGTCAAAGCCAACGATTTAATTATCGGCGTTACCGATGAAAACGGCAAAATGATAGACACAGTCGGCTATTCTACCCGTGAAATTGTCAATCTTATCCGTGGCAAAAAAGGCACAAACGTCACCTTACGCCTAAAAGCCCCAAACACGCCTGATAGCTCTGCACGCAACGTTACTCTAGAGCGTGACGTGATAAAACAAGAAGAGTCAGGTGTAACGCATCGGGTGATTATGGTTAAAGACAAACAAGGCAATGATAAAAAAATTGGTGTATTAGAAATTCCAAGTTTTTACCTAAATTACCAAGCTCGCCGAGCAGGGGAAGACTATCGCAGTGTCAGTATTGATACCGAAAATGCGATAAAAGCCCTGAACGCCCAAAATATTGACGGCATGGTGGTGGATTTGCGTGATAATCCGGGTGGCTCGCTAGATGAAGTGGCAAAAATGATTGGACTGTTTGTCAAGTCAGGCCCGCTCGTACAAATCCGTGATAACCGTGGTAATATCCAAGTTTATGAAGACGAAGACAACGGTGAGCAACTGTACAGTAAACCGATGACGGTGTTAATCAATCTCGGCTCGGCATCAGCGAGTGAAATTTTTGCTGCCGCAATCCAAGATTATGGACGTGGCTTAATCATCGGTAGCACCACCACGGGCAAAGGCTCTGCCCAAATTCAACTGGATAACTTGGCACTCGGCTCAGCGACATTGACCCAGCGTAAATTTTACCGTATCACAGGCGGAAGTACCCAAAACAAAGGCGTTGAGCCTGATGTGAACTTGGTGAATATTTATGAAGGCATGGAAGTGGGCGAACGTAACATGAAAAACCCACTCAAATGGGACACTATCCGCTCTGCACCCTATAAACCTGCAGGTGAGTACAGCCAAGACACGCTAAAAACTTTAAATCAGCTTTCAACCATACGCCAAAATAGCAATCCGCAATTTCATTATTTGACTGCATTAAATGCCATTCGTAACGCAGATGATGAGAAAAAACCGATTAAACTTAACATTGACGAACGCCGTGCCTACCGAGATAGCATTGAAAACAAAACCCTAAAAGCAGAAAATAACCGCCGAATTGCAATGGGTGAAAAACCGTATGCCGATTGGACAGCGTATCAAGCATCGCTAGATGCTGAAGTTGAAGCACGTAGTAAAATGAAAGAAAGCGAACGCCCAAAACTCCCTGAAAATGAAGCCTTTATTATTGAGGCGAGTAAAGTGATGTTGGATGCAGATTTTGCCAAATAATCATAGGAGTGGTGCAAACAGTGTTGAATTGTAGGTGGTGGCTTTAGTCCAGCTTATTAAATCGTTGATTTTTCTGGGTTAAAAAACTAGCCTACGTTATTTGCTAATCATCAAAATCCAACCTACATAAAAATCATTAATAGCCATGTCAAAGCCAGTGGATTGAAAACAAACTTTGCCTGTGGTATAGGTTTGACTTGCCCAACCAAAAAAGCTTCGCATGGTGATGCACGGTAATTTGTCTGCTATCTTGAGAAATTAAAAATTCGCGAACAGTTAATTTTTTGCTGGCTTTTATTCAATATTTTGTGGGTGGGCGTTGTCAAACTCTCGCTAAAAGTTTGGATAATTATTTGGATAGCTTTTTTGATAGTTGTCTATAGCTATCTTGATAATTAAGTGTCATCATTAGCAACCACCTTTTGTATAAATGAATGATTATGATAATAAAGCCCATAAGCCATTGCAAGATGAATATTTTTGGTGTGATTTGGGTGGTTTGTGCGTTTTAGCTTACAACAATATCCGTTTTTTGCCACTAGGTTTGCTAAGCAAACTTTGGCATAATACACGCAACAGCACAGGAATAGGACACTCAAGGCTGAGGTACGGATAGATGCTGTTAAGCTAATGATTAGCACATAGGGAAATTACTGATAACGGAAAATCAGCTGACTTCATAATCGCTGGAAATGGTTATTGTCAACGTGAAAAAAACAAACTTGTTAGTTTTATTAATGGCTTAATAAATTTGTTAAATTGATTTAGGAAAAATCAATCTTTCACAAAATCCCCACAACGAGTCAAATGATTTGGCAGATGCGACAAAGGACTGTAAAAAAGCCGTTTTATTATTCGTAATAAAACGGCTTTTTTAATGTCAATCATTTTTTAATACCAATCGATTACACAAAACAAAAGTTTAGCCCTTAAATCCGTCTGGCAACGGCGGTGCGACAAGGCGTTTCATGTCAATGTGAATATCACCAAAACGCTCATGCTGATTATTCCAGTCAATGATAGATTGTTCAAGTCCTGCTTTATCTTTATCCACAAAATTCCACCAAATCAGCACAGGCTGACGTAACGGCTCACCGCCAATTAACATTAGGCGAGTACCTATTTTTGCACGGAGTGTTAAGGTTAAATTATCTAAATGATTATCAGATTTATCAAATACAATGCGTGCCAATTCATCTTGAACAAAGGTTTGTCCGTCAAATTCAAGCTCGCCTGTTACTACCAAAATCCCATATTCAAAACCATTTTGCAAATTTAACTTAATGTCGCTATCGTTGGTAAATTCCACATAAAGGGCAATGCTTGGCGAATATTGCAAAGTAGGGGCTTGATAATTGCTATCGTTATACTGATAACTGCCTGTGGTGAGCGTAAAATTCACGCCGTTATCCGTCCATGTCGGCAAGGTCGGATAATGATGAAAACTGCGTTCAATCTCTTTATCCATAGGCAGAGCAAGCCATAACTGCACGGCCTGCAAGGCTCGGCTTACATTCGATAAACCGCCTGTCTCCACAAAAATACTTTGCTCGGTGTGCGAGATGCCTTGGCTCGCCCCTGTGCCTGCGGTCATCAGGTTGACTTGGTTTTTGCGGATAATTTGGCGGTTGCCGATACTGTCGTTGTGCAACACTTCCCCGTCTAGCATCCATGTAAAGGTCTGCAGATTGGTGTGCGGATGGCGACCGACTTGCATGCCATTTTCATCATCGCCAAATCTAGCAGGGCCTGCATGGTCCAAAAAACACCATGCCCCAATTGGCTGTTTGCCTTTGTTGGGGAGTAGGCGAGCGATTGGAATACCGCCAACATCAGTAGTCTTCGGTACTAGGCGTTCAATTTGCATCATTTTCCCTTTTTGTCAATAAATTATCATTTAGCTTTTATTAAAAAATAAGAGCGATTATAACAAATTTTTGTAAGATAGTTGTGCATTATTTGCTAACTAATCGACTTAATTAATTAATGTTATTTTAAAAAAAATTATGATTTTGGGCGTTTTTTCAGCTTTACTTTTAACTGGCGAATGCCAAAAATTATTGACACGATAACAGTTAAAAATACCCAAAATTGAGCCAACCACAATACAAATTCTACAAAATATGTCCAACCATTTTTTAGATTTTCTTGGAAACGTGGTATAAAATTGAAGGTTTTTTGTTGGGTAATTTTTGCCTGTATATCATCGCTAATCGTTTCGTGCAGTTGTATTGGCTGTGAAAAATTCAAACTAATGGTACTCAATGCCATTGCATCAGTGATAGACTTTTGTTCAATTTCATGGTATAAGGCTTGGGTACGAGCCAATGCTTTTGCTTGTTCGCCAATAATTGCTGTGTCCTGATTGGTGGAGCTACTGGCAATGTTTTGGGCGGTGTGACGTTGGATTTCAGCAAGTAAGGCTTGTTTTTGGATATCCAATGTAACATCTTTGGCACTAAATTCATTTTGATGTAAAAATTGGATTTGAGGCTGTAGTTGGGTTAAAAATGTCTCTACATTTTATTTTGTTTGGGAATACGTACGGTTAGTTGGGCGTTGCGTTGATAGCTAATGATTTCTTTGCGTTGCTGATTGCCGATGTTTAGGCTTTGCGTATCAACGATATTATTACTAATCGTATTTTGGGCAACATAACCACCGAGTTGAGTAGTGATTTGGTTAATCTGTTGAACGCTTTGTTGGACATTTTTTACATCAAAACTGACAGCTCCATTGACAATCAACTGTTTATTTTGTAGAGTAGGATTGTTATCTTGTTGATTAATCACGGTTTTATCAATTTGATTGTCTGAAGTTGACACTAGCGTATCGGTTGCTAAAGCCGTATCTGCTTGTGTGCTTGACGATTGAGTGTGGTCAACTTCGCTTTTGCTACAACCAACCAAGAGCAAAATAATCAATGCTAAGCCAAGTTTTTGGTTATAACAAGGTTGTTTAAGTGTTGGCATAATACAGATAACCTTGATTAAATCATTAGCTTAAATTAAACATCCGCCCCATCAGGCACAAAGCAATAACCAACCCCCCACACGGTTTGGAGATAGCGAGCTTGGGACGGATTATCTTCAATCAAACGGCGAAGTCTTGACACTTGCACGTCAATGGAGCGTTCCATTGCCCCCCATTCACGCCCCCGAGCTAAATTCATTAATTTATCACGGGTTAACGGCTCCCTTGGGTGTTGTACAAGGGCTTTTAACACGCTAAATTCGCCTGTCGTCAAAGTAACGACTTGCCCGTCTCGTTTGAGCGTGCGAGTGGATAAATCTAGCGTCCATGCCCCAAATTCCACGACTTCTACTTGTTGGCTTGGAGCCCCTGGTAATTCACGGTTTTGACGGCGTAACACTGCTTTGATACGAGCCAATAATTCTTTTGGGTTAAATGGTTTTGGCAAATAATCATCGGCTCCTGCTTCTAGCCCTGCGATGCGGTCGGCATCTGAACCTTTGGCGGTGAGCATGATGATTGGAATGTCGGAATTTTGCTCACGCAAGCGTTTGCAGATGCTGATGCCGTCTTCGTTTGGCAACATCAAATCTAGCACAATCAGCGAAAATAATTCACGTTGTAGCAGTTTGTCCATTTGGTTGCCGTCATGGGCAGTACGCACTACATAGCCGTCATCTTCCAAAAAACGTTGCAACAACGCTCGCAGACGTGCATCATCGTCTACCACCAAAATGCGTTGGCTAATGTTGGGTTCATGGCTGGTTTCGTGGTTGCTTTCTTGGTGGTTTTGGTTGTTGCGTTGTTCTTCAAGTTGGGTTGAATCAGACATTGCGTTGCTCCATTGCGTATTTTTAACATTAAAATTATAAAAAAATATCCACTATTAAAGCAAAATTTTGCGGTTTTTACTATAGCTTTTTTGTGATTAAATTTTAGCAGGTTTTGTTCACAAAAATTTTAACAAAAGTTTGTTTTTTGTCAAAGTTACAGAAAAGTTGGTTGATTTTAACAGATTTGTTGATTATTTTTAGCACCTGTTTTGATAATTTGGTATAATGCACCCGTTTTATCCGTCCATTTTGGGATATTTTACCTTTTAGGTTCTAATTGAGTTCTAGGTTTTAGGCGATTGCTATGACGACTATTGACAACGAAATCCAAACTACCACCGCACTTTCTGATGAAGTTCAACACGCCATTTATCAAAAATTGGCAAACGAAACGGGGGTGAAAACTGCTCAAATTACTGCCTTTGTCAAGTTGTATGACGAAGGGGCGACCATTCCGTTTATTGCTCGTTATCGTAAAGAGCAAACGCAAGGCTTGGACGATAGTCAGCTACGCCAGTTAGAAAAATCCTTGAATTATGAAAGAGATATGGCAACTCGGCGTGGTAAAATCCTTGAGTTGTTGACATCACAAGGCAAACTTACGGATGAGTTGGTTGAACGGATTGCCAATGCCACGTCAAAATTGGAATTAGAAGACATTTATCTGCCATATCGTCCACGTCGCCGTTCGGTGGCGACACAAGCTCGTGAAGCAGGGCTTGAGCCGATTGCGTTGGCGGTGTTGCATGACAGCGTTAGCCCAAATCAAGCCTTAGCCGATTATCAAGCCCCTGAGCCAACGGTGAATGAAAACGGTGAAACCGAAAATTCACCCTTTGCCGAGCTAGACAAACAGCTACAAGGTATCGGTGCGATTATCATGGAAGAATGGACGCAAGAGCTTGATTTATTGGATAAATTGCGGATTGGTTTTGGCAAAATTGCCCAAGTGCATAGCTTATTGGCGAGTGAAGAAAAACGCGAAGTTGGCGAAAAATTCAGCGATTACTTTGACCATAGCGAAAGCCTTGCTCGGTTGCCAAATCATCGCTTGCTTGCGATGTTGCGTGGTCGTCAAGAAAACGTGTTAACCATTGGCATTGAAGGTGAAGACACGGCATTTGTTGAGCAAATTATTCAGCATTTTCAATTATCAGTCATTGAGCCAAGCGACCGACAAGAATTTTTGCAAAGTCTTGCCAAAAAATTGTGGCTAGAAAAATGGCGACCCCATATTGAACATCGCTTGTTGACCGAAAAACGTCTGAAAGCTGAAGCCGATGCGATTGACGTTTTTGCCAATAATTTAAAACACTTGTTGATGACTGCTCCCGCTGGACAGCAAGTAATTTTGGGGGTTGACCCTGGCATTCGTTATGGGGTAAAAATGGCGGTGGTGGATAGCCTTGGACACGTTGCCAAAAGCGAGACAGGCGAGTTTGCCACGGCGACTGTTTATCCATTTGGTTCAGAAAATCGGATTGATGAAGCCAAAGAAATTATTAAAAATTTATTAACAAATTATCAAGTTAACTTAATCGCAATCGGTAATGGGACAGCAAGCCGTGAAACCGATGCGTTAATCAAAGAAATTTTGAGCGAAAATAGCGACATTCAGGCGTTGCCTGTGGTGGTCAATGAATCAGGTGCATCGGTGTACTCGGCGAGTGAGTTGGCAAGCCAAGAATTAAGCGACTTGGATGTGTCAATCCGTGGGGCGGTGTCGATTGCTAGACGGTTGCAAGACCCACTTTCCGAGCTGGTCAAAGTTGACCCAAAAGCGATTGGCGTGGGGCAATATCAGCATGACGTGAACCAAACCCAACTTGCTGATAGCCTTGAAAAAGTAACTCAAGACTGCGTGAATGCGGTGGGTGTGGACGTAAATACGGCAAGCCCTGCGATTTTGGCACATATTGCAGGGTTAAACAGCAATGTCGCCCAACAAATCGTCAATTATCGCAACGAACATGGAGCATTTGCCAATCGTGAACAGCTAAAAAATGTACCCAGACTTGGGGCAAAAACCTTTGAACAGTCGGCAGGGTTTTTACGCATTCGTGGCGGTGATGAACCGCTTGATGCCACAGGTTTGCACCCAGAAAATTATCATTTGGTTAAACAATGGCTTAGCCAAGCGGACAAAAATTTAACCGATGTTTTGGCAAATGAAACCCAATTAAATCAATTAGATAGCTCATTGTTTGACTTGGTAAAAACCCACAGTAGCGACAGTGAAGACAGTCAAATCAAAGCCTTAGCGATTAAACAAGAGTTGGCAAAACCTGCCCACGACCCACGTCCTGCGTTTAAAACTGCCCAATTCCGTGATGATGTCAACGATATCAAAGATTTGGCAATCGGCATGGAGCTAGAAGGCGTGGTTACCAACGTGACGGCGTTCGGTTGTTTTGTAGATGTCGGCGTACATCAAGACGGTTTGGTACATATTTCTGAATTAAGCGATCAGTTTATCGCTGACCCACTAAATTTTGTTAAACCTAGCGATATTGTCAAAGTGCGAGTGATTTCGCTAGATGTGGAGCGAAAACGCATTGGCTTTAGTATGAAAACAGATAAAACAAAAGCCAAAACAGATAAGCCAAAATTTGATAAAAATGTTGGTGAAAAACGCAAAACCGAACAAAAATTTGATAAAAAACCAAAATCTGACAAAACACCACGCCAAAAAACCGAACAAAAACCCGATAAAATCGGTAGTTTTGGGGCGTTGTTACAACAAGCAGGCGTAAAAAAGTAAAGTAATTGTCAGCTAAAAAGCCAAATTAACAAAATTTGGCTTTTTTTTGCGATAACATCAATCAGGATACACAATTAAACATTTTTCAAAAACTCATTTGATTTTACCAATTTTGCTAAACTTTAATTTTCCCAAACTAACCCCATATCAATCCAAATTTTCAAAAAAGCTGATATTCATGTCTGACACTATTTTTGCGGATATGCCCGCCCTAAAAGTTACCAACTTATCAAAAACTTACAAAAACGGCTTTACCGCCCTAAAAGGTGTGGATTTGGTCGTGCCACAGGGTGGATTTTTTGCCCTTTTGGGGGCGAATGGGGCAGGCAAGTCCACCATGATTAACATTATCTGTTCGCTACTTAATCCAAGTACAGGGCAGGTTGAGATTTTTGGCACAAACTTACATGACAATCCAAGTCAGGCTAAAAAGTTTTTGGGCGTTGTTCCCCAAGAGTTTAACTTTATGCAGTTTGAAAAGGTGATTGACATCATCGTCACCCAAGCGGGCTACTATGGCATTGATAAGGCAACCGCTCTGCCACGAGCTGAAAAGTTGTTAAAGGCTTTAGGATTGTGGGAAAAACGTAATGAAAAAGGGCGAGCTTTATCAGGCGGTATGAAGCGTCGGGTTATGATTGCCCGTGCGTTAATTCATCAGCCAAAACTTTTGATTTTAGACGAACCGACCGCTGGCGTGGATATTGAGCTACGTCATTCTATGTGGGAATTTATGCAAAGCATTAATCGTGAAGAAAACACCACGATTATCTTAACAACCCATTATTTAGAAGAAGCCGAGCAACTTTGCAAACACATTGCAATTTTAGAAAAAGGCGAGATTAAAATTAATACCGATATGAAAAGTCTGCTCTCTAGCCTTGATAACGAAAGTTTTGTGTTAGATTTAGCAAAACCGACAGGTAAAATTATGCTGAGCAATGTCGTGCATTATGTACAGTCTGATGACAAAACCCTTGAAGTAACGCTTAATAAAGGGGAAACACTCAACCAAGTTTTTGCCCAATTATCCGCCCAAAATATTGATGTGATTAGTATGCGAAATAAAGCCAATCGCCTAGAAACTTTATTTATGAATTTGGTGGATAAAAATTTGACCGAGAAATTAGAAAATTAAGATTCTTTTAAAAAAATAGTAGGGTGGGTTAGCTCACCATTTAAATATTTGAATTGAAAAGGTGGGTTGAACCCATCTGATGATTTATAAAATGATAAACACAAATATCTACCGAGATACGCATGAATTTTCAACAACAAACCGTTGCCCTAACCACACTGATGATTAAAGAAATCCGCCGAATTTTACGCATTTGGCCTCAAACCTTACTGCCCCCTGCCATCACGATGACATTGTATTTTGTGATATTTGGCACAATGATTGGTAGTCGTGTGGGGCAAATGGGCGGTGTGAGCTATATGCAGTTTATTGTGCCTGGCTTGATTATGATGGCGGTGATTACCAATAGTTACTCTAACGTGGTGTCTAGCTTTTTTGCCACCAAATTTCACGGCAATATTGAAGAAATGTTGGTGAGTCCCATCTCTAAACACACGATTTTAATGGGTTTTATTGTGGGTGGGGCATTTCGTGGTTTGGCGATTGGAGCGATTGTCACAACATTGGCATTATTTTTTACCGAATTAAGCCTTGTTAATCCGCTGATTACGGTGCTAAGTGTCGTGCTAACGTCGGTTATGTTTTCGCTTGGTGGTATGATAAATGCGATTTTTGCCCGTTCTTTTGACGACATTTCCATTGTACCGAGTTTTATTTTAACACCGCTCACTTATCTTGGTGGCGTGTTTTATTCGCTTGAGAATTTATCCCCATTTTGGCAAAATTTATCGCTGTTAAATCCGATTGTCTATATGGTTAATACTTTCCGTTATGGGATTTTGGGTCACTCGGATGTCAATGTCATCTATTCGCTGGTGGCGATTTTTATCTTTACGGCAATTTTTTACGCCATCGCTTATCAATTATTAAAAGACGGTGGGCGGCTAAGAGTGTGATGCTTAGCCGATTTTCAAACGTTTTTTAAACTATTTTTTCCGCCAAAACGTGCAAATAGCGACCAAGCCATTTATACGGCTCTTGTCCGCTATATTTCACCTCCATGTCAATCACCGCCTGTTCATTGGTATGACCGCCACGTTTTAGCGGTGCATAATCGTGAAAAACCCGCAATCCTGAAATGTGATGAACGCTAAACTGATGTTCATTTAACCACAATAATACATCGTCTTTGGCAACAGGATTGTTGGGGGTTAAACTTTTATTATCGGCTTTAAAATCAGGATTATTAAGTAGATTAAAATTACCCATAATCAAGTTGCGATAAAAGAAACTGGCAGGATTATAAAAACACAATGACAAAGCACCGTTTTTTATCAGCCATTTATCAAAAAACGACATCATTTGACGTGGCTCGGCAAGCCATTCAAACACCGCATGACACAAAATCAAGTCGTATTTTCCAGACAGTTTTTTGGGTAACTCTTGATAAGGGCAGATATGCCAAGTGATTTTTTCGCTGATTTCGCCTGCGTTTTGGCAAGCTTGATTTAACAAATTGGCAGAAATGTCATTCACCGTAACATCATGCCCCAGTTTGGCGAGTTCTATAGAAATCTGTGCCAAACCTGCCCCTACGTCCAAAATGCGTAAAGGGCGATTGGCGGTTTTTTGATAAACCGTTACCCAGTTAAAAATATCGTGGCGTAACACGGCAAGGCGGATTTCTCCTTTTAGTCCGCCATAGATTTTTTTTTCAAAATGTTCGCTAATATCGTCAAAATTACGGTCTTGCTTACTCATTTACCAATCTCGGTTTGCGATTAGTTCTTCCACATCGGCATTTTCAAAACCATAGGCTTTGGCAACAAAATCAAAATCCATGCCAATACAATCACGAGCAACCGTTTCAATTTCGCTTTCATCGCCAAAATCGTCTTGTAAATCATTGATTTTGTCCACACCTTGATTGGTAATGATGTAAAGTTCGTTCAATGTTTTTGGTGATTGTTGTTCAATATTTTGGCAAACTTCCAACAAAACGGCTTTGACTTTATCAACCGCTGATTTTGGGTAATAATCATCGTTATACATATCGGCAAGCCAGTTATAAGCATTGATTTTGGGGTTTTGTAAATTCATGGGAGGTACCTTTTATTCAGATTTAAAAAGAAAATAATAAACACAAAAAGCTATAGGAAAAATTAATAATAAACTCCAAAAACCAATCCAAACAAACAAGCCAATACTACTGGTAAAAAATAGCATGGCTAAAGTTTGTATAAAAAACTCGCCAATGCCAATAAAGTTGAGTAAAAATTCCTTTTTAGACGTTTTTTGTGGATACTTGTTTGGATTATTCATCTCAATCACTTCCTATCGCATTAAAAACTTATGCCAAATTCTTAAATCCACGCTGTTTATCACGTTGATAATCACGTTCTTTGAGTGTGGCTCGTTTGTCGTGTAATTTTTTGCCTTTTGCTAATGCAATTTCACATTTGACACGCCCATGATTCCAATAAGTTTTTAATGCCACGCAAGTATGCCCTTTTTGATTAATTAAACCAAACAATTTATCAATCTCTCGGCGGTGCAATAACAACTTGCGAGTACGCAACGGGTCGGCGACATGGTGCGTGGACGTGCTAATGAGTGGCTGAATGTGCGAACCAAATAAAAACGCTTCGCCATTTTTAAAAATGACATAACTTTCAGTAATCCGCATTTTGCCTGCCCGAATGGCTTTGACTTCCCAACCCAGTAATTCTAAACCAGCTTCATAGGTTTGTTCAATAAAAAAATCGTGGCGGGCTTTTTTGTTACTGGCGATAAGGCTTGGGGTTTTCGGTTTTTTACTCATAATATTTCCAAAAAATTATTCAATTAAAACCATAATAAAGGCAAAAACCACCAAACACAAGGGCAAAATGGATAAAATATCGCACCTATGCCCAAAATATGCTAAAATACCGCAAAAATTTTTTGGAAAAACCGATGTCACAACTGCAACCAACCTTTAGCAAAATCCTATACCCTGGAACGTTTGACCCCATTACCAAAGGGCATTTAGACTTAATTCAACGTGCCAGTAAGTTGTTTGACGAAGTGGTGGTTGCGGTGGCGATTGGACATCACAAAAAACCGCTTTTTAGCATTGATGAACGCATCGAACTGGTGAAAAATTGTACCCAATCTTTACCCAATATTTCGGTGATTGGTTTTGAAGGCTTGCTGGTCAAACTGTGTCAAGAACAACAAGCGACAGCCATTTTGCGTGGCTTGCGAGCGGTGAGCGATTTTGAATATGAATTTCAACTTGCCAACATTAACCGAGAAATTGATGCCAATTTTGAAACGGTATTTTTAACACCAAGCCAAGAATATTCGTTTATTTCATCAACATTTATCCGTGAAATTGCCAAATTGCACGGCGATGTGCATAAATTTGTCCCCAAAAATGTTGAAGATGCCCTAATACAAAAATTTAGCAATGCTTAAGAGATAATATGGCATTAAAAATTACTGATGAATGTATCAACTGCGATGTGTGCGAACCTGTTTGCCCCAATGAAGCGATTTATATGGGTGAGCTGATTTATGAGATTGACCCAAATTTATGCACCGAATGTGTGGGGCATTTTGATGAGCCACAGTGTGCCTTGTTTTGCCCTGTGCCTGATTGTATTCCCAAAGACCCAAATTTTGTGGAAACGCAAGATGAGCTGTTGGCAAAGTATCAACGTTTAACCCAACAATAACTGTTTTTATTCTGTTTAAAATTTGCTATAATAATAATTGGCAAACCAAACGGTCGCTGGTGATTTTTTTTAATCACGGGAGGAAAGTCCGAACTACACAGGGCAGAGTGCCAGCTAACGGCTGGGCAGAGCAATCTGACGACAAGTGCAACAGAGAATAGACCGCCGATTTTTCGGTAAGGGTGAAACGGTAGGGTAAGAGCCTACCGCATGACTGGCAACAGCTTATGGCAAGGTAAACTCCACTCGTAGCAAGACCAAATAGGTGTTCAATGGGTTGCCCGCTCAGAACACGGGTAGGTTGCTTGAGCGTATTGGCGACAATACGCCTAGATGAATGACCGTTCACGACAGAATTCGGCTTATCGGTTTGCCAATTTTTTAACATAAAAGCCCAACTTCGGTTGGGTTTTATTTTTTTAGGAAAAAATATGATAACCATTTATGGCATAAAAAACTGTAGCACCATGAAAAAAGCCTTTGAAAAATTGGACAATCTGGGCTTGGCATATACCTTTTTTGACTATAAAAAACAAACAATTGACATCGCAACCTTACAAAATTGGGTCAATCAAGCTGGCATTGACAAAGTGTTAAACAAAAAAGGCACAACGTGGCGAAAGCTTAGCGAAAACGATAAACAGCAAGCCGAAAATTTGGATTTTGCCTTACAACTGTTACAACAAAATCCCAGTATGATAAAACGCCCTATCGTAGTGCGTGATAAGGCGTTGCTGGTAGGTTTTGATGAAAGTGAATTTGAACGATTGGCGGATTGATAGAATATGTTTGCTTAAATATCGTCCACTTGATTGCTAATCAATGTACCCACGCCTTTATCGGTAAAGATTTCCAAAAGTGTTGCGTGTGGTACTCGTCCGTCCACGATGACCGCACTTTTTACGCCATTTTTGACTGCTTCTAGGGCATAACTGATTTTGGGTATCATGCCACCAGAAATTGTGCCGTCCGCAATCATTTCGTCCACTTTGGCAGGGGTTAATCCTGTGGCGATATTGCCGTCTTTGTCAAGCACGCCTTTGATATTGGTGAGCAAAATCAGCTTTTCAGCCAACATAAATTCTGCCACTTTGCCTGCTACCACATCTGCATTGATGTTATACGTTTCGCCATTTTCGTCCACGCCTAAAGGAGCAATCACTGGAATAAAATTTGAAGAAATCATCAAATCAATCACATTTCGGTCAATATGTACCACATCGCCGACATAACCCAAATCTATTTGCGTGGTATTGCCGTATTCATCGGTTTTTTGCATGGGAAGTTTTTTGGCTCGGATAAGGTTGGCATCTTTGCCTGTCAAACCAATCGCTCGTCCGCCGTGTTTGTTAATTAGATTGACGATAGATTTATTGAGACTACCGCCTAGCACCATTTCTACCACGTTCATCGTGGCTTTGTCAGTAACTCGCATACCGTCAATGCGGTCTGATGTGCGTCCAAGCTCGCTCATCAAGCTATCCACTTGCGGGCCGCCACCATGCACGACCACAGGGTGAATACCAACAGTTTTGAGTAATACAATATCACGGGCAAATGAGCTTTCCAATTCTGGGTCGGTCATGGCGTTGCCACCATATTTTACCACCATGACTTTTCCTTCAAAACGTTGAATATAGGGTAGGGCTTCGGTCAAAACTTCAGCAGTTTGTAAGGCTTTTGCTAAATCTAATGCCATATTTCTTTCCTTAAAAATGGGTTAAAGTGGACGAATGCTTGCAACCTGTTTGGCAATATTTTTATCAGGATTTTCATCAATAAAATGGCATAAATCTACAAAAACGTTTTGGACTTTTTGTAGATTTTCTAAATTATCTGCCGAAAATCGCACGGTCAAAAAATTGCCTGTGTTGGACTTGCGTAAAATGCCAAATCCATATTGAAAATCTAGGCGTAAACCGTCAATGGTCTGAACATTTTTTATCATAAAACGTTGTTTAATTGCCCAAAACGGTTTTTTGGTTAAATTTAATAATTTTTTAATAAACAAAATTCCGCTTTCATTGCTATCAATCGGAATATACATATCAGGCGTGCTAATACTGGTTGGGAGATTTTTTAAAATATCTGTGAGCGATTTTTCTTGAAAGTTTAACCAGTTTAACAAGCGTAAACCTGCATACATGGCATCATCATGTAGGATAAAATAACCGTCATTAAACAAAAAATGTCCTGACAATTCCCCTGCAAAAATAGAAAAACGTGATTTGTTTTGCAAAGATTGTCGCATCAAACTACTGCCTGTTTTTTCCATAATTGGCAATGCCCCACGCTGTGCAATCAATAGTGGCAAATGGTGCGAACATTTGACATCAAAAATCACTTCGCTTTGGTAGGTGTGGGGTTTTTGATATTCATCAATGGCAATACCTGCCAAAATGTACAATAAATCGTCAGGTTTTAGTATCGTGCCAGAGCTATCTACCACCATCAAGCGGTCGCCATCGCCATCAAAAGCCAGCCCAATATCCGCCGTGTGCGTGATAACGGCTTGGCAAAGCTCGTTTAAGCGTCCTTGTTCGCAGGGGTCTGGATTGCCCTTGGGGAAATTGGGGTCTGGCGTGTCGTTTAGCACAATACAGTCAAAACCAAAATTACTAAAAAAATCAAAGGCGTAACGTGATGTTGCCCCGTTCATACAGTCAATGACGATTTTTTTGACAGCGGTAGAAATGCTTTTGCTTGGGTAAATATGTTGGCGAATGTTGGCGATAGCATGGGTAGTGGCTTGTTGGTATTGCCAAAAAGCGTTGTCAATTTTATCAGTATTATCAACGATTTGTAAAATTTTTTGGTGAAGTGAAATGTCCAAATCTACCACTTCAGTCAGCGTGTCAAATAACGCCAAAATATCCTCGCTACTAGGCGATTGGTGATTGACAAGCCACTTGATGCCGTGAATGTGTTTTTCGCTATGGCTTGCCGTTACCATGAGACCATTGCCTGAATAACGGCTTGCCATAAACGCCATCATGGGCGTGGTGATTTGACCAAGCCAATATACTTGTAAACCAATTTTGTGACAGGCATATGCCAAAAACTTGGCAATATGTTCGCTATATTGGCGGACATCGTAGCCAACAACGACACAGTTATTGTTTTTTTTAAACAAATTGGCAAATGCAAAACTTAATGACAACAAGAAGTCATCGGTAAACCACCGCAATTCACCACGAATGTCATAGGCTTTAAATAGCCTTTTTTGTGGTAAAAATGGGTGAAAATGGGTGATGTATTCGCCAAGCTCGCTACGATTTATCATGATAATATTTAAATTTATCTAAATAATTGATGACAAATTAATGCGTGCCACTTGAGCCAAAACCGCCTGTGCTACGCATACTAATGTCTGAAAAATCAGGCACAATGTCAAATGTTGGACGTATCACAGGTACGACTAAATATTGAGCCATACGCTCGGCAGGTTGTAATGTGTAGTCGGTTTGGCTTCTGTTCCAAATAGACACCATGATTTCGCCTTGATAATCGGCGTCAATTACGCCTGTTAAATTGCCAAGCACAATGCCATGTTTGTGTCCTAGTCCTGAACGTGGCATGATAAAGCCAACGTAATTTGGGTCGGCGATATAGATAGCAAGCCCTGTTTTTACCAAAACCGTTTCGCCAGCTTTGATAAGCAACGGTTCATCAAGGCACGCACGCAGGTCAATACCTGCTGAGCCTTCAGTTGCTCGGCTTGGCAATGGGAAATTCGGGTCGTTGCCGATTTTTTGGTCTAAAATTTTTACTTGAAATTGCATTTTTGTCCTTTTTGATTAAAAATTTGGAAAATAAACGGTATCATTTTAACACTATTTGCCAAATTTTTGCCATAAAAAAACCCACTCTAATGATAGAATGGGTTGGTTTTAATTTGTCTTGATTGGCTCTCCAACCTGGGCTCGAACCAGGGACACATGGATTAACAGTCCATTGCTCTACCGACTGAGCTATTGGAGAATGGTAATCAATCAAGTGGTGCATATATTAGCAGATTTTTGGTTATTGTCAACTGTTTTTTACAAATTTTTAAAAAAAATTTTTAAAAATTGAGTTGTAAAAATCATCATCAATGAAAAACCCTTTTAATCATAAAATTAAAAGGGTTTTAATATGGCTCTCCAACCTGGGCTCGAACCAGGGACACATGGATTAACAGTCCATTGCTCTACCGACTGAGCTATTGGAGAATAAAGCGGTAGAATTTGTTAAAACAACCATTGTGGTTTGTGGTGCGTATTTTATCAGATAATGGGTCAATGTCAAGCATTTTCTATCAATTTCTATCAATTTTTTTCAAAAATTTTAGAAAATCTGACAAAAAAGCCAAAATTAAGCGATTTTTACCTAAATTTTACCATTTTAGTAAGGTTTATTGACACTTTACCACACAATATTAGCAACACGTTACACGATTTTTTGGTGGATGTGCTATGATAATACATGATGAATGCTTATGTTAACTTTAAAAAATCAATCAAAATTAGCGATTGTTTTATTACTATCTGCTTTTGGTGTGGCAAATGTCGCCAATGCTGAATTAATCATTAACCCGCAAATTGCTACCCAAATCGTACAAATCCAAAACCAACCGACCGATGCGTCTGTTACTAAACTGGTGCAAGTGCTGCAAGTCGATAAAATGGTGGATAGTCTGATTGCCCAGCGTCAAGCGATGCATGACGGCGTGAAAAATTTACCAAATCCGTTCCCAAGTGACACCAAATCTATTTTTTCCAAAAAAACCAATGAACAGCTTCATAAGATATTTGAGAAATACAGCCAACTGTTCAGTGGTGAAATGGATATGGCACAAACTCGTGAAAAATTGCTATTTGCCTATGAGCAAGCGGTGAAAAAACATTATAACCAAGTGGAAGTTGATGCGTTAATCGGCTTTTATGATACGCCGACAGGTCAGCAGATTTTACAAAAACAATCATTGGTAGAACAGGAATTTTTGACGGTTGCCGTGCCTGCTATGGTGCTATGGTTGGTGATACCGAAAAAATGCAACAATCTTTACCACAATTAGGCAAAGAATTGGAAAAAATTTTTAAACTGGGCAAATAAATGCTTGACATACGCCAAAAAAACCTTATAATACGTAATACAATCTGATAAATATTTTATCGGTTATCGTCATTGGGTCGTTAGCTCAGTTGGTAGAGCGTCTGCCTTACACGCAGAATGTCGGCGGTTCGAATCCGTCACGACCCACCATATGTTAAACCCTAACTGTTAAAGTTGGGGTTTTTTATTGTCTGTTGTTTTTTTAATGGCTAAATGTCAAAAAGATGGTTGTCAAAAAATGGTGGGTTACGCTGTGTCACCACACCTTACAAATATCTGTAAAAAAAACTATTCGCTACTTTCGTTACTTGGTTTATCCGCTTTGCTTGGCACGTCAATCTCTTGTAGTTGGTCTTGTCGTACTTCGTGGTTTGGTGTGTCGGCTGATTGGTGCTTTTCGTTTGGTGTTTGCGCAGGTTTTTCATTGTTACTGATTTGTTGGTTTTGTTCGCTTTGGGTTTTGACGAGTTTTAGCATGGCTTGATTATTTTTTCGCAAATTTTCTTCAATTTGACGTTGGTTGCGTTGTTTGGTTTGTTCAATTAACTCGCTGAGTTTGTCGTGGTCTTTTTCTAGCGACTCGGCAAGCTCGGCAATTTCTTTTTGTTCGCTGTTGAGTGGTTTTGGCGGTAAACCTTGTTCATTTTTGGCAATGTCACGACTGGTTAAGACCTGATTGACAGGAGGCGGGCTAATTTCCACTCGCTTAATGCGTTGTTGTACCCGTTGTTGAATTAAGCTTGGTTCAACGTTTGGCGGTGTTTGTTGAATGGTTTTAATGTAGTTTGCTAATGGGCGTTCTGCAGGTGAGCTAGCAGGCATTACACTCGAGGCGTTGGCGGTGGGTTGGCTTGCGGTTTCGGTGACGAGCGGTGGCAATTTAGCTTGGGCAGATTCAGTCACCACGCTGGTTGGGGCAAGGCGTGTGGGAATAGGCTCTAGGCGTTTTTGCGTGTACCAATAGGTAATAATCACCCCTGCAATTAGTAAGTGCAACATAATGGTAAAAAACCACGCTTTGGTACGTTCCTGTTTTTTAGTGGTGTTTTGTGGTGGGTAGTGCGGTTCGTCAGGTGTTTGCATGGGTTTCCCTTAATTTTACTTCTTAAACATAATTATTTTTTTACAATTTTAACATATGTTGTTACCAAAAATATACTTTTTTTACAAGAATAAGGGTAGTAATTTTAAATATTTTTTTTAATTTACTTTTTCAATTTTTTACCAGTCACACCAATAATTGCTAAAAACTGGATGTTTGTCTATAACTACTGTTTTTAAAGCTTAAATTTTGTTATCATGGCGATTTTTAATCGGTATTTTAATTAATGGTTTTGTTATTTTTTTATTAGATGTATAATAAAATCAATCTGTTATATTTGTTTGAAATATAGGTCTTATCATGGTTGTCGCGAATTTACGCATTTGCAAAACACGAGTTATCAAAAATTTGCCAAAATCACTGGTGGTATTTACTTTGGCGGTTTTGCCGTTGGCGGTGCATTCGGCGAATATGACCGATGTTAATGGTTTGATTGGGCAAGCGGTGGCAACGCACCCGTTGGTGGGTTCGGCTCGTGCTGAAGAGCAGGCGACAGCTGAAGGCGTGCGTGCGGCAAAGTTGAACTTGTTGCCACAACCGTCTGTGACGTCAAGTTATGATAAGAATGACGGGATGATTAGCCGTGCAGGATTGCGTCAGCCGTTGTGGACAGGTGGTAGGCTTACGGCGAATGTGAACCAAGCGATTTATGATGATAAAGCGGCGATGGCGTATATTTTTGAACAGCAAAATACGGTGGCAAAAAATACCATTGATATTTGGCAAAGTTATATTTATGCGGTGGCATTACAGCAGTTATATGTCAATAATTTAAAGCAATTGGGTGAGTTTGAAGCCATGATGCAACGCCGAGTATCCGAAGGCGTGTCGGCAAAGATTGATTTAGAATTGGTCAAAAACCGTATTTTACAAGACCAAAATGCCTATCAAGGGGCAGTGCAACAACAACGTATCGCCGAAGCCCGTTTATCACAAATGATTGGCGAAAATGTCAATGGGCAAGCGGTCGGTACGGTAACCTTGGCAAAAATGGCACAATATGTCAAAGCCCAATCGGTGGATTTTGAGCAATTAGCCTTTAACCAAAGTGGCATTAATAACCCAAGCGTGATTAAACAACAATTTCAAATTGAAGCCGCCAAACAAGGCGTAAAAGCACAACAAGCCAGCCGTTATCCAACTGTGTATGCCCAATACGAATATTTGTACTACCACAAAGGCACACGGGACAATGATGGACAGTTTTCGGTCGGTTTAAGCTATGACCCTGGGGCAGGTTTTTCTAATATGGCGTTGGCTCGTGCGTCGCAAGCCCGTGTGCAAAGCCTTGAACAATCCCAAGAAGCCGCTCGCCGTACCGTGATGGAAAGTATCCAAACCCAATATCAAGAGTTTGTCAATGCCAAAGACCAAGAAACATCACTGATTTCTGCAGTAGCAGGGGCTCAAATCGTGGTGGACTCATATCGCCGTCAATTTATTGCAGGGCGAAAAAGTTGGTTAGAAGTGCTAAACGCCGTGCGTGAAAAAGCAGGCTATGAGCAACAGTTATTACAAATCCAAAGCCAAATGCTAGGAGCTTATTATAAATTAGCCGTGGATTTTGGGCGGATGCCGTGGCAAGAATTTGGCTTAATTCACGCCCCAACTCAAGAATATCGCCCTTATCAATCACTCCAAGACTGGTTGCAACAACACCGTGATGACACCTTACAATCGTCAAATACCCTGCCAACGAGCAATCGTATTGACAAGGGTTTTGACAACATTTTTGATAAAGATGCGAAAAATAACGTAACTGAACCAACGCAATCAATAGATGAAGCGTTGGTAACAACTGACAATCTAGCAAATCCTAAAAATGCAACCGATAATTCAATCCATAACGCAACGAGTGACGTCACGCCTTTGGTGGATAATTCCCAAGTGTTAATTACCGATAGTAACGGCACGCAAAAACCGTATTTTCCACCATTACAAGTCCCTGATATCAAAGTGTTAAGTAATAGCCAAACCTTGAACGCCAATCAGTTAGGCTATGTTGAACCCTAAATTTAGATGAGATTTTTTATAAAAAATAAACCATAATTTTTGCATTTTTAACCAAATGCTTGATTTTTTAAGGCAACATAATGCTGAACCAAAATAACACACAACAAACACAAAACACCACACATCAGCCAATCCCAACCCAAGCTAACCAATCGCAAGAGTTGGCAGAAGCAGTATCTACCTTGCTAAAAGAGCAGGGCTTTCCGATTGATAAAAATCGCTTGCATAGCAGTATTGCCAATATTGACCCATTGGCAGAGCCAACCGATAAGGTGTTGACTTTGTTGCAGATTTTGGGTATCCACGATTTGCCAAAAATCATGCCACAGCCTGATGGTGCGTATATGCCGTTGCTGGCGTATCATCCGCAGTATGGTTGGGGTAGAATTGTACAACAAACCGCCCCTAATCAATGGTTGTTTCAAAAAATTAACCAAGCAATGCGTTGTCAAAGTCATGAATTTGTGTTTATTGCCAAAATTCAGCTTTCTGACCAACATGTTGAAAAACGTAAAATTAGCTTTCGCAATTTGCTAAATAATAACTTAAGCAAACATAAAGGTGTGGTCGCCGAAGCGGTGATTGCATCGCTGATTATTAACTTTTTGGCATTGGCATCATCGCTGTTTTCTATGCAAGTGTATGACCGTGTTATCCCAACTCGCAGTGAGTATACGCTGATAATCTTGTCATCAGGCGTGGCGTTGGTGATTTTGTTTGAAATGTTTATGAAGTTTGCCCGTTCCAAAATTATGGATAAAATGGTGGTGAGCCTTGACCAGAATTTATCCAGAGATATTTTTGAGCGTTTGTTAAAAGTGCGGGTTGACCAAATGCCAGGGTCGGTAGGGTCACTAGCGGCTCAGCTTCGTGGTTATGAGCAAGTGCGTAGTTTTTTTACCGCATCAACTTTGTTTACCTTGGTTGATTTGCCGATGAGCATTTTGTTTATCATTATCATTGGGGCAATTGGCTCACCTTGGTTGTCATTAATTCCGATTTTGGCAGGGATTATTGGCATTAGTATTGGTTTGTCAAGCCGTACCAAAATGGACAAAGCGGCGGCTGAAGGGGCGGCGGCGTCCTATGCCAAAACAGGAATTTTGGTAGAAACTGTTGAAGGCATGGAAACCATTAAAGCAGGGGCAGGTAACTGGAAATTTTTGTCTCGTTGGTTAAACGTAATGAATACCACCATTAACAACGATTTAAAAGTCAAACATATCAATGACAATCTCAACTATGCGGTGCAAATGCTTCAGCAAATTAGCTATGTGGGGATTGTGATTGTTGGGGCGTATATCGTGATGACAGGGCAATTGACAACTGGGGGCTTGATTGCGTGTACGATTTTGGGAGGTCGGATTTTAGCACCGATTATGGCAGTACCAAGTTTGCTCATGCAATATTCGCATGCCAAAGCTGCTCAAGCCAATATTGAAAAATTGTTTACCCTTGCCCAAGACAATGATGGCGTGAATTATCCGTTATCACCGTCTCGCATTCAAGGTAACTATCAAGCGGACGGCGTGGTGTTCAAATATGCAGGCAATGATCGCCCAGCGTTACAAGTACCACAACTAACCATCCGTGCAGGCGAACGGGTGGCGATTTTGGGGGCGATTGGTTCGGGTAAATCTACTTTGTTAAAACTGTTGTCAGGTTTATACGGTACGACCGAAGGGCGTGTGCTATTGGACGGTTTAGACATTAACCAAATCAGTCGAGAAAGTCTGAGTGAACAAGTTGGATATTTGCAACAAGACCACCGTTTATTTCAAGGTACGTTGCGAGAAAATTTATTAATCGGAATGCCCACACCGCCAGACGATGTTTTGCAACATGCGTTGGTACGAACAGGGCTAATGCGTTTGGTATCATCGCATTCTAGCGGGATTGATTTGCCGATTAGCGAAGGTGGTAAAGGCTTATCGGGCGGACAAAAACAGCTGGTTGCTTTTACTCGCTTGGTGCTTACGCAACCAACCGTTTGGCTACTGGACGAACCGACTGCCTCCATGGATAACGTGCAGGAACAACAATGTTTGCAAGTCATCGCCCAAGAACTGCAAAAAGGGGGTAAAACCTTGATTGTTTCTACCCACAAAATGGCGTTACTCAATTTGGTTGACCGCATTATTATCATGGCAAATAACCAAATCGTCATGGATGGACCAAAACAAGCGGTATTAGCCCAATTACAAAAAAATGAAGAAGACGCTCGCCAAAAAGCCATCGCCCAACAAGAAGCCCGCCGTAAATTGGCACAACAACAGGGCGATAATCCAAACCAAAACTCAAACCCAAGTGACGGGCAACCGCCAACGGCTTAAGGTGGCATTTTTATCTAGATTTTTAACATTTTTGTCAATTTGTCAAAATGATAACCGAGTAAACGATGAACCCAAACAACCCTAATAACCCCAGTAATTTTCAATACCAATCCGCCCAACCCAACACCAGCAAAGCCCGTTGGACAGTGTGGATAGCCTTAATTGCCATTATCACCTTGGTAACTTGGGCGGCTTTTGCCAAAATTGACCAAGTTACCCGAGCCACTGCCACCGTGATTGCCAGTGCCAGAACCCAAGAAGTTCAAGCATCTGAAGGTGGTATTTTAACCCAACTTTTGGTAAAAGAAGGCGATGCGGTCAAAAAAGGACAATTATTAATTGTACTAGAAGAAGAACGTGCCAAAGCCGCCGTGGATAATTCAGCGAGTAAAATTGCTGCCTTGAGAGCCAAAATTGCCCGTCTAGAAGCAGAAATTTTTGACAAACCGTTAAAATTTTCAGACGATGTGCAAAAATTTAGCGAATATGTGGTGAACCAAACCCAACTTTACAACCGCCGAAAACAAGCGATTGACCAAGATGTCGCATCGTTAAAAAATATGTTGGTGTTGGCAAAACAAGAGCTTGCCATGAATGAGCCCTTATTGGCACATGGCGATGTGAGCCAAGCGGACGTGATAAAATTACGCCGTCAAGTGGCAGATATTGAAGCCCAAATTAATAACAAACGTAACAAATATTTTGAAGAAGCCCAAACCGAACTCACCAAAGCCCAAGAAGATTTACAATCCGAAGAAGAGCAAATGCGAGACCGTAGCCAAGTGTTACAGGAAAAACGCCTGAACTCACCGACAGACGGCATTGTAAATAACATCAAAATTAATACCGTGGGCGGTGTGGTAAAACCGGGGGAAGTCATCATGGAGCTTTTGCCAACCTCTAGCGATTTGATTGTGGAAGCCAAAGTCAAACCTGCTGATATCGCCTATGTCAAAGAAGGGCAGACCGCCAATGTCAAGCTAGATGCGTATGATTACTCAATTTTTGGGGCGATGAACGGCACGGTCAGCTATATTAGCCCAGACACGCTGATGGAACAAACCCCAAAAGGTCAAGAACCCTATTACCGTGTGCAAATCCACATCAAAGGGGCGGAATTTCAAGGACGTGAAAAAGATATCGTTATCCGTCCGGGTATGACCGCAACCGTTGAAATCAAAGCCTTAGAACGTACCGTATTAAACTATTTAACCAAACCAATCACCAAAACCTTATCCGAAGGTTTGGGTGAGCGTTAATTAAAAGGGTTGGATTGGCAAAAATGGGGACTAGAAAAAATGTTAAAAATTTCACAAATTTTTAAAAATCTAGTTGACAATGTCACAAAAAACGCTATAATACGCAACAAGCCAACCGACAATGGCAATCAGTTTTATACGCAGTGGTAGTTCAGTCGGTTAGAATACCGGCCTGTCACGCCGGGGGTCGCGGGTTCGAGTCCCGTCCGCTGCGCCATTATCCAAAAACCCCAAATCTTTTTTAGGTTTGGGGTTTTTTATTAAAGGAATTATCCTGTTATTTATCAACGAGTTGTAGTATGATTTACATTCGCCAAGTGATGATGATATTGTTTGCCATTGTGGTGTTATTAGCCTTGCAATACCAATATTGGTTTGGCACGAATGGACACCGAGATTTGACACTGTTAAACAAACAAATCGCCGAACAACAATATATCAACGATGAACAACAAAAAGCCAATAAAGTGTTATTAGCCGATGTCAAAGACCTCAAAAATGGGCTAGAAGCGGTAGAAGAACATGCAAGAGCAGATTTGGGCTTGATAAAATCAGGTGAAACCTTTGTGCAAATGTCCACCGCAACCACCACATTTGATACGCAAGCACCGCTGTATCAACCCTATGACAACCAATCGGATAGCCAACAACATACCGATAATGGTGATAACCCGAATCATCCATAATTTATCAAAATTTAATTATTTGTAACTTCTATTATCATGAAAAAAAATATTATTCATACGGTTGTGGTCGCAGCAGGTGTGGGCAAGCGGTTTGGTACGAGCATTCCTAAACAATATTGTCAAATTCACGGTAAAACCGTGTTGCAACATACTATCTCGGCACTGAGTCAAGTGTCAGCGATTGACAGTTGTTATTTGGTGGTGTCAGCCCATGACAGTTGGGCAAAATCGCTGAATTTCGATTTGCCAATACATTGGGTGGTGGGTGGTGCAGAACGCATGAACTCGGTTTATTATGGCGTGCAAGCGGTGATTGAAACGGTGTATGATACGGTTAATTCCGACTTACATTCACATTGGGTATTGATACACGATGCGGGCAGACCGTGCGTTAATCCAAGCGATATTAAAAATTTAATTCAAACTGTTTGCGATAAAAATTATCAATCAGGTGGACTATTGGCAGTGCCGATGCGTGATACGGTAAAACAACAAAGCCTTGTCAGTCAAAACCTTGAAAATCAATATGTTGTCAGCGATAAAACCTTGGATAGAAGTATGCTATGGCTTGCCCAAACGCCCCAACTTTTTCCCTTGGTGGATTTGTATGACTATTTGACAATCGCAATTAATGAGAAGATTGCCTTTACCGATGAAGCGAGCTTGTTTGAGCATTTTGGCAAAAAACCAATGTTGGTTGCAGGCAGTCAACAAAATATCAAATTGACCTTTCCAGAAGATTTACAATTTGCACAAGTTTTTTTAACCTAATTTTGGGTGTTATTTTTTAACGTTTTGAAAAAATAGTTTGTTTAACCAAAATTTTATGTTATGATGTGTACTATTAAACTAGTACATTGAAATGTATTTGTATAACGACACAATTATTTTGGAGAAATTTGATGAAAATTTTATCAGCGTTACACTTGAGCGTGTTGTCTGCGGTGGTAGGTTTAACGGCTTGTTCTAATACACAAAACAGTTCAAAGGAAGGCTTAGCGAGCAACTCACAAAACAGTAGCCAAGCAAGTACCGCCACCACAAAAACCGCCAAAACTGTTGCGATTACAGCGATTGTGGAACATCCATCGTTAGATGCCATTCGTCAAGGCGTGATTGATGAGATTGAAGCCCAAGGTTATGAACAGGGTAAAAATTTGACCGTAAATTTTCAATCAGCACAAGGCAATACCGCCACGGTTGGGCAGATTTCTAAGCAGTTTGTTGCGGATAATCCTGATGTGATTGTGGCATTATCCACACCGTCCGCCCAGTCTATGGCAGTAGCGAGTAAAGATATTCCGATTGTTTATACCGCTGTTTCTAACCCTGTTGCTGCCAAGCTGATTGACAGCAATAATAAACCCACCCAAGCCAATATTACAGGGCTTTCTAGCCAATTACCATTAGCCCCACAGTTGGATTTTATGCAACAAATTATGCCAAATGTCAAATCAATCGGCTATGTGTACAGTGCAGGCGAGATGAACGCATCATCGCTAAAAAATGATTTAAATGCTGAATTACCAAAACGTGGGCTAAAACTGGTAGAAATGCCAACCAATCGCCCCAACGAAATCGGGATGGCGACCAAAGCCCTAGATGGCAAAGCCCAAATCATCTATACGTCAATGGACAACAATGTCGCATCGGCCATGGAGTCAATGGTAGAGTCTGCCAATACTTTAAAATTACCGATTATTGCATCGGATGAGTTTAGTGTACGACGTGGGGCGGCGGCAGCGTTGGGGGTGAATGACTATGACTTTGGGCGTGCAACAGGCAAAATGGTGGTAAAAATCCTTGACGGTACGCCTGTCACCCAAGTTCCCCCTGCCGTGATGAATGATTTGACGTTATACGTTAGCCCAAAACACGCCCAATTACAAGGTCTAACTTTTTCTGATACGGTATTGCAAAAGGCGGTCAATGTAGATACCACGCCTGTGACAACGCACGGTAAAGCTAAATAATTTTAATATTTTTTTTAAAAATTAAAAAATGTGACTGTCAAATTTTGACATTCGCATTTTTATTTTTGTGTTGTCATTTTTCGTTTAATAATTTTATAAATGAGGGTACTGATGATTAATCCGAAAAAATAACTTAACCCTAAAGCCATTGCTGTACCATGTCGCCAACCAATCGGCTCGATGACAGGTGTTGGTGATGTATTAACAACCCTATAATGGTATTCTAAAGGATCACCCATGCTATCATTCCATGTCATTAATACAAAACTACCATCCTTTTTTTGCTCAAATCGTAAGCGAAAAATGCTACTTGCTAATGCTTGCTGATAGGGGGCTTGGCATAGGCGAAAATTTTGTGGATTGGCGTGATAATCTATGAGTGAATACAGTGGTAACGGTGGTTCATGGTCGTTTTCTTGATTTTTTTGGGCACAAATGCTAAAAGTTTCAGCGTTAATCGGTTTTTGAAAATCTGGCTTGGTAAAAAAATTGATGATAAGCGATAAACTTAGCCATATCAGTATAAAACAAATACCACGAGTAAATTTAGATTGAAAATATTTGGTTAACATCATTTTAACTGTTATGATAAAAATTAGGGAAAAATTTCAACGATTGTGCCAACGCTTACTTGGTCAAAAATCGCCAAAATATCCGCATTTCGCATTCTGATACAGCCGTGTGACATCGGTATGCCCATCGGCTCACACTCTGGCGTGCCATGGATATAAATATAACGACTGCGAGTGTCACAATTGCCAAGGGCATTTTTACCTTGATTGAAACCTTGTTCACAGCCGTCTAGCCACAAAATCCGTGTCAAAATCCAATCCCTATCAGGAAATTGCTTTGCCAAAACGTCATCATAAATTTCCCCTGTAAATTGCCGAGCAACAAAGACGCTATTTATCGGTAAATTTTCGCCAAATTTTTCACAAATTTGATGCTTGCCAAGCGGTGTACGACCTGAGCCGTTTTGTTGTCCAACACCGTTTTTGGCAGTAGAAATTACAAAACTTGTAAAATGTTGCTCAGACAACTGTAAAATCAGGTGTTGTTTTGCAACAAAAATTTGGATAAATGGATAAGTTCTCATGGGGAATAATGTTAAAGATTGGATAAGAAAAAGGCGTAACCAAATACGCCTTAGGTGTATTTTATAGTAACAATCAATTTAACTTTGGCATCTCAAGCGTCCAATGATTGACGAGTGGATAACGACGCTCTCTAGCAAAGGCTTTATGACTGATTTTTGTGCCAATCGGTGCTTGACGGCGTTTATATTCGTTGCGATCAACCATGGTTAGCACTTGTTGTACCACATCTTTGTCATAACCTGCTTCAATAATCGCATCAAAACCAAAATCTTTGTCAATGTATAATTCCAAAATTTTGTCTAATTTTTCATAATCATCTAAAATATGCAAATTATCTTGTAATTCTGGACGATTTACCAGTTGTTCAGGGATAACTGGCGTGTCTTCTAGGCGATTACGGTAGTTGGCTAGGGCATACACTTGAGTTTTATAAACATCTTTTAATACGTCAAAACCGCCTGCCATATCGCCGTACAGGGTGGTATCGCCGACTGCCATTTCAGTTTTGTTACCTGCGGTGAGTACCAGTTGCCCAAATTTATTTGACAACGCCATGAGTACCGTACCCCTTGCACGGGCTTCTAGGTTAATCTCGGTAATATCAGTCGGCGTGTGGCTAAAGATTGGGTCAAGCGTGTGACGTAAACCATCAATTGCTGAATGAATGGGGCAAATGGTAAATGATACATTCAAGCGTTGGGCTTGTTGCTTAGCATCGTTCACGCTAGCAGGAAGCGTGTGTTGGCTTGGCATACTCACCGCATATACTTTGTCCGCTCCTAACGCATCAACCGCAATGCACAGAGTTAACGCCGAATCTAAGCCCCCTGACAAACCGACTAACACGCTTTTAAAACCTGAATGTTGCACATAATCTCGCAAACCGACCACCAAGGCTTGATAAGTTTCGGCGATTTGTCCTAATGCTAACGGAGCTTTACGTTGTTGTGACAGTGTCAGTTTTTGGTCATCATTCATGCGTATTGATGCGTACAGTGTATGTGGCAAAAAGCGTGGGGCTTCATGCATCACACTGCCATGGGCATCCACCACCATAGAACCGCCGTCAAATACCAAATCATCCTGTCCACCTACGCTATTGGCATACACGATTGGCAGTTGATGTTCACTCGCACGTTGTTTTAACAGGGCTTTGCGTTGTTCTTGCTTATGTTGTTCAAACGGCGAAGCATTGATACACACAATCAAATCCGCCCCTTTTTCTTTGAGCAATTTGGTTGGTTGTTCTTGCCATAAATCTTCACAAATTAACAAACCAATTGTTAAGCCTTGGTAATCAAACAATACCTGATTTTGACCTTTGCTAAAATAACGGCGTTCATCAAATACACCATAATTTGGCAAATGTTGCTTGTGATAAAAGGCTTTTTGTTGCCCATTATGCACTACCGCCACCGAGTTAAACGTACCATATTGGTCAATATGCGGATAACCGACCAACATCACGATATCTTTGACGCTAAATAATCGTTCAAACGCCATTTTTACACGACTAGCAAGGCTTGGGCGTAACAGCAAGTCTTCAGGTGGATAACCCAATAACGCAAGTTCTGGGAAAATGATTAAATTTGCCCCTTTTTCACGGGCGGAATTTGCCAATGCGACCATTTTTTTGGCATTGCCTATCACATCGCCGACCATAAATTTTTCTTGAACAATAGCAAGTTTTAAACCAGTTGCCAAATTTTCATTGTTTGGGTTGGGGCTTTGTGAATGGTTAAAAGTTGCTTCGTGGTTGTTTGTCGTTGACATACTTATTGTTCCTTTAATATTGATTTTAACTGTGTAATAAAAATTAAAAATAATACCGTTTTTTAAAAATAATCTTTTATCAAAACATTGCCATAGAACCTGTATTCACAACCTTACGCAACTTAATTTTTTTTGTAAAAGTAGTCAATAAAAGTTTGCTTTTGCATGAAAACTGGTTAAATCTTGCTTTTCTGCGTCAAAAACTTGCTTGATAGAATGACTATCAACCTGCGTTTTTTCCTTGAAAAGCGGGCAATTTATCGCATTTTTCATTGCAAAAACGTTATGAATACAGGTTCTAAATCGGCTATTCTATTATAAAGAAATTGCCACGCATAGCAACAAAAAAATGTACACGACCGAGTAATTTTTTGGGTAATTTTGACAGTTATTGTGAAATTCTGCGAAATTTTGTCAAAATTTTACAAAAACCGTCAAAAGTTTGCTTGACCTTTTGGCTAATCATTGATTTAATACGGTTTTTTTGGTTGAGAAAATTATGTTTTCATTTATTTTTGTGATGTTTATCATTGTGGTGTGTAGTTGGATTGCGATGAAATTTATGTATCCACGCCCACCAAAAGGCGATTATATGCCAAAAGCAGGGGACAATCTGACCCCAAGAAATTGTAGTTTTTGTCAACATAGTTTGGCAGAATGGCGTGGCATCGTGGACGGTGAGCATTTTTTTTGTAATCATGAACATCAAGCCGACTTTTACGCAGGCAAAACTTATCAGGCATCGTAAAATACTTAGGTTGTAAAACCGTTTGTGCTGAGCTTGGCGAAAAATCTAAAGTATTGAATAATTTTAATCATTGGCAAAAAATCAATAAAAATCAATTTTTGCCTTGAATAACCAAATTTTAACCTTATTAATAACTCTAAACGTGGGTTTTAAATCACAAATTTTTAACTTTTTTATTTATCCATTTTTATAGGAAAATGAGCGATGACAACGATTGCAAACAATAGTGTCGTATATTTTAATTACACATTAAAAGATGATGAAGGGAATATCCTTGACCAATCACAAGGTCAGCCATTGGCGTATTTACATGGTTTTCAAAACATTATCCCAGGTTTAGAAAACCAACTTTTAGGTAAAACCGTTGGCGACAAATTCACCGCAACCGTTGCCCCTGCGGATGCGTATGGCGAGTTTGAAGACAGTGCAGTGCAAGAAGTGCCACGTGAAAACTTCCAAGGTGTTGATAACATTGAAGCAGGTATGCAGTTCCAATCACAAACCGAAGACGGTCATGTGATGCTGGTAACCGTGCGTGATGTGCAAGATGATTTGGTTATCGTGGATGCGAATCACCCATTGGCAGGTAAAACCTTGCATTTTGATGTAGAAGTGGTAGAAATTCGTGAAGCGACTGAAGAGGAATTGGCTCACGGTCATGTACACGGTGCAGGCGGTCATCATCATTAATTTGATGGTGGACTGACAAAAAAAGAACGTTTCGGCGTTCTTTTTTTGTAATGCTTGCAAATAGACCTTTTTGTAAACACCTATTTTGTGGGTTTTTAACAATTTCAGACCCAGATTTATGAGGGTCTATTTTTTGTTCCAAAAGAGGTCTAATAAAAATTTAGAAAAAATTATGCGTTATTACTTAAATAGGTTAAAACTTTGTGGTCAAAGCAAGGCTAAAGTTACGCCCTTGCTGTGGCACAAATGGCAAAAACGAGTTATGTATGTACACTTTTTCGTTTAATAAGTTGTTGGCATTCAATGATACAGTATATTGCAAACCTTTAAAGTAATTGTGATAATCAAGCCCCACATTCAGCAGATTATAACCTTTGGTGGCATCTTCTTGGATAAAAATAGGACATAGACGCTCATTGCCGTATTGGTGGTGGGTACATTCGCTGTTATATTTGGCAGCGACAGAGTTTGACGTACGGTTTTGGTCAAAAACACGGATAAACTCTAGCGATGGCGAGAAGTTGCCATACTCGCCGTTGATACGCATACCGATACGGTCAGGGGATAGGCGTGGCGGTGTGCGGTCTGGGCGGGTAATGGTGTCTTTGCCAACGACTTTATTTTCTATATCAATGCAAAAATCTTCATAGTCTGGGTCGTCTTTTTCTAAATCGCAATTTGGGTCAATCACTTTCACTTTTTCATAAAGGTTACCGCCAGTAATGGGGCTAAAGCCATATAATTTGCCACGTACCATATCGCCAAAGAGGCTAACATTGAGATTTGGGTTAAATTGATAGCCAATTTCTAGCTCCGCCCCTCTTAATTTTGCTTTAGACTGGGTAAAGCGTCGCATGGTTAAATTGCCACTTTTATACAAATTTTCTGGGTGAATGTAATTGTCAAATTTGTTGGCATAAATACTGCCTTTGACACGCCATTTATCGCCTTTAAAGGTTAACCCAAGCTCACCATTGTCCGATTTTTCTTTGTTTAAATCTTTATTGCCATATAAAAATGAATTGGTCGCCAAATGTTTGCCGTGATAATAAAGCTCCATAGGCGTGGGTGTGCGTTCATTGTGCGAAAATGTGGTATCAAGGCGAAGTTTTGGGTTAATATCCCAAATCGCTCCCATTGCATAGGAAGTGGCATTGCTTTTATAAGGTGTTAAATCGGGCAATTCTTGTGTGCCGATACCGTTGGCAAGTTGTGCTTTGATTTCGTCCATGTTGTATTCTACAGGAATACGAGTGCGTTCCTGGCGTAGGGCGGTGTGGAGCTTTACATTGCCAATTTTGTATTCGCTAAGCCCAAAAATACTGTGGGTTTTTTGGGTATTTTTCACCAAAAGACGGCGATTGCCTGCTTTTTCGTTTGGGCTTGGGATAAGGGCGTGGGTTTTATTGCGTTGATTGTCAAAACCCCACACAAAAGACAGGCGGTCTGTTGGCGATTGGTAAATAGAAAGTTTGGAGCTTAAACCTTGATTATCCCAGTAAGACGTATTACCTTTTACAAAAATCTTTCCTTTTGATGGATCAGGAATTTGCTTACCGTCATCGTATTCTTGATGTTCATAATTGCTGTGGCTTGCGGTAAGACGGATTTTATCAATACTTGGGATTGGCTGGTTAATTTCACCTTGCAGAGAAAAAGTTTTTGATGTCATGTCCACCCAAGGACCTTTTTGAGTGTGGTCATGCTTATGTCCATAGACGTGTTCATGGCTGTGGCTGGGGTCTAAATCATAATTTGTACCACAGTGAAAATGCAAAGACGTTATCATGTCTTCATCGCTCATCAGATGTGGATAAGGGATTAAATATCTACGTTCAGGTCCCCAAAGTCCGCGGCTGGTGTTAAAAGCGTGTCCTTCACAATTATCAAACTTGTGATTGTGCCCAACCAGTCCATATTTATCACGGCGTTCGCTATATGCCAAACCGATATGCCCTTGATTGCCAATATAAGACAAGCCCAATGTTCCAACTGTGGATTTATTATAAGAATCTGGTAAATAATTCAACACTTCACCAAAATTAATGGCAGGAACATTATAAGGGTTGGCATCTCGCCCCATTGCTTCCAATCGTAGGACAAAATTATCATTTAAAGGAGCAGAAATCCCTGCTGTTGCAAGTTTTTCATCGCTACCAGAATTAAAACGTAACATCGTCTCACCTGTGATGCCTGTTGGCATCTTGTCTGGAATGCGTCCATCAACGACATTAATTACCCCAGCAGGCGAAGCATTTGCGTGCATGAGCGTGGACGCACCACGCACCACTTCTACACGGCTGGCAAGAAGCGTATCCACCGCAACCACATGGTCAGGGCTAACTGTGGACATATCGGCAACCGCAGAGCCATTTTGCAAAATCTTAACCCGCACGCCTTCTTGACCACGAATCACAGGAGCAGATGCCCCACCGCCAAACGGATTAGAATGAATGCCACTCTCACCTGCCAACGCATTGCCAAGCGTGGCGGACTTGCTTTTTAATCTTTCCTTTGAAATCACCATATCGCTCGCCTTTTGGCTTTCAGCAAAGGCTAACGAATTGACCTTATTAGCAGACGTTGCTTCAATCACAATCGTATCCAAAGTCGTCTCAGGTGAGCTATCATTGGCAAACACGCTCATGCTTGAGCTTGCTAATACCGCCAACACAGATAAATGTAACGTGTTTTTTATCATAAATGTAACCTTATTTTTATAAAAAAGAAACATTATAACATAACTTTATAAAAATGTAATATTATAACATTTCAAAATCTTAATCTGATAAAAAAGCACAACGCTTAAGCAAAAAATGTTAAAATAAGCAGTTTTACCAACCCTTATCAAGTGATTATTATGAAAAAACTCATGACCGAAATCCAAAAACGCCGAACATTCGCCATCATTTCCCACCCTGACGCAGGTAAAACCACCATGACCGAAAAACTTTTGCTGTGGGGGCAAGTTATCCAAAAAGCAGGCGAGGTTAAATCTCGTAAAACCGATAAACATGCCACCTCCGACTGGATGAGTATGGAGCAAGAAAGGGGCATTTCTATTACCACCTCGGTCATGCAATTTCCTTATAATGACTGTATGGTCAATCTACTAGACACCCCCGGACACGCCGATTTTAGCGAGGACACTTACCGCACGCTGACGGCGGTGGATTCTGCCTTAATGGTGATTGACGGGGCTAAGGGCGTGGAAGAACGCACTATCAAGCTAATGGAAGTGTGCCGTATGCGAGACACACCGATTATTAGCTTTGTCAATAAACTTGACCGTGAAATCCAAGATCCGCTTGCCTTGCTTGATGAAATTGAAAATGTGTTAAAAATTAAATGTGTGCCTTTTAGTTGGCCGATTGGCATGGGGCAAGATTTTGTCGGTGTCTATAATCTGTTGGACAACAAAACCTATTTTTACCAAAAAGGACACGGCACAGAAATAGTGGAAATCGAAAGCCGAGACGGTTACGATTATCCTGATGTGCGTGCAAAAATTGGTGAAATGGCGTTTAAACAGTTTGAAGAAAGTCTTGAACTGGTGCAAATGGCACATGAAGAGTGGGACGAACAAGAATTTTTAAATGGCACGCAAACGCCTGTCTTATTTGGCACGGCGTTGGGTAACTTTGGTGTAAACATGATTTTGGACGTTTTAACAAAATACGCCCCACCGCCAAAAGACCACGATGCGGTGGAGCGATTGGTAAAAGCGGACGAGCCTGCCTTTACGGGCTTTGTCTTTAAAATTCAAGCCAACATGGACCCCAAGCACCGAGACCGTGTCGCCTTTATGCGTGTGTGTTCGGGCAAATACGAGCGTGGCATGAAAATGAACCATGTGCGTATCGGCAAAGAAGTGCGAGTGTCGGACGCACTCATGTTCCTGGCGGGCGACCGTGAAGCATTGGACGAAGCGTACGCTGGCGACATCATCGGCTTGCACAATCACGGTACAATCCAAATTGGCGATAGTTTCACGAGTGGCGAGACCTTGAATTTTACAGGCATTCCGCACTTTGCCCCTGAACTGTTTCGCCGTGTGGTGCTAAAAGACCCTTTAAAATCCAAAGCCCTACAAAAAGGCTTGCAACAGCTCTCCGAAGAAGGAGCAACGCAAGTATTTATGCCTCAAATCAACAACGATTTGATATTGGGGGCGGTGGGGGTGTTGCAATTTGAGGTGGTGGCTCACAGATTGTTAGAAGAATACAAGGTACAATGCACCTTTGAGCCGATTAGTATCGCAACCGTGCGTTGGGTACATTATGATGACAAAGTCGCCTTTGAAAAATTTAAGAAAAAAGCCCACGACCAACTCTCGGTGGACGGCGGTGGCTATCTGACCTACCTTGCTCCAAGCCGTGTCAATTTGCAACTAATGCAAGAACGCTATCCTGAGGTGGAGTTTCGGGCGACTAGGGAGCATTGATTTTAAAAGTACAAAAATTGGTGTATAATGGACAGAATTTGTGAACGCAAGTTCTGTCTTATTTTAAATTTGGTTAATTTTAGGAAAAAAGCAATGACACAGCCCATTCAAAAAATCATCTTTGGTAGCCCAGGAACTGGTAAAAGCCATTTGATTAAAGATAAAATCATTCCCTCTCTAGGCATTGACGAAAAAGCAAATCCTGAAAATGTAATTAAAGCCGTATTTCACCCTGAATACACTTATGGGGATTTTATGGGAAAATTATTGCCAATTACAAGAGCAGGAAGAGTAGAATATAATTTTTATGAAGGGCATTTTTTAAAAGCATTGGCACAAGCTTATAAGAATATTTTAAATACTTATGAGTATGATGAAAAGAAAAAAGAAATTAAGAAAAAAAATGAGGCAAATGGCGAAGAATTACAACCAAAAAATGTCGCTCTTGTCATTGATGAAATCAATCGTGGTAATTCATCAGCAATTTTTGGTTCTGTATTTCAATTGCTAGATAGAGATAATGAAGGCTTATCAAGTTACGACATAACCATTCAAGGTGTGGTATTTGTTAAATTACTTGAAATTATTGGTTTTGAAAAAATTCAATCACACGACAATGGAGAAATAAATACAGCAACATTCACAGATTTAGGACTTGATAGCGATAAATTAGAAACAATAAGAAGTCGCTTTAATATTGCTCTGAAAGAATTTAATATTGCAGATAAAACAATCAGAATCCCACCAAATCTCCATATTATCGCTACGATGAATACTTCGGACAGTTCCATTTATCATATGGATACTGCCTTTAAACGCCGTTGGGAATGGCAGTTTATTGATGTTAATTCTAAACTGGTAAAAACGGATGGCATTGCTTTTAAATCTGAAAGCGATTGGTTTGATTTTATCGCCAAGCTTAATCAATTTATCAAATCCAACCATAGCTATATTCGTGGGATTGAAGATAAACAGATTGGTAGGTATTTTATTAAAGGTAATGAGCAAAATCAAATTGAATATTCTATCATTCAAAGCAAATTGATGTTTTTTATTTGGGATAGTGTCTTTAATAGGGATAAAACACCCTTAGTAAAACTCCTTTTCGGTAACGATAATGTAGAGCAAAACAAAAATAAATTGGTTACTTTTGGGGATTTTGCCATAAAGGTCAAGGAATTTGTTAAAGCCATACAGGAAAGATAATGTTTAATTTTAATAAATTAAATGTTTTAAGACCCAATGAAGTTAGATTTTCATCTGATGAAAAAGACTATTATTCATTTGTAGGCATTCGCCCATATCAAGGCAAGATGACTTTTTTCTTGCCTAAGGGTTTTGATGATTTTGATAAAAGTTATGAAAATGTTAAAAATTTATTTTTTAAAATGTATCGTACTTTTGAGAAATTTCGTCAAAATGGTGAAAGATATGGCAATAAATTCTTAGATGATAGCCAAAAAGAAAATGCCAAAAACAGTAGTCACAAAGGGGCTTATGTTTTTACTGATGAAGACAATAACGAAACTGTTTTGTATAGCAAAATTGATTTGATTGATAAAATATTCAAAACTTATCAAGAGTTAGAAATTGAATCTTTAATCCAAGAATTGGGCTTGATTGAAGAAGTGGATTATTCCAAAATTGAAAATTATTTGGATAAGGGAATTTTTCTAAGTAATCACGCCATTTTTATTGAAAATATGGTTGGTTATCGCAACATTGTGCGTGGTGTACCGTCCGAATTGATTGAGTTATTTTGCTATATCTATAAAGAATTAGCAAGTGAGTTGGAGAAAGAATTATCTGAACAAATCAAAGAAATTGCCTTTAATTTTTCTTATAAATATCTAAGCCCAGAACAAAGTTTATTTTCTGAATATTCTTTTGAATCTACAATCAGCATTCTAAAAGATTGCTTGGATAATATTCACAAAACCACTGCTTATAAAAATTACCAGTATTGGGATATTTATGAGGCGGTAGAGTATTTTTTATATGGCAGTTTGGGGTTTGATGAGAATAGCGGACAAAATTTTTGGGGAATTGATGATTTTATCCTAATATGGGAAGAAATGTGCAACTACGCGTTCTTAAAAAATCAACAATATAAAATAATTTATTGTGATAGTAATACTTTACAAATGAATGAGTATCAGCCAAAACTATCCAAAGATAAAAATAATGATGTATGGATTGACACAACAGAAATTCAAAATATTTTTCATTTTGAACTAAATGAGTTTCAAAGATATATTAGACCAGATATTATTCTTAAAAGCCTGCAAGATATTAATCTTTTAGACTTATTTAGGCAAAATGAAAGTTTGGTATTTGATGAAAAATATCAAGGAATTACCAATGTTTTAGATGTAAAAATTTCAATAAATAACAATTGTGAAGAAAGCAAATATAGGATTATGTTGAGCCAAGTCTTTGAAATGTTCAAAAAAGAATTCAACATTCTTTCTTTATCTATGGTAAAAAATACCAGATTTGGAAAAATGGATTTTTTAAAAAATGATAATAATTTGATTGTTAAACAGGTAAATAATATAGAGTTTACAGAAACGCCAAATTTTATTCAGGTTAAAAATATATCAAAAGATATTTATAATAAAATATACAATAAAATTCATAAAGAAATTGGGGAAATAAGCAAAAATTCTTTAAATAGTCCAGTATTTACAATCATAGATTGGAAGTATAGACCTTATCAGATTTTTTTATCAAATAATACGCCATATATCAAAAAAGATATTATAAAATCATTGGCTTATGAGTTTTGTTTATCGCAAATTATTGATGCAGACATTATCAATGCTTTTGGTGTACCATACTATAATTTAAGCAATGATGTGATAGTTTCAAGAGAATCTTTAAATTGTGGTGTTAAATTATTTAAAATCAATTTTATTAAAGTTCAAGAGATATATTTAAATGGTTGAATTATTTAGAAGTAATTTTGTATTTGGTTTACAAGGAAAATTATATCAAAATTTTATTGATGATATTGCCAAACCAATTATTGAAAAAGTTATTTCAACTGATGATTATGAAATCATTGGTTTTGAAAGACATTTATCGTTTCAAGATTTCAAAAATAAAGAAAATAAGATTTTTGATTATATTTACACTGATTTTTTAGATGATATTAAAAAAGAAAATAATAAAGTTGTGTATAGGAAAAAAGTTTGCATTACACTTGATGAAAGACTGTGTATTGATATTTGCCCTAATACAGGTAGAAAAATCACAACCATTAAATTAGCTGGTGTAGAATTGGCTTATTTTATTTATTTTGATGTCAAAGAGTTTTTTGATTTTGTTGATCAAGAAAATAAAAATAAACAAACTAAAAAATCCGATAAAAACATTTTTTTATTAAATAATAAAAAAGCCAATAAAGTTAATGAAAAAAATGATTTAAAACAATCATTCATATTAGAAAATTCAAGCAATAATCCAGAGAATCAAATAGATAAACAAATCTCTCATTCTACAAAGATTGGATATATTCGCAACCATTCTTCTGAATACACCTATATAAGAACTTCCTTAAATAGGGGAGATGTTTTTAAAATTAAACATACTTCTTTTATAAATATAAAATGTTTGCCTATTGGAGCAACAATAAAAGCTGAATGCTTAATAAATGACTTAGGCAAGATTGTAAATGTTGAGTCTTATAGCCCTGTTCCAATTTCAGAATCAAATTTTAATTTGAATAAATTTGAAGGTAAATTAAAGCGTAAAATGGGAGAAGATTCTGCCTTTATGGATAGTCAAGATACTGTTATCTATGTACCACCACGCTGTGCAAAACATTTTAAAGAGAATAAGATCTATAATGTTCAATGTTTGGCTGCACAATTTTTAGATAAGAATAACAATCTAAATTGGGAAGCATTGGAAGTTATAGAGATTTTGGGATTTAAAAAATAACGAAAAATGGTTAGAATAGTGAATGAGAATCCAAATTCCACCAACCAAAAATTAACCAAAAGAATGATTGACTAATTGGGAAAACTAAAATGTTGCACAAAACAACATTCGTCAATTAAGAGAAAAGTTAGAAATGACCCAAGAACAAATGGCAGAAAAAATGCACCTAACCAAAAATGGCTATGCCAAAATTGAGCGAGGTGAGACGGCTTTAACAGTCGCAAGATTAGAACAAATCGCCAATATTTTTAATGTAGAAATGAATGAGTTATTAAAAGAAAGAAGCGATGTTAATTTATTATTGGGCGATAATTATTCAAATTTTCAAAACAATTATTATAATCAAAACCAAGAAATAGAAAAATTACAACTGATTATTGAGCATCAACAAGAACTGCTTGCCCAAAAAGACAAACAGATTGAACTTTTAGAAAAACTTTTAGCAAAATTATCTTGATAAAATCATATTAATGAAAAAATCCACCTTGTTAAAACTCACACTCGCCACCACCTTGCTGTTACTGCCACGCCGTAGTAGTTGCAAAACTGACAAAACATCACTATCCAATCCAAAGCCCAACGATAAAACATAATCCAAATTCTGCCTGCCAAAGCGATTAATTCGTCTTTGTACCAAGTTAATTGTTATTGGTGTAATTTTCGCTTATAATAAGCGGTTATCTATTTTTTAATTTTAAAAACTGTCATTTTAAAAACGAGAAACCCCATGACGATTGATTATAAAGACACCTTAAACCTTGCCGATACCACGTTTGCCATGCGAGGCGACCTTGCCAAGCGAGAACCTGTATGGCTTGAAAAATGGCAGGCAGACGATGTTTATGGACAAATCCGTAAAGCACGAGCTGGGCGTAAAAAATATGTGCTACACGATGGTCCGCCCTATGCCAACGGCCAAATCCACTTAGGTCATGTGGTCAATAAAGTGCTAAAAGACATCATCGTCAAATACAAAACCCTTGATGGGCTTGACGCCCCTTATGTGATGGGCTGGGATTGTCATGGCTTGCCGATTGAACAAAAAGTAGAAAATGAGTTTGGCAAGGTAGGACACCCCCCAAAAAATGATAAGAATGGCGAGCCGATTACCGCAACGCAGTTTCGGCGTGCCTGCCGAGAATACGCCAAAAGCCAAATTGAGCTACAAAAGGCGGATTTTAAACGCTTGGGCGTGCTTGGCGACTGGGACAACCCTTACCTTACCATGAATTTTGCCACCGAAGCGGACATTGTAAGAGCCTTGGGCAAAATTTATGACAACGGACACATTGTGCGTGGTTTAAAGCCTGTGAACTGGTGCTTGGACTGTGGCTCTGCCCTTGCCGAGGCGGAAGTTGAGTATGAGAACAAAACTTCCGATGCCATTTATGTGGGTTTTGATGTTGTGGGTCGTGAAAATTTGTCTGCGATTGCCAATCTTGACGGTAAATTACAAGCGGTGATTTGGACAACCACCCCGTGGACATTGCCTGCCAACCAAGCCATCGCCGTGCATGGCGAGCTTGATTATGCCGTTGTCAAGAGTGAAAAGGGGCATTTTATCATCACCCTTGATTTGGTGGACGATTTTGCCAAAAATGTGAGTTTGCAAAGCGTGGAAATTTTGGCAACCGTCAAAGGGGCGGATTTGACCGCCCTAAAAGCCCAGCACCCCCTAATTTCTGACCGCCAAGTTCCCATCATCACAGGCGAGCATGTGACCGCCGATAGCGGTACAGGACTTGTGCATACCGCTCCTGCCCACGGTGTGGACGACTATAATGTGGGGCGTGCCAACAACCTGCCTACCGAAAACCCTGTGGGCGGTAATGGCGTGTATTTGGAATCTGCCAAAGTGTTTGTGGGTGAGCATATTTATAAGGCACAACCCAAGATTATCGCCACGCTACAAGAAAGCGGACATTTGCTTGACCATAAAGAAATTACTCACAGCTATCCGCATTGCTGGCGACACAAGACGCCCATTATCTTTCGTGCCACGCCCCAGTGGTTCATTTCTATGGAAGCCAAAGGCTTGCGTGAGCAAGCACTCAGTGACATTGGCAAGGTGACTTGGACACCAGCATGGGGGCAAAATCGCATTGAATCGATGATGAATGGTCGCCCTGATTGGTGTATCAGCCGTCAGCGTACTTGGGGCGTGCCGATTGCCTTTTTTATGCATAAAGACACAGGCGACTTGCACCCTGAAACTTCTACCTTGATTGAAAAAGTCGCCCAAGTGATTGAACAAGGGGGCATTGAGGCGTGGTTTGACGCCCCGATGAGTGACTTTTTAGATGAACAAAACTGCCAAAACTATGTCAAATCCACCGACACGCTTGATGTGTGGTTTGACTCTGGGGCGACCAATTTTACCGTGCTTGGCAGACGAGATGAGCTTGCCCCCATTGCCGATTTGTATTTGGAAGGGTCAGACCAGCACCGTGGTTGGTTTCAGTCGTCGCTCCTTGTCAGCGAGGCGGTGCGTGGCGTTGCCCCTTATAAGCAGGTGCTAACGCACGGCTTTACCGTTGATGCCAAAGGCTATAAGCTGTCCAAATCCAAAGGCAACACCAAAGGCTTTGAGCCTGCCGAGCTTGCCCAAAAATACGGCATTGACATTGTGCGTTTGTGGGTTGCCTCGTCCGATTATCGGTATGAGATGGCGGTGAGTAAAGAAGGCTTTGACCGTGTCAGTGATATGTATCGGCGTATTCGTAATACCGTGCGTTTTCTTTTGGCAAATACTGATGACTTTAACCCTGCGACCGACTTAGTCCCTGCGGATACATTGGTTAGCCTTGATAAATACATTCTTTATAAAGCGAACAAAATCCAAAACGACATTTGTACCGCCTACACCAATATGGATTTTCACGAGGTGTGCCAGCTTATCACAGGCTTTTGTGGGCAGGATTTGGGCGGATTTTACCTTGACATCATCAAAGACCGCCAATACACTTCTAAGACGGAGGGACACGCTCGCCGTTCTGCCCAAACTGCCATTTATCACATCGCCCACGCACTGGTTCGCTGGATTGCCCCAATCCTATCCTTTACCGCACAAGAGGCATGGGAGGTGTTAAAAGGCACAGACGGCTATGTCTTTACCCAAGAATGGTATGCCTTGCCAATTGTGGCATTGACTGATATTACAGAGAGCGACTGGCAGGCGATTTTGGCGGTCAAAGAGCTGGCAAATAAGGCGATGGACGAGGCGCGTACCGATAAGCTCATCAGTAGCTCTTTGTCGGCAAGTCTTGCCATCACCGCCCCAGAGGACACCTATCAAGCCCTTGCCAAATTGGGCGATGAGCTAAAATTTGTGTTTATCACCAGTAGCGTCAGCCTAAATCAGGGCGATACACTCTCGGTCAAAGTTGCCCCTGCGACTGGCGAAAAATGCGTACGCTGTTGGCATATTTTGCCAAGCGTGGGCGACAATACCGACCACCCAGACATCTGCCCAAGATGTGTGGACAATGCCTTTGGGGCGGGGGAAGTGCGGAAGTTTGCTTAAAAGGTGAAAAACGGTGCGTAATATTATTTGCGTACCGTTTAATTTAAATGTTAGAAAAGAATTAACCAAATGAGATGTCAACATGTCCAAACGCTTAAAAATAACCAAAAAAATAGTTGGTATTTTGCGAGAAAATAATTTTGTTTCGGAACAAAAAATACAAGAAGTTGTAAGCTATCATACACCAAGAGCGGATATTAATACTTCTTTAAAAAAACTATATGCCATTCAAATTGATTATTTGGACAATAGAGAAGTTATTATTTTAAATAACAAAAATAATAACAAGCAAAATCGCTTAATTTATATTCACGGTGGGGGTTATGTCAAAGAGTTGGTAAAAGCTCATTGGGATATTATAGAATATTTAATTAAAAAATCTGATTGTTGTGTTATTGTTCCAATGTATTGGATTGCAACACGCAGTTATTTTGATAATGAATTACCTTTCATGTTAAAGGTGTATGAAACTTATGGAAAAAATAACTGTTTTATAGCAGGAGATAGTGCTGGTGGTGGCTTTTCATTGGCGTTATCCATTTATTTGCGTAATCAAAATAAGCCATTACCAAAATCAATATTTTTATTTTCGCCTTGGCTAGATGTTACAATGAGTAATCCAAAAATAAATGAATTGCAAAAAGATGACATTATGCTTGGTAGCGAAGGTTTAATTTGGTGTGGCAGACAATGGGCAAAAGATAGAGCAACAACCGACCCACTCATTAGCCCGATTTATGATGAATTAAATGATTTGCCACCCTTATATATTTACCAAGGTACAGCCGATATATTTTTGGCTGATGTACAGAAATTTGATGAAAAAATTAAAAATGCAAACACCCATTGCCAAACTAAGATTTATAATGGTGGTTTTCACGCTTTTATGGGAGCGACTTTTTTACCAGAAAGCCATGAAGTGTTAAATGAAGTATCAAATTTAATAAAATAAAATTTTTAAGAAACCATTATGTCAAAAAATGCCCCCAATTTACAAAACCCGCCCATTGCAGAGCCCAATGGCAATAAAGCGACCCTGTATTATGCCATCGCCTTGGTTGTGCTTGTCATTGACCAACTCACAAAAGAGTATTTTCATAAAAGTTATGAGCTATACCAAAGCACGCCGATAATTGATGGGCTGTTTGATTTTACGCTGGCGTTTAATCACGGAGCGGCATTTAGCTTTTTGGCAAATCAAGGCGGTTGGCAAAAGTGGTTTTTTGCCGTGTTGGGCGTGGCGGTGTCTACCTTTATTGTGGCGTATTTGCGTAAATTGCCCAAAAATGCCAAGGTTTTGGCATTTGGCTTAGCGTTGGTATTGGGTGGGGCGATTGGCAATGTGATTGACCGCATGCGATTTGGCTATGTCGTGGATTTTTTGCATGTGCATTGGCACGATATTTGGCATTATCCGATTTTCAATGTGGCGGATATTGGGGTGTGTATGGGCGTGGCGTTGATTTTGATTGACTCGTTTTTTTTAGAAAGTAAACGATTAAAAGTGGTATAAGATAGGTCAAGTGATGATTTTGATGAGTAATGAATATGAGCAAAATTAAACATCCTTATGAAAAAAGCAAAAAAGTCTTACAAAAGATTGCCGTAATTCCTATGGCGAAAACGACAAATCATCTCGCAAAGCGATTTCACAAGGCAGGGCAAAACAGCATAGAGCCGAAAGACGTGTTAGCTGACAGCCTTTATCAACCGTTCAATTAAATCTTGATGAAGATAGCATTGCAGAAGTGACTTTTTTGGCAAATTTTAATGCTGATGAACATCGTTTAAAAGGTTTTAAAAAAGTGTCAGATACACCTTTAAAAGCGAAATTACAATCCAAAAATCTTATTTAATTATTTAAAAATATATATTTAGGTGAATTAATATGTCTCAATTAACCGCAAAATCGATCATTGAATTAAACGATATTACCATTGGCAACGATAAGCCTTTTGTGCTGTTCGGTGGTATGAATGTTTTAGAAAGCCGTGAGTTGGCATTTGAAATTGCTGAGACTTATAGTGAAATCTGCCAAAGATTAAACATTGGCTATGTGTTTAAGGCAAGTTTTGATAAAGCCAATCGCTCAAGTTTACACTCTTATCGTGGGCTTGGTATGGATAAGGGCATTGAAATTCTAGGTGAAATCAAAAATAAACTAAATGTCCCCATTATTACCGACATTCACGAACCGTATCAAGCCGAGCCTGTGGCACAAGTGGCGGATATTTTACAGCTCCCTGCCTTTTTGAGCCGTCAGACTGATTTAGTTGAAGCGATGGCAAAAACAGGCAAAATCATCAATATCAAAAAAGCCCAATTTCTTGCCCCACACGAAATGCGTCATATCCTGCACAAATGCCTAGAAGCAGGCAACGATAAACTGATTTTGTGCGAGCGGGGGTCGGCGTTTGGCTATAATAATTTGGTGGTGGATATGCTTGGCTTTGACACGATGAAGGCGATGAATGTGCCTGTGTTTTTTGATGTGACACACGCCCTGCAAACCCCCGGTGGGCGAGCCGACAGTGCGGGCGGTCGCCGTCATCAGATTACCACGCTGGCTAAGGCGGGTATGGCAACAGGGCTTGCGGGACTATTTTTAGAAGCTCACCCAGACCCTGATAAGGCAAAATGCGATGGTCCGTGTGCGTTAAGATTGTCACAATTAGAACCGTTTTTACGTCAAATTAAAGCATTAGATAATTTGGTAAAAGGGTTTGAAGTTTTGGATACGCATTGATGTTAAATGGCAAGGGTAATTTTTATTCTTGCCGTTTTTAATTTAAATAAGGGGGTTTTAAAATGAAAAAATTTCTCTTGTTTTTTTAATGGCGACGTTGGAAACCAAGGCTTATGCCAATCGCAATATCAATACAGTTAATCAAACTATCGCATTAACAAAAAGAAAGTGGCGAGATTTTTAATTTAACCAAAACTGCCGAGCATTTAAATCTTAAAGACGAGATTTATAGAACAGAATATAAACTTGTGGTGGGCGGACGAGTTTAAATCATGGTTTATGATAAGCAACATACACGCCTACAACTACATCATTTTAAACCCAGTCAGGCACGCCACTATGAAAGCGTAATTCGCTATCAGGTGTGCTGATTAATTCGCTTTCCACATCACGGAAAAACGCCACACGTTCGTCAATCGGTTCTTTAGATAAATTTTGAGCCAAATATAGATAATCTTCATAATGACGACTTTCTGATTTTAACAAATAGCGGTAATATCTGGCGAGTTTTTCATCATCAATCACTTTTGACAATGCCGAAAAACGCTCACACGAACGTGCCTCAATAAACGCCCCAATAATCAACACATCTATCATTGCATCAGGTTCATAGGTGCGTTTGTGTTTTAACATACCGCCTGCGTAACGCCCTGCAGATAAGTATTTCCACGTTTGCCCACGCTCTGCCATAATTTCTAGCACTTGTTCATAGTGGAGCATTTCTTCACGAATAAGTTGGGCGAGTTTGCGTTGCAGTTCGTCATGTTCAGCATTTTGATAGCGAAAAATCAAATTCATCGCCGTACCGCCTGCCTTTTTTTCGCAGTTAGCGTGGTCTTGGATAATAATCGGTAAATTTTTGACCGCTTCAGCCAGCCATTTTTGTGGTGTTTCACAGCCTAAAAAATTTAAAATATGCGAAATATCAACGGCTTTGGGTTGATGTGGTGTGTTGTCATCATCAGACGTTGTTTGGGGAATGGACATTTTTTGTGCCTTTAATATCAAGGTTTATTGTCAATATTATAACAGTTTTGCGAATTTTTGTAAGGTGGTTAATTTTTTTAGCTTTTACCATTTCTTAAAAAAATACTTTGTATTTCTTTATTTTTGTAATTTATATCAGTATAATCAAAGCACCGTTCTACCATTTTTATCCACTTAATTAGCAAAATAAGGATTTATCATGACCGACCGTATCCAAAAAGGCAGTCTTGCCATTGACCGTGAACTTTACGACTTTATCACCAACGAAGTTATGCCCGTGGTTGGCTTAGACAGTGAAAAATATTGGCAAGATTTTGAAAACATTGTCAAACAATTTACCCCACAAAACAAACAATTACTTGCCAAACGTGATGAATTACAAACAAAAATTGATAACTGGCATAAAGAAAATCCTGCCAAAGATGGACAGTTTGATAAAGAAAAATACACAAACTTTTTAAAAGAAATTGGCTATATCTTACCAGTTGGTGAAGATTTTAGTATTAGCACCGAAAACGTTGATGATGAAATCGCCACCATTGCAGGCTCACAATTGGTTGTGCCTGTTCGCAATGCTCGCTATGCCCTAAATGCCGCCAATGCTCGTTGGGGTAGTCTGTATGATGCTTTGTACGGTACAGATGTGATTGACGAAACGGACGGTGCGGAAAAAGGCAAAGCTTATAACCCTGTGCGTGGAGCAAAAGTGGTAGCGTATGCTAAATTTTTTCTTGATAAAAATCTACCTTTGGCACAAGGCAGTTATCAAGATGTAACAGGTTTTGCCGTTGAAAATGGCAAATTGTCAGTAAAACAAGGCGATACCGCAACCCAACTAAAAGATACTACCCAATTTGCAGGTTATCTTGGCGATACAGACAGTCCGAACGCCATTTTGTTAAAAAACAATGGTTTGCACGTTGAAATCCAAATTGACATAACCAGTACAATCGGAAAAGCTGACCCAGCAGGCATTAAAGATGTGGTACTAGAGTCCGCTGTTACCACCATTCAAGACTGTGAAGATTCAGTCGCTGCCGTTGATGCCGAAGAAAAAGTTGAAGTGTATCGTAACTGGTTTGGTTTGATGAAAGGCGATTTGCAAGATAGCTTTGAAAAAAATGGTAAACAAATGACCAGAAAAATGAATGCCGACCGTGAATATACCGCCCCAAATGGCGAAAAAATCACCTTGCACGGACGTTCGGTGATGTTACTGCGTAATGTCGGACATTTGATGACCAATCCTGCCATTTTGGTAAATGGTGAAGAGATTTTTGAAGGGATGATGGACGCTTTGATTACGCCATTATGTAGTTTGCCTGATTTATTAAATAAAAATACCTTAAAAAACTCTCGTGCAGGTTCAATGTATATTGTAAAGCCAAAAATGCACGGCCCTGAAGAAGTTGCCTTTACCGTTGAACTATTTGGTGAAGTGGAAAAGGCGTTAAACCTACCAAAAAATACCTTAAAAGTGGGGATTATGGACGAAGAACGCCGCACTACCGTCAATCTAAAAGAATGTATTCGCCAAGCCAAAGAACGCACAATTTTTATTAACACAGGCTTTATGGATAGAACTGGGGACGAAATGCACACCAGTATGCAGGCAGGGGCATTTGTTCGCAAAAATGACATGAAAAACGAAGATTGGCTCAATGCCTATGAACGCTGGAATGTGGACGTAGGCGTAGCGTGTGGTTTGCGTGGTAAAGCACAAATTGGTAAAGGTATGTGGGCAAAACCAGACAGCATGAAAGAAATGGTTGCCACCAAATCCAATCACCCAAAATCTGGGGCGACTTGTGCGTGGGTACCGTCTCCGACTGGGGCAACTTTGCACGCCATGCACTATCACGAAACCAATGTGATGGACGTGTTGGACAGTGTAAAAACTCGTGAACCTGCAAAATTGAACGATTTATTAAGCATTCCATTGGCAAAAGCGACCGATTGGACAGATGACGAAAAAACCAAAGAATTGGAAAACAATTGTCAAGGTATTTTGGGCTATGTGGTGCGTTGGGTTGACCAAGGTGTTGGTTGTTCTAAAGTGCCAGATATTGATAATGTCGGCTTAATGGAAGACCGTGCCACTTTACGGATTTCTAGCCAACACGTTGCCAACTGGCTAGAGCATGGCGTTGTCAGCCGTGAACAAGTGCTTGACGTGCTAAAACGCATGGCGAAAATCGTTGATGAGCAAAATGCCAATGACCCTGCTTACATTCGTATGTCGGATAGCTATGACACCATTGCATTTAACTGTGCGTGCGACTTGATTTTTAAAGGAACAGAACAACCAAGCGGTTATACTGAACCATTATTACATCAAGCACGCTTAAATTTAAAAGCCCAATAAAAACATAGCCTTATCAGCGTTTTTGTTCATGCTGAGCTTCTCGAAGCATCGGGAAGGTTAATTAATATTTTTAAAAAATCCAAAAAATGGGCGTTCAATCCGTCCGTTTTTTATGCAAAAAGGTCTAAAAGTTTACCAAAAAATTGGTAAAAAACTGATTTTATTGATAATTATTCTTAATAACCACAATTTTTTTAAGGAATTTACTAAAAATTTGCAAAAAAGTGTTGCAAATTATTTCAAAATTGGTATGCTATGAATTAAGTAATGTTTTGGTAAAAACGTAGCTATTCTGTAACTTTTTTTGCACAGTTGCTAAAACTATGTTGCATATTACTTGATTTTTGCCAAAATGTTGTTATACTGTTATTGCTGATTGATTAATTTGTCTGATTAGCCATACTTCAAACTTGCTGAAAAGATAACTTAAAAAATTAGGAATATAAGCAAAGATAGGGCGTGCAACACCTGCCCAAACCCTAAAAAATGTTTTTTGTTAAAGTGGAGAATTCCCATGAAAAAATTACTTTTAGCAACAGCTGTCGCTGCTCTATCAGTATCTGCCCAAGCTGCACCACAAGTTTATGGTAAAGCATTTTTAACGCTTGACTATGTAGAAGATGCTCGTACCCAATTGAACTCGAACAGTTCACGTATCGGCATCAAAGGTTCTGAAAACCTAACTGCAAATACTGATCTTGTGTACCAATTAGAATATGGGGTTGATGTTGATGCAGGTGATAACTGGGTTGACTCAGGTAACAATACCCACGAAAAACGCAAAACTGACCAGTTTTATTCTCGTGATACTTACTTAGGTTTGTCAAACAAACAATACGGTACCTTAGTTGCAGGTCGTTTGACTACCATTGATGACCAAGTGAACTATGTAACCGTAGCAGAAGGTCTATATGACAACAGCTTTGGTGGTGCTTCATGGGATGGTCCACGTGCTAATAACGCAATGGCTTACTTCTCGCCAGACTATAATGGTGTGCAATTCCTGGGTATGTATGCCCTTGATGAAGATAACAAAACAGATTCTGTAGAGCGTGATGCGTTTGGTGTGGGTGTGAAATATGAGCCAGCAGGTCAAGCTTACCGTGGTGGTGCAACTTATATCCAAGCGGGCGATTTTAAAACCGCACGTGTCAGCGGTCAATATGATGTAAATCAAGCGGTAACAGTTGGTGGTTTATATCAAAACACTGATACTGGTGCAGTTAATGCCAAAAAAGAAAATATCGTTGCATTAAGCGGTCAATACAAAACTGGTACACCTTGGTTGGCTTATGGCGAAGCACACCTAATCCAAAATATGGGTGGTGTTGACGGCGTAGACAGCACACAGTTTGTTGTGGGTGGTAAATACAACTTTAACCAAGCAACCACAGGTCATGTGTATGTTGGTCATCAAAACGTTGACAGCAACGGTACAGAAAAAGACGGTTTTGGTGTAGGTGCAGGTCTAGAATACAACTTCTAATCTCACTTAACCAAACGGTCAATCAAAAGCCCACATCTTTTTTGGTGTGGGTTTTTTTAATATCTGCTAATAAATTAATTAACTTTGATTAAATTCATTTCCATTTTTTTGCCGTCATTGGTTTGTACCACTTTTACAGGTAAATAGTCTAACTTTGGTGCAAGCCAAAAACTCGTCTGACGGCTTTTAGCATCATGCACACGGTCAACTCGCACCGCATCAAACGTCCCTGCAGGTACGCTGATTTTGGTCGTGGCGGATTTTGTAAATTTTACCGTTTCTACCTTGTCACGGTCGGCAGTGTTATAGCTACCACGGAACTTATTCGCCTTTAGGTCTTCGCGAATTTGCATTTCCAAACTCAAATCATCATACGCTGTTGTTAGCATTTTTACCGTGGTATTTTTGCCTTTATAATTGCTAATGTACTGTTTTTGAGCAGGGTTAAAACTGAGTGTTTCAGTACGACCCACCCCCAAGATTTTGTATTGTGTGCTACTTTTAGTTGGTATCACTATCCCACCATTATCATTAAATACCGATGACATATTTGCCGATGCGAGCTTGCCTGCCGTAGCGTTCATGTTATACGTCCATTGACTGCCGTTTTGCTTTAGTACACGGGTTGCCGAGCCTTTATATTTGCCTTCGATGTTAAAATCATAATTCGCAGAAAATGGTGAAATTACTGCCATCGCAGGCATTGCTACCAGACCCGATACGACTAACATGGTACTAACAAGTGTCTTTTGAAAGTTCATAATCTTACCTTTTTTATCAAAATGAACGAAACTAACTTAAGGTCTTTTTGCCAAAAAACAAGTCACTTTGCCAAAACGCCCTAAAACATAACAAAATATGACAATATACCAATTTTAACGCAATAATTTTTGCCCAACTCGGCGAAAATTTATAAAAAAATCGCAAAATTTTTGGATTTTTTTACAAAAGCAACTTGAACAAATTACTACCTATCCCCATTTTTACAATCAAGTTGTTAATCTTGGCAAAGTGGCAAACTTTTCTTGATTAACAAAATTTATGGGTTTCTAACCCAATTTTTATAGAAATTTTAACAATAATTGGAGTAAAAATATGGCTATTCGTCCTTTACACGACCGTATCGTTGTCCGCCGTTCTGAAGAAGAACAAAAAACCGCAGGCGGATTATTATTGGCAGGCAACGCCCAAGAAAAACCACAACAAGGCGAAGTTATCGCTGTGGGTAATGGTCAAATCACTGAAAATGGTGTACGCCCACTTGATGTCAAAGTTGGCGACAAGGTGTTATTTGGTCAATACGCAGGTTCAACTGTGAAAGTGGACGGCGAAGAACTGTTGATTATGAAAGAAAGCGATGTATTAGGTGTTCTTGTTTAATTTTTTGTAGGCTGGGTTTTAACCCAACTTAAAAAAAACAGCATTTTATTGTAAAAATTTTTAAAATTTAAGAGAGAATTTATCATGGCAAAAGATGTAAAATTTGGTGCAGATGCACGTAGCAAAATGATTGTAGGCGTAAACGTATTGGCAGATGCGGTTAAAGTTACCTTAGGTCCAAAAGGTCGTAACGTGGTAATCGACAAATCTTTTGGTGCCCCAACCATCACCAAAGATGGCGTTAGCGTTGCAAAAGAGATTGAATTAGAAGACAAATTTGAAAACATGGGTGCCCAACTTGTGCGTGAAGTGGCGAGCAAAACCAATGATGTGGCAGGGGACGGTACAACGACCGCAACGGTATTGGCACAAGCGATTTTGCAAGAAGGCATGAAATCGGTTACTGCAGGTATGAATCCAATGGATTTAAAGCGTGGCATTGACAAAGGCGTCCGTGCTGTCGTTGCCAAAATCCAAGAAATCTCAACCCCTGCTAATGACAGCAAAGCCATTGCTCAGGTTGGTTCAATCTCTGCTAACTCTGACCAAACGATTGGTAACTTAATTGCCGAAGCCATGGAAAAAGTGGGCAAAGAAGGTGTTATCACCGTAGAAGAAGGCTCAGGCTTTGAAGATACGTTAGAAGTGGTTGAAGGTATGCAGTTTGACCGTGGTTATATCAGCCCATATTTTGCTAATAAGGCAGATACTTTGACCGCTGAGCTTGACAATCCAATGATTTTGCTTGTGGACAAAAAAATCAGCAATATCCGTGAGCTTATTCCACTGCTTGAAAATGTGATGAAAACCAGTAAGCCATTACTTATTATCGCAGAAGATGTGGAAAATGAAGCATTGGCAACTTTGGTTGTAAACAATATGCGTGGTGGCTTAAAAGTTTGTGCTGTTAAAGCCCCTGGCTTTGGCGACCGCCGTAAAGCGATGCTCCAAGATATTGCGGTTTTGACTGGTGCAACCGTTGTATCAGAAGAAGTCGGTATGAGCCTAGAAACGGCTGATTTGGCGGTATTGGGTACTGCCAAAAAAGTCACCGTTGGCAAAGAAAATACCGTGATTGTAGACGGTGCAGGTCAAAAAACTGACATTGATGAGCGTGTGGCATCTATCCGTCGTCAAGTAGAAGAATCAACGTCTGACTACGACAAAGAAAAACTGCAAGAACGCATTGCCAAATTGGCAGGTGGCGTGGCTGTGATTAAAGTGGGTGCAGCCACCGAAACCGAAATGAAAGAGAAAAAAGACCGTGTTGATGATGCCTTACACGCTACTCGTGCAGCGGTAGAAGAGGGTGTGGTAGCAGGTGGTGGCGTGGCGTTGGTGCGTGCATTGTCTGCTCTTGACGATGTCAAAGGCGACAATGACGACCAAACTACTGGTATTAATATTTTACGCCGTGCTATTGAAGCCCCCCTTCGTCAAATCGTCAGCAATGCAGGCGATGAAGCATCAGTTGTGATTAACCAAGTGAAAAATGGCGAAGGTAATTACGGTTACAACGCAGCCACTGGCGAATATGGCGATATGTTGGAAATGGGTATCTTAGACCCTGCCAAAGTCACTCGTTCAGCGTTAGAGCACGCCGCATCGGTTGCAGGCTTGATGCTAACTACCGAAGCGATGATTACTGACCTACCTGCCAAAGATGATGCACCTGCAATGGGTGGTGGCATGGGCGGAATGGGTGGTATGGGCGGAATGATGTAATTTTACCGATTACTAAACCCATTTAAATCAAAAACTTCCGTCACATGGCGGAAGTTTTTTTGTTCAGATGTAACTTATTTACCACACTTTCCCCACAACCACGCCCAAGAGCAAAACAAGCGGTAAGTAAATAGCCCCCTGTTAGTGCGTCCCAATCCATCATTTCGCCTGTACAAAAAACAGATAGATTGGTTTTCAACTGAAAATGATTGACAAAAGCCGATGATTTTACCCCACCACCTGAGCTAATCGCTTCATTAATTGGGCGAAAATCATTAAATTCTACCGTTAGATATTTGATAAACTGAGCAATTTTTTTATCATCTTGCCAATCTGATTTAGCGGTAAATTCTCGTAAAATGGCGATTTTGGCTTTGTCTAAGCCTAGTTTTTGCAAGCGTGTATTAAGTGATAATTTTTTGTTTTTACTAAAAATTTGCAAAATTTTATCATATGAAATATCAGGTAATAAATCTAAATGTAAGCACATAATTTTATCGTCATTCGCATAAAAATTGTCACGCAAGTCACGATTAAATTTATAAATCAAACCACTTTCAAAACCGTATTTGGTGATGATAATATCACCCCGATGTTTTTGCTCTTCATTTTTTACCCAAGCATTTACTCGCTTTAAGGCTTGCCCAAAAAATGGCTCGATAAATTTTGACCAATCACGGCAAATCCCCACATTACTGGCATACATTGGCTCAATATTATCTGCTCCAAGCCAGTTTTGCCATTCGCCTGTACTGCCAAGTTTTGGATAAGACAAACCACCGCACGCCAAAATAATCGCATCAAAATTTTGGTTAAATGATTGATTTTTATGTTGAAAAGTCAGCGTATTTTTATCAAGATTGACGCATTTATGACGATAAAAAAATTGCACGCCGTCCTGTTCCAACGCTTTTAACCACGCACGCAATAATGGCGATGCTTTCATCATGGTCGGGAAAATCCGTCCAGACGAACCGACAAAGGTGTCAATACCCAGATTTTTTGCCCAGTTTTGTAGCCAAGTGGCATCGTATAGTTTGACAAAATCGCCAAGCCAACTGTGTGAATATCGGTTGATAAAATCGTCAAGTGCTTCATTGTGGCTGATGTTTAAGCCTGTTTTGCCCGCCCACAGGATTTTTCGTCCTGCGGTCGGTAGTTGCTCATAAACGTGGATATTGACATCAAATTGGCATAAGTAATCGGCACACATGAGACCCGATGCCCCCGCTCCGATGATGGCGATGGTTTTTTGTGAAGTCATATTTTTAGCGGTTGGCTTGTTGTACATTATTTGCCATCTCATTGGTTTTTGCTGTGTTAATTTTTTGTAGGTCATTGATAATACTGTTGATTGTATCGGAAGATTTATTTTGGCTGAGTTTAAATTGGGCTTGAATATCTATAATTTGTAGTTTAAATCCAACAACCGCCTTGCACAATTTATCGAAAAAATCTTGCTGATTATCGCTTGATGACCAAGGATTTTTTTCAATTTGTTCAAATTTATTGGTAAGAATAGATACAGCCGTATTACTGCTGTTATCTTGCCAAACTAGGGGTATATGGCAATTTTTGATTTTGTCGTTGTTGGCGATAGTTAGCGTGGCTAACGGAAATTTCACAATTAGCTGTTGAATATTAGTAAATTTTTGTTCATTAAATTTACGGAAAAGTTTCATATGTTATTTCTAAAATGCCCTAAAGCTTAAAAATAATCCGCTTTAAATAGCTCATTGATTTAAAGCGGATTTTGGTGGATAAAGGCTTAGTTTGTTTTATGCCAATGTCGCTCCAGCCACCATGCTATCAGGCAAAATCACCACTTGTAATTGCCCATCTTTTTCCGCTGACAAAATCATACCTTCGGATACGCCAAATTTCATCTTACGTGGGGCAAGGTTGGTGACACAAATCACCGTTTTACCTGCTAATTCTTCAGGTTTATAAAATTTTGCGATACCGCTAAACACATTGCGAGTTTTTTCTTCGCCCACGTCTAGCGTAAATTGCAACAGTTTATCAGCCCCTGCCACGCTGTTACATTCTAACACTTTGGCAACTTTCATCGTTACTTTGGCAAAGTCGTCAATATTAATAAATTCACCTGTAATTTCAGATGTTTCAGTTTTGGTGGTTTTGTCTGGTTTTTTATCTTTTTTGGCAGGTTCTTCGGCGAGACTGCTTTTAGAATCATTTACCATGGCATCGATTTTCTCTTTTTCCACACGGCTCATCAGCGGGCTAAAGGCGTTAATCCTATGGCTCGTCAAAATTTCATGACGACTGTCAAATGTTAGGCTGTCAATGTTCAAAAATTCTTGAGCTTTTCTGGCAAGCTCAGGTAACACAGGTGACAGATAGACGATTAATTGACGGAAAATGTTAACTGCTACCGTACACACGTCCACGACTTCCGCTTGCTTGCCGTCAACTTTATTTAACGCCCATGGTTTTTTGTCGTCAATATATTCATTCGCCTTGTCCGCACACGCCATAATTAGTCGCATCGCACGGCTAAATTCACGGTTTTCGTAAGCTTTGGCGATTTCATCACCAGCATCAATGATGTCTTGTAGCAACACCTTTTCGGTGATTTCATTTGCCAATTTTCCACCGTTGTTTTTATGGATAAAATTTGCCGAGCGACTGGCAATATTGACGACTTTACCGACTAAGTCTGAATTGACTTTTTGCATAAAATCATCCAAATCAAGGTTGATATCTTCGACCGTGTCGGATAGTTTACTGGCAAAATAATAGCGTAAATATTCAGGATTTAAGTGATTAATATAGGTTTCGGCTTTGATGAATGTACCACGAGATTTGCTCATTTTTTCGCCATTGACGGTCAAAAATCCGTGAGCATTAATCGCAGTTGGCGTACGGTAATCCGTGCCGTGAAGCATGGCGGGCCAAAATAAGGCGTGAAAATACACGATATCTTTGCCGATAAAATGATACAGTTCAGTGGCGCTGTCTTTTTTAAAATACGCATCAAAGTCAATGCCTTCACGCTCACACAAATTTTTAAAACTTGCCATATAGCCAACAGGAGCATCTAGCCACACATAAAAATATTTATCGGGTTCATCAGTTGGCGTATTCGGAATTTTAAAGCCAAAATATGGTGCATCACGGCTGATATCCCAAGGCTGTAACCCAGCCTCAAACCATTCGTTGAGTTTATTGGTAATGGAAGTTTGCAGTCGCCCGTTTTCTTTCGTAAAACCTTGCAAAAAGTCAGTAAATCGTGGCAAATCAAAAAAGTAATGTTTTGACTCTTTGACGATCGGTGTGGATTGAGACAGGGTGGAATACGGATTTTTTAACTCAGTGGCATTGTAAGTGGCACTGCACACTTCGCAGTTGTCACCGTATTGGTCTTTGGCACCGCATTTTGGGCATTCGCCTTTGACAAAACGGTCAGCTAAAAATAACCCTTTTTCGGTGTCAAATAATTGCTCCACATTTTTGGTAAAAATATAGCCACGTTCATTGAGTTTGGTGTAAATTTCTTGCGAAAATTTCTCATTTTCAGGACTATGGGTAGAATAATAATTGTCAAAATTGATTAAAAATGAGCTAAAATCTTTTTCGTGCGAGGCTTTCACAGTGGCGATTTGTTCTTCGGGCGTTACGCCATTGTCTTGTGCCTTTAGCATGATTGCCGTACCGTGAGCATCATCAGCACAGACGTACTTGACATCGTGTCCTTGGGCTTTCATGGCTCTTACCCAAACGTCGGTTTGGATATACTCCACCAAATGCCCCAAATGGATTGGACCATTGGCATAGGGTAGGGCGGAAGTTACTAGAATTTTTCTCACAAAATCACCTTTCTTTATCAAAAAATTTTAAAATAAGCTAGTCATCAAAAATAAAGTGTATCATAACCGAAAATTAAAAAATTTGCTAATATTTGCCACAACAAAAAACGACTCTAAAAAAATTAGAGCCGTTTTTTGTGTTTTTTGTTAAGTGATTTTGTCAAATATTAGAATTTGAAGTTTGCACCCACTGTCCAAAGGTTCGTATCGCTTTCAGGTTTTGCATATTCAGCTTCGATAGCAATCGCAGGGGTTGCTTGGAAACCAAGACCAACACCATAAGCTAGACCTGTGTCATCTGCTTTAACAGTTCTTGTCGTTGTTTTTGCTTCAACTTCTGTTTTAGCAATACCAAGTTTGGCCTTTGCATAAACAGGTGTCGTTGCAAAGTTGTATTTATAAGTACCATATATGCCATAGGTCTTAGTATTCATTTCACCCTTGGCAGAGGTATTTTTAAATGTTACATCAGCTTTCTTTGAGCCTAGATATTCAATTTCAGTGCCCCAATTTTCATCAAATTGGTAGCCACCAAATGCTCCGTAAGCAGTTTGCTTTTTAGCGTCAAGATTGTCGTTCTTGCTATCAAACTGACCTACTTTCACACCTACGTATGGTTGACCAGCACTGTAGTTGATGGCAGCGTTTGCACCTGTTGATAATAATGCACCAGCAGTTAAGGCTAATAATGTTTTTTGTAAAGTTTTCATCGTTTTTCTCCGATTTCCTAAAAAATTGATAATTCAATTTTGTGAATAAAAGTAAATATGAAGGTTGTTTTCTTCTTGCTTACCGCTTGGTGTGTATATTAGCAAAAAAAATTTAAAAGTTTGTCAGTGTTTGATAGGTGAAATGTTAAGTTTTGCAAATAAATTTTCTCAAAAAGTTACAATTTTGATAACTTGCAAAGTTTTGTTACAATTATTGCAATTTTAATCAACTTTATTTTGATTCTAATAGTTTGGACGATTGATTATTGCCGATAAAAATCTAAAGACAAGCGAAATTTTTGAAAAAATTTAAAATTTTTTACTTTTTTGGCAAATTTTTTCAAAAAATCCTGTTTTTTCAAGCAAACTATGCTAAAATATCGCACTCTAATTTAAGGCGTGCTACTGAGAAGCGTGGAGCGACCTTATTTTTTAACACAAATTTATACGCTATTATATAAAAGATAAAGCATAAATTTGGCTTCTCACATCAAAGGAAAACTAGCCATGCTAACCAATGAACAACGTGCGGAAATCATCGCAAAATTCAAACAATCTGAAAACGACACAGGTTCACCAGAAGTACAAGTTGCTTTGTTAACCGCTCGTATCAACGACTTACAACCACACTTTAAAGCGCATAAAGCTGACCATCATAGCCGTCGTGGTCTTATCCGTATGGTAAATTCACGTCGTAGTTTGCTTGACTATTTAAAGCGTAAAGATTTAGACCGTTATTCAAAATTGATTAATGAGCTTGGTTTACGTCGTTAATTCGGTGTTGATTGACGTTTGATAAAAACGGTTACTTGGATTAGTAACCGTTTTTTGCATTTTTTTGTGGCGATTTTTACCAAAAAACGGTACAATATTTGGGTTATTTTGCCAGTTTTTTGTCAAAACTAACCAAACATCATCAAAAATCGTGAATAAACTTGGGTAGATTGCTTCTAATATTAGACTTTTTTAAAAGAACATTAAAAAGAAGTTTAATATTAGGGGCTATCACAATTTATTCATCACGCTTTTTAATAAATTAAGTTAAGATTTAAGGAAACTTATGTTTAATCTCACAACGAAAGAATTTCAGTATGGTAATCAACAAGTTACGCTAGAAACAGGTCGTATTGCTCGCCAAGCCAATTCGGTATTGGTGCATATGGGCGGTGTGTCGGTGTTGGTCGCTGTCGTGGTAAAAGATGATGCCAAAGAAGGTCAAGACTTTTTTCCATTGACGGTAAATTATCAAGAAAAAATGTACGCTGCAGGTAAAATCCCCGGTGGCTATGGCAAGCGTGAAGGTCGCCCAAGTGAGCTTGAAACGCTGACATCTCGTTTGATTGACCGTCCAATACGCCCGCTATTCCCTGAAGGTTATTACAACGAAATTCAAGTTACCGCGACGGTGATTTCGTCAGACAAAAAGCAAGATGCAGATATTGCAGCCATGATAGGTACATCTGCGGCGTTGGCGATTTCGTCTGCTCCGTTTAATGGTCCGATTGGGGCGGCTCGTGTTGGTTTTATCAATGGCGAATATGTATTAAATCCAAACTTTGAACAAATGAAACAAAGTGCGTTGGATTTGGTGGTGGCAGGGACAAAATCTGCGGTGCTAATGGTTGAGTCAGAAGCCCAAGAGTTGTCAGAAGACCAAATGCTCGGTGCGGTGTTGTACGGTCATCAGCAACAACAAATCGTCATTGATGCGATTAATGAATTTGCTCAAGCAGTTGGCGTGCAAAAAGCCGAATTTGTACCGCCTGCGGTCAATGAAAGTTTGCAAAATCAATTACAAACACAGTTTGCCGAAAGTATTTCACAAGCCTATACCATCAGCGTAAAACAAGACCGTTACGCTCGCCTTGATGAATTACAAAAAGAAGCGTTAGCGTTGGCAGGCGATGAAACGGCTGAAGATTATGCGGATAAAGTTAAAGAAATCAAAGCGTTATTTGAAACGTTAAAATATCGTACCGTGCGTGATAATATTTTATCAGGTAAACCCCGTATTGATGGTCGTGATTTGCAAACGGTGCGTGCGTTGGACATTCAAGTGGGGGTATTGCCTTATACACACGGTTCAGCGTTGTTTACTCGTGGCGAAACGCAAGCCCTTGTTACAACTACCCTTGGTAATACCCGTGATGTAAACTTGGTGGACACGTTGGCAGGCACAAAACAAGACCACTTTATGCTACATTACAATTTCCCAAGCTATTCGGTGGGCGAAACAGGGCGTGATAGTGGACCAAAACGCCGTGAAATTGGTCATGGTCGTTTGGCTCGCCGTGGCGTGCAAGCGGTGTTACCAGAAAATGAGCGTTTCCCGTATGTTATCCGTGTGGTGTCAGATATTACCGAATCTAACGGCTCATCATCAATGGCTTCTGTTTGTGGTGCGTCATTGTCGTTAATGGACGCAGGTGTGCCATTAAAAGCCCCAGTTGCAGGTATTGCGATGGGCTTGGTAAAAGAAGGCGAGCGTTTTGCGGTATTGTCGGACATTTTGGGCGATGAAGACCATTTAGGCGATATGGACTTTAAAGTGGCAGGCTCTGCAAACGGTGTTACTGCCTTGCAAATGGATATCAAAATTGAAGGCATTACCCCTGAAATCATGGAAAAAGCCCTACATCAAGCCCATGCAGGACGTATCCACATTTTAAATGCGATGAATGAAGTGTTGGCAACTAGCCGTAAAGAAATCAACGCTCACGCACCAAATTTTGCGGTGATTGACATTGACCCTGAAAAAATTCGCGATGTGATTGGCAAAGGCGGTGCGACCATTCGCCAATTAACCGAAGAAACAGGGGCGGTGATTGATATTGATGACAACGGTACAATCCGTATTTTTGGTGAAAACAAAGCATCAACCAAAGCTGCGATTGTCAAAATTGAAGCCATTACGGCGGAAGTAGAAGTTGGCAAAGTTTATACGGGCAAAGTGGTGCGTTTGGCAGAATTTGGGGCGTTTGTGAATATTTTACCAAATACCGATGGCTTGGTGCATATTTCACAAATCACCGATGCTCGTGTGGAAAATGTTACCGATGTGCTAAAAGAAGATCAAATCGTCAATGTGTTGGTACAAGATATTGACAATCGTGGACGTATCAAATTGACCATGAAAGGCATTGACCAAACTCAAGCCAGTGTTGAGCCAACTGCTGAATAAGTTGGTTTAAATCTGCAGAAAATCCCCAAATTTCGGTTTGGGGATTTTTTTTGAATAAAAAAAGATTTTTCACTGCTTTTTTGTTATGATTGTGTTTATTTTTTTTAGGAAATTTTCATGTTATTCCAATCCATCATTATTGATAAATATACCAAAAGTTTAAGCCCTGATGCGGTGCAATCTGCTTACGCCAACTTTACCGCCCATTTTCATAATCCTACCATTCAAGATAATATCCGCACATCAAAAGAAGAACAATATCAAGAGGGCTTTTTACGAGATTTATTCGTACAAATATTTGGCTATATGTTAAATCCTGCGGATAATTATAATTTGACCACTGAATTTAAAAATCTAAAAGGGGCAAAAAAATGCGACGGTGCAATTTTAAAAAATGATAAAGCCATTGCCGTGATTGAATTAAAAGGCATGAATGTTACTGATTTATCTCGGATTGAAGCCCAAGCTTTTGGCTATAAAAATAATCATCCGACCTGTCGCTATGTTATCACGTCCAACTTTCAAAAACTCCGTTTTTATATTGACAATGCGGTGGAATATTTAGAATTTGATTTATTTAAATTGGATTTTGAAGCGTTTAAACTGTTGTATTTATTACTACAAGCGGAGAATTTATTAAACGATTTACCGCTTAAATTAAAATCCGAAAGTATCTCCCAAGAAGAAAAAATCACACACGCTCTATATCAAGATTATTCCGCCTTTAAGCGTGCATTATTCGCTGATTTGTGTGCCAAAAATTCCCAATATAATGCCCTAGAATTATTCGCCAAAACCCAAAAATTATTAGACCGTCTATTATTTATTTTCTTTGCTGAAGACAGTGGCTTATTATCCGCCAATACCGCTCATACCATGCTGATTGAATGGCAAAAACTCAAAGACTTAAAAATGCCGATTAGCGTCTATGACCAATTAAAACGTTATTTTCACTTTTTAAATACAGGCTATAAAGATGAACATAGCGAGATTTTTGCTTATAATGGCGGACTGTTTAAACCTGATGAAATCTTGGATAATTTAATTATTTCTGACGATATTTTATCCAAACACATCAAAAAAATCGCTGATTATAACTTTGCCAGTGAGATTGATGTGAATATCTTAGGGCATATTTTTGAAAACAGCTTAAATGAAATTGATGAAATTAAAGCTGAACTTAATGGCGAGGAGATTGACAAAAAATCCACCAAACGTAAAAAAGACGGCGTATTTTATACCCCAAAATATATCACCAGCTACATTATCCAAAATACGATTGGCAAGCTATGCGATGATAAAAAACGTGAATTAAATCTCAATGATGAAGATTATATCACCGATAAAAAACGTCAAAAGAAAACCCAAGAAACATTATTGCAAAAACTCAAAGATTATCGAGCGTGGTTACTTGATTTAACCATCTGTGACCCTGCGTGTGGCTCGGGGGCTTTTTTAAACGAAAGTTTGAATTTTCTAATCAGCGAGCACGCTTATCTTGATGAGTTGGAGAGTAAATTATTTGGCGGTGGGCTTGTGTTCCAAGAAGTGCGAAATCATATTTTGGAGCATAATTTATTTGGGGTGGATATTAACGCTGAAAGTGTGGAAATAGCCAAACTGTCCCTGTGGCTACGCACGGCTGAACCGCATCGCAAATTATCTAATCTAAATCAAAATATCAAGTGTGGTAATTCGCTGATTGATGATGTGGATGTGGCGGGGGATAAGGCATTTGATTGGGAAAAAGAGTTTCCGCAAGTTTTTGCAAAGGGTGGTTTTGATGTGGTCGTGGGAAATCCGCCGTATGTGCAATTACAAAAATTAAAAGATACGTCCAATCAATTAGAAAAACTGAATTATCAAACCTTTGAAAAAACAGGCGATTTGTATGTATTATTTTATGAATTGGCTCATAATATTTTAAAAGATAATGGTTTATTGGGTTTTATTACGTCAAATAAATGGTTGCGTGCCAATTATGGTAAAAAATTACGCCAATTTTTAACACAAAAAACCAATCCAATTTTACTCATGGATTTGGGTTCTGGTATTTTTGAAAGTGCAACCGTTGATTCAAATATTTTAATTTTTGAAAAAAATGCACGAAATTATAATGAATTTAATGCCATTACTTTAAAAGAAGAACGCCGTGATTTTGAAAATATTGAACATTTAATGTTGAAAATATTTCCACAAAATGATGATATTTAGACAATTTCATCAAATATTGAACAATCCATTAAACAAAAAATTGAACAGAATGGCAAAATGTTGAGAGATTGGGATATTGAAATCAATTACGGCATTAAAACAGGATTTAATGACGCTTTTATTATTGATGAAAATACCAAAAATGAATTGATTGCCAAAGATAATAAAAACGTTGAACTCATCAAACCAATTTTGCGTGGGCGTGATATTGGACGATATTCTATTGATTATCAAAATCTTTATTTAATTAATGTGCATAATGGTTATAAAAATACGCCAAGAATTGATATTGAAAATTATCCAACTTTAAAAGAATTTTTAAATCAATTTTATGATAAATTGGAAAAACGTTCTGATAAAGGTGCAACGCCTTATAATTTAAGAAATTGTGCCTATATTGATAATTTTAGTAATGAAAAAATTATTTATCAAGAAATTGTACAATATCCGTGTTTTGCTTATTCAACCGAAACAATGTTTTGTAATGACACAGGGCGAATTATTACAGGAAAAAATTTAAAATTTTTATTGGCGATTTTTAATAGCAAATTATTCTTTTATGCGGTCAAAAATATTTACGGCGGTGGCGGATTGGGCGATACTGGCGTAAGAATGAAGCATACATTTTTTGAAAAATTTGTTGTTCCAACCATTTTAGAAAACGAACAAACGCCATTTATCACTCTCGCCGACCAAATGCTTAGCTTAAACCAAGCATTACAAACCGCTTGTACCGACTTTTTGGCAACCCTAAGCGAAGAATTTACCAACCTAAACCTCACTAAAACCCTAAAAAACTGGCACGAAACCGACTTTGACACCCTACAAAAAGAACTCAAAAAACAAAAACACCAAATCCCCCTAGCCAAACGCAAAGAATGGCGAGACTACTTCACCACCGAACACCAAAAAGTAACCAACCTACAAAACCAAATCCGTGCCATAGATGATGAAATTAATGAGCGGGTGTATAAACTGTATGGACTTGATGACGAAGAAATAAAAATCTTACAAATGGCGTGATGTGAGAGATATCAAAAAAAACGTAGGGTGGGTTTCACCCACCATTCAAAATATTGTACGTTATGGTGGGCGTAGCCCACCCTATCAAAAATAAAAAAACCTTGCAAAAAAAATATTTACAAGGTTTAAATTTGGTGGGCCCACACAGACTTGAACTGTGGACCAAAGGATTATGAGTCCTCTGCTCTAACCAACTGAGCTATAGGCCCGACTATTTAGACGTACTATCATACCCTAAAAAAAATTTTTTGCAATAATTTTTTTATAAAAATTACACATTTTTATCTTTTACTTTAGATTTAGACTGCGTTATAATAGCCGAGAAATAGCCAAAACTTATGCGACGTGGCTATTTTACTCACTTTTATTTTTAAGGAATTTATCATGGCAATTGAACGCACCCTTTCTATTATCAAACCTGACGCAGTGGCAGGCAACCATATCGGTGAAATTTATACCCGTTTTGAAAAAGCAGGTCTCAAAGTCGTTGCAGCAAAAATGCTACACCTAGATGACGAAAAAGCAGGCGGTTTTTATGCTGAGCATAAAGAACGTCCATTTTATGGCGACCTTGTCAAATTCATGACTTCAGGTCCTGTGGTTGTGTCTGTATTAGAAGGTGAAAATGCGGTATTGGCTCACCGTGATATTATGGGGGCAACCAATCCAAAAGATGCAGCCGAAGGCACTATCCGCCGTGATTTTGCAACGAGCATTGACGAAAATGCGGTACACGGTTCAGACAGCACCACGTCTGCTGAACGTGAAATTGCATATTTCTTTGCAGACAACGAAGTTTGCCCACGCACCCGTTAATTTTTGATTACAATTTATTTTAATTATTATTTTTAATTAAAAATTATCCAATAAAAAGCGATTGAAAATTTTTCGGTCGCTTTTTTTTGTTTTTATCACAAATTATTTTTGGCAAATGTTAGGGTAAATGTTAAAATAGCCTGTTTTTTCCAATGCCACAATTACGAATACTTTTTAGAAAAATCCTAAAAAAATTATCCAACCATGCGTTTAAAACAACTCAAATTATCAGGCTTTAAATCTTTTGCCAACCCGACAACTTTTGATTTTAAGCACAATATTACAGCGATTGTCGGGCCTAATGGCTGTGGCAAATCCAATGTGATTGACGCCATTCGTTGGGTGCTTGGGGAAAGTTCTGCCAAACAGTTGCGTGGCGGGGCGATGAGCGATGTGATTTTTGCAGGCACGCAGGAAAAATCTGCCAAAAGTTTGGCAAGTGTGGAGCTGGTTTTTGAACATACCCAAGCGGATGACCCTTTTAACCAAGCCCGTGGCAGAGGCGGTATTCATCATCCGTTGAATCTGTATCATGAGTTGTCGGTACGCCGTCAGATGAACCGAGATGGCAAGTCGGATTATTTTATCAATGGCACAAAAGTGCGTCGCCGTGATGTGGTGGATGTGTTCTTGGGGACAGGGCTTGGGGCAAGAAGTTATGCGGTGATTGAGCAAGGGATGATTGGGCGGATTATTGATGCCAATGCCTTGCAGCTGCGAGAATTCATTGAAGAAGCGTCAGGCGTTTCTCGTTATCAGCATCGCCGTGAAGAAACCCAAAAACAGCTTGACCACGCCAGTGACAACCTTAATCGCCTACATGACATGACCAGCGAGCTAACGGCTCAACAAAAACGGCTGGAAAAACAAGCAAAAACTGCCCAACAGGCCAATTCGTATCAGCAACAGATTGATGAAATTAACAAACAATTATTGATTAATGAAACATTGCAAGTATGGCAACAACGCCAAAACTTGCTTGATCAACAACAAGGCTTAAATCAAAAAATTGAAGAAAATCAAATACTTGTTAATCAATTAACTGAACAAGGCAAGCAGTTACAACAAAAAATCTATGAACAACAGTTAGCAAAACAAGAACAGCAAAACCTGTATCAACGCCATTGGCAACAGCAACACGAAGCTCAAACTCTGTACCAACAACAGCAACATCTACTGGCTCAACAGCAAGCAAAAATTGATGAATTGACCAAAACGGAACAAGCCTTAACCGCTCAACTTGCCGAAGTTATCAGCGAACAACACGCCCATGCTGAACGTTTGCAAACCTTGCCGAATGAGATGGCTACATTACAAAAAATTATCGCAGAACAACAACAACGCCAACAGCAAAGCCAGCAACAACGCCAAATAATAGTCAATGAAATCAGTGAATTACATAAAGAAAAACAAGAGTATGACAAGCAACTTGCCATTGTGGAAAATTTGCTAAAAACCACCCAACAACAAGCCGATAGGATCGCTCAACGTCAACAACAACACCAAAAAAATCAAACCATTTTTGAGCAAAAACGAAAGCAACACGATGCCAAATATGCCAAACACGCTGACTTTGACGAACGCAACATTGTCATGCTCACCGAAAAAATACATCGTTTGGAAAATGCCATCATTCATCGGCAAGAACAAATCGCCGACCAAACCGATGTATTAGACAGCTTGCAACGTCAACATCGCCAAGCCGAGCAACAAGAAGAACAATGGCAAACTGAGCAAAAAACCTTACAAAAGTTGGTAGAGGAACATGAGCAATTTTTGCAAAAAATCGCTGAAACACAAGGCAAAGTTGACAAACAAAACTTTGTCAATGTGGATTTTCAACTGTTATTAACCCAGTTAACTTTGAGTGAGCAAGGCAAATTATTTAGCAAACAACTGGATAAATGTTTGGCAATATTGGCACAATGGCTGATATTAACACCGACTCAACCGCAAGATAGTGAAAACTTGCTTGATAATTTTTCATTTGATATTGGGGCGATGTTTGGTAAACAAGCGGTATTCTTTGAACCGTTTTTTGTGAAACAGTTGGCACAATTTCAAAACAACTTAGAAATCAATTCAGAAAACAATACACAACACAATGCACAAAACACGCTAGAAACGCAAGATTGGGTGCGGTTAAATGCGTTGTTTTCATCGCCAAATTTGCCGATTTTTTCCGATGTTTGGCTGTTAAAGCACCCTATTAATCAGCAAAATTTGGTTAATAATCCTGATGTTTTCTTTAAATTAATTGAGCAATTACCGCAGTTTTTGCCGACAGATTGGCTGTTATTGTTTGGCGAAAATGATGAAATTTTATTGCTTCATCAGCATTTTTGCTTGGATTTACACGCCTTGGCATGGGGACAATCTAGTGATAGGAACAGACAAATCCCTGCGGTGAGTCAATATTTTAGCCAACAGCAACGCATTGAAACTTTACAAAATTTGATTAAAAAACAACAGCCGATTTGTCAACGTTTGGCAAATCAAGTGCAAGAAGAAATGATTGCGTTGCAAGAATGGCAAGCCCAAGACCAAGCCAGTCGCAATGAGTTGTTGCAATTAAACAAACAAAAACAACAACTTAGCCATGAGCAATTGCAATATCAACATGAAATTAACCAATTACAAAATGAAAAACAGCGACTTGCCGATGAGTTAAATTCTTTATTTTATGAACAAACAGAAATTAGCCAAACGATACAAAACTATCAAGCCGAACAAGCCAACATTCGCCAACAATTAGCCGATATTCAGCCACAATTAAGCCAAAAAATTCAGCAACGAGAAACGTTTGACCAAGATTTAGCCAAACGACAATCCGAGCAAAAAGGTTATGAAAATCAATATCATGCCTTAAGCCTAGAGTTAAGCAAAGCCCAATTGCAACAGCAACATCAAGCGGATAATCAGCAAAAATTACACGCACAACAGCAACGTGAACAGCAACAATTACAAACATTTATCCAGTCTTTGGCAGAATTGCAACAAAAATTACCGACTTTTGCCGAGCAACTCAGCGTGTGTGAGCAACGCTTGGCAGAAAGTGAATTGATTTTGGCAGATTTTAACGCTGAATTGATTGAATTAGAACAGCAAAAAATCCAACAGCAACAACGACTGCAAGCTGAGCAACAGCATCTACAAATCCTACAACAACAAGGCTACGATAAACAAACTGAATTGGCACTGATTAACCAACGTGCTGAGCAAATTGCAGAACAACGGACGGCTCAAGGTGTGGCAATGCCTAATAAAAGCCAACCTTTGTTGAGCATGAATGATGTAGATGCCCAACAGCGAACCTTGCACCAGTTACAGCAAAAACTGCAACAACTTGGGGCGGTGAACCATACGGCGCTGGCAGAATTGGACGAAATTAACCAACGCTTGTCGCCTTTGGCGGAGCAGGTGAACGATTTGACGGCGAGTATTGATACCTTGCGAGAAGCGATTACCCAAATTGACAGTCAAACCAAACAATTATTTATGGATATGCTTAATCAAGTTAATATTGATTTAAATCAATTATTTGTGCAAGTGTTTGGCGGTGGTCAGGCGAGTTTGGTACTGGCAGATGACAGTTGGCAGTCGGGATTAGAGCTCATGGCACAGCCTAAGGGTAAGAAAAATAGCCGTTTGGCGTTATTGTCGGGGGGTGAAAAAACCTTGACGGCACTGAGTTTGGTATTTGCGATTTTTAAACAACAGCCCGCACCGTTTTGTGTGTTGGACGAAGTGGATGCCCCGCTTGATGATGCCAATGTGGCACGTTTTACTAATCTTATCAATGAGTTAGCCAAAGATGTGCAATTTATTTTTATCAGTCATAATAAATTAGCGATGCAAGTGGCGGACGAACTTAAAGGCGTCACCATGCCAAATGCAGGGATTTCACGGCTTGTCAGCGTGGATATGAATAATGTGGCGGAATATTTGGAGCAGGGTAAGGTGGTATAAGGGCGGATTGGTAACCATTTTTAACAACTTTACGCAAATTTTGGCAAAAAAAATGCGAAAAAATTGGCAAAATTTGTGGTTTTATGTCGCTTTTTGGTAGCCCAAAACCGCAAGGCATGGTACTATATGCACTTTATTGATTGCCAAATTTTTGTTTAATATTAAATAAAAGTTGGCTTTTTGCTGTGTGCCAATTTTTCGCTAATTATTTCGTTAAATTTAGCATATTTGGGTTTAAGGATTGATTATGACCGTGATGAATTTTTTGTTAATTGTGGCGGCGGTAGTCGCTATCGTGTGGGGTGCGTATGTGTTGCTGTTTTCGGCAAAAAATGCTAACCAGCCCAAGCATTTAGAAGATTTATCCGATGAAACCGCGGATAAAGACGGCTTGCCGATTTTGCCACGTCATCAACGTCCCGACCCTGATGCTGATGAAGAAAAAAATATTACGTTGTCTGCAGAAAATACCGAATTAGCCGAGCCAACGCAAAATGTAATGCTCAATCAAACCGATGAAAATCAAACGTTTGAAACCTTGCAATTAATTAGCAGTCATGAGTTGCAACATCATCTTAGCCAGTCAGAGCAGCAAGCCCTACGACGAAATCAGCAACTAGCGAACGAAAAAAATCAAGCCTTGCAACAACTACAAGCCCAAGCTCAAGTGGCGGATTCACCAAATAGTGACGATGCGTTTAGTGCGTTGGCGAATGCGACCGAAACCATCACACCAATGGTGCAAACTTATGACGAACGCAAGCTGAAAAAAGAAGGCTTTAGCGAAAGCAGTCCGATTTTGGATAGTCATATCCAAGCTCAAATTGATAACGACCAAGACAGTCCACTGAATCATGCGACGCAAAATATCAACATTAGTTTGTTCCCAGACGAACAATTTGCACGGATTTTTGGGCGTGATTTGTTAAAATTATTTGACAAATATGGCTTAAAATTTGGGGCGATGAATATGTTCCACCGTTATGCTAATAAAGACGGTACGGGGCTGTTGTGGTTTAGCGTGATGATGGTGACAGAAGAGGGGATTTTACCGTTTGATTTGAACAAATTGCCGAACCAATATGTGAAAGGGTTGGTGATGTTTGTATCCTTGCCACATCCTGAAGCATCGCGTGGTTTTGATAGTATGATGAGTATTTCTGGGTTGTTGTCGCATGATTTGCAGGCGAGTCTTTATGATGAAACAGGCGAACCGCTTAACAAAGAAAATGTGCAAGAAATGCGAGAAATTGCGGTGAATTTTGTTAAATGATGGTGTTTTTAACCAAACACATAAAACTTATATCAAAATTAGGTTGGCTTGATTGCCAACTTATTTTTTTGTCAATTTATTGAATTTAAATAAGGCTGATAAGGTCGGGTGCGACTAATTTACTCACTTTCTTTGAAAATGCTTGAACAGGCTTTTTGCAAAATCCGTTGGTTAACACCTTGCATTTTTGAAAAAAACCGCCACTAATGCCTTTGTACAATATAAAAGCAAACCATGAAAATGGAAGGAATGATTATGCCAAATCCTAGCGAAATCCAAACTCTACCGCTCGTTGCCTTGCGAGATGTGGTGGTGTATCCCTATATGCAGATTGCGTTATTTGTCGGTCGTAGTGCATCGGTCAATGCGGTGGAGCTTGCCCAGTCAGAGCATGATGGCTTAATTTTTGTCATCACGCAACAAGACTCCATGTTTGAAGACATCAGCCCAGACAACCTGTATCAATATGGTACGGTGTGTCGCATTATCAGCACCATGCCCCACGAAAGCGACAAAAATGCGGTAAAAGTACTGATTGAAGGCCTACACCGTGCTAAATTAGAAGACGTGAGCAACGTGCATGACGAAGTGTTAATCGCTCACGCTATGCTAAAACCCAACAAAAGCCGAATTAGCAAAGCCCAACAACAAGAATATAAAGACACGCTGTTGGCATTATTTGCCGAATACGCCCAATCTCGCCTACGCAATTTTAGAGAATTATTAAAAGTTGCCGAAAAAGTTGAGCGTTTGGAAGAACTGCTGTATTTTATCGCAACACGTGTATCGCTTGACATTGATGTGAAACAAAGCTTCTTGGAAAATGACAACTTAAAAACCAATCTTGAAAATTTAACGGATTATTTGGTTAAACAAGAAGCCGACCAACACATTGAACAAGAATTGCAAGAAAAAGTCCGTAATCAGCTAGAAAGCAACCACCGTGAATACGTTCTAAATGAAAAAATGAAAGCCATTAAAAACGAGTTAAACGGCATGCGTCAAGAAAATGGCGAACCTGAATTGCCAAGCGATGAAGACGACATAGACGAGTTAGCAGACAAAGTTAAAGAAGCTGATTTGCCTGATGACGTGCGAAAAAAAGCCGACAACGAACTGCGTAAACTCAAAATGATGCCACCTGCTTCATCAGAGTCAGCAATTGTCCGTACTTACATTGAATGGATTTTGGACACCCCTTGGCGAAAAGCCAGCGAAGTGAACATTGACTTACCAAAAGCCCAAGCGGTGCTTGATGCCGATCATTATGGCTTAAAAGATGTGAAAGACCGTATTTTGGAATTTTTGGCAGTGCAATCTCGGGTGGATAATCTCAAAGGACCAATTTTATGCCTTGTCGGGCCACCGGGGGTAGGTAAAACGTCTTTGGGTGAGAGTATTGCCAAAGCGACTGGGCGAGAATTTATCCGTATGGCGTTAGGCGGTGTGCGTGACGAAGCGGAAATTCGTGGACACAGACGTACTTATATCGGGGCGATGCCGGGTAAAATCGTGCAATCATTGGCAAAAGTTGGGGTGAAAAATCCGCTATTTTTGCTTGATGAAATAGACAAAATGGCACAAGATTTTCGTGGCGACCCAGCGTCCGCCTTGTTAGAAGTGCTTGACCCGTCGCAAAATCACAGTTTTAATGACCATTATCTTGATATGGATTTAGATTTATCGCAAGTGATGTTTATCTGTACTGCCAACAGCATGGACATACCGCCTGCGTTGCTTGACCGTATGGAAATTATCCGTTTGTCAGGTTATACCGAAGACGAAAAAATTAACATCGCTGATAAATACCTTGTGCCAAAAGCGGTGAAACAAAATGGTTTGGCGAATGATGAAGTTGACATTACTACCGATGCCATTCAAGCCATTGTGCAACGCTATACCCGTGAAGCAGGCGTGCGAAATTTGGAGCGTGAAATTAACAAAATCGCACGTAAAGTGGTGAAAGCCAACGTGGAACAGGAAAAACCAGCCAAAACTAAAAAACGCAACCGTAAAACAGCGGATACCGTCAGCGTAACTGCAGATAACATCAATGATTATTTGGGTGTGCAACCGTATGATTTTGGCTTGGCGGAGCAAGAGGCTGAAATCGGTCGTATCACAGGGTTGGCGTGGACGCAAGTCGGTGGTGAACTACTTACCATTGAAGCGGTAGCAACCCAAGGCAAAGGTGATCTGAATTTTACAGGTTCGCTTGGTGATGTGATGAAAGAGTCTATCCGTGCAGCCATGACCGTGGTGCGGGCTCGTGGCGAAGCCTTGGGCATCAGTTACGAGAACTTTAAAGGCACGGATATTCATGTGCATATACCTGAAGGGGCAACCCCCAAAGACGGACCGTCTGCAGGGATTGCGTTAACCACTGCTTTGGCATCAGCCATGACAGGCATTGCTATTCGTCCAGATATTGCGATGACAGGCGAAGTCACGTTACGTGGCAAAGTATTACGTATCGGTGGCTTAAAAGAAAAACTGCTCGCCGCTCACCGTGGTGGTATCAAGCACGTGTTAATCCCAAAAGCCAACGAGCGAGATTTGGTGGATATCCCTGACAATGTAAAACAAGGCTTAACCATTCAACCTGTAGAAACGATTGATGATGTATTTTTGGCGAGTTTTGTTAAACCGCCTGTACCGTTAAAACCTACAAATTTGGCAATGGATTTGGCAGGAGAAAAAGCCCTAAAAAATTAATTTTTTTTAAAAATAATTTTTATCAATAATTATCGTTAAAATAAAAAAGTCAAACTTGGGGTTGGCTTTTTTGCTATTTACGTTGATAATTTTACCAAAACATTACATTTTTACAAAACTTCTGATAAACCCATACTTTATAATACAACTTTGTTGTTTAATCCAGTTTTATAGTTAATCATTCCAATTTTTTATTGTGTTATCTGTTTTGATAACTTTCTAATTGTTAATTTTTCTATTCACTTTCATTCATTTGTGCTAGGCATTATCATGACCGCAACTCAAAAAAAATACACTAAATTTGTGATGATTGCATTGGTTCTACTCGCCATTGTCGGCGTTGCGTATTATTTTTTAAAACCAAAACCACAACTCCCGAACCACATCACTGCCACCGCTGAACGCATGGATATTGAAAATAGCGTTATGGCATCTGGCAAAATTGAAGCCAAAGACATGGTGGACGTAGGGGCTCAAGTGTCTGGCGAAGTGACCAACTTGTATGTGGACGTGGGTGATGTGGTAAAAAAAGGTGATGTGATTGCCCAAATTGACCCTGTTACTCAGCGAAATAATCTGACCAATCAACAAGCAACTTTACAACAAAGTTTAGCCAATCTTGAAAGTAGCAAGGCGAATTTAGCAACACGTCAAGCCAGTTTGGATACTGCCAAAGCCGATTTAATCAGTCGTGAAGCCACGTTAAGCCAAGCCAAAAGCGAGTATAACCGTTTGCAAGGTTTAGCCAATAGCAATGCGGTATCAAAACAAGAAGTAGAACAAGCTTTAACTGCACTAAAAACTGCCCAAGCCAACGTTGAAAGTGCTAAACAAGCGATTAAAACTGCCCAAGCCAATCTATTATCAGGGCAAGCAGATATCACCACTGCCCAAGCGACCATTAAAAAATCACAAACCGAAGTTAACACCGCTGAACAAAATCTCGGCTACACTCGCATTACCGCTCCGATGAACGGCACGGTGATTTCGGTAACCACCAAGCAAGGTCAAACGGTGAACGCCAATCAGACTGCACCGACCATTGTCACATTGGCGGATTTGAGTACCATGCGTGTCAAAGCCAAAATCTCCGAAGCCGATGTGATTAACCTAAAACCTGGGATGCCTGTGTACTTTAACATCATTGGTAACAGCGACAAAAAAATTACCGCTACATTGCAAGCGATTGAACCTGCTCCTGAGAATACCACCGCCAATAGTAGCAACAGCAATGATGAAGCGATTTATTACATGGGTTATTTTGATGTACCAAACAGCGAAGGGCAGTTACGCATTAACATGACTACCCAAGTGTACATCGTGGAAGAAAAAGTAGAAAATGCCCTCGCCGTACCTGCATCTGCGGTAAAAACTGACCCAAAAAACCCACAACAACACTATGTCCAAGTGGTGCAAGCTAACGGTAGTTTAAAACAACAAACGGTAAAAATTGGTGTGTCTAATCGTGTTAATACCCAAATTTTATCGGGTTTAAAAGAAGGTGAAAAAGTGGTGATTAGCGAAGCAACAAGTGAAAAAACACGCAATGCCAACCGTCCACCGATGATGTAATATTAAAAAATAAATTTAAAAAAAATAAAAATGTGAGAATAATCATTAAATGACACATTCAACTACCGCCAAAAATCCGATTATGGAAGTGAGCGGAATTATCCGAGAATTTCCTGCAGGCGAAGAAAAAATTCGTGTGTTGCACGGCATTGATTTAACTATCTATGAAGGCGAAATGGTGGCAATCATCGGGCAGTCAGGCTCTGGTAAGTCTACCTTAATGAATATTTTAGGCTGTCTTGACCAAGCCACTGCAGGCAGTTACAAAATTTATGGCAAATCCGTTAGCCAACTCACTGCGGACGAACTTGCTGAACTTCGCCGTGAACATTTTGGTTTTATTTTTCAACGTTATCATTTGTTAGGTGACATTAATGCAAGAGATAATGTTGCCGTGCCTGCGGTGTATGCAGGTATGCCAAGTGATAAACGAGATGAGCGAGCGACTAAATTATTAGCGGATTTGGGCTTAGCCGAAAAAACCCAAAATCGCCCAAGCCAGCTCTCTGGCGGTCAACAGCAACGGGTGTCTATCGCTCGTGCCTTAATGAATGGCGGTGATGTGATTTTGGCGGACGAGCCGACAGGGGCGTTGGATAGCAAATCTGGTAAAGACGTTATGGCGATTTTACAAGATTTGAATGCCAAAGGGCATACGATTATCATGGTAACCCATGACCCAAGTATTGCCGAGCAAGCCGAACGAGTTATTGAAATCAAAGACGGCTATATCTTAAAAGATTATTATACCAATCAAACTTTGCCTGCCAAACAATCGGATAAAGCGATTAGTTTTGCCAAAAAAACAGGTATTTGGGCGTTTTTAGACCGTTTGGGCGAAGCCTTTAAAATGTCGTTATTGGCGATGAAAGCTCACAAGATGCGAACGCTACTAACCATGCTAGGAATTATCATTGGCATTGCCTCAGTGGTGTCGGTGGTCGGACTTGGGCAAGGCTCGCAACAAAAAATTTTAAGCGATATCAGCTCACTTGGCACAAACACACTTACCGTGCGAGACGGCTATAAATTTGGTGACCCACGCCGTCGTTATCACGATGACAACTTGACCGATGGCGATGCCAATGCCGTTGCCGAACAGCCCTATGTACAAAGCGTCAGCCCACAAATCGGTACAAGCGTTACTGCTCGTTACCGTGATACCGAAGTGTCTGCGAATGTGAGTGGCGTTGGTGAAGGGTATCTGAGCGTGATAGGTGAAAAACTTAAAAGTGGACAAAACTTTAGTACTACTGATATTAAATCCATGACCCAAGATATTATTTTGGATGACAATGCGGTAAATTCATTTTTTCCCAATGGTGAAGACCCTGTCGGCAAAATCATGTTGATTGGCAGTACCCCTGCTCGGGTGATTGGCGTGTTGGAAAAATCGGAAAAAGCCTTTGGTCCAAGCTCGGACACGCCAACCATCTATATGCCATACACCACCGTCATGCGAAAAATGCTTGGCAAAGATAACGTAGATGCGTTCGTGGTGCTGATTAAGGACAGCGTGTCATCTAGTGTTGCCGAAAAAGCGGTGAGCGAGTTAATTGAGCAACGCCATGGCACGGACGATTTTCGTATCCAAAATGCGGATTCTATTCGCCAAACCATTGAGTCTACCACCACCACCATGACGCTGTTGATTTCATCGATTGCCATCATTTCATTGATTGTCGGTGGTATTGGTGTGATGAACATTATGCTCGTGTCTGTTACTGAACGCACGAGTGAAATCGGCGTGCGTATGGCAGTTGGGGCAAGACAGTCGGATATCATGCAACAGTTTTTGATAGAAGCGATTTTGGTGTGCATTTTGGGTGGATTGCTTGGGATTGGTTTTGCGTATTTGATTGGCTATACCATTAACAGCTTGGGCGGTGGCAAATTCCAAGTGATTTATTCCACCGCATCTATCGTGGCAGCCGTGGTCTGTTCTACACTAATTGGTGTCGTGTTTGGGTTTATCCCTGCTCGTAACGCTGCATGCCTTAATCCTGTGGACGCATTAAGCGGTGGTGAATAACGGCTAAACGTTAAAAGTGGATAAAAATTTTGAAAAAATTGCAAAAAAAACTTGCAATCCAAAAAAATATCCGTATAATACGCACTCATTGGATCGTTAGCTCAGTTGGTAGAGCAGCGGACTTTTAATCCGTTGGTCCCGCGTTCGAGTCGCGGACGATCCACCATCATTTGAAAACCCTTTCTAATTAGAAAGGGTTTTTTGTTGTATTAAGAAAAAATTAAACGTGTCTTTTGATAAACTCAAGATGAATAGTTTTTATGACCTTTATTATCGCCATCCAATCAGAAGACAATATTATTCTATAGTAAAAAAAATTAAAAAATGGTACAAATCCACATCAAATAAAAGAATAGGGAATCAATACAATTTAACTGCTAATCCTTACGTTTCTGCTTAATCCAAGCCCAAATATTTTCAATAGCATTAAGGTCAGGACTATAAGGTGGAAGTCTTATTGCAAAATTTAAAAAAGGCGATTATTGCAAGACACCAATTTATTGATAATATTAGCTGGATGCAGTATTATTTAAGTTATTTACAGCCTATATTTTATCAGATAAACAGCACAGATGTTTGGGTTAGTCAAGATTTTCACATTTAAGAGGATAATATGGTAGCAGGTTCTGAGATAAAAATTACGCCTGAAGGGGTGTTTATTACGACGCCAAATATTTTTAAGGTGAAGGCGAGTAAGCATGAGCTTTTAGACGGGGAGGGGGTGCAATTTTCTGTACCTAAATTACCGAAAGTAGGGAATTATAACTTACATTTTAAAATGGAAGATGATGCAGGTAATCCATTGGCAGGTAAGAATTATATTTTATATGATGAAACAGGTGATGTAGTGAGTATGGGGGTGCTTGATGATGAGGGAAAAACGCCTATACTTCACGATAGGGTTGAAAAAGAATACTTTATTCATGTTTTAGATGTGAATTTTGACTTTGACATGGTAGAAAAATAGAGAGCTAATTGATGACTGATAAATTAGAAGATATCTACGTCCAATTTAGGTTAATGATTAGAGATTCTATAAAATCCGCCAAGTTTTATTACACGATTGTTTATACACCATTTGCTTATATGCAAGCAGGCGGTGGTATACAATCGTTTCAAGCCATTAAATTTACAGGAGAATTTAAACCAAACCCTAAGCAAAATGAAAAAGGCTGGTTGGCGGTTGATACTAGCGAGTTTTTATTATTTGATAAAGCTAAAGCCAAGCATGCAGTCAAATTACTTGGAACGCTAAATGATAGAAGTGGTAGGGCTTTCATTAGTATTCATCAGCAAACAAATAAGGGGGTTATAACAATTGCTGAGCATAAAAGTATTAATTGGATTTATCGTCATGAAGCCAAGGTAATACGTAATTATTGGGAAGTAACCAAAGGCTTGAATAGCACAAACCCTGATAATGTGAAAGATCAGGCTATATCTAGAAAAGATTGTCCACATAAAATTGATGGGGCGATAAAAGTTGCTGAGTATATNGAAGATGATGCAGGTAATCCATTGGCAGGTAAGAATTATATTTTATATGATGAAACAGGTGATGTAGTGAGTATGGGGGTGCTTGATGATGAGGGGAAAACGCCTATACTTCATGATAGGGTTGAAAAAGAATACTTTATTCATGTTTTGGGTATTGATTAACATTCAAAGATTAGGTAGGAAACTTATATGTCAAACGGTAAACAACCAAATAAAAATCGCATCACTAAACTTCGCATATTAATAGACCCTATTTGGAAAATAGATGATTTAAGTTATGAAGTAACTTATAGACAGTTTGCTTATTCAAATAAGGCAGAATTTGTAAAAGAACGTACTAGAACATTTTCTAGTAGCTTTTCACCTGAGCCAAAGTCTAATTATGGTGGTCGATTGGCATATGTTACTGATGAATACAATTTATTTACTTTTTATGATTATTTAAAAATTAAAGAGGATAGCTCGGGGAGTCGAGAAGGTCGTGTAACGTATAACATTTTTCAGAAAAATAAAAAGAGTAACAAAAAGATATTGCTCCAAACTTTAAATGCCGATTGGTATTATAAATACGAAAATAAAGTTTCAGAGCATAAATTTTCTTTAACGAAAGGTACTAATGGCACTGAGGATAATACTCAAAAGAAACAAAATTTAGGAGATAAGCCAAAAGCCAGCTTTACTGCTTTTGTGGGTGGAGCAGCAGACAAATATGAGTTTTTGGAACCTCCTCTAAATAAGCTAGTTTCACCAACTTACATAATGCAAAAGTGTCTAAATAATTTTGGCAGTAAAATTTTAAATATTCCTACTGCTAAAACTAAATACTATGGTTATGAAGAGGCTTATACTGATTATAGTGTTGGAAAAAAATACAATAATAAAGTATTAGATAACCTACTATCAGATATTCGAGAGATTTTAAAAAATGAACCTAAAACACAGATTAATCTAGTTGGACATAGCCTTGGTGGTTGGAATGTAGCAGGTTTAGCAAAAGAGTTATATGATAAGAAAATCTGTACTGTCAATTGTCTGATTACGCTTGACCCTGTAGGGCAACTAGCTAGTAAGGCTTATGTGCCAGTACCTGGTATCTCTCCTACTGTAATAAGAACCGCTATTTATGTTTTCGAGCCTAAACCTATTAGTAAAATTTGGGTCAATATATACTCACAACCTCAAAGCAATGAAGATGATGACACAATAGCTAACCTTGGTGGTCGCTGGAATAACGATGAGATGAAAAAAGCAAAATATAACTATACATCACAAGCTCACCATGGTGAAGCTGAAAAAATGTTTATAACTAAGTGTTTTGAAAATAATACACTTTCTGCAGCGGATATTTTGTTACGAGAAATCAAAAAAATTCAGTAATATTCAATTAACTGCATAATTTAAAAAGGATTTATAAATAATGAAGATGTTTTTTACCTATTTACTTTTAAGTAGCTGTTTATTAACAGGTTGTACGCAGACTTTTACAGTTGTAGATGCAAAAGATTTTGAAAGAAAATATCAACATGTCTATTTCGTGATTAAATTTTCTGGACTTAATGCAAAGCAGATAGATGAACTTTCGCAATATCAAGTAGGTAAATTTCATTGTACCAATCATTTAAAGTCTGGTCAGATAATCACTGGGTTAGCAGACAAGATGAATAGACACGATTTAACATCACGGGTCAGTCTTTTTTCTTGTGCAAAAAATTCTGCAAATGATTGTTATACAAATGATTATATAGAAATTCCGAGTGGTACAGAGATAAAGTGTTATATTGCTTTTAATTCTATCTTGAAAAGGACTTATCAAACTAAAGAGTTTAAGCTAGTAATTCCTTAGGTCAGATAATTCATGGCGTAAAAAAGCGTTTCATTGAAATATTTGAGCGGATAACCAAATTGCAAAAATTTTATGACTACCCTAATTTGTAGTAATTTACGCCATACACTTCTATTACAACCTGTGAGTTTTTATGACCTTTATTATCGCCATTCAATCAGAAGACAGTATTATTCTAGCAAGTGATACCCGAAATTTTGGGCTTGATAGCGACTATCAGTTACAAGCCAAATTTGACCAATCTATTCAAAAATCCTATCTTTGGAAAGATGGTATCTTTGCAAGTAATGGTATAGACCAAATTGGACAACAAGTGTATCAAAAACTCATTGACTCAAATAACACAGATTTTTTACAAACATGGTTAAAGCAATCTGCTTATCATTTTTCACAACAATTTGTTAACTATCAATTGCTTAGTGAACAAGTTATTTGCACGCAAATCTATTGCTCATCATTAATCAATAATATCCCAAAATTACA
>NZ_KB903803.1 GCF_000379845.1 Moraxella boevrei DSM 14165 | reverse complement strand
GTCCAATTTGGTCTATACCATTACTTGCAAAGATACCATCTTTCCAAAGATAGGATTTTTGAATAGATTGGTCAAATTTGGCTTGTAACTGATAGGAGCTATCAAGCCCAAAATTTCGGGTATCACTTGCTAGAATAATACTGTCTTCTGATTGAATGGCGATAATAAAGGTCATAAAAACTCACAGGTTGTGCTGGAAAGGTATGGCGTAAATTGATACAGATTCGTTATAAAATCGCTTTATTTAATCATTAACTGATTAATTTTGCTGACAATCATCTGTTCTACATTATTTTTACCATTTTTATTCTCAAATATTTTGGTATTGTAAACGCTTATTTTGGATTATATAGGGTAAAAAATTTTTTATCATCTGAGTCACATACTGCTAACTCTAGAATACCTAATTTACTTTCTCTTTGTTGAATGTAACAACCCTTATAATAATGATTCTTTTTAGAGGCTATTAATTCCTGCAAAAATCTTTGAGGGTTTTTTTCACCGCTAATAGATATAATTTTAGAGAGCATCTTATTCTCAAAATCAGTAAATTGCTGTTTTGAATTATTGCTTGTATATCTTATAAGACTATTTTTATAGCTTTCATTAGGGCTGGGTAATGTATATGCCAAATATCCATCTTTAAATATTATTGTTCCTTGAGCAAGGTTATAATTACTTTCATTAGGTTCTATAATTTCTTTGAGTTGGATTTCATTGACATTTATATTGCTCAAGAAAAAAGCTGATAGATGACTCTTGGCATTGATTGGAATGGTTAATATTTTATGTTCCTTATAAGAAGGTAAACTAAGGTAATCTGGAGGTGCACAGTCACCATCACATTCGTGGCTTGATTCAATATTCTCGTAACTAGATTCTTTAACTACATTATTTTTCGTATTTTGATTAGATTGTATCTTCTTTGTTTCAACAACTTGGCTAGTCGTTGTATTACTAGAGTTGGAATTATTACAGCTACAAAGTAGTGTAAAAAGGAATATTATGGATATCATTTTTAACATACTTACTTACCTTTATAGTCGATAGACACTTCTATCATTTTGCATTTTATACCATTCATATCGTCCAAACATAATTCTTTTATTAGGATTTTTTCCTGCATTACCAGGTTTGCCGTTTTGCCATGTATAATCCATCACTCTGTTACTAAATCCTTGATAGAATTGATAAGATTCTCCTATTTGAAAAACATGTGGTAATCCAAAACTGTGTCCAAGCTCATGTACCAAAGTGTCTCTATTTTTATTGGCTTGCTTGAATATTATTACGCTATTTCCCCAAGCAAACTTCTTTCCTCTTATATCAGGCGGAGCTACGCCATTGTAAGCTCCTGCTTCCAAATCTGTGACAAAAACAAAGGTTCTTTTATTACGATCATCATTAAGGCTAATCTTACTGCCAAAAATCCCAGTAGGATTATGATCACCATATTTTTGATAAATGTTAATTAACTCATTTGATACATATTCAACAACGTTTTTCTGATTTTTATAAGAATTTAAGAATAAGGCAACACTTTGATCCTTGGTAGCAATGTCATGCAATTTTAATGTAGTTTGAACAACTTTTTCTGCCCGAATAAGTGCTTGATTAAATCCCAAAAATTTCAGATACCATTCAATATCGTTGGCAGTAGTAATGGTTGAACCTTTACTAGAGGTCACATTAATAAATACCAAATCTGCCTGATATGCCATATCATTTTTATGAACCATTAGCTTGCCAACTAAATGTTTATTCCCTTTTTTATTAGCGTATACTGATATATTCTCATGCTGAGTTAATACTTGATTTTTTACACCTTTTATCAATATACATTTCTCTTTATTATATTGAAGTCTTTTACTATTATTTTTTTTATCAATGATAAAAGCCTTCTGGCCTGTTTTTATGAATTCTGTTAAGGCAATTTTACTAGGATTAACAGTCAATTTAGATGGAGCAGATGATACAAACTCAATGATAGTACCATCATCAGCTAAAGTATTAGTGTCACCTAAGAATTGATGGATTTCTAAATTTAGTTTAACTCCTTCAGAATGCATGCTAGAGCCCCCTTTAAAAACATCTGATGTCGTAAAAGGAAAAATACACAACCATGCGGGCAAATAGCCTTTTTGAATTAAAGTAGTTGCTAAATTAGCATCTTGTAAATAATTATTTTTCAGAATGTTAATATTGCCAATAAACAAACTTTTATAATCATTAACAAATGTTTTGCGATCATTGGCTGTCGCTATCATCTCTATTGGGTAAATATCATTATCTCGTGGGTAGTCAAAACCATATCTACCCAACATATCTTTAGGAGGTCGAAAATGTACTGTATATCTAGGTGCGGAAATTTTTATATCCTGTTGATTCCCACCCAAAGTAGTACCTCCTAATGAGTTATTACTCTTCATTGTATTCTCCTATTTCTAAATGAACCTCAACATCTTCAGGAGCATCACTGTAAAAGAACTGTGTTAATCCATCTTTATCTGTTAACCCCTTAAACACCTCACCAGTCGCTTT
>NZ_KB903802.1 GCF_000379845.1 Moraxella boevrei DSM 14165 | reverse complement strand
CTGATAGACCATCACCATCAAAATCAGCAATCACAGGTGAACCTCCAGAACTTGCAGGTGCATTATATTCTGCTAGTAACTGTCCATTTTTTGCATCAAATATAAGAATTTGACTACCATAAATTGCAACAATTTGGGGTTGTTTCGTACTAATCACATCGCCAACTGCCAAAAATTTTAGCGTAATTGGCTGATTGTTCTTATTTTTAAATTGGTAATGCAAATTTCCCTGCATGTCAGAAACACCTTGCAACCCAATAATATCCAAATTACCATCACCATTTACATCAGCAACCGCTTGACTTTGTCCTGAGGGTAATCCGTCTTTAATAAGACCTTGTTCATAGTTAAAGATTTTATTGTTTTGGATAATTTCTGGTATTCCATCTTGGTCTAAATCTGTAATAATTGGGTGATAAGCATCACTTGACCAACCACTAAAACCTAAGTTTGCCTTTAGAGTCTTTTTTAAATTGCCTTTATTATCATAAATACGCAGTCCATCACTTGCTGGTACAATAATATCAGGTAGTTTATCATTATCTACATCAGCAATACCTGCTAATTGTTGTGAACCTGAACCCTGAATGTGAAATTGTTTTTCACCTGTTTTACCATTTAATACATGATATTGACCACCACGATAAACTAAAATTGATGCGACATCGCCCTGACCAATGATACCATCACCATTACTATCTTCTAGTGGTGATGCAATGGCACCTGAATCACTGCTAATACGATTTTGCCAAACCACTTCGGCATCTAAAGTACCTTGTTTGGGTTTAATCTCAACCCCATCACTGGTTAAACGAACATTATTTGACTCATTTTTTTCGGCAATTTGTTCATCACTATCAATCATCACCGCTATTGGTGCATCACGAAATCTTAATTTACCTGATACAGCCAATTCAATTTGAGTTTCTTGTTGTGGTGATAGCCCTTGGCTTAACTTAGTGTTACCAATTATTTGCTCATCTTTATCCAATTTACGGTTACGATTACTATCTACAAATGCTGTAATAGCAATCTCTTTTTGTGATATTTCAGCATTGCCTTTATTTTCAATTGTCAGCCCTAATTTACCAGACACAAGTAAGTCTTGCTGACCTGTACTCACTTCCTGAATATTGGTTTTTGTAATCGCCAAGTCAGGCAGTATCACTTCTGTAGATTTGGGACGCAGACGAATTTCTCCCATATCAACATGATTATCTGTTTCATAGTTTTTGCTAATATATCGTTTTGTCGCAAGATACAATGCAGGTGTTACTTCTATTTCAATGTCTGATGCTGTCAGGTTTTTATTAATTGCAATTTTACCATTATCATCAGTTTGTCCTGTAAATAGTACAGCTTTGCTATGACTATCAATCACTTTAACAGGGGCTTTGACAATTGGTTTATTACTTAATGAATCAACTACAACTGCTGTGATTTGATAAGGATTTAAGGTTAGTACAGGATTGTATTCAATGCTTTGGTTTGCTGTTAAGTCAAATACTTTACTAACAGGTTGGTATGATTTGTGGCTAACTGTTAGTCGCCATTTGCCTGTTGGTAATGTTGCCAATAGTTTACCAAGATTGTCATTATCTGGCGTAAAACTTTGGGTTTGTTCTACTTGATTGGTTTTATCCAATTTTTCTGCTTTCACAGAAAAGCCAGTGATGGCTTTTTGATTACGGCTATCTGTTGCAGTAATATGAAAGTCACCCTGACCTTGAGCAGGCTGTGTGTTTGGATTTTGTGGGTCAGCACTAGTTTGTTTTACCAAAGTGATTGTACCCATATTATATTGGCTATTGGCTTCTAACACCATGTTAAAGTTGATGCTTTGATAACCTGTTAGTCCAATCTCCCATACTTGTTTACCAATATTATCAGGTATTAGGCTAAATTCCCCTGCTTGATTAGTCGTTGCTAATACATTGTCATCTCGTTTAATTTGGACATTTTGTAGGGGATTGCCTGTTTCATCTAGTACTTTACCAAAAACTTTTGATTGTACATTGGTTTGAGCGGTCAATTGTGGGCTAAAAATTGCTGTACCACCACTTAATACTGTGCCATTACCTGCAACTGCTAAATACCCCTCTTTTTTAGCCTGAATGGTAAATTTGCCCTGTGATGCCTGAACTTGCTCTTTGTTAAGGGTGATTTGGTAACGCCCTTGATTGTCTGTTGTGGTGGTAATTGGTTCAAAATTGGGCAATCTATTGCCTTTATCATCAACCAATGTTGCTGTTATCATGACCTGATTTAATGGGTTTTGGGTTTGTTGGTCTTTGATTACCCCTTGTATTTGGGCAGTTTCTTGATTGCTTACTTTGGCAAGTTTAATCTGCCCTAAGTTAATCTGTTCGCCTTGTTTTAAGTTGAGGTTAAAACTGACTGGAGCATAACCTGCTAATTGTAAGGTAAATTGATAAGCTCCTGCTTTGGTATCTTGGGCGATGATATTACCGTTATTATCACTGATTAAGGCAATATTTTGCACGCTACCTGTTTGGGTCTGAAGTTGTACATTTGGTAATCCAATACCTGTTTCCGCATCAATCACGGTTAGACTAATGGCGGATGTGGTTGGATTAACAATTGGCTTTTGCAGGTTATCCAATGTCCGTAACACCAATGCTGTAACATAGGCATCTTGTTGCCAACTGCCGTCAGGGTTTTGTAATGCTAATACACGATTGCTAAAGTTTTCTTTAAAAGTTTGGCTGTTTTCACTGCTTTGATAGGGATATAGGCTTTCTGCTACTAGTGCGTCAAGAAATAGTCCTTTGTTGTCTGTTAATTTTGACCATGTCGCATTGGCATTTTGTTGGCTTTGTAGGTAGTTTACCAGTCGTTGTGCAGTTGGAATATATTGTCCGTATTGTTTAAGATAGGGGGTAAAGGCAGAGAGTACATAGCTGTTGGTATATAGGTCATCTAAGGCATGAATTTGGTATTTGCCGTCAGTTTGTTGTTGTGTCGTTAGGTAGTGCAGGGCGTTTGCAATAATTTGTTGCCATTTGTTTCGTTGTTCAGTAGTGAGACTGTTGATATAGTTGCTTTGATTTAGGGCAATTAAGACATAGGCAGTATCTAATGGGTTTGATTGCCAACCTGCTAGATGTCCAAATCCGCCGTCTTCATTTTGGTTACTTAAGATTTTTTGCCATGCTGTATCGGCTGG
>NZ_KB903801.1 GCF_000379845.1 Moraxella boevrei DSM 14165 | reverse complement strand
TCAAATTTGGCTTGTAACTGATAGTCGCTATCAAGCCCAAAATTTCGGGTATCACTTGCTAGAATAATACTGTCTTCTGATTGAATGGCGATAATGAAGGTCATAAAAACTCGCATGTTGTGGTGGAAATGTATGGAGTAATTATTTAGAACTCAAAAAAAATTCAAACAAAACTACTCAATAGTCAATCCTGATAGCAACTCAATATCACAATGAGGTAATGGATGGTTGATTCTTTGTAATCCCGATAAACCAAAAATTTTTCCGTCATATTCTAAGTAAGTAAAAACTGACTCATTATCATCTAAAACTTCATGATTTTTTACCTTTGTCATATATTGCTGGTATAACTGTTGTAGTATTTGGTCAGATTTAGCTTTATCATCAACAAAAATATTGATGAGTTCTGTCATGGCAAATTTTTCTTCAGGGAATAGCTTCTGTCCATATTTAAATTTTCCTTTATCATATGATGTTGTGTAATAAATTTTTAAAACGTGATATTTATTTGACCTTACATATAGAGAGCCATGTAGCTTTGTCAAAGTAAATTCATCAGTATCAAAGGACTGTGCTGTATAATGAGAGCCTAATGACGATTTTAATTTTGCTCTAAATATTTGGATCGGCATCAATTCTACAAACCTATCTGCAGGAACACCTCTATAAATAGGTTTTTCATCAATAAGTCCATCAACAAACTTTGGATGACAGGTTTTTGGGTCATAATAATCTGCTGGTAAAAAACCTTTAGGTGATTTTTTATTTGGTGAAACAGATGCACTTGGCAATTGATTTGAAACTACCATTTGCTGTGGGAGTACTACAAATGTACTTGTACAGCCAATTACTAATAAACTACTGGTGAAAATGATAAGATAGGAATATATATACTTTGTCATTTGAATATCCTTGATTCATGTTAAGATAGGATTGATTTAATCACTAGTTTTTACTACCACACTTCTATCTACTCGCATGATGTCCCATTGCCATTTAAAAATAAAAACTATATTTAACTTTTCGGTATTGTTAAATAAAGATAGATTTTAAGATTTTCCGTTCGGATTGAGCGTGTTGAAGTCTAGGAAAAGCGTTATGGTTCGACAAGCTCATTACGAACGGTTTTCTAGGAAAGTATATTTAATTAACAATGCCAACTTTTCTAATTTATTTTGTGGTATAGTTAGGTTGCAGTACTTTTTATTTAATCATTAACTGATTAATTTTGCTAAAAATACACCAACAGTCTCCCACCTCATCTCGACAAATGTAGTTTCCAGTTAATTCAAAGATTCTACCGTCTTTTTCAACATCAGCAACAATTAATACGTCTTTAACTAAGTCCTTTTTTGCAAGCTTTTCTTGGTACTCCATCTCAAGTTCATGTAATATTGCTTCAGATTTATAACTATCATCTGTTACCAAATTAAGGTACTTGATAACTTCTGCTCTTTCAAAATCTAAAATTTGGTGAGCGATTTTAGAATTTTTTTCTCTACCGTTAGGTAGAAAGTAGTAGTTAATTTGAGTTACACCATCATAAGATAAGTAAATATCTATGTTGTTACCAGCTTTATTTGTGTTACTTAGAACATTTGGTAAATATAAATTTTGAATTGAATCTAAATCCTTTTCTAAATTATTTTTCTGCAATCTTACAGTTAAGGTATCAAACTTTAAAAAAGCCTCTCTCTTACGTTTTTCTGCAAATGTTAGAAAACCACCTCTCTCATTAATTTTTTTTATTGCCTCCTGTAACTGTTCAAAATTGCAAGATTTACTCTGTAGATCATTGTCTAAATTTGCTTTTTCATGATATTTAGCACTTTTATTTTGTAATTCATTCTTAACGCTTAATGTTTGACATCCGCTACAGAAAGCCAAAAAATACAAGGTTATAAATCCCATATAAAATTTCATTTTATTCTTCCCACTTTTCTAGTTAAACAATGTTAATAAACCATGCTTACATCGTGTCTCATCATATCCCATTGCCATTTAAAGAAAGATTTAGTAATTTCACTAAACTCATTAGAATGTTTCTGTAATATTGGATTATTTTTTGTGGAATACATTACACTAGCATAATCCATAACGTTGTCTGTATAACTTTGGTAAAATACATGAGGCGTTAGAAAATCCAAAAATGTATGATGTAAAGAAAAGCTATGTCCTAATTCATGCACATAGTTACTTGTTAACGAATCATAAAAAACCATGCAAGCATTGCCAAATGTAGTTTTACATTTTGGAGAACATATCATTTTACCTCCACTTGCAACTCCTCCAATTCCAAGGGAAAAATCTGTTACGAATAAAAATGTAGTTTTATTATCGGCATCATCAACTTTACTTAAATTTTTTCTATACAATTTATTATAAAGTTCTACAGTATCTGCTATTAAAACACTTGATTCTACTTGAACTACTCTTGATTTATATTTATCTAGGTACACTTTAATTGCATTAAGATTATCAATTTCATCAGAGTTAATTTGTTGATTTTTTAATTTGGTTTCGTATTTGAGCCTCATATCAGCAATATTCACATTTAATTCTAGAGGTAAAACTTTACAGCTTATTAATGCCTGACAAAATGATTTTTTTTCAATTGCTTGCACATAGTCATTTGGTTTAAAACTATAAACATTAACTTCAGATTTAGTAAAAAGATTAACTATCTGAATTTCAGCTTTGGGTATCACAGAATTTGGATATACCATTAATAAGCCAACAACCTTCTCTTTACCATTATTATCGGTAGCAATAACCTTGACATATCCAGGTTTACTAAAAGACTTCGTACAAATTATATTAAGATAGGGAGCATCCTTAAAATTTTCATAGTAGTTTACTTTCTTTGGTAAAACAGCATTATCAAATGATTTAAAATCTATTAGTCTCTTTTTATCTTCGCTCACAAGGTTTTTAAGAGGAATACTATTCTTTTTCTTAGAAGATTGATTTCTCATTACTGATAGCTCCAGTCCATCGCTAGCAATAAAATTTAAAGTTACATCATTAATACCTTTACTTTCTAAAGGAATCATAGTATCAATTTCTTCTTGCTCAATCATTAGATAAAGCTTAACACCATTTGGGTGTATTTTTGCTTCTGAGCCACTTGGATAATCTTTTGGAAAAATAGACAACCAAGCAGGAACATAGCGTTCACAGCCACTTTTAGTAGTAGAGTAAATAAATGGAACACCATCGATAGTTGTAATATCTTTATATTCATGACCGTCACTATCAATTACTTGATAACGCAAGTATTCATTTATAAGATTTTTTACATCATCAGGTTGAAAATTTGGATTTTCACCAGAACGATCTGTACCTTTCCCCCGATATATACGCCTTATCATATTCTCTGCAGGTCCTATTTTCATTAAATCATAAATGTATTCATCTCTTAACCAATCAAAACCAAAGCTACCATCATAAAACCTTTGATGTCTACGGAAATGTACTAAAAAACGTCTAAAACCTGAAATCCTAACCTGTTTAGTCGGCTCAGTCTCAGCCGTACAAGCTATCGAAGTTTTTACTTCATCATGTTTAACATCATCTACCATAATCTTTACTCTTTAATAAAATAAAATGACTAAAGTTCCAAATGAACCTCAACATCTTCAGGAGCATCACTGTAAAAGAACTGTGTTAATCCATCTTTATCTGTTAACCCCTTAAACACCTCACCAGTCGCTTT
>NZ_KB903800.1 GCF_000379845.1 Moraxella boevrei DSM 14165 | reverse complement strand
CACAAGTTACTGCTAGAACAGCCAGTGATTTACTTGGTATTCACGCTAACACAGCTATATTATTTTACCACAAAATCAGACTTGTGATAGAATACAANCTCAATCTTGAAGCTCAAACCTTATTTGATGGAGAGATAGAGCTTGATGAGAGTTACTTTGGTGGCGTCCGTAAGGGTAAGTGTGGTCGCGGTGCTAGTGGTAAAACAGCCGTGTTTGGTCTTTTAAAGCGTAATGGTAAAGTTTATACCGTTGTTGTTAAAGACACTAAAACAGATACGCTAATGCCTATCATAGCCAGTAAAATCAAGCCTGATAGCGTTGTTTATACAGACAGCTACCGAAGTTATAATGCCCTTGATGTAAGTGATTTTAAGCATTTTAGGGTTAATCACTCAACAGAGTTTATAGATAAACAAAATCGCTTAAATCACATTAATGGCATTGAAAACTTCTGGTCGCAAGCCAAGAGAATGCTGAGAAAATACAACGGCATTGATAAGAAAAACTTTCATCTTTTTATTAAAGAATGTGAGTTCCGTTTTAACTATGGCTCGCCTGTAATCAGCTTAGAGTATTGAGAAGATGGTGTAAAATTTGAACTTAATCTAGTTCAGCCCCTAAGTTTTTATTGATGTTGTTGTTTTTGTTGATAAATTTGTTGTTTTAACCAAGCGATATCATCACAACGAAGATTGCCAAGTGTGCGAAGGTTATCTTGGTGTTTGATGTAAAAACTTAAGCCACAATTCTCAATCACCACGCAAGCGATGGTACAAATCATGATAAAAATCAGCCATTTACCCATCGTTTAGTAATCCTGTTTGGGTTATTTTACCGCTTGTAAAGCAGTGTCTAGCCGTGCAACGGTAGCGTCTATGTCTTGTAATTTATCCAAGCCAAATAGACCTAAGCGGAAAGTTTTAAAGCCGTCAGGTTCACCGATTTTGAGTGGTACACCACTGGCGATTTGCACCCCATTTTGCAAAAAGGCAGTGCCCTTATGAATGTCGTCTCGGTCGGTGTAGCACACGATAACGCCTGATGCTTGGTAATCTTTGTTAGCGATACTTTGATAGCCGTGCTGTTCTAGCAAGGCACGTACTTTTTGTCCTAGTTCTATTTGGGCGGATTTAAGTTTGGCAAAGCCGATTTGTTTGGCTTGGTTTAGCGTATCATGGAACATTTTTAGACTGTCGGTTGGCATGGTGGCATGGTAGGCATGACCGCCATTTTCAAAGGCTCGCATGATGTTTAGCCATTGTTTTAAATCAAGGCTAAAGCTCGTGCTAACACTGTTATCCACCGCTATTGTCGCCTGTTCGCTTAGCATGATAAGCCCTGCACAAGGCGTGCTAGACCAGCCCTTTTGTGGGGCAGACAGTAGCACGTCAATACCTAAATCCTGTATATCTAGCCATATACAGCCTGATGCGATACAGTCAATCACAAGCAGTCCGCCCACATCATGCACCACTTTGGCAAGGGTGCGGATGTAATCATCAGGCAACATAATACCTGATGCGGTCTCAACATGTGGAGCAAATACAATTTGCGGTTTTTCTGCATAAATTTGGCTGACCACGTCATCTATCGGCGTTGGGGAAAAAATCGGGGTTGGTGTGTCTTGTTTATCAGTTTTGGCGGTAGTCACGGTAACATCACGGCTGATTTTACCTGCTTCCAAAATCTGTGTCCAACGATAACTAAACCAACCATGGCGTAAAATCAAACATTTTTTATCGGTTGCCAACTGGCGTGCCACCGCTTCCATGCCAAACGTTCCACCACCCGGTACAATCGCCACCGCATGGGCGTTGTATACGTCTTTTAGGTTTTGCGACAAATCATTCATCACTTGCTGGAATTGTTTTGACATATGATTTAACGCTCGGTCGGTATAAACCACCGAAAATTCTAACAAGCCATTTGGGTCAATATCAGGGCGTAGGGCGTGTTGCATCGCAGTTTCCTTGCTGTTTAATGGTAAAAAATCAATAAAATAAGAAAAGCAATCCTAGCTTGCCACAAAGCATTCGATTTTTCAAAGTCTAAATAGTTGGCATAAATTTAAAAAATAGTTATTAAGACCCTTTTAATGTTAAACAGAAAAGTTTAAATAATGATAAACATAATTTGGTAATAAATTTTGTTTTAACAACTGCCAACTCATTGGTTCGGTTAGGGTTTGCCAAAAAACTTGATAAGACGGGGCAAACATCAATAAAACTGCCAATACCGTGTACAACAACAAATAGCGTTTTTTTTGGTCTTTGTCAAAAAATTTCATCGCTGTACCAAACGATTTTTTTAGGCGTAAACCAAACACATTCACGCTATAAATTTCGTCCAATAACAAATGTATCAGCGTGCCAAAAAATAAAAACAAGCCCAAAAACCAACTAAAAACTGCCCCATTTTTTAAGCCATAAAAACTGGCATACACCAGCGTCATACTCAGCACGCCCATATACGGAATGGAATGCACAATGCCCCGATGCGTGGTCAAACTACTAAATAGCAAAAACACGCCCCACCGCATCATACTATAACTAATCAGCCACACCGCCACTAATTCGGCAATCGTCAAATAACTAATCCACATCACCACCACCCCAAACGCCGTGAGCATGGATAACACGTTAAATCCGACACGCGCAGGCACGGCGTGCGGTAGGTCAATGTCAGGCAACAGACCGCCAATCGTGCCTGTAATAGCACACAAAAAAAACTCCATCGGCGAGAGCATTCCTGCTTTGTACAAGGCAAGGCTTGCGGTGCTACTCACGACAAAAGCGGTGGTAAGGTGAGTGTTAAAGTTTGCCATTGTTTCAAAAAATTTTTAACACAAAACCTCTATTAAATCACAGGTGTAAATACAATAATTTCATGAGTAAACTCGGTTGGTATGCCTTGCGGATATGCTAATGGATAACCTTCAGATGTGGTGATTTGAATAGTTGGTGTCGCTTGGTTGTCTTCTTTTTTGTAAGAAAAACTACCTGTGTTAATTGCCAGTCCTGCATCTTTTGGTACATCTTTAAAGATGTATTTAAGTGTGTTATTGTCTTTTTCTAAAGTTGGTATGATTTGTTCACCTTGGTCACGGTCACGCACGATGATTGCACGTCTAGTATCACCGTCAATGTGCATACTATTAGGGGTTAGATAAGCGGTTGGGGCTTGGATCTCAACTGGATTGTCAGATGGTATGTGAATATTAACGATATAATCTATAAATTCACCTGATTTTGGTAAATAAGCATCGATCTGATTAGTGTCGCTAAATGGTAATAGCTCATATATAGGCGGAACACTGCCAGTATCATGTGCAGTAAAAGTAATGGTATTTGTTGTAGGATCGTACTGAGCGTCAGGATTTGGAATATATACAGTTTCATTGTATGGATTGACCGTTACGTCGCTTACATTGACGGTTGCAGATTGTTTATCAAGCTGTAAGATTAAGGTTTCGTTACCTTCTGGAATTTGGTCAATCATAGTTGGGTAGGAGATGGTAAAATCGGTAATACCTGCCCCAATCGTTAGCGTTTGATTGTCAAGTTTTACATCAACAGGTGAGAAATTTTGTGTAAATATGGGAAGACCTAAATCACTGGCGGTAATCGTGCCTGACTGAGTCAATTGTAAAGTTAAGGTTTGTTCATCATTGGGGCGGTTTTCTAATTTGACTTCAAATTCAGCGAAATCCCCTTCATTAACGATACTTTGATTTTGGGTTGGTTTAATGCTAATGGATAGTGGCTGGTTATCTTGCTCATTTGTTTCGGTTACAGGTGGCTTAGCAGGGTTTTCCTGTTTTGGTGTTTCGG
>NZ_KB903799.1 GCF_000379845.1 Moraxella boevrei DSM 14165 | reverse complement strand
TGCGGATAGGTCAGCGTAACCATTTGTTTGGCGTAGCTTGGGTCGGTGAGAATCTCTTGGTAGCCTGTCATGGCGGTGTTAAAGACGACTTCACCGACCGTCTCACCGTCCGCCCCAATGCTAACACCGTGAAAAATTGTACCGTCTTGTAGGGCTAAAATGGCTTTTTTGGTCATGACACGCTCCGCTAAATAGATGATAAATATTATAAGAAATGTTATTGTTGGCAAATTTTAGACAAAATTTTTTGGCAAAACTGCCATAATCTAAAATTTAGGGCGTGCCTGCCTTTTGTATTTGCAATGAAAAATAAGATTTAGCCATTTTTCATGCAAAAACATCATTTTATTTCTACGAAATTTGTAAATTTTAAATTGTGTTATAAAGGGCAGGCACGCCCTAGACACAAAAAAAAGCGAATGATTAAAAATAAACTCAACTTTGCTCAAATAAGGGGCAAAAGTAAAGTTGTATTTTCATAATCACTCGCTTGTCGTAGATTTTGGTTATTATATACAAAAAAACAGCTTTTTTCTACCATTTTTTATCAAAATTTTCGCCAAGCCACTCACTTGGTGTTTTGCCAATTTCCTTGACAAAGGCTCGTGTCAAAGAAGCATTATGACTGTAGCCCACCCTTTGGGCAACCACCGCCACAGGCAAGCCCTTTTTTAAAAGCATTTGGGCAAGGCTAATCCGCCAAGTGGTCAAATAATCACTGGGCGACACCCCCATCACTTCCTTAAAATAGTTGCCAAATTTGGCTTTGGACATAAAGACCTTATCCGCCATCGTTTGCAAATCCCAAGCGTGGGCAGGATTTTGATGAATGTCCAGCAACAGCGGAGTAAGGGCGGTATCGGTCAAACCCCTTAATAGCCCCACTTTAATAAGCCCCTTTTCTAAGCATTCTCGCACCACCAAAATCAACACATAACCACACAAATACGACATGAGTGCCTGATGACCGCATTTGGGCGACTGGCTTTCTTTAAAAATCTGCTGCGCCACCGTCATCAAATGGGGCATATCGTCCAAAAACAAAATGGCAATCTGCGTCAAATCATAAATGAGCGGATTTTGAATGTCTTGCCCAAAATCAAAACTGACACAAAACACCTGCAAATCATCGCTGGTAGGCTCGACACGGTGCAAACAGCCAGCGGGCGAAAACAGCACACAAGGGCGGTCAATGACCATCGGCGGCTGTCCTTTTTGAATTAAACGGCAACTGCCTTGATAAATAAAGTGCAAATAGCCCTTATTTGGCTCATCAAACTGCCCCATACGGCACAATAGCCCCACAAAAAACAGCTCGGTGCGAAAGGAAAATTGGGTAAATAAATGGGTTAAAGCGTCCATAGATAGATTTTTTCATCAATAAGAATTATTCTAACAAAAAGTACGATACACAACAACAAAATAAGATTTTGGTTAAATTATCAATGCGATTGGTTAAATTGATAAGGAAAAATAATCCTATAATAAGCACCAAGTTTGATAAGGCAGATTATCAAATGATTGATTTTAAATAACAATGTTAAAGGTGCAATTTAAAAGGTGCAATTATGTCAGAACAAATCATCAACGAACAAGAAACCATTGATACCACTCGCCGTAGTGTCGCCAAAATCGCAATGAGTGCAGGCGTGCTTGGAGCAATGGGGCTTGGTAGCCTTGCCCACGCCGCTCCCAAAGCAAGCAAAACCGTTACCAAAAGCCCCTATGCCGAACCTGACGAGTACGGACTTGAACGCCCTGGTATGAAAATTGACCCAAAACGAGTGGCGTTGGTGGTGGTGGACCCACAAAACGACTTTTTGAGCCCAAATGGGGTAATGTGGGGCGTGCTAAAAGACAGTATCATTGAAAACAACACCGTTGAAAACATTGAAAGCCTGTTTAAAGCCGCCAAAAAAGTGGATATGCCTGTCATCGTCTCGCCCCACTACTATTACCCAACTGACCACCAATGGGAGTTTATGGCACCAGGCGAAAACTTTATGCACAAAACCAATATGTTCGCTCGCAAAAGTGCATACAGTATGGACGGCTTTAAAGGCTCTGGAGCGGACTTTGTGGAACGCTATAAGCCTTATATTTTTGACGGCAAAACCACCATTTGCTCACCGCACAAAATCTTTGGCCCTGAAACCAGCGATGTGGTGTTACAGCTTAGAAAACGCAAAATTGACCAAGTGATTTTGGCGGGTATGGCAGCCAACTTGTGCATTGAATCGCACTTGCGTGAGCTTGTAGAACAAGGCTTTGAAGTTACTGTGGTCAAAGATGCCACCGCAGGACCTCGTATTCCAGAAGGTGATGGTTATTTGGCAGCTCTGGTAAACTTCCGTCTAATTGCTAATGACCTATGGACAACCAAAGAGACGGTCAAGAAAATGGGGGCGTGATTGCCTGTTTGAATTGACCTTAAAACCCTAAATTGGCATTCAAACCGTCTTTTGTGATACGGGCAAAAGGCGGTTTTGGCATTTAAAATTTTAACGCAATAATCAACATACAATCTCTTAAAAGTTTGCACAATGAACACCGACAAGCAGATATTTTTGGGAAAAACGCCCCTGCCAGCGTCATTTTTCGCTATGCCACTTGGGCTTGGGGCATTTGCTTTGGCTTGGCACCACACAAACAAAACATTTGCCTTTGGCGATATGATCAGTCAAACACTTGGCATATTGGCGATTGGGTGTTGGCTGTTGTTTTTGGGATTGTACCTACACAAAGCCCTCTATCATCGCAGACATTGGCTTGATGAGCTGCATTGCCCTGTTCGCTTTGCCTTTGTGGTGCTGATTTTTGTTAGTGGTATGATTGTCGGCGAGATTTTGACCGTTTGGCATTATGAATTTTTGGGCAAATCGCTGATTTATCTGTTTGTGGGTTTGCAGTTATTATACGGTGTTTGGCGGATTGCCACGCTTTGGCAAGGCGAGGAATTTAAGCAACAATCCACCCTACCACCGTTTTATTTGCCAGCCGTTGCCAGCAATTTTACCAGTGCTGGTGCATTAAGTTTGCTTGGGCTAAATGACTGGGCAATGCTGTTTTTTGGGGCAGGATTGCTTGCTTGGCTGATGTTTGAGCCTGTGCTACTGCAACATCTTCGCACCCAAGAAATCCCCACCAAACTGCGAGCTACTTTTGGTATCATTTTAGCCCCTGCCTTTGTGGGGGCAAATGCCTATATCGCCACGACAGGGCAGGTGGATATGGTCGCCAGAATGCTGATTGGTTATGGCATTTTGCAACTGCTGTTTTTGGCAAGGTTATTTACTTGGGTGTTGAAGGCAGGGGTTGGGGCAAGTTTGTGGAGCTTTTCGTTTGGCTTAGCATCAATGGCAAGCGTTGGCATCGCCCTGTATCAGCACAATGTATTATCGTCTTTGGGTGTGATAATGTTTGTTTTTGCCAACATTGCCCTGATTGCCTTGCTTATTTTGACAGTATTTAGATTGGTGCAGGGTAAGTATTTTGGGATTATAAACTCATCAATTTAACCAAAATTAACCATATTGATTTAACAAATTATCAAAATTAGCACTTGTCATCACCCCAATCTCCTCCGCCGATTTGCTAAAAATATCGCCCAAAGCCTTTGCCACGTATGGCACAAAAGACGGCTCATTATCCTGCCCACGTTTTGGCACAGGGGCAAGATAGGGGCTGTCGGTCTCTATTAAAATTCGGTCAAGGGGTAATTTTTTGGCAACTTCTTGTAGTTCCACCGACTTTTTAAAACTGACAATGCCAGAAAACGAAATATAAAGCCCCATATCAAGGCAGGTTTTGGCAAGTTCCAATGCTCTTTCTAAGGCGCGCTCCACGTCATCGCCCACAACGATTGCCCCGTTTTGAGCCCCTTTTTCACGCAGAATACGGGTCAGTTTACGAGTGTCAATATCGCCAATCGCCACGACATTGTGCTTGATAAGGTATTCAGACAGCGACATCTGGCTTCTAAAATTACTATGAAGCAGTGGCAAATCACGAATAATCAGACCGCTTGCCCATACTTTGTGAATGCGTCCAGACTCAGTGTCTTCTTCGTTACAGCCTGTGTTGCCGATGTGCGGATAGGTCAGCGTAACCATTTGTTTGGCGTAGCTTGGGTC
>NZ_KB903798.1 GCF_000379845.1 Moraxella boevrei DSM 14165 | reverse complement strand
CATGAAGCATAGTATGAGCAGACGTGGTAATTGTTGGGATAATGCTCCAACCGAGCGGTTCTTTAGGAGCTTTAAAACAGAATGGATGCCCAAGAAAGGCTATGACGATTTATCTCAAGCAAGAGTCGATGTAGCGAGTTATATTTTAGGTTATTACTGTCAAGTTAGACCACATAGCTTTAATGATTATTTAACACCTGTTGAGAAAGAAAATCAGTTTTTTAACCAAAATCTCTTAAAAGCTGTCTAATTAAACTTGACCACTACAAATGACACCAAACACCCTACCACCGCAAGGCATGAGCCGAGCCAAAGACGTATTAAAGTTTGTACCAGTAAGCCGTACCACGTTATGGAATATGGTAAAAAATGGCAAATTCCCAAAACCAACCAAACTAAGCCCAACCATTACCGTGTGGCGTAACGCTGATGTTTTGGCATGGCTAGAAGCACAAGGGGGCAACGCATGAACACGCCTGCCCCAAAACAGACCAACACCTTAACCCAGTGCCAAACCCTAAAAAAAGCTTTAGAACGTGGCGAGCGACTAACAGGGCTTGAGATTATCCAACGCTACCGCATTTTGGGCTATTCCCAACGTATGGGGGAATTAATCCGAAAGGGTTTACCGATTGTTAAAGAATGGGTAACGACTGCAGGCGGTGCAAGGGTTATTCAATACAGCCTAGATAAAGGGGGTAACGACTGGTAACGGATAGGGGCGGTAAAAAAGTTCAAGGGGGCTAGGTTGTATGACCGCACCCCTAAGCAAATTTTTACGACCGCAAAATTAAAAAATTCGGATAGTTTTTGAAAGCTAAGTTTAGTTTTCTTTAACTAAACGATTTATCCATGAAAAAGGCTTGTTTGTTATCAAACAAGCCCACTACAACAGTAAAGGTATTCTATCATGAGTAAATTTAATTTTAAAGGTTTAATGAGTGAATTTTTTTCACTTGTCAAAGTGGCAGGCGTGAAAGATAATAGCTTTCTCTCAAAATTACATAGCGGTTCGCCAAACCGTCATATATTGGCTTTTTTTACGCCTATCACAGGGCAATTCCTACCATATACAGGCTTTTTACGCCTATTCTTTATGGTTTGGTTGATATTACAAAATAAGCCATTAGGCGAATATGTAGAGCGGTTGCTATGTAAACCGAGAGTGAGACCAAACCACCCTATTTTAGGGAATTTTTCATTAACTCAAAATTACATAGGGGGCTATCATGCCTAAACTTCCAAATACTTCACGTACCACCACACAAGCGACCGACACGCCTGCCAAAAACAATATGATTTTGGTAAAACGTGATGATTTAACCGACATTCAAGCGTTGTTAGATGAATTAATAACGGGGCTTTTTAATATTGAAAATGCGTTATATTTTGATGAAAAATCAACCAACGGCAAAAACCCCTATTTGGCAAATATTATCCATAACGCACTTTTGTGGCATAGCCAAACGGCAAACAATACCAGTAGCCAACTAGATGACCTTATCAATGCACCGACTGCCATGTTAACGCACGACTAGCACGCCGTGCTAAACACAAAAATAATAACAAACAGCCCTATGCACCGCTTAGGGCTATAGGGATTTTTTATGCAATTAAATCACTTTATGAAATTTATCAACACCTTTCCAACTGCCACGCCTGCCCAACTACAAACGCACGATACACTAAACACGTTATGGCATTTAATGCCACAATCTAACTTTGTATATTTGGCAGATGATATTTTAGTTAGTGGTAATAGCCGACCCACCGCCGATAGTATCGGCGTGTTAATGGTTGATGATGAGTTACAGGCGTGTAATTTGGCGGTTTATCCATTGAGCGGTGCAGAGCCGTTTTTAGTGAATGATAATTTGGGGGCGTTTTTGATTGGTACGCAAGGTGAGATTATCGCAAGCCCAAGTTTGGCAGACATAACGGCGTTTTATGCTTATTTGAATGATGATTTTAGCAATTATCGCTTTATTATGCCATTCAATGAGCGATATTTGGCAGGCGTGGTGAAATCTTTTAGCCAAAAGCAACGCATAAGCATTTACGGCGGTTTTGAGAATGATTATGCGAACGAATTTAACGGCTATAACGTAAAATCGGTTAGCACCTTTCATACCTTGCAAGATACGTTATATTATGAGTTAATCGGACATAGTGGCTTGCAAGCGATTGAGAATATGGACGGGACAGAAGTTAAGTTATTACAGGTTGATGAATGGGGCGAGTTGCAACCGCTGAATGATACGCCCCTATTTAATAATCCTTATCCAATCAACGCATTTACAGGCGTATTGCATGGGGCGGTAACTGCCATTGCCTACCATGCACAAACACCGCTTAGCATGGCAGGGCAAGCCGTATTAGGGGCGTTGTCAAGCATGGGGCAATGCCATGTTAATGCACCGTTTGGACATGAACACAAGCCTGCCAGTCTATTTTTATTGACCGAAGGTGAAAGCGGTGCAGGAAAAACGCAAGCAAATAAACTAGCTTATTATGCCATTTATCAACATGAAAAAACCCGCTATCAAAGCTATGTAGCAGACATTAGCGAGTGGCAAGCCCAAAAAGACAGCTTAAAAGGCAAAGAATTAAGCCAGTTTTTGCAAGATGAGCCAAAACCCAACAATCCTAAACAGCTTGTAAATGATATTACCATAGAAAGCCTATTAGACCGTTTTATATTTGGCACTAATCAAAATATATCGTGGGTAACTGATGAAGCAGGACAATTTTTTGGCGGATATAGCTTAAAATCGGACGGCGTGGCAAATGCCCTATCAAGTTTAACCAAACTCTATAGTGACGGTACGGCAAGCCGTGAGCGTTCACAGCGTAGCAACCACGCAACACCACTCACAACCGCTTATGATGTGCGTTTGACGATTGATTTAGCAGGGCAAAACGCCGTTATTAAACCTGCAATGTGTGATGAAATGATGAACGGGCAGGGATTTTTGGCAAGATGTTTGTTATCGTTTGAGCCGTCATTAATTGGTGAGCGTGTTTGGAATAGCAAAGAGCGGTTAACCACCGACCCAAAAGATGACCCACGACTAATAGCATTTTGGCAAAGATGTTATTTACTGTTAGACCCACCACCAAACGAACGCAACAATGAACGTGTTGATTTACCGTTTGGCGAAAATGCACGGCAATACTTAGCAGACTTTCAACAGTTTATAGAAACACGGCAAAAAGTTGGCAAGGATTTGGCAAATTTTAGGGCGTTTGCTAGTCGTATGGCTGAAAATGCTACACGGATAGCGACCCTTTTTGCGTTTTTTGATTGTCAAAAGGCGGTGAATGTGGAATATTTACAAAGGGCGTTTTTGTTGGTTGAATATTCTATTAATGAGCGGTTACGTTACTTAGATATCCCAAACGGTAAAAATGAGTGTGAAGAATTGATTGAGTGGATTATTAACAAGGCGAAAGCTAAAAATACCAATGTTTTAGATAAACCATATATTACCCAAAATGCACCTAATAGATTAAGGGGTAAGAAAATCCATTTTTTACTAGATGATTTGGAAAGCATGGGTTATATTAAACAGGAAAAAGACGGACGCAAAAAACTTGTAAAAATTAATCCATGTTTATTTTAATTTTGCTAAAGTTATTATTAATCTGTTTATTTTATAATATAAGCAGACTTGCTAAAGTTGCTAAATATGTCTAGAACCCTTTTAAATAAAGGGTTTTAACCTTAGCAGACCACTGCTAAGCTTAGCTAAGGTTGCTAAACTTCTGCTAAATCTCATCAAATTAGCAATTAACTTTAGCAACGTTAGCAATCGTTAGCAAATGGCTTGCTAAGCTATAACCATTGCAAATAAAGGATTAGAACGAATTTTAGCAAGTTTAGCAAGTTCCCTTAATGTATAAAAAAAGTCTATTAATACTATCTTTAACCAAACTATATAATTTAGCCAAAATCATATTAAACAATGGGGCTACAGCTTAGTTTAAGCCAAAAAATGTAGGGTTATTTTGCAAACTTTTGAACAACCCTAAATTATTAAGTTGAAAAAAGTAATGGCATAAAAATGCTACTTAATTACTTAATCAACCCTTTATCCCTTGTGGTTAAAGGGTTTTATTATTAATAAAACTTAATAATATTTTGGGCAGGCGTGTTGATGATTGCTTTTTATTATCCGAAAGTTTACAATACACAAAACAAAGGGCTTTATCATGAGTGAAAAGTTTATATTAAATAAAACGGTTGTGTTTGATGAGTGGTTGCAAAATCTTAAAGACCCTTTAGGGCTTGTTGGCATCGTGGCAAGGTTGAAAAGGGCTGAAAATGGTAATTTTGGCGATTACAAACTACTTCCAAACACAGGCGGTATTTATGAAATGTGTAGTGGCATAATAAACCTAGACAGCTGATAAGAGATTATAATAGCCCAAACGGAGGCATAATCTCATGACAAAAGTACGTAAAACATACACACCCGAATTCAAATTAGAAATGATAAAACTCATAGAAGAACAAGGGCAAAAACCAAGTAATGTTGCAACCCAATATGAAATAGCCGAATCCACACTCGAAAACTGGCTAACCCGTTATCGCAGAGAAAAACGAGGCAACCCCATAACCAAAGGCAACGCTCTAACTGAAGAACAACGAGAAATCCAGCGACTAAAAAAAGA
>NZ_KB903797.1 GCF_000379845.1 Moraxella boevrei DSM 14165 | reverse complement strand
GTGCTGTTGTCGGTGCATTAGGTGCTGTTTTGTCAATCTCAATTGCCAATTCAGGACTTGGGTCACTCACGTTCCCTGCTGAGTCTTTCACCGCAGTGGTTACTTTGTGCTTGCCAGGTTCAATTGGCTGTTTTGGTGTGAGTGTGTTGGTATTTGGGTCAAAGTCCGCTGGAACTTCTTTGCCGTCTACTAACAACACTGGCGTTTCACCCTCTTGTGGTGCTGGTACAACAAATGATGGCTTGTCATTTTTGGTGATGTTGTCATCATTTTTAGCCCCTGTGTCCGTTTCTGGTGTCATATCAGGTGCGGTTGTCGGTGCATTAGGTGCTGTTTTGTCACTCGCATCAGGTGCTGTTACTGGTTTATTTTCTTCACCCACAGTTACCGGAATTGTTGAACCATCAGTAATTGGCTTGGTTAATGGGATTTCTACCTTGCCATCTTTACCAACTGTACCTGTACCAATGGTTTCACCAGTTGCAGGGTCTTTAACCGTGACTGTGTCACCCGGTTTTGCACCCGTAACAGTTACAGTGTCGCCTGTTGGATTGATACTGGTATTGGTTGGAACTGTATCAGGAGCTGTCACTGGTTTATCTTCTGTACCCACAGTGACAGGAACAGTTTCACCGTTAGTGATTGGTTTATCTAATGTAATGGTCGCTTTACCATCATTACCAACTGTACCTGTACCAATGGTTTCGCCAGTTGCAGGGTCTTTAACCGTGACTGTGTCACCCGGTTTTGCACCCGTAACAGTTACGGTGTCGCCTTTGTCATTAATGGCGGTTTCGGTTGGCTGAGTATCAGGGGCAGTATCAGTCGCTGGTGCTGATATATTGCCTGCTGGGTCTTTGGCTCTGGCTGTCACTGTTTCGCCATTAGTTAATGGTTTATCTAGTGGAGCGGTATAATTGCCATTCTCATCAGCTTTGGTTGTGATGTCAGGTTGTCCGTCACCGTTGGTGTCAATTTCAACAGTTGAGTTCGGCTCTGCTGTACCTGTAATGGTTTTGCCGTCATCTGATACATTTACGGTTGGTTTTGCTGGTGGGGTGATATCACCATTTACCACTGCTTCAGCAGGTGAAGATTCTTTACCACTATTGTCTTTAGCAGTAGCGGTTACTTTGTCACCTGTGTTTAGACCTGGATTTGGTAATTCCCAATTACCTTTGTCATCAGCTTTTGTAGTAGCCGTTTTACCATCAGGGAAAGTAACAGTTACAGTGCTGTTTGGTTCGGCTGTACCTTTAATCGGTGCCTCTTTGTTGTCACCGTCAATTGGTAAAATATCAGGTTGGTTCGGTGCAGTGGTATCAACAACTGGCTCGTTGGCAGGTTTTGAGGTGTTGCCTGCTTTATCTGTAGCAGTGGCTGTCACTTTGTCACCTGCTTTTAATGGGGTGTCTACAGTAGCTGTAAAGTTGCCTTTATCGTCAGCTTTTACTGTTTTATCAGGCGTACCATCACCATTGGTATCAATGCTAACTGTTGAGTTTGGTTCAGCTGTACCTGTGATAGTGGTATCGCCATCTTTGATTGGGTTGATGCTTGGCTCACTTGGGGCTTTGTCATCAATCACCACTTCTTTGGTTGGGCTAGATGTGTTACCAGCTTGGTCAGTAGCAGTTGCAGTGACTTCATCGCCAGTTTTGACATTCGGATGAGCTGGAACACTCCAATTGCCTTTATCATCAGTGGTGGCTGTACCGATGGTATTACCATCTTTATCTTTGATGGTGATGGTGGTATTTGGCTGTGCCGTACCTGTGATAGGGTTCCCTTCGGTGATAGGATTGACGCTTGGGGCAGGTGGAGCTAAGTCATCCACGATTGGCTCTTCTGCCTTTTCTGAAGTGTTGCCTGCGTTGTCTCTAGCAGTGGCTGTAATCTTGCCACCATCTTTAACACTTGGGTCAGCTGGAACGCTCCATTTACCGTCTTTGTCAGCATTCACGGTCGCAGTCGTACCATTTGGAAAGGTTACCGTGACTGTGCTGTTTGGCTCTGCTGTACCTGTGACAGTATCATCACTTTCTTTTACACCATTAATAACAGGTTGTTGTGGTGGCGTAGTGTCATTGACAGACCCATTTGCTTTTGGTGACTCGTTACCATTGGCATCCGTAGCAGTAGCAGTTACTTTATCGCCTGGGTTTAAGCCTGGATTTGGTACACTCCAGTTGCCTTTGTCATCGGCTTTTGTGGTAGCCGTTTTACCATCAGGGAAAGTAACAGTTACAGTGCTGTTTGGTTCGGCTGTACCACTGATTGGTTTATTGTCATCGGCAATAGGTTTGATGTCAGGGGCATTTGGTGCATTGGTATCAACAACAAGTTGTTCTGCTGGTTGTGACGGGTTGCCTGACGCATCAGTTGCGGTCGCTTTGACTTCGTCACCTTCTTTTAGTGGCGTGGTTACTTTAGTTGTCCAGTTACCTTTGTCATCAGCGGTTGTTTCGCCAATTTTATTGCCATCTTTATCAGTTAAGGTGACTTTACTATTTGGTTCAGCTGTACCTGACACCGTGGTGTCGCCATCTTTGACAGGATTGATTTGTGGCTCGGATGGTGGGGTGTTATCAATAACATTTTCAGGTTGTGGTTCTGATTTAATATCTTTGCCATCAACGCTAACAACGGCTTCGGCCGTTAATTTATCACCTTTATTTAAACCTGGATTAGGTACAATCCAGTTACCTTTATCATCAGAAACTGTAGAAGCTGTTGTACCATTTGGTAGAGTGACTTCAACTTTTTGGTTCGGTTCAGCTGTACCACTAATAGGGCTAGTTTCATCAACTGGGTTGATGGTTGGTTTTGGCGGGGTAACGATTTCGTCATCACGCAATGATGGATTACTGCCTGCTTTGGTAGCAGTAGCGGTTAAGTCTTCGCCTGAAGTTAGTTCCGTACCTGCTGGTACTGGAAGTGACCACTTACCATTCGCGTCGGTGGTTGCTTTACCAAGCTCTTTACCCGCTTTGCCTTTAACAGTCACTTCACTGTTTGGCTCAGCTGTACCCGTTACAGTAGTGTCTTGTTTTGATACTGGGTCGATTTTTGGTGCTGGCGTTAGGTTAAAAATATCGGTTACATTATCTTTACTTGCAGTAACTTTTGGACCTTGTTTTAAGGCATTCAAACTTTCAGCATCACTTAGAATGACTGAGTATTGACCATTGTCACCAACGGTTGCTGGTACGATTTTACCATTTGGTAAAGTGATGTCAACGGTTGTTCCTGCTCGCGCATCTTCGCTATTGATTTGAACTTTACCCGTGATTTGAACATTATTGCTACCATCACTTAAGTTCGCAACTGACAGATTACTTAATATAACTGTATTTGGCGTTGGCGTTGGCGTTACGTTATTGTTATTATCATCGTCATCACTTACGATAGCAGCGATTGCTCCAATTGCACCTAAACCTAACAACCATGGGAACACGTTCATATCGGCATTGCCAGCAACCCACCAAGGTGCTGGAAAGCCTTCACCACCCAGTGCTTGACCTTCAACATCGCCGACATTTAGCTGAGTTACATAGTCTTGTACACTGCCTGTGTCTGGGATGTAATTGTAGTATTGTCCATTTTCAGCCAAACCAATTAAACCACTGTCTGGGTAGCTATAAAAATCTTCAATGATTAAGTCGGCTTCTTTTCCATTTTCTTCAAAAGAAACGTGCAAATCATTGCCTTCACGTTTAGTGATAATGTGATGTGGGGCACGACCCGTCGCTTGGTCCAAAAATTCGTAGTTTACGCCTTTTTGAGCTTGGATAACGGTTGGTTGACCGTCTTGGGTTACGACTTGAGCTTGTTGTACCGTTTTATTGGTATTATGTACTTTTACTGCGATATTTTTCATTTTTCTTTACCTTATTAATATTATTGAGCTACAACCACGATAACACGACGGTTTTCTTGGCGACCTTCAGCAGTTGCATTGCTAGCAACTGGACGCTCTTCGCCATAACCTTTGGTGCTTAAACGATTTGACGCGATGCCATGATTTTTTACGAGCACATTTTTAACCGCATCGGCACGGCGTTGTGATAAACGTTGGTTATAGGCATTATCACCGTTTGAGTCGGTATGACCTTCAATCACGGCGGTTACATCAGGATTGGCTGTTAAAAATTCGCTTAATTGGGCTAATTGTTGTTGGTACGGGTTCTTTACCACACTTTTGTCATGGTCAAATAATACATTTAAACGTACGTTGACAGGGGCAACTTGCACAGGTGCAATACTAGTTTTAACTGGCTTTACAGGGACGACTTTTGCAGGAACAACTGGCGTTGTTGCAGGGGCTTGGCAATCGTTAACCACACGGCTGATTTGGTGTGATTGATACCCTTTTTGTGCTAACAATTGTTTGGCACTGTCTGCAGTGATTTGGTCAATAGTTGGTTGATTGTTTTTGTCAACATTGATATGGAAATAATAGGTTTGTTGTGGTTGTAAGTTAAACAACTTACCATTGGCTTTTAAATCGTTAGATTTTTCGCCCGTTGGTTGCACACTAATCAATGCCGAACCACTGCATACCAGTGATTGGGTATAGTGATTGCCTTGCAAACTTACCAAGTAATCATCGTTCAACGCAATATTGGCACTGGATTGGTCAGTCATATTTTCAGATGAACGGATAAATACGAGGTTTGCTTGGTCGGTTGGAATACGCTCACGGCTTAGCTCTGTGTAGCCTGCACCTGTCGTGTTCCACGCCACACTACCAACGTGTGCTTGATTGCCATGTTTTCCCATACTAGGGACGCTTTGGCAACCTGACAATACTATCGCACTGATTGCGATAGTGCTGAGTTTTTTTAACATGTTGATACTCCTAATGGTTATTAAAAAAATAGTCTATACGACTACAGGTATCACTTCCGATATTCATTTGAAATTAAATGCTATTAACATAATTTAATGAAATTTGATAATAAATCAAAAAATTATACGCTCTATATTATAAATATAATTAAGTATAAATATAAAGTAATTCATAACATTTTTCTAGAGTTTATCGGATAAATGACGTATTATTTCGGATTAACATTGTTGACTTCCTCCCCTCCCTATCGTTCGGGGATTCCTGCTCCCAGACAGTCAAGCCCGACCACAAGAATGTTCTTACTGGCGTTGATATCTCTATCATGCCGTGTGCCTGTAGTGGCATAATAAACCTAGACAGCTGATAAGAGATTATAATACCCCAAACGGAGGCATAATCTCATGACAAAAGTACGTAAAACATACACACCCGAATTCAAATTAGAAATGATAAAACTCATAGAAGAACAAGGGCAAAAACCAAGTAATGTTGCAACCCAATATGAAATAGCCGAATCCACACTCGAAAACTGGCTAACCCGTTATCGCAGAGAAAAACGAGGCAACCCCATAACCAAAGGCAACGCCCTAACTGAAGAACAACGAGAAATCCAGCGACTAAAAAAA
>NZ_KB903796.1 GCF_000379845.1 Moraxella boevrei DSM 14165 | reverse complement strand
CAAAAAACCCGATTTTTTTCACAAAAACTGCTTGACTGGAATTAAAAAGACTATATAATACGCACCCACGATAGGGGCAAAGCGAAAGTATAAGGTATAGCGAGCTTTCTTTCAAAGAGAAATCTTTTTTATATTAAATATTTATTTTTTTTTAAAAAAGAAAATAAAAAAAAGCATAAAAAAGAAAACAAAAAAAGCGAAAAAAGTTCTTGACAGCTTAAAAAACTGTGATAGAATATGCGACCTAATCTGACATATGGAAGACATAGTTAGATAATTCAATAAAAGAGATGAAATAGAAAACAACTTGTGTAGATTTTCTCTGTTACGAATAAGATATAAGATAAAAAAATCTTTTTATATAAATTGTACAGAAGAGAACTTTCGTAAGTTTATTTGAGCAGGCAGTATAAGAAGAGTCTGAGTTGTATTAATGTCATGATAGTGACTATTATGATAAAAAGCGACTCAAAGAAGAAAGATTAAACTGAAGAGTTTGATCATGGCTCAGATTGAACGCTGGCGGCAGGCTTAACACATGCAAGTCGAACGATGAGTATCTAGCTTGCTAGATATGATTAGTGGCGAACGGGTGAGTAATATTTAGGAATCTGCCTCATAATGGGGGATAGCTTGGGGAAACCCAAATTAATACCGCATACGTCCTACGGGGGAAAGATGGCATTTATGCTGTTGTTATGAGATGAGCCTAAATTGGATTAGCTAGTTGGTGGGGTAAGGGCTTACCAAGGCGACGATCCATAGCTGGTCTGAGAGGATGATCAGCCACACTGGGACTGAGACACGGCCCAGACTCCTACGGGAGGCAGCAGTGGGGAATATTGGACAATGGGCGAAAGCCTGATCCAGCCATGCCGCGTGTGTGAAGAAGGCCTTTTGGTTGTAAAGCACTTTAAGTAGGGAGGAAGAGTTATCAATTAATACCTGATGATGATGACGTTACCTACAGAATAAGCACCGGCTAACTCTGTGCCAGCAGCCGCGGTAATACAGAGGGTGCGAGCGTTAATCGGAATTACTGGGCGTAAAGCGAGCGTAGGTGGCTTGATAAGTCACATGTGAAATCCCTGGGCTTAACCTAGGAACTGCATGTGATACTGTTAAGCTAGAGTAGATGAGAGGGGGGTAGAATTCCAGGTGTAGCGGTGAAATGCGTAGAGATCTGGAGGAATACCGATGGCGAAGGCAGCCCCCTGGCACCATACTGACACTGAGGTTCGAAAGCGTGGGTAGCAAACAGGATTAGATACCCTGGTAGTCCACGCCGTAAACGATGTCTACTAGCCGTTGGGTGACTTGATTACTTAGTGGCGCAGTTAACGCGATAAGTAGACCGCCTGGGGAGTACGGCCGCAAGGTTAAAACTCAAATGAATTGACGGGGGCCCGCACAAGCGGTGGAGCATGTGGTTTAATTCGATGCAACGCGAAGAACCTTACCTGGTCTTGACATACAGAGAATTTGCTAGAGATAGCTTAGTGCCTTTGGGAACTCTGATACAGGTGCTGCATGGCTGTCGTCAGCTCGTGTCGTGAGATGTTGGGTTAAGTCCCGCAACGAGCGCAACCCTTTTCCTTACTTGCCAGCGGGTAAAGCCGGGAACTTTAAGGATACTGCCAGTGACAAACTGGAGGAAGGCGGGGACGACGTCAAGTCATCATGGCCCTTACGACCAGGGCTACACACGTGCTACAATGGTAGGTACAGAGGGTAGCTACACAGCGATGTGATGCCAATCTCAAAAAGCCTATCGTAGTCCGGATTGGAGTCTGCAACTCGACTCCATGAAGTCGGAATCGCTAGTAATCGCGGATCAGAAAGCCGCGGTGAATACGTTCCCGGGCCTTGTACACACCGCCCGTCACACCATGGGAGTCTATTGCACCAGAAGTAGTTAGCCTAACGTAAGGGGGCGATTACCACGGTGTGGTCGATGACTGGGGTGAAGTCGTAACAAGGTAGCCGTAGGGGAACCTGCGGCTGGATCACCTCCTTAAAGCAGTGACAGCAGAGAATCTACAGCAAGTTGTTTTTTATTGAGAAATTGGGTCTATAGCTCAGTTGGTTAGAGCACTGCCTTGATAAGGCAGGGGTCATAAGTTCAAGTCTTATTAGACCCACCACTATGCCTTAACATAGCGGGGTTATAGCTCAGTTGGTAGAGCGCCTGCCTTGCACGCAGGAGGTCAGGAGTTCGACTCTCCTTAACTCCACCACGATTTGATAGAAATAAAAAAGTTTAAATAAACAAAGAGCTTATTTATTTCTACTAAATGTAGACAAAATATTTACTTGACGAGAGTAAAGATAACTAAATAACAACATAGAGAAATGAGTCTGGGTTAATTATTTATCCAACGTAAATAATTAACCTTGGTGATTATCCCAAAATAATAATCACCAAAAAAGTAAAGAGAACTGAATCAAGCGTAAACTAGGTATTAAGATCGTTACCATTATCTATACGAATTAAGCATGCTTAAGGTTGTATAGTCAAGTAATGAAGTGCACATGGTGGATGCCTTGGCAGTCAGAGGCGAAGAAAGACGTGACAGCCTGCGAAAAGCGTCGGGGAGGCGGCAATATCCTGTGATCCGGCGATATCTGAATGGGGAAACCCACCTATCATAAGGTAGGTATCGTATTTATACGAGGCGAACCGGGAGAAGTGAAACATCTCAGTACCCCGAGGAAAAGACATCAATAGAGATTCCCTTAGTAGCGGCGAGCGAACGGGGAGGAGCCGACTGAATATAATGTAGAAGAACAGTTTGGGAAGACTGACCGTAGATGGTGATAGTCCAGTATTTTAAACATTATATGAAGCATATTAAGTAGGGCGGGACACGAGAAATCCTGTTTGAAGATGGGGGGACCATCCTCCAAGGCTAAATACTCCTGACTGACCGATAGTGAACCAGTACCGTGAGGGAAAGGCGAAAAGAACCCCTGTGAGGGGAGTGAAATAGAACCTGAAACCGTGTGCATACAAGCAGTCGGAGCCCACTTGTTGGGTGACGGCGTACCTTTTGTATAATGGGTCAGCGACTTATATTCTGTAGCAAGGTTAACCGAATAGGGGAGCCGTAGGGAAACCGAGTCTTAATAGGGCGGTATAGTTGCAGGGTATAGACCCGAAACCGAGTGATCTATCCATGAGCAGGTTGAAAGTGACGTAACAGTTACCGGAGGACCGAACCCACTGTCGTTGAAAAGCCAGGGGATGACTTGTGGATAGGGGTGAAAGGCTAATCAAACTCGGTGATAGCTGGTTCTCCCCGAAAGCTATTTAGGTAGCGCCTCGGACGAACACCATTGGGGGTAGAGCACTGTTTCGGCTAGGGGGTCATCCCGACTTACCAAACCGATGCAAACTCCGAATACCGATGAGTGATATCCGGGAGACAGACAGCGGGTGCTAACGTCCGTTGTCAAGAGGGAAACAACCCAGACCGCCAGCTAAGGCCCCAAATTCCTAGTTAAGTGGGAAACGATGTGGGAAGGCACAGACAGCTAGGAGGTTGGCTTAGAAGCAGCCACCCTTTAAAGAAAGCGTAATAGCTCACTAGTCGAGTCGGCCTGCGCGGAAGATGTAACGGGGCTCAAACTAGGAGCCGAAGCTGCGGATTTAATTGTTTCAATTAAGTGGTAGGGGAGCGTTGTGTAAGCCGATGAAGGTATATTGTAAGGTATGCTGGAGGTATCACAAGAGCGAATGCTGACGTGAGTAACGACAAAACGGGTGAAAAGCCCGTTCGCCGGAAGACCAAGGGTTCCAGTCCAACGTTAATCGGGGCTGGGTGAGTCGACCCCTAAGGCGAGGCCGAAAGGCGTAGTCGATGGGAAATCGGTTAATATTCCGATACTTGTTTATGATGCGATGGAGGGACGGAGAAGGTTATGCCAGCTTGGCGATGGTTGTCCAAGTGGAAGGATGTAGGTAGGTTTAGTAGGCAAATCCGCTAGACTATTACTGAGATCTGATAGCAAGCTGTACATGTACAGCGAAGTGGCAAATACCCTGCTTCCAGGAAAAGCTTCTAAGCGATAGTCATAAACAAATCGTACCCGAAACCGACACAGGTGGTCAGGTAGAGAATACTAAGGCGCTTGAGAGAACTCTGCTGAAGGAACTAGGCAAAATGGTACCGTAACTTCGGGAGAAGGTACGCTGCTGATGGTGATGGAACTTGCTTCCTGAGCTGTTGGCAGTCGCAGATACCAGGCCGCTGCAACTGTTTATTAAAAACACAGCACTCTGCAAACACGAAAGTGGACGTATAGGGTGTGATGCCTGCCCGGTGCTGGAAGGTTAATTGATGGGGTTAGCGTAAGCGAAGCTCTTGATCGAAGCCCCAGTAAACGGCGGCCGTAACTATAACGGTCCTAAGGTAGCGAAATTCCTTGTCGGGTAAGTTCCGACCTGCACGAATGGCATAATGATGGCGGCGCTGTCTCCAGCAGAGACTCAGTGAAATCGAAATCGCAGTGAAGATGCTGTGTACCCGCGGCTAGACGGAAAGACCCCGTGAACCTTTACTACAGCTTTACATTGAACTTTGACCTAACTTGTGTAGGATAGGTGGGAGGCTTTGAAGTAGGGACGCCAGTCCTTATGGAGCCAACCTTGAAATACCACCCTGGTTATGTTGGGGTTCTAACTTGAGATTAACAAATCTAAGGACAATGTATGGTGGGTAGTTTGACTGGGGCGGTCTCCTCCTAAAGAGTAACGGAGGAGTACGAAGGTGCGCTCAGAACGGTCGGAAATCGTTCGAAGAGTATAAAGGCAAAAGCGCGCTTAACTGCGAGACCCACAAGTCGAGCAGGTACGAAAGTAGGTCTTAGTGATCCGGTGGTTCTGTATGGAAGGGCCATCGCTCAACGGATAAAAGGTACTCTGGGGATAACAGGCTGATACCGCCCAAGAGTTCATATCGACGGCGGTGTTTGGCACCTCGATGTCGGCTCATCTCATCCTGGGGCTGAAGCAGGTCCCAAGGGTATGGCTGTTCGCCATTTAAAGAGGTACGCGAGCTGGGTTTAGAACGTCGTGAGACAGTTCGGTCCCTATCTACCGTGGGCGTTGGAAATTTGAGAGGATCTGCTCCTAGTACGAGAGGACCAGAGTGGACGAACCTCTGGTGTTTCGGTTGTGACGCCAGTCGCATTGCCGAGTAGCTATGTTCGGATGGGATAACCGCTGAAAGCATCTAAGCGGGAAGCCCACCTTAAGATTAGATTTCCCTAAAGAGCCGTTGTAGACGACGACGTTGATAGGTTGGGTGTGGAAGCACAGTGATGTGTGTAGCTAACCAATACTAATTGCTCGTTTGGCTTGACTATACAACGCTTAAGTGTGTTTGTAGATCTAACGATTTAATATCACGCCTTGATTGGTTCACTTTACAAGTTAAAACAATCTTAATAATTATCATTTCTCTATCCCTTTTCGCTGACGATTATAGCTTGTTGGTCCCACCTGATCCCTTCCCGAACTCAGAAGTGAAACAACAATACGCCAATGATAGTGTGGTTCGCCCATGTGAAAGTAGGTCATCGTCAGCTCCCCCTATATCTACCCCCTTCAAATCTGAAGGGGGTTTCGTCTTTGGGGTGCTATAAACGAAACACAAATAAAAACATGGTAAAAACCATGTT
>NZ_KB903795.1 GCF_000379845.1 Moraxella boevrei DSM 14165 | reverse complement strand
TGCAAAAAATGGACAGTTACTAGCAGAATATAATGCACCTGCAAGTTCTGGAGGTTCACCTGTGATTGCTGATTTTGATGGTGATGGTCTATCAGATATTGGTGTTGCTCGTACTTATAATTATGTGGCTATGCGTGGTGATGGAAGTATTATTTGGAATACACCAATTAATGATGGGTCAGGTGGCACAGGTTCAACGGTTTTTGATTTTGATAATGATGGTAAAACAGAAGCGGTTCATTTTGATGAGCAATATTTAAGGATTTATGATGCGAGTACAGGAGTAGAACGCATTAAAATCCCAAATAGGACACCAACTGCACATGAATATCCAATAGTCGGTGATTTTGATGCAGATGGTCATGCCGATATTATTATTACATCTAATAGTGATGGTATAAGAATGATATCAGGCAAAAACAAAGACTGGGCAAACACTCGCAACATTTGGAATCAGTACAGTTACCATGTTACCAATATTAACGATGATTTAAGTGTACCTGTAAAAGAGCCAAACAGTTGGGAAGTGCATAACACATACCGAGCCAACCTACTATTAAACCAGAATGCAACATCAGCCGTTGATTTAACCACATCTTACTTACAAATCATTGATAATGGCATTCATGCCCCAACCCAATTTAGAGCCAGAATTGGCAATGCAGGAGCCAAAATCGCCCCTAAAGGCACACCAATTAGCTTTTACCAAAAAGACAACACAGGTCAAAGCAAACTATTGGGTATTGTTAGATTAGATAAAGATTTAGGGTTTGATGAATTTGTTGATATTAACCTAGATTATAGCCCATTAACAGGTACACTAAAAGACTTTGGCGAAATTGTCGTGATTGCCAACGATGCAGGTGCAGGTATAGAGAGTGCTACAGGTATTCCAAACCCAACCGACCCAACAGCACCACAAGATAATCACGGTGTTATTCAAGAATATAGCCGACATAACAACATTGCCAGTCTTAGTGTAACAGCTGATTTCACAGGATTTAGTTTAGCAGGAACATTGGATAAAAATATTTATACTGCCAATGAACAAGTACAAATCACCAGTATTCCAACTAATCTAGGCAGTTTTAGCGTAACACCTAAGGTTAAAATTACGATTTTAGATGAGGTTGGCAATACAATTCATCAATTTGCTGAACAATCTACCCAATTAGGCATAGCAGTACTTGGCAGGCCTTTACTGAATGAAAATAGTGCTACCTTAAAAAATATCTGGAATACAACCCAACACAGAGTTGGTAACTATACCGCTAAAATTGAACTGATTCATCAAAATCAAGTTGTTGCCAGTGTTAATAGACCATTTTCCATTGTTGCAGATGGTGCCATTGGACAAACCAACACCCTTTTGGCAACAGATAAAACCCAATACCAAGCAACTGACCTTGTCCAAATTCACTCAAGACTACTCAATACTGCCAGTAATGCCATGGCAACCGCCAGAGAGATTAGCCTAACCGTTACTGACCCAACAGGGCAAATCATCTGGACAAAACAATATAATTATCAAGAATTATCACCAAATGCCATTAAAGACCAGTATTTTACCTTGCCACTTCATCAAGCAACGGCAGGGGATTATGTCGTAACCAGTATTACCACAGCACCTGATGGCTCACAAAGCCGTCAAACCCTGACCCAAACGTTTAAAGTATTATCTGTTAGTGAAACAGGTAGCAACTTATCAGGTGCAATTACCAGTCCGCATCAGGTAGAAATTGGCGACAATGTCAATCTTAATTGGCAATTAAATAATCCAAACAACCATAAAATTACAAACATTCCTTTAGAGATAGCCTTGTTTAAGGGGGATAGTACCACCGCTTTCCACACGATTTCGCTACCTAATGGTAATGTATCTGCACAAAACCATGTCTCAGGCAACCAAACATGGCTATCAACAGGTAATCATGGGGATATTGTTACTGTGATGTTGGTAGCAACATTTAACGGTGAGAAAAAGGCAATCGCCCAAACCCAGATTAAACTTATTGAAGCACCTATTACCGCAACTTTTACCAACAAAGAAAATCAAAAAGATACGCTTTTAGTTTACTATAGTTGTGAAAATGGTTGGTACACTTCCTTGAGTAACTCTGGAGCAGGTAACTTTAACTACCCATGTTTTGATGAAAGAGCCAACATTATTCGTTCATACCTTGACCGTTTACAAGTCAATTATAAACTGGTCAAACATCCATGGGAATTTAGACATGAATTACAAAGTGGTATTTATGGTAACTACTGGATATTGGGTGCTGTAGAAAACTTAAGTCCACACACCTACAAAGAGTTGGTAGAAAGAGTGCATACAGGCGATAACCTATTATTTGACGCAGGTATGCACAGTTGGCTAAACCATGATTTATTTAAATTAGCAGGGGTAACTTATCAAGGAAGAGCTGTGATAAATCAATCACAGATGACCCCAAATACCCAATATTTGCCCACAACAAATGATAAAAATATTGATACTGCCCTGTTAAATACCCAAATGCAAATCAAAGGGCAACCTTTACATAGTAATTGGGCATTGACGTTAAAACCCAATAGCCAATCAACGCAAGTTTGGGCGATATTTGGTAATAATCAACAATTTTTAAATCAACCAGTCACACATCAACGATTTAATGCAATCACCACTGCACCATATGGTAAGGGTTATCCTATGGTAATGTCGTTTGATTTAATCCGTAGTCTAGATTTGGCAAGAACAAGCCAACTACCAATCTACCAAAATAATGCCAATATCTCTCAATTACGTTGGAATAGTATTTTATCACAACTGCTAAAAGACCGAAGAGTCAAAGCTCGTGGTGAATATGTCTCAAGAGAGCCTGTAAAAATTCCGATTACACTCAACAATGGTTCAAGCACACCAAAACACATTACGGTTGAGGTCAGTTTACCAAATGGGGCGGATTGGTTAGGCTCAACAGGTGGCATTACAAAAAACACCACACAACACTATCAAATCACCTTAAAACCTAAACAATCAATCAATGAGGTCTTAACGGTGCGTTTGCCTGAACAAGCAGGGACACATGCCGTTAAAATTAAAATTAGTGAAGGCAATAAAGTTATCAATCAACTAGAAAGCCGTTATCTGGTCAGAGATATTGCTAGTAGAATTAAACTACTGAAACAACATATTGACCCATGGCGTGTTGTTGGTACGAATGGTACATTAGCATTGGGTGCTAAAACACAAATTGGCTTAATTCAAACACATTTAAATACAAAAGTTGATGAATTAGCGGTTTATGAAGCCGCCAATCTTGCAACAACATTATCTAAAATGCAAGAAACACCAACCCATCAAAGCACTATGTTACGTTATGAAGCTGATGAGCTATTAAAAGCCCTGCAAATCAAATGGTATTTAGCAAGAAACGGCAAAAAACCACTACCCTAGGAAGAAAGTAGGAAAACAAAATGAGTATATTTTTTAACAACAACAAAAACGAACAAAAAGCCACATGGCTCACCAAAAGCGTTAGCCTACTTTGTACCAGTGCGATGTTAAACGTATTGGTACTACCAGCAACCCTAGCAAAAGCCCAAGAAGCTCCCCAACAACAAAGTATTGTTGGGGAAAACGCCTATGAACAACTGGTAAACCTAAACACCCAATACCAACTACAAACCCAAGACTACCAACAAACCCAAACAAAAAAACGCACAGGCAGAAGCATTTACCAAAAAGCCAAAGACGGCATCATCAGCCTATTTACCAACAATAGTGAAACTATCAACTACGACCCAACCCAACTACAAAACACCATAGACAGACTAGAACACTTAAAACAACAGCTAGCTGATGAACAAAACCGCCTAATGGCGGAGCTTGCACAACAAAAAACCACCCTACAAAACAGCAACAATCAAACCGCCCTAACAGAACATGAAGAACTCACCCAAGAAGCACAAAACCGCTATCAAACCCTACAAAACTTGATAGAAAACGCCCTACAAGCCCCAACGAGTGGACAACAATATCAAGCCTTACAAGCATTAAGCAAACAACTAGAAGCATGGCAACCCGTCAAACGGCAAACTGACATGGAAAACCTACCATGGGGCACACCCAATAACAAGGTAAGAGAACCCATTGTTAAAGAAAATACCAATGCTATCGCCCCTGCCACCTTTAAACAAAAAATCACCGCCGTAGAACAATGGCGACAAACCGAATACCAAATCGGACAATATCTATTAAACCAACAACACAAAAACGGCATTATCCCCATTAACCAATTATCAGGACAAAGCCAAGCAGGGGAATGGGCAGTATTAAAATCCCTACCTGCACAAGTGAGTGAAGCTGACCTTGGTGAAACCGATGATGTACAAATCAGCCAAGCTATCAAAGACAAAGCCAAAGAACTAGACCACAACCCAACAAAAATCTATAAATGGGTACATGATAACATTGAATTTGTACCAAGTTATGGCAGTATTCAAGGCTCCGATTACACCTTGCAAACCATGCGTGGTAACGCAACCGATACCGCAAGCTTATTAATCGCATTACTCAGAGCCAGTAAAATCCCTGCACGCTATGTGTATGGTACGGTTGATATCCCTGCCAAACAAGCCATGGATTGGGTGGGTGGTGTCAATAACATAGACGCTGCCCAAAACCTACTAGGGCAAGGTGGTGTACCCAATACTGCCCTAATGAGCGGTAGCGAAGCCAAATATTTACGCTTAGAGCATACTTGGGTTGAAGCCAATGTAACCAATCTACCTGCCAAAGGCTCTATCAATAATCTTGCCAACAACCAAGGCAATATGTGGATACCGCTTGATGCCAGTTATAAATCGTATATACGCACCAAAGGCATTGACCTTGCCAAAGCAGTGCCTTTTGACGCTCAAAAACTCATTGACCAAGCCAAACAAGGGGCTACCATTAACGAAACAACAGGGGCAGTGAGTAATCTTAACCAAAATGCGGTCAATACGGCTATCCAAGACTACCAAAAACAGGTAGAAACCTACTTAAAACAACATCACCCTGATGCAACAGTGGGCGATGTATTGGGTACAGACACGATAAAACCGTACAAAAGCCAGTTTTTAAGCCCTGTTTTGCCTTATAAAATCAAAACAGTGATTGGGGATTATCATACGTTGCCTGATAATATGAAGCATTATTTTGAAATGCAACTATTTGAAAGTACTGATACAGGGTTGTTTGGCTTTAATCGTTATTTAGATGAAAATAGCCCAATTGCAACGGTAAAACTACCAACCACCAAACTACAAGGTAAGCCCTTATCATTGTCATTTAAACCTGCTAATGAAAGTGATGAAAAAAACTTACTAAACTATCTGCCAAAAGATGAAAATGGTACTTTACCGAGCTATCTACCAACCAATATCAACATGACCCCTGAACTTAGCCTTGATGGTGAAGTTTTATTATCAAAAGGTAGCTACAAGCTAGGCTCTGAAGTTAAACTAAAATACGGATTTAATAGCCCTAACAGTGATTTGCCAAGCCTTGTGAATAAAGATGTAACAGCAGGGGAATATCATGCTATCGGTTACAATCTACAAGGCATGAGCCAACAACAGTTAGAGAAAACTAAAAAAACATTGGAAGATACCAAAGCCAAATTAGAAAAATTCCAAGCAACCAAAGACCAAACGGCTCTTGCAGGATTGACCAAGCATGATTTGACAGGTGCTATCATGCAAGCAGGGGTACAAAGCTATTTTGCGGTGTTACAGGCTCAAGATGTGATTGCTCAAAAACAAGCAGGGATTATCACCAATCCTTATATGAGTATTGGTACATTTGGAACAGGATTGAGTACCCAATATCGTTATGGTATCGCAATCAACACCAAACCCAAGGGGGTGATTATGGATATTGACCGTATCTTAAAACAAACGGTTGATAAAGATAATGTCCGAGCCAAAGTAACTGCCTATAATCGTGCGACGGGTCCGAGTATGTCGCTCAATGAAAACTTGATTCCTGAACAGTTGTTTGATGATCCTAATACGACTGAAAAGGAAGCTCAGGGTATTTCAGCAGTAAAAGCGTTGCAGATTGCCAGTTCTCAAGGTCAAACGATTTATACGGTTACCAAAGCCAATTATTCAGAAATTTTACCAAAACTTAATCACAGCACGGATGTAATGACAGATGTGCGAAATGCGATTAATGCAGGTAAGGAAGTAACGATTTCACAAAAACAGATAAATGCGTTTGGTTGGAGTGGGACTGGGTATATTGTGCTTGACCCTGAGAGTGGGGTTGGGGCTTATATGATTGGGGGTGGGGCTGATGGGGGAATTTTACCTATGATTGGTGGGCTTGGGGTTGGTATTCTGTTTTCAATTATTCTTGCAAGTTTTGGAGCTGCGGTTACAGCAGGGGGATCTTTAATATTATTAGCTCTAGCTGCCATAGTTTTGGCTATCACAGCTTATTATCTATGGAGTAATTATACAGATGACCAAAGACAGTGTTTTTGGCAAGGATTTGATACAGGTGCAATTTTGGGTGGTGCAGGTGCTGCTAGTCTTGTAAAAAGAGTATCTAACGCACTATATACAGCTCAAGAAGCAGCTTTAGTGGCTAGAGCTCAAAATATTGGGGCTGG
>NZ_KB903794.1 GCF_000379845.1 Moraxella boevrei DSM 14165 | reverse complement strand
TTTTTAGTCGCTGGATTTCTCGTTGTTCTTCAGTTAGGGCGTTGCCTTTGGTTATGGGGTTGCCTCGTTTTTCTCTGCGATAACGGGTTAGCCAGTTTTCGAGTGTGGATTCGGCTATTTCATATTGGGTTGCAACATTACTTGGTTTTTGCCCTTGTTCTTCTATGAGTTTTATCATTTCTAATTTGAATTCGGGTGTGTATGTTTTACGTACTTTTGTCATGAGATTATGCCTCCGTTTGGGGTATTATAATCTCTTATCAGCTGTCTAGGTTTATTATGCCACTACAATTTGATACACTCCACAAAATTAATGGTTAATAAAATGCGATATTGTTTATCGCTGTTTGTGGGTGTATTTTAAGTAGTGGTTTTCCGTTATGCGTTACAGCTTAAGTGTTACGGTATGAAAAACAACAAAAAACCCTTGTAAAAACAAGGGTCTAATGCGTAACGCTAAAAGTTTTATTTACTGTATTTTTGGCGTAATATTTTATCAAGCCATTTAGCCATACTGGGGTTAATACCACTATAATTTTGGGTTATCCAGTCTGTTACAGTTAATTGTTTTGGGGCGGTGGTTTGGTCTTTGTAAAATTTTAGATAAGCACCTTTTACCGCCTGTATCTCAACAAAATTTAAAATCAAATTATCAATATTAGTCACGCCTGCAACTCGTGGTAAATTATCACTTGCTAGATGTTGGCTCTCAAGCTCGGCTATTTTGGCTTGTAATGCCGTGTTTTCAGCCGTTAGGCGGTCTATTTGGGTTTGTTGGTCTTTGACGGTTTGGGGTAGTTGGTTGTTTGGGTAATAAAATTCGGTAATTTCTAAAACCTTAAAAATATCATCTTGCAATAAATCTTGTTTTTTAAATTGGTACATATGATAATCATAAAAACAATCTTTTAATGGTCGGTCGCAACCATAAAGATATGAAAAACTTTCATATTTGCCACTATAAACCCAGCTTCTTACACTACCAAAAGAAAATAAATCGCTTAAATTTTCTAAAAAAAGCTTAATTAACTCCTGTTTTTCCAAAGGCTCAACTACTTCGTCTTTTCCTAACCCTGTAACTTCTATAAAGTCATATTCTTGTTTGATATAAAGCGGTTGTTTGATTAGCTCAAAATGTTTAAATTTTAGCCACTCCACTATATCAAATAATGGTTCTTGTTTTTGAAATGATATTTGTAATAAAACTTCGCCAATAGGTATAAAGTCATCTAAATTTTTATGGATATCAGCCATTAACCCCATAAAGTCGCACCTTGCACCAACAAAAGGAATGTAAGGCGGTGGGCGGTGTTGGTGCGATTACCGCCCTTTCGGTTTGCAATTCCTAGCCTTACAAAAGGGGTTACATCATATATTTACCACTCGTTACGCCATTGTCTTTGCAATTCTACTGCGTCAATATCAGCGATAACACTTGGATTTTTATTTGCCATTGCCCTAGCTATCATAGGGTTTAATGGCTTTTCTTGTTTAGCTTTTGGCATAAATTGAGAAAGCATATTTTTAAAATATTCTTGAACGGTAATACCCTGTTTTTGGCTTTCATACTCAACAAAAGTTAATTCATTTGGGGTTAAATCTAATGTAATCATGCTGTTACTCCTAAATCCTAACTAACTGATAACCACGCTCAAATAACGCCTGTTGTAACTCGTTCAGCGATATAAACGGATTATCCAAAAGATTGATTAATGCCTGTTTTTCGCTCTCTGTCATGATGATAATAGGTAGTTTGGCGGGCGTGTCGGTCATGGGGTGTTTATCCAATAGTGCGATTTTATACACCTAAGCCCCCAAATTTCTGCATTAATGCCTGTAATTCAGCGTTTGGCTTGTCATTGTCTAGGTCATCATACAAGGCTTGTAAATCGTCATTGGATAAATGATTGTGATAACTGCTAACAATACCGTCATTCTCTACAAATTCAAAACCGTTAGGCTGTTTGGCAATGGATAGTAACAACTCATTTACCGTTACGCCCTGTTGTTCAGCCGTTGCAATTATCATTTGGGCGGTTTGTGGTGGGATATCTAATATCATCTCTTTCCCCTTTTACTTGTTGTTTGCTACATTTTACCATTGTTTGATATTGTTTTATAGTGTCAATTATTCACGCCTGCCCATAACTTTAGCAACAAAAAAAGCCGTCATTTAACGGCTCTTTGATTGGCTAGATAGCCTTAAATCACATTATCATGATTTTGTAGCAATAGCACGGATATGTTAAACGGCTTAACACGTTTTGGCGGTCATGTTAAAAAAATGCTAAAATCTTAACATGATAATACCAATCGGTTAAATCGCTTAACATGAAAAATTGCTACATTGCCTTTGCCTGTTTAGGTTTATCAAAATAAATCACATTATCTAGCTTGTTATCTTTCACTTTATCAATAAAATTCGCCCATTCATTCATCATCTTAATGCGATAGGGCAGTAGTTTTGCCCCATTGTAGGCTTTACTTACCTTATTATTATCATCATGGGCTAATTGTAGCTCTATCGCTTCGTGTTGGTACTGTTGTTCGTGTAGGGTGGTACTTGCAAGCCCCCTAAATCCGTGTCCTGTCATACGCCCCTTATAGCCCATACGCTCCAGTGCCTTGGTAAACGCATTTTCGCTAATGGGTTTTTGGGTACTGGTATTATAAAAAACATAGGTATCAGAAAAACCAAACGATTTAATGATATTTAAAATCTCAATGGCTTGTGGTGCTAAGGGTACGATATGGGGGCGTTTCATTTTCATGCGTTCAGCAGGAATACGCCAAACATTGCCGTCAATCTCGCACCAACGCATAAACCGCAATTCACTGGTGCGAACGAACGTTAAACAAAGTAGCATAAAGCCGTATTTAATTAACGGCGTGCATGGGCTATTATCAATATCTTTTAACAGTTTTGGTAATTCTCGTAAATCTATCCTTGCATGGTGCTTAACTTCTCTAACGGCTAAAGCGTCTGATAATTTGTAGGTGGGATTGTAGCTAATTAAACCGTGCTGTATCGCATAGGTATAAACTTGCCCTATTTTCTGCAAGGCTCGTTTGCCCATTGTCAGACTACCCCTATTCTCAATGCGTTTGGCTATGTCCAATAGCTCATTAGGCGTTATCTTGTCAATGTCTTTATGCCCGATAAAAGGCTTAATATCCCTTTGATACTGGTTAAAATCTCGTTGATAGGTCTTAGCCGTTACCCCCTGTTGGTGCTTTTCGCTAAACCAACGATTAGCCAAACTGTCAAACATCATGACACCACTGGCAAGGGTTTTTTGCTTGTCTCGTTCAATGCGTGGATTTACGCCACTGGCTAACATCTCTTTAATTTCTAACAATCTTTGCCGTGCTTCCAATAGGCTCATAGCAGGGTATTTGCCAAGTGTTAAAGACTGCTGTTTGTTTTGGTAGCGATAAGCACATATCCAAACTTTACTGCCTGTGTGCCTAACCCATAATTGCAAGCCGTCATTATCGCTGTATTTATCAGGGCGGTTTGGCGTGCATTTATCGGTGGGTTTAAGTTTTCTAATTTGGGTATCGGTTAAAGCCATGATTAACAAGCCTTTGGGTGGTTTTTGTTGGTATAAAATAAAAATGAACTAATATACCAACAAATATACCAACAAAATACACGGATTTCAATCAACAATATTGAACAATAACGAACACCCTTAAACAACAGTATGGTCGGAACGGCGGGATTTGAACCCGTTTTTATGCAAATTAATGCAATCTTATGCTATAAAAAACCCTTTAAAATCAAAGCATTACCGTTTTTGCTTTTTATTGATTTGCATTGAGTTGTAAAAAAATGTGGAAAAAAGTGTGGAAGATTAAAAATCCACCTTTGCAATTTCAGCTTTGCTTTTATCCATATCAATCCACTTCGCATAGCGTTTTAACATCATCTGCAAACTATGCCCCATTTGGCTTGAAGCAAAAAATGGATTAACACCACTGGTTAATAACAAAGTTGCGTATGTATGCCGTGTATTATATACTCTTCTGTAACGTATGCCTAGTTCTTTCATCGCCTGTTTTAGTCTACGGCGTGGCGGACGGTCATCATAAAACGGTTCATGACTATCAGGACAAATAAAAATATAGTCTTGATTACCTGTTATTTTATATTGTCTTAACAATGCCTGATAAGCCCTATCATGTAAATGGATATTACGAGCTGTATGTGTTTTTGTAACACGCTTGTTTAGTCCACGCACACGGCTTTTAGAAATTGCCAATGTTTTGTTAAATTTATCAAAATCTGTTTTCCATTGCAACGCTAATAATTCACTAGGACGGCAACCTGTGAAAAATGCGACTTCAAAATAATTGTAATAACTGATATCATCACCTTTCATATTGGCTTTAAGCCATTTTAACATGGCTAACATTTCTTCTTTGGTGAAAGGGTCTGGCTCATCTTCTTGTACTTTGTCATTTTTGATTGGCAACATGGGGTTTTTGCTAATAATGCCTTCTTCTAATGCCAATTCAAAAACCCCACGCAAGGGAATTAAATTGTTGTTTTTGGTTTTGGCATTTTCAAAACCATAATCATCAATCGCTTCACGCAACATGGCGGTGGTAATGCTTTCAATCGGCATTAAAGCAAAAATAGGCATCCATTTATTCATCAACATATTGCGATATTCTTTTTTGATTTGGATATTTGCCGAGCTGTACTTTAAAAATTTTTGGGCGAAATCTTGAAATAACAGCCCACTAGGTGCTTCAACTACTTCTTCACCTTTGGCGTTGGCGATATCAGCTTCGGTTAAAATGCCAAGTTTGGCTTTCGCAATCAATTCACTACGAGTTCTAACACTTGCGGTAATACCTGCTGGCGTTTGTGGGTACGGCAGGATGATTTGGTAGCGGTTACCTTTGACTTGGAAGTTGATTTCAATAGACGTTCCGATGAACCTAATGCCTGTTGGTGGTTTTTTGTCGCTTGTTCGTTCTGCCATGCGTTCCAGCCTTTTAGTGAAAAATAAATCTTATTATTGATTTTTTGCCAAACTTTATGCTCAGGCATCTTTTCTTTTGCCTTATACAGGCGTTTGGCAGGCAAGCCGATAATCTCGGCAAATTTATGTTGCGTTATCCAGTCAATCGGCTGTTCTGATTGGATAATTTGCTCAATGATTGCGGTTGTCATGCTAAAAATCCAATGTCGGTGTGGTGAGTGGGGAATTTCATTGTTGCTCCTTAGGCAATGCTTTTTTGACAGCATTTACCAATTCTTCTAAATCGTCCGCTGATAGGGTAAGGCTTTTGGCATTATTACGTCTATCCAAAAAAATACGCACTTTATCGCCTTTTACTTCATAGCCTTTTGTTGGGTTTGGGGTAAAGGGTTTGCGTTTTAGCATCGGCTTTTTAGTGGTTTCGCCTGTTGTTTTATCAATGATTGGCTCGTCATTGGCAGGCGTGAGCGGTTTGGTTATCCGTTCAGCTAGGGCATAGGCGTTTTCCACTTCGTTGTAGATAACTTCGCTTTCAAGAATTTTTAGTGTGGTCTGAATTGTGGATATTGAAAGTTTGGTTTTTTGGTTGATTTCATCAAGCGTTAAGCCTTTGGGGTTGTCCATCAAGGCTTGTTTGATATTACGAATGGTTTGTTTTTGTTTGGGGGAAAAGTTTGCTGTTTTCATGGTGTTTCCTTAGTTAAATTCACGGATTGTTAAGATTTTTGGGTATTCTTCACGGTAGTCGTGTAGCAGTTTTTGTTTGGCGTGTTCCACGCTTTGGGTGGTGATGTGGTATGTCCACACACGGTTGCCAGTTCTGAATGTGATGCGATATCGGTTCATGTGAACTCCTTAGTAGTCGTTGTGTTTGGTTTGGTTTTGGGATAGATAGTCTTTGTGGTTCTCTATCATGTCGTGGCGTGCTTTTTCTTCTTTGTCTAACGCCACGCCTGCCATGTTGGCGAAAAATAGCATAAAGACAAATAGGAATAAAAATGCGAGGAAGTCTTTTAACAGTTTCATGGGGGGGTTGCCCTTTAGTTTTTAGCCTATGTATAATTTAGCGTAAAACTAAATAAAAAGCAAGTGATAATTTATTATTTAACTAAATTATTATTTAGCTTAATAATAAAAACCGCCAATTAAGGCGGTTAATGTGGTAGAATATTTTTTATTTAACAGTAAAAGGTAATAAGATGAATAGTATATTCTTATGGGCGGTGCTTGTTTTATTGGGTGTGGTTTTGTTGATGTGTCTTGCTTATTATTGGGGTTATCAAATCGCCAAACAAAAACAATTTGCCAAAATCGGTATGATAGATGAATTTGTCCAAGATGCCACAAACAAAAGCCTGTTACAGTTAGGTAGAACCGACCAAATCAATGTTGCTGGCATTGAGCGATATTTGGCGATTGTCGTTCAAGGCAAGGCGATATTTATTGACCTAGACAAACTTTGTTAGGTTATTTCAATAAAGACACCACTACACTCACGCTAGCCACAATGACACCAAGCACGGTTGCCACTGTTTGAATAACAACAGCATTTTCTTTGATTTGGTACTTGGTGCGAGACCACCATATTTCAAGCCGAGACGGGTCGTGTGTCCGCCAAGTAATAAAACCAGAATAAGCAGGGATTTTATCACCACGCACAAAGGTTTTAATAAGTTCTTGCTTAGGGCGTGTTGAACATTTAAAAGTATATACAAAAGAAAAGCGAGATAGTAAACTTTAAGCTCTGACCCAAAAAGAGAACTACTCGCTATGACTAAGCCCAGACACATGCTTAAAGATAAACAATGGAAAAGAC
>NZ_KB903793.1 GCF_000379845.1 Moraxella boevrei DSM 14165 | reverse complement strand
TCGTAGAAATGGAAGTACGTGAACTACTATCTTCTTACGACTTTCCTGGTGACGACACCCCAATTATCAAAGGCTCAGCTCTAGAAGCCCTAAACGGCGGTGACGGCAAATACGGCGAACCAGCAGTTCTAGAACTACTAGACACGCTAGACAGCTATATCCCAGAACCAGAACGTGCCATTGACAAAGCATTNCTAATGCCAATTGAAGACGTATTCTCAATCTCAGGACGTGGTACTGTCGTAACAGGTCGTGTAGAATCAGGCATCATCAAAGTAGGTGAAGAAATTGAAATCGTTGGTATCAAACCAACCATCAAAACCACCTGTACCGGTGTAGAAATGTTCCGCAAAATGCTAGACGAAGGTCGTGCAGGTGAGAACTGTGGTGTATTACTACGTGGTACAAAACGTGAAGAAGTACAACGTGGACAAGTATTGGCAAAACCAGGCTCAATCAAACCACACACCAAATTTGACGCAGAAGTATACGTACTAAGCAAAGAAGAAGGCGGACGTCACACCCCATTCCTAAATGGCTACCGTCCACAATTCTACTTCCGTACCACTGACGTAACAGGTGCAATCACCCTACCAGAAGGTACCGAAATGGTAATGCCTGGTGATAACGTTGAAATGGCAGTAGAATTAATCCACCCAATCGCAATGGACCAAGGGTTACGCTTTGCAATCCGTGAAGGTGGTCGTACTGTCGGTGCTGGTGTTGTTGCTAAAGTAACCGAATAAAAATAACTGGGTAATCGTAAGGTTATCGGTGATTTGGTAATACCAAACCAAAAAAGAGTCGCTTAGGTGGCTCTTTTTTTATAGGATGAGTTTGAAGTATCTTTAAGTTTTGGGAATACTTTTGAAAAACTCTAAGGATTTAAAGTTTTTTTAATGGTTACCGAATCAAGATATTTTTCTAAGCTACATTTTTCAGGGTGCATCTCTTTACAGGCATAACCTTTTTCTAGTCTTGCTTTAATGATTTCATGGTATTTATTGCACTCTTAACTTGTGCCTAAAGGATGCTCAATTTTTTGACATAATTCTAATAATTTGGCTTTGGCTGGATGCACTTCAAAGGTTAATGCCATTCTATAGGGTTGATAAGCACTACCACCACCACTGGATGTATGCAAATATAGCACAATACCCATATTTTTTCATCATCATGGTAAGTTGGTGCGTGGCTAATCGCGATGATATCGTCTGTTTCATCTCAATCGTGGCGTAACGATTGGGAAACACTTCCATGATACTGGTACTGCTCCAATTCGCATCATGCGGTAATTCAATCTCAGTATAATAAGTCTGACCGTCCACCGCATCTGGCAATCTTATCTCTTCATAAATCACAGGTTTTTCTTTGTCAAGAATAAAATCGTAACCTGTTAAGATTGACAACCAAACGACAATAATCCCCGTTTATCCAATAATTTTTGACACGCTTAAATCCTTTATTTATTCATTACTTATTATCATTTGGGATTAAATCCAGCAACAACCGTTCATAAACTTTACCACGCCAAATAAAATGCACTTTTGCCTGCTCAAATGGTTTATCATCAAACCAAAAAAACACGCCTTCCATCATTTTTGGCCAATCATTCCAATCAATTTCTTTTACCCCCATCATCACCGCCAAAAATGCCGCCAGCAAGGTATCATGACTGACCGCAAGCAACAAATGTCCATGCTCAGGTTGATGATGATAAAATAAATCCAGCAAATCCAAACCGCCTTGTTCGGGGGATTTTGTGCCGACAAGTTCTTTTGCCAAAAAGCGATTGATAAAATTTAACGCACCGATTTCTTTAAAAATTTCGCCCACCGCTTCAGGTTCAACCACCAAACTCCCCGGCTCAACCAATAATGACTGATGCGACACATTTCGGCTAATCCCTGCTCCTTCTTGCATCAAAATCGCCGTATCAATACAGCGTTGAATGGGACTGCTAATGCTATCCACATCCATGGAATAATCCAAATGTGTGGCAAGCCAACGCCCCCAAGCCGTGGCCAATATCCGTCCACTCGGTGTCAGTGGCAAGGCATAACTGGCAAAGCCATTTTTATCGGAACGCTCACGCAACGAATGCCGTGTGAATAAAATCAAACGGGCATTTTTGGGTAATAATTTTACCGACTCAATCATGCTTGGTGGTAAGTGAGCAGGTGCAGGGGCGACTTTGATACGCATGGCTTAATTTCCTAATTTTTTTGGAAATTATCGGTTGAGTGCTTGAGCGTTGCCAAAATCTGTTGCAATTTTGCGGTCGGATTGGGGGCGTTGGTAATAGAACGCCCAATCACCAAATAATCCGAACCGTTGGCAATCGCTTGTGCTGGTGTGCAAATGCGAGTTTGGTCATTGTTATCATCATCGGCTAGACGAATACCTGGGGTTACCAACAAAAAATCTTGACCACAATGCTGTTTTAAGAATTGGGCTTCTTGAGCCGAACACACCACGCCATCTAGCCCTGATGCTTGGGTTAAATTTGCCAAACGTTTCACTTGATTTTCTACACTGTCTGATACGCCAATATCTTGCAAATCTTGCTCTGACATTGATGTTAGCACGGTTACCGCAATCACCAAAGTTTGATAATTCTGCTCAACCAAACGCTTTTTCACCATTTGCATGGCAGTTTTGCCACAGCTTGCATGAACGTTGGTCATCCAAACACCCATATCAGCAGCCGCTAAAACCGCTTGGGCGGTGGTGTTCGGGATATCGTGAAATTTTAAATCCAAAAAAATCTCAAAATCACGGGCGTGCAACTGGGTGATAATTGTTGAACCATATTTGGTAAACAGCTCTTTGCCAATTTTGACACGGCATAACGTGGGGTCAAGACTATCTGCCAACGCCAACGCCCCATGCTCATTCATATTATCGAACGCCACGATAATCGGTGAAGTTACCATATTTTTTCCTTCTATTTATTGCGAAAAAATGTTAATAATTTTTAACAATTAGGGCTGTTTTAAACTATCAATCGGTAGCCCTGTATCTTGATGTTGGTTTAAATGTTGCTCAAGATTACTTTGGGTTTGCAATAATTTTTCCTGAGTTTGGCTAAGTTCTTTGTTAAGTCGTTGATTTTCCAGCCTAATTTGTACCACTTTAAACAAAATAATGGACAGTAATACACCGCCAATTACACCAAGCAAAATACAAATAATTAACAACAAACCCAAATTCATCTGTGGCACTTGGCTAAAAATCAAGTTCACTTCGGTTTGGGCACTATTTACTAGCACCAACATTAACGAGTAAGCAAACACAATAAACAATAAAATCGCAATCAAATAACGCATGGATTGTCCTTTTTAAAAATAACTTAAAATGAGAAATGTTACTGCTATTATACGATTTTTCCAAAAAAAAGGGCGATTTTTTTATCGCCTCTTTTATATTTGCTTACAAAAAAATAACTTAAGTATTATCTTTGTTCACCGCTTCACGCAATGCTTTACCAGGTTTAAAATGCGGAATAGCGGTAGATTCTACAGATACTTTTTCGCCTGTTTTTGGGTTGCGTGCGGTTCTTGGGTTGCGGTGGTGCAAATTAAAACTGCCAAAACCACGTACTTCTACACGTCCATCTTTGGCGAGCGTATCTGTCATTAAATTAAGCAGTTGCTTTGTCGCTTCTTCAATCGTGGTTTCAGATAATTGACGGCATTCAGTTGATAATTTATCAATCAAGTCTGATTTATTAATCACTTTTTCCATAGAACCTCTTTATTCACACACCATTTTTACCAAGTCAATGATGAATGCTGTTATCGTTATTTGGTGTTGCCAAACATGATGATTGGTATTTTCGTAAAATATACGGTAACCAAACTTTACATTTTATTACGTTATATGCACATTATAACAAAAGCCAAACCGATTTACTCTATTTTTTTGATTAAATTACCAAAAAAGCGATAAAAAACAAGCCTTAAGCCAAAAATTTTATCAGGTTTTAGCAGTTTAATCCAACAAAAAAGCGACCAAATCGCTAATTGCTTTTTGGTCGCCTTTTTTAACCGAATAAATCAGTTAACAGAACAAATCACTCATTATTGGTTGTTTTGTTGTTCTTTAATTAAATCACCAATAGTTTTTGGTTGTGCATCTGTGTTGTTTGCACTTAATGCTTTAATCGCATCACGTTGTTCTGCTTCGTCTTTGGCTTTAATTGACAAGTTAATTGAACGTGATTTACGATCAACGCCTGTAATTTTTGCTTCAACTTCATCACCCACACTCAACACGGTAGAAGCATCTTCTACTTTGTCTTGTTGAATTTCTGATGCACGCAAGTAGCCTTCAACTTCTTCAGCTAGTTGTACTTTTGCACCTTTGGCATCAACTTCAATCACTTTACCTTTAACGATTGTACCACGCTCGTTGCTTGACGCGTACTCATTGAATGGGTCGCTGTTAAGTTGTTTGATGCCTAGGCTGATACGGTTGTTTTCAGCATCTACAGACAATACTTGAGCTTCTACGCTGTCGCCTTTATTGTAGTTACGGATTGCTTCTTCACCATTTTCAGTCCATGATAGATCTGATAGGTGAACTAAACCGTCGATACCACCTTCTAAGCCAATAAAGATACCAAAATCAGTGATTGACTTGATAGTACCTGTTACTTTGTCGTTTTTGGCGTATTTTTTGTCAAACTCTTCCCATGGGTTTGGCATGGTTTGTTTGATACCTAGACTAATACGACGGCGTTCTTCGTCAATATCAAGGATTTGAACCATGATTTCATCGCCAACTTGTACCACTTTTGATGGGTGGATGTTTTTGTTGGTGTGGTCCATTTCTGAAACGTGAACAAGACCTTCGATACCGTCAGCAATTTCAGCAAAACAACCGTAATCTGTCAAGTTCGTTACACGAGCTTTTACATTCGTGCCTTTTGGATAGTTGTTTAACACGTCTTGCCATGGGTCAGTACCTAGTTGTTTCAAGCCTAGGCTAACACGGTTACGCTCACGGTCAAATTTCAATACTTTTACTTTTAATTCTTGACCGACTTCCACCACTTCTGATGGGTGTTTGATACGACGCCATGCCATATCCGTGATGTGCAATAGACCATCAATACCGCCTAGGTCGACGAAAGCACCGTAATCAGTTAGGTTTTTCACCACACCAACCACTTCTTGACCTTCTTCTAGGTTAGATAGCAATTCTTCACGTTCTGCTGAATTTTCTGCCATCATCACTTCACGGCGACTTACCACCACGTTGTTACGTTTTTGGTCAAGTTTGATGATTTTGAACTCAAGCTCTTTGCCTTCAAGGTGAGCCGTATCACGCACTGGACGAGTATCTACCAGTGAACCTGGCAAGAATGCACGCACTGAACCGATGTCAACGGTGAAACCACCTTTAACTTTACCAGAGATAAGACCTGTAACAATCTCATTATTCTCATGGATTTTTTCTAGGACGCTCCAAGTTTCTACACGTTTTGCTTTTTCACGAGATAGCAACGTTTGACCCATGCCATTGTCAACTGAATCAACAACCACTTGTACTTCATCACCAATCGCGACTTCAAGCTCACCCGCTTCGTTCAAGAACTCTGCACGGTCAATCACACCTTCAGATTTTAGACCGGTATCTACAATAATACGGTCAGTGTCAATCGCAACCACGGTACCAGTGATTACCGCGCCACGTTCTACTTGAAACGATTTTTGGCTTGCTTCAAACAGTTCAGCAAATGATTCCATCATAAAAATTACCTTTATATAGCCGTAGCCTGTCCAGCACAGTACGGTTCAAATGATGACTTTTTACTAACAAATCGCTGGTTTTACAGTTAATAAAAAATCAAAAAAAACGGATAAATCTTGTAAAATGATTTTGTCAATTCCAAAACCACAAAAAATTAATTTGTTAACCCACGCTCTGCACATAACTGCCAAACTTGGGCAAACACTTGTTCAGCATCTAACACCGAGCTGTCAATCACAATCGCATCATCGGCAGGTTTGGCAGGGGCGACTTCTCGACAACTATCTCGCTCATCACGAGCGATAATTTGTGCCAAAATCTCGGCAAAATCTGCCGATTTTCCTGCCTGTAATAACTGTTTTTGACGACGTTCTGCCCGAGCCTGTGCCGATGCCACCAAATAAATTTTTAACACCGCATCAGGAAACACCACCGTTCCCATATCTCGCCCATCAGCGACCAAGCCTTTGACACCGACTGCCATATTTTTTTGTAAATCTAACAATGCGGTTCTCACTTTGGGGAAAACCGCCACTTTTGACGCATATTCGCCGACTTCTTCGGTACGAATGGCACCGCTAATATCTTGCTGATTCACAATCACGCTGATATGTTCAGAATTGGCTTTGGCTTTGTCAAAATGAATATCAAGGCTTTTGGTTAATTCGGCTAACGTATATTCGCTTAAATTAGCGTCTAACGTAATGTCTAGCAAACCTTGCTGATGTGCCATAAATCCCACAATCCGATACAATGCCCCTGAGTCCAACATCGCATAATTAAGCTCACCTGCCAAACGAGCCGTCAGTGTGCCTTTACCTGAACCGCTAGAGCCGTCAATGGTGATAATTGGGACTGTGTTTGGAGTAGATCGATATTGATTTGGCATTAATGAATAGGTTGAGTGATTAAGTTGGATTAGTTAAATTTTGTTTATGATATTTATTTTTAACAATAAATATTTTCAAAAAATCGTGCAAATTCTTGATAAAATTGCTAAAAATCAGACTATTTTAGCATAATTTTTAGCAACTACCAAGGTTTTTGTATTTTTTAGCGAAAATTTATCAAAACTTTGGCAAAAAAAATTACAGCGTAAAGGTCGGTTTTGCCGAGTCTAATTGCCCTGCCAACAAACGTTCAATTTCGTGTTTAATGCGTAAGCCTGCTTCATCTTTACCCAGTTGTAGGGCATAACCTGCAGGGCGACTGCCTTGTGAACGGTGATGCACCCATACCACTTTACCATTTAACGGCATACGGTCGCTACTACCCGGTAGGGTAATGGTTACGAAGGTTTGAGCCCCCATTTCTTGTTCTTGGTTGCTTGGTACAAAAATCGCACCGTTTTGCATATACGGCATATAGCAAGCGTACAGTTTTTCAACGGTGTCATAATTAATCGTGGTAATACCACCACGGGTAGGCATTGCCATAGGATTTTTCCTTTTACAAAAAAGTCTTCAAAAAAAATTAGGCTATTTTAACACATTTGCAAGGCATTTATCAGCTTATCATAACATAATTTATCTTGGATATGTTGCCGTTTGTCTAGCCAAATTTGGTTAATCACGTTTTGTAAGTGCAAAATCGCCATTAAATCAGGTTTTGGTTGCAGTTTGTCAAATTGAATATCCAACTGTGATATAGGCAAATCGCTGACCGTATTGCCAATGTCAACCAACATAAGTTGGGATAAATATAAAAAATCGCTCAAACTCAAAGTTTTTTGCCAATAATCACTGGCTTGGATAACGCCACGATTTCCCGACCGCACCGCTTGCCAACTATTTAGCCAAATTTGGCGTTGCCGATACCAGTCACTGTGGAGCATATCCATTGCCACAAAGGGGGCAAATCCTGACATTTGATTGACTTGTTTTAAATCAACCAGGCTGGTTTCTGGTAGTTGTTGCTGCATAAAAGCCAATGATTGTTCAGGTTCAATTTCACTGACGTTAAAGGACTGCAAGCGAGAACGAATGGTCGGTAAAAGTTGCGAAGGCGTGTCGCTAATCAAAAACAATAGCACGTTAGGGGCAGGTTCTTCCAAGGTTTTTAACAAGGCATTACTTGCCCCAAGCGTCATGCTATCAGCTTGATGAATAACCACAATTCGCACGCCGTCGCTTGATTGTTGCACAAAGGGTTGCAGTTGGCGAATATCGTCAATTTTGATTAACGTTGGGTGTTGCTGTACAGGACTTTGGTCTTGTAACTGATTGGTTTTTTTCGGTTTTTTTTCGATTTCATCCACACTTGCCAAACTTGGAATTTGATACAGACTGGGATGCGTGTTGGCAATCAGCCATTGACAACTATCACATTTACCACAAGCAGTCTCGCTACTAGCCGATTTTTGTTGACAAAAAGCCCACGCCACGAAACGATACACAAATGCTCGCTTGCCTGACCCTGCATTGCCTGCGATTAATAAAGCGTGCGGTAATTTAACATTGTCATTAAAATGTTCGGTCAAATATTGCCAAGTGGTGCGTTGCCAAGGCAATAATTCGGCAAATAACCAATCTTTTATCACGCTTTGATTAACAGGGTCAGCTGGATGATAAGTGGTCGGATTTTCAGGATAACGGTTATTTTGTGATGTTTGTGGTGGTTTTGCCATAGGTTTAATGAAATAAATTGATGAATAAGCGATGAAAATAGTAATTAACATTTAAAATCAGCATTTAATCATAGTTTGTTGCAAAAAAATAGTAGATTTTTCATAAAAAGTAGATTACATTGCATTTTTTTAGCATAGACACACGGTAAAGCGTTTGATAAAAATTGGGCAGTATTTTACCAAACTGTTTAACATAACGTGATTTAAGGTGATTTATTTTGAGTGAAGTTGTTAAAAATTTAGAAAATAATCAATTAGATAGCGTGAATTTTTCGTTGCATGACGTATTGCGACGTGAGTTATCTCGCATTTTGCAAAGTATTGAAACAGAAAAACAAACACCTGATATTACCTTGTTTAAACGTTTGCTAGACCATCTGCGAGAAAATTCTGATGATGACGTTTCTGCAAATGAGCATATGTCTATTTTTATTCGTCTGTTGCGAGATAATCCAAATTGGGCGGATGGGCTGTGTGTGTTTTTGCTAAATTTAATCGGTAATTACCGACAAACGGTCGTTTTTACTGATATGGGTGTATTGTCAGATGCGAGTTTTTTATCGCAGTTTCATGCATTGCTTGGTCAACGGGTGTTACCACCTGTGCCTGATGATAAAGATTTGGTTTCGTTATTTCATTTGTTATTTGAAAGTGAAACCCGAGCTTGGATTGAGTTGGTGAATGAACGTTGGTGGCTGGAGTTGGTGATTTTGTTGAACCCGCCTACAGGCACAGAAACCGTTGTCAATCAACTAAAAATCAATGTTTTAAAATCTATTACTATTTTGTCACATCGGATTAGTGGCATTGGCTTGCACACAGATATGATTAAGGTATTTCCAAATGCGTTGTCCAATCAAAACACCTTTATTGAGTTAACGCATGAGGTGCGTGAGTTTGTAGAACATTATGAAGCCAATTATTTGTCACAACATCAACAAAATTTGCCGATTAAACCTGCTGATAGCAGTCAAATCTTTGTGTTAACCGACCAATCGCAAGAGATTTTGCAAAATATTCGCCGACGTATTCACAAAACAGGGATTACTATTCGTACTACCAATATTCTGGTCCGCCTTGAGCAAAATATTCAGCGTTTAGAGCTGTTGCTAACCATTTTATCTGCAGACAGAAATAGCCAAAAAAAGGCGTTGGTAGAACTCATTCATACACTGTATGAAGGCTCGTATAGTCGCAGTAGTTTTAAATATTTGTTTGGGATTAACACTGCCCTACTCTCGCGTAAAGTGACCGAAAATGCCAGTAAAGTCGGTGAGCATTATATTAGCACCGATAAAAAAGGCTATCAGAAAATGTATAAAAAAGCCGCGATTGGTGGCTTGCTTATCGGTTTTATGGCAACCTTAAAAATCTTTGCATCACATTTGGACATTGCGTTATTTGGCATTGCGTTTATTTATAGTATGATTTATGGTTTAGGCTTTGTGCTAATCCATATCGTTGGCGGGACAGTGGCGACCAAACAACCTGCGATGACGGCGGCAGCGATTGCATCCACCATTTCGGAAGCCACAGGGAGAAAAGCAGAACAAATGACCAAACTCGCCGAGTTGGTGGTGGATATTTTACGTACCCAGTTTATTGCGATTATGGGTAATGTTTCTATTGCGATGCCTGTGGCGTTAGCGATTTCGTTATTTTGGTTTTATGTGCTTGGCGAACCGTTAGTGTCCATTAAAAAGTCAGATTATTTGTTACATGAATTAAATCCATTTACATCACTTGCGGTATTTCATGCAGCAATTGCGGGTGTATATTTGTATATTTCGGGCTTAATTGCAGGTTATTATGATAATTTGGCAGTACATAGTCGGATTGGTGACCGCCTACGAGCCCACCCAAAACTCAAAACTTGGCTTAATCCTAGCCGTTTAGAAAAAGTAAGCCATTTTGTGGAAAGCAATTTGGGTGCGATTATGAGTAACTTTTTATTTGGCATATTTTTGGGTAGTACTGGTACAATTGGCATTATTTTAGGCTTACCACTTGACATTCGTCATATTGCGTTTTCGTCAGCCAACTTTGTGCATGGCATCTTTAATATGTACGCTAACACAGGCGTATTGCCCGATATTGGCATTATTTTGGTGAGTTTGCTCGGTGTGATGGTGATTGGTATGATTAACTTAATGGTAAGTTTTTCATTGGCATTAATCACTGCCTTGCGTGCCAGAAACGTAAAAATGTTTGAATGGAAATATCTATTTGGCTTAGTCGCATCGCATCTGGTCAGTCAGCCCTCCGACTTTTTTATCCCACGCAAAGAACCGATGAAATACGCACTCATCGACAATGACGGCAACATTATCTATCACGAAGACAAACCTGAAAAAGTGGAAAACAAACCCGAACTCACCCCTGCACAAAAACTGGCAAAAGTTGAAAAACTTAGCCAAGACGAAATTAACGAGAAAAAACAAGCCATTAAAGAAAAAGTGGTGGAAAAAATCCTAGATAATGTCAACCCAAGCGACACCGCCAATAAATTGCCAAAATAAATTTAAAAAAGAGCGAATTATGCCAAAAAAAACCGAAACCCAAATGAAACCCAGCGAACTTGCCAATTATTTGGACGAATTACTATCCGCCAACGAATTTCAAGACTATTGCCCCAATGGCCTACAAGTGGATGCCGACACGCCCATTTGCCACATTATCACAGGCGTTACCGCCAATCAAGCCTTGATTGAACAAGCCATTGAACAACACGCCCAAGCGGTTTTGGTACATCATGGCTATTTTTGGAAAGGCGAGCCTGCCCCACTCGTTGGCATGAAAGGCAAACGCATTCGTACCTTGTTACAACACAACATTTCGCTCATTGCGTATCATCTACCATTGGATGCTCATCCGATTTTTGGCAATAATGCTAGGCTCGCCCACACCCTTGATTTAACGCTTGATGAACCACTTTATCCGAACGAAAAACACCCCATTGGTAATATTTGCAACTTAAAAACCCCGATTAAAACCGCCGATTTTTGCGAAAAAATTGAACAAGTGTTGGGCAGAAAACCCCTACATTTAGCAGGTGGCAACCCAACGATATCACGTATCGGCATCTGCACAGGCGGGGCTCAAGATATGATAGACCAAGCGGTCAAACAAGGCTGTGATGCCTATATTTCAGGTGAAGTATCCGAACGCACCACACATACCGCACGAGAGCTTGGCATTGACTATTTTGCATGTGGACACCATGCAACCGAGCGAGGTGGCGTCAAGGCATTAGGCGACTATATCCAACAAAATTTTGGAATTAAGGTCACTTTTGTGGATATTGATAATCCTGTTTAACTAATTAATTGCATAAATTTAATTAATAGTTATTAAACATAAACTCTTGATTTTTCAAATTTTTTAAAGATTTATAGATTTTTAAACTGATAAAGTTCTGGCAAAATCAGTGATTATGTTACAAAATTTACGCAAATTTACATGACGGCTGAATAATTTTGTAATAAAATATGTCTGATTATGTATTGCCATGCTTTGCCAAGCTATCGCATGACATACGTTGATTGACGTTAAATTTTATTTTTGGGTTGATTGTCGCCATTATAATCAATAAAGGCTAAATACAACAAACAACGCACAAAAAAGTGCCATTTGCGACAACCACTAAATACCCAAAAATTGACCGTAATGCGGTTTTATATTGTATGATACGATAGTTTTTTACTTGACGTAGGAAATTATCACCGTCCTAGGTTTAAAAAGAGATAACCAGTTTTATCTCCTTTTTTAGCGTTTATTGTATGGTAACGACCTATTGATGAGAACCTTTTTGAATCGTTGTAATTATTAAGTAGTTTTTGTTAATTTTTCTATCATAAAAGTTAGCAAAATTGCCCATATTGTTACCTTGAGCAATATTTAATAGTTTCAAAAATGTGTTCATGAACCGTTTTCATTTTGGCATAGTTCAACCGTATTTAATTTAACGCTCACAACGTGTGTGTGCAACTGGAGCTACACATGCAACCAATTTTTAGCAATCAAATTGACCGACTTTCCCCCAAAAGGATACCGTCAATTTCATTAAAAAATTTAAGTTTAAAACAACATCAATTTACCTTAAAAACCAATCTAACCTTAAGCCAGATTGCCAAAACCAACCTAGCCGAGTCAAGTAAATCTAAAAAACCTTTTACAAAAATATTTAAAACCAAACATTGGCTAAAATTATTTGGTGTGTTAAGTTTTATCTTGCCACTTGGTTACTTTATGGCATCCAATGCCAGTAATCTTAGCTCATCTATCTTTACCCCTGTAGAAAGCGTGAGTATTAACAATGACTTAGCACAAGTTATTGCCAATAATACACTCACGGTTGCTACCTTAAATGACAACAGTCTGTACTTTGGCGAAGACGGTTATGAGCATGGGTTTGGCGTAGATGTGGTGCGTGGTTATGCCAATAAACTAGGCGTAACGCTAAATACCGTGGTGGTAGCAAACGAAACTGATGCGTTAAATTTGGTAAAAATGGGACAAGCAGATATCGCATTGACCACCGCTCATTTACCAGCAATATTGAGTAAAACTACTAAAGCCGATGCCCAAACAACTACAGAATTTAATCATATTAGTTTAAGCTGTGGGCAAGATTATTTGTCAGCACATGGTTTAAACCAACAAATAAGCCTACAAGTGCCGAGTACTAGCGTTGAGCTAAGCAAAAGTGCCAATGAATTCTTGTGTGATAGCGACATGATTACCACGCACCAACGTTTGGCAGAATTTTATACGCAAAACTTTTTTGATAATGATTATAGCGAACAAAAGTTTGCCAAAATTATCAAAACCAATTTACCAAGTTATAAAACTGCCTTCCAAAATAATGCGAAAAAACATGATTTGGACTGGGAATTATTGGTTGCCATGGGCTATCAAGAGTCTCAGCTTGACCCAGAAGCGACGTCACCGACAGGCGTGCGTGGCTTGATGATGTTGACCAATGATACCGCCGATGCCATGGGCGTAACCGACCGTGTCAACCCAAATCAAAGTATCCGTGGTGGGGCAAAATATTTTAACCAAATTCAACAAATGTTTAGTGATGTACCGAGTGCCGACCGCGTTTGGTTTGCTCTGGCATCGTATAACATGGGTCCGCAAGCGGTTAAAAATATCCAAGCCAAGCTCAATGCACAAGGTAAAAATGGCAATAGTTGGGCTCAAGTGTATCGCTACATGGCAGAAAACCGTGCCAGTAACCGCCGTTATGTGCAATGTATGCACTATGTCACTAATATTCGTGGCTTTTTGGAAACCTTAAAATTGGCAAATCCAAACAGTGCCAATGACAATTTTAATGATAAATTAATGGTAAAAGCGTCTTAATTTTTCATTATTAGCAAATCTAAAAAGCCAAGTGAATGACTTGGCTTTTTAGATTTGATGATTATTTTTTACAATTTTGGCAAAAGGTTTGTTCATCACCAAGCCGATATGCCATAAGTCCCCCACCCCACACACAGCCTGCATCCAAGGAACGCACCTTATCGGTGGCAACTTTTGCTTTTAACCCCGCCCAATGTCCAAACAAAATTTTACGCTCACGCTCAACTTGCCAATCAAACCACGCCCGATAGTCGTCTGGCATTTTATCATCAAGGTTAGATTTAAAATTAAATTCCAAGGTACCGTCTTGTTGACACAGTCGCATACGGGTAAAGTAATTACAAATCTGACGCATTCGCTCATAGCCTGATAGCATGGGTGACCAACTCGCTTCGTCATTGCGATACAAGTTTGGCAACAATCGGTCTAAATGCCACAGACTGCTTTGCAATTGGTTTTGCAATTCATTGGCGTACATTTTGGCTTGTTCAATCGTCCAGTTTGGTGGAATGCCTGCATGAACCAACACGGTTTTATCATCAGGCAAATGCAATAACGATTGAAAACGTAACCAGTTTAACAGCTCATCACAATCTTTGGCATCAAAAATCGCTTGGGTTTTGTCTTTTTTCTTGAGTTTTGCCACGCCACGCCACACAGCGATTAGGTTAATATCATGATTGCCAAGCACAGTATCAGCACAGCCTTGCTCTTGCAAACGCTTTACTAAGCGTAATGCTGACAGCGAGTCTTCACCACGAGCCACGATATCCCCTGCAAACCAAATTTTATCTTGTTTTTCATCAAAATCAATGCGTTCTAATAACGCCAACAAATCAGCATAACAGCCTTGAATATCACCGATAACATATTGATGACGAAAATACATATTACACCTATTATTTTTTTAAGAATTATTAATCATTATGGTTAGTAAAATTATTATCATAATCATCAGAAATTAACGGTGGCTCTTTGTAATAATCACTGCGAATATACCATTGAAACGCATGACGGGCGAACACATTTAGTACCGCCGCCACAGGCAACGCAATCAGCATCCCTGTAATACCCATTAAACTCGCCCCTGCCAAAACCGCAAAAATCACCCAAAGTGGCGACAAACCAATTTTATCACCCAGCAATAACGGTTGTAAAATATAGCCTTCTACCGCTTGTCCCACCATAAAAGCCCCAACAATCATGCCAAATTTTACCCAATCTAGCCCAAATTGGAAAAACCCTGCGATAATGGCTGCAATAAAACCCACGGTAAAACCCAAATACGGTACAAAGCTCGCAATACCTGCAGTCATTCCGATAATTAAACCGACCTTTAGCCCAATTAGTTGCAACTGCACCGCATACACAACGCCCAGTAGCACCATCACCAAAAACTGGCCCTTGACAAACGACATTAGTGCTTCATCGCTTTCTTTGGCAATTTGGGTGACTTTTTGTAAATATGGACGTGGCAAGGCATTTCGCCAGATGCTAATTCGGGTGTCCCAACCGTACAAAAAGTAAAACGCCAAAATCGGAATTAACACCACCATGCCTGCCACATTAACAAGGTTCATGCCTTGTAAAAAAAGCTTGTCAAACAAGGACTTCGCGTCGGTGGCATTATAATGTTGTTGCACATATTCTAGCAGACCTGCTGACCAATATTTTAACGCAATCGTGGGTAATTTTACCGACAAATGTTTACGCATCCAGTCACGAGCCGTGTTGTTATACCAATCAATCATAGACGGCACGGACGACCAAAATGATTGAGCTTGCTCCCAAATGAGTGGTACAAGCCACCAAAGTGCCAACAATATCCCCAAACCAATACCCAAATACACCATCAAAATCGCCAACCAACGACGAATATGCAAGATGTTTTGTAATATTGTCACCATTGGATTGAGTAAATACGCCAACACGAATGCACAAATAAACGGTACAATCACCATATTTAGCCTATAAATGACATATAATAAAATGCCCAACGCAGTTAAGACAAATAAACGGTAAAAAAATGGGTCGATATGGCGAGATTGTGTCATAATTTTTCCAAACTAAAGTTTATTTTTTTATCCAATATTTTGGTAAAAGTTTTTTTGGCACTTTTGCAAAAAAGTTGTGCTTAGTTTAGAGATTTTTTGAAAAATAGCTAGTGCCAAAATGTAAAACCAACGATTTTTTTGCAAAATTTAACAAAATCAACTGCAAACACATTCTGGCTAATGCGTTTTTGCAAAATTTTGGGTATAATGTTCACAATTTTTATTCATTTATTTTAGGAAATTTATCATGAATTCAAATCAATCTTTAAGCTACAAAGACGCAGGCGTGGACATTGACGCAGGCGAAGCACTCGTACAACGCATCAAATCGGTGGCAAAAGCAACCGCTCGCTCCGAGGTGATTGGTGGACTTGGCGGATTTGGGGCATTGTGCCGTATTCCACAAGGCTATAAATCGCCCCTGTTGGTTTCAGGCACGGACGGCGTTGGCACTAAACTAAAATTGGCATTGGATTTAAACCAACACGACACCATCGGACAAGATTTGGTGGCGATGTGCGTAAACGACCTTTTGGTGTGTGGGGCTGAGCCGTTGTTTTTCTTGGATTATTACGCCACAGGAAAATTAGATGTAGATGTTGCCGAAAGTGTGATTAAAGGCATTGGAGATGGCTGTCAGCTGTCTAATTGTGCCTTAATCGGTGGCGAAACGGCCGAAATGCCCGGTATGTATCACGCAGGCGACTATGATTTGGCAGGCTTTTGTGTGGGCGTGGTAGAAGAAGATGAAGTCATCACAGGTGAGAATGTGGGGCAAGGCGATGTATTGATTGGCATGGCAAGCTCTGGCGTGCATTCAAATGGCTATTCTTTGGTGCGAAAAGTGATTGAAGTGTCTGGCATCGATTTAAAAACAGCCGAGCTTGACCAAAAGCCCTTAAAAGAGGTGCTACTTACCCCCACCAGAATTTATGTCAAGGCAATTAACGCCCTACAAAAGCACTTAGGCAATGCCAATATCCACGCAATGGCACACATCACAGGGGGAGGCCTCACCGAAAATTTACCCCGTGTACTGCCTGATGACTTATCCGCCGAAATCAATCTAAACTCTTGGGAGTTTCCCCCAGTCTTTAAATGGCTACAACAAAAAGGTAACATTGAGCAAATGGAAATGGTGCGTACTTTTAATTGTGGCGTGGGTTTTGTGGTGGTTGTGCCTGCCGAAAAGTGCGATGAAGCCATTGAATTTTTAAATAAACAAGGCGAGACGGCTTGGCAAATTGGGCAAATTACCAAAAGAGCTGACAATGCAGTGGTTTATTTGTAAGGTTTGATTATAAATTTGATACATAAATTGGGTTTAATTTGAATTTAAGCCCAATTTTAAAAGGAGAAAGTAAATGCAATCAACTTCCTATTCTAATAAAGATTATTTAAAAGAATATGCCCCCAATATTCAATCCTTTGTCCCAAGTCCCAATGATTGAAAATTTATCAGAGCAAGAGCGTTTTTCTTTAATTAAAATGATTGCAAATATTCCTTTTTTTCAATCAGATGAACAATCAAATATTGCCCGAAAACGCTTTAATATTTTTCCCAATGCTATCGCAAAAGATAGCACTGAAATAGCCACACCATTAAGCCGTGAAGAAATCGCCAAAAAACGATTGGGATTTTTTCAAGGTCAAATGACAATGAGTGATGATTTTGATGGCTATCTTGGCGATGATTTTTGGTTTCCAGAAGATGATATTTTGTATAAGTGATTAAAATGGCAAAATATTTATTAAACACGCATGTTTTTATTTGGGCAAGTTGTTATCCCGAACGCTTACCAAAAAGCATTTTGGGTATTTTGGAAAACCCAAATAATGACTTTTGTGTCAGTATGGCAACTTTTTGGGAAATGCAAATTAAATATCAGCTTGGTAAATTGCCATAAGCATTACAGAATTGATTGCTCAAATCAAAAAATACCACCTTTATGAAATATTACCCATCAATGAATACCATATTTTAAACTTACAAAATTTAGAATATTTTCATAAAGACCCTTTTGACCGCATTATCATTAGTCAAGCAATGTGCGAAGATTTAACCTTATTAACGGTTGATGAGCATATTGTAAAATATCCGATTAAATTTATCAATAATGAAGGGATTAAAATGGCCAACGATGAAAAATACCAATATTTCTCACAAATTGCGACTGAGTATTTGGGCAAAGAAAACGAATTAACAAGCGATAAACGGGAAATTGCCTTAATCGCCTTGACAGAAATACAAATCAATAGCGGTGGGTTTTTATCATTTTTTGAACATTCTACCACAAAAATTCGCTAAGAAATTTATCAAATTTATAAAAAGATTAGTGCAATTCAATGCTCAGATATATTGCAAAAATTTCAATCCATTTTAGATGGATTTTCTAAAAATACAGAATTTCAAGACATTGATTTTGATAATCCTAGCTTTAATAAAGCAGGCTTTGATGATATCGGTGAACTTGATGAGCATTATTGGGAAGTATCAGAAGAAGTTTTTGTATTGGCTTACGATTATTATATTCAACCAACAGATGAAAAGTTATGAAAAATCTCCCACTAAAACTCGCCGTCCTTGTTTCTGGTAGCGGTAGTAATTTACAAGTGTTAATTGACAAACAATTAAACAATACCTTAAATATACAAATTGTCGGCGTCATTTCCAATAAAGAAACCGCCTACGCCCTAACCCGTGCCAAGAGTGCCAATATCAATACCTTTGTGATTGATAAAGACGACACAGGCAAAACCTATAAACGCATAGAATTTGAAAAAAGAGCGTTGGACATTTTAAAAGAATTGCAACCTAATTTGGTGGTATTGGCGGGCTTTATGAAAATTTTAACACCACTTTTTATAAATGGTGTCAATCATGAATTAAACATTCCAATGATTAATTTGCATCCGTCCATTTTGCCTGCTTATAAAGGGCTTGACACACACGCACGGGTGCTAAGAGCAGGCGAAAAATATCACGGTTGTAGTGTGCATTTGGTCACAGAAGAACTGGATGCAGGAGCGGTCATCGCCCAAGCGGTTACACAGGTCAAAGAGTGTGAAACGGCTGATGAGTTGCAAGCTCGTATTCATACCCTAGAACACAAGCTATTACCCATGATGGTAGGATGGTTTGCAGATGATATTGTGGTGGTGAATAATGGTAAACTCGTAAGTAGGCTTGGCACAAAATTGCCAATGAAGATTTGTTTTGATGAATTTTTTTGATAAAATCGCAAAAATACCGCTTGAATATCTTGCAAGTTTTTGTTAGAACGCCTATAATATGCGTTCAATTTTGAGAGTCCTCGTTTCCCAGACAATACATTCTCAACTTTTAACTTAATTTTAAGGTTTTTAAACATGAAAACTATCAGTGCTAAACCACATGAAGTTACACACGATTGGTATATCGTTGATGCTGAAGGTAAAACACTTGGTCGCTTAGCGAGTGAAATCGCATCTCGCTTACGTGGTAAGCATAAGCCATCTTACACGCCTCACGTTGATACTGGTGATTACATCGTTGTTATCAATGCTGATAAAGTTGCAGTAACTGGCAAAAAAGCCCAAGATAAAAAATACTATCGTCATACAGGCTACCCAGGTGGTATCAAAGAGACTAACTTCACAAAGTTAATCGCTCATAAACCAGAAGACGTGCTACACAAAGCTGTTAAAGGTATGTTGCCAAAAGGTCCATTGGGCTATGCGATGATTAAAAAGTTAAAATTATACGCAGGTACTGAGCATCCACATACCGCTCAACAACCTCAAGTATTAGATATCTAAGGAGTAGCACATGGAACGCAACTACGGTACAGGTCGTCGTAAAACTTCAACAGCTCGTGTGTTTTTATCAGCAGGTTCTGGTAACATCGTTGTAAACGGTAAGCCATTGGACGAATATTTTGGTCGTGAAACGTCTGTAATGGTCGTTCGTCAACCATTAGAATTGCTTGATTCTGCTAATAAATATGATATCTATGTAACTGTAAAAGGTGGCGGTATCAATGGTCAAGCAGGTGCTATCCGTCATGGTATCACCCGTGCATTGATTGAGTCTGACGAAACATTAAAACCAGCATTGAAAGAAGCAGGTTTTGTAACTCGTGATGCTCGTGAAGTTGAACGTAAAAAATTGGGTCTGCGTAAAGCCCGTAAACGTCCACAATACTCAAAACGTTAACTCTCGACTCGTTTTGTGTGGATTTTTTACAAAAATTTACAAAAAAAGCCCTTGTTTTTCACAAGGGCTTTTTTATTTTTCATTTTGTAATTTATTTTATGTAAAAAATAGCTTAAAATAAGCACAATTTGTAAAATTTAGGCAAAGCAACAGTAGCATTTAGTCGTTAAGTGTTTTAAAATAGCCATATAAACATTGTGGTTATTTAATTGATGTTTTTTTATTATTTTTGATTGATTGACATCAGTTTTTATTTAAATGGTTTTGACCTATCTTGCGATTGTTTCCAATTCCACAGCCAATTTAGTAGCCATTAGTGTCGCCATATTTTGCGTAGAATAGTGTGAGCTATGTTGCGTGATGGTGTGAAACATTAATTTGGAGGAAGTATTAATGAGCCATGCTGAAGGCGTTGATTTAAAACGCCGTAGAGTATTAATCGCATCAACTGCCGCGATGGGGGCAGTGGGTGTTGCAGCGATTGCAACGCCGTTTGTTCGTTCTTGGTATCCAAGTGCAAAAGCCGAAGCAGCAGGTGCACCTGTTACGCAGGATATTAGCCGTATTGATAACGGGCAAATGGTGGTTGTGAAGTATCGTGGTAAGCCCATCTATATTGTCAAGCGTACCAAAGAGATGATGGATGATTTAGCAAAAGTTGAGAGTAGCTTGGCTGATCCAAAGTCTGAAGCCTCTTTGCAACCTGAATATTGTAAAAATGCGACACGTTCTAAGGATAATTCTGAAGTGCTTGTCTGTGAAGGTGTGTGTACGCATTTGGGATGTGCTCCTGCATTTCGTCCTGAAGTGGGTGCTGCAGATTTGGGTGGTAGTAGTTGGTTTGGTGGTTTCTTCTGCCCATGTCATGGCTCAAAGTATGATTTAGCGGGTCGTGTATTTAGCGGTATGCCTGCTCCTCGTAATTTACCGATTCCTGAATATAGTTTGAGCGGTACGATTTTAACGGTGGGGGTAGCTTAAATGAGTATGGGAAAAAAATTAATGAATTGGGTAGATGCTCGCTTCCCTGCGACTGAAACCTATGAATACCATATGTCAAAGTACTATGCACCAAAGAATTTTAACTTTTGGTATTTCTTTGGCGTGTTGTCAATGGTGGTGCTAGTCAATCAGTTGGTCACTGGTATTTGGCTAACGATGATGTTTAATCCAAGTGCTGAAGGTGCATTTGCATCGGTTGAATACATCATGCGTGATGTAGAAGGCGGCTGGTTAATCCGTTATATGCACTCAACGGGTGCTTCTGCGTTTTTCGTGGTGGTGTATTTGCATATGTTCCGTGGTTTGCTGTATGGTTCGTATAAAAAACCACGTGAATTGGTGTGGATTATCGGTATGGGGATTTACCTGTGCTTAATGGCTGAAGGCTTCTTTGGGTATTTGCTACCTTGGGGTAATATGTCATTCTGGGGTGCTCAAGTTATTCTAAACTTACCAGCGGCTATTCCATTTATCGGTGATGCGTTGGGCGAATGGGTAAAAGGTGACTACATTATTTCTGGTATCACGTTAAACCGTTTCTTTGCCTTGCACGTTGTGGCAATTCCTTTGATTTTGGTTGGTTTGGTATTTGTGCATTTGGTGGCTTTACACCATGTTGGTTCAAATAACCCTGACGGTATTGATATCAAAAAATTAAAAGATAAAAACGGCGTGCCACTTGACGGCGTTGCATTCCACCCATACTACACTGTGCATGATTTGGTTGGTATCGTGGTATTCTTTATGGTATTCTTTGCAGTTGTGTTCTTCTTCCCAGAGGGTGGTGGATATTTCCTTGAGCCACCAAACTTTGAAGCAGCAAACCCATTGAAAACCCCTGCACACATTGCTCCTGTTTGGTACTATACACCATTCTACGCTATGCTTCGTGCGACACCTTCTATGTTTGGTTCTGCCTTACCAGGTGTTATCGTGATGGGTGCCTCAATTGCAATCTTGTTCGTATTACCTTGGTTAGACAAATCGCCTGTACGTTCAATCCGCTATAAAGGTATTTTGTCAAAAATCGCCTTGGTTGTATTTGTGATTAGCTTCTTAATCTTAGGTTATTTAGGCGTTATTCCATCAAGCGATTTGGCGACTTTGGTTGCTCGTATTTGTACGATTCTTTACTTCTTGTTCTTCTTATTGATGCCGATTTATACATCGATCGAAACTTGTAAACAGCCACCTGAACGTGTTACTGGAGGTCACTAATGAAAGCATTAAATCGCGTTTTCGCTGGATTGGGACTTGCAATCGCAATGGGTTTGACTGCCGTTCCTGCACAAGCAGCAGGTGGTCATGGCTGTGGTACGTACAAAGACGTTCAAGGCAAAGAACAAACCTTACATTGTGAATCTGCTCCTGTAGATTTAACCAACAAAGCCTCTATCCAACGGGGTGCATCCATGTTTATGAGCTACTGCGTGGGCTGTCACTCAGCCCAATACGTACGTTACTCAAAAATGTATAAAGACTTGGATATTCCAAAAGAGTTGGTAGAAAAATATCTAATGTTAACCACTGACCAAGTGGGCGACCATATCACAGCCAAAATTGACCCTGAATTACAAGGCCAATGGTTCGGTGCTGCCCCACCTGATTTGTCATTAGAAACACGTCTGCGTGGTAACGACTGGGTTTACACTTACCTATTGGCATTCTACGAAGACCCAAGCCGTCCTTGGGGTTCAAACAACATCGTCTTGCCAAATGCTGCTATGCCACATGTGTTGCATGATATGCAAATGAATACCTCCAAAGAACAATACCGCCAAAATATTGGGGATATCGTGAACTTTATGGCATGGATGGGAGAACCTGTCGCCCACCAACGTAAAATTTACGGCTTTTGGGTATTATTATTCCTAGCAGCACTGTTAATTCCAGTGTACTTACTGAACAAAGAATTTTGGAAAGATGTTAAATAATGTTTGCCAAAAACTTTGTGATAAAAATAAAAGGGTAGCGAAATGCTACCTTTTTTGTTGCCAAAAACTTATTACCCAAAAAATATCACCAAATAAGCTTAAAACAAAGCCAAACGAATATAGATGCGAGCGAGTGTCTTTTATGTTACAATAGTTTTTATGCACTCACTCAAACAAAGTCTTCCCAACAAAATTTTACTATATGCCGATGACGGTTATCTTAGTCATCAGGTACGCTTGGTGTTGCTTGAAAAACAGCTAGATTTTGATGAAATTAATTTACAACATGATGAGCGTTTTGATGAGATTGGCGAAGATTTGGCAGATTTAAATCCGTATCACACCTTACCTGTCATGGTGTATCGTGAATTGATTTTGTACCAAAACACAGTGATTTTTGAATATTTAGAAGAGCGTTATCATCAGCACCGATTATTACCAGAAAATCCTGCCGAACGTGCTAATTACCGTCAACTCTTGTGGCGGGTTAGTCATGATTGGATACAAAAAGCGGATATTTTGCTCACCCATCCTGACAGTTTAGACCAAAAATTGGCAGAAAAAACCAGACAAGAATTGACAAACTCTTTTATTACCTTATCACCCTTATTCGCCCATAAACCGTTTTTTTTATCGGATAAATTTGGGCTGTGTGATTGCGTTTTGGCGAGCGTGTTGTGTCGGTTAAACCAAATGCAAATTCAACTCCCTGTACAATTATGCCGTCCGTTGTTACAATACCAACAGCGAATTTTTAGCCGTGATGCCTTTAAAAAAAGCCAAGTTTTACCCAAAATTTAACCCATTTAACCAACCATTCACCCAAAAATGTTGAGAGATAATAATGGAAACTTTTGATTTAAACACTTTAACCCCGACTCGTCCCTATATGATTCGTGCCATGTTTGAATGGCTAGAAGATAACCAACTCACACCTTACATCATGGTAGACACCACCCAACCGCACGTGGTCGTACCAACCGAATTTATCCAAGATAATCGAATTGTATTGAGTATTGCCAGCCGTTCTACAGGCAAATTTCAATTTGACGATGAATTTATCAATTTTCACGGACGTTTTGGCGGTCAATCCAAAGAAATTTGGGTGCCGTACTATGCCGTTATCGGGATTTATGCCAAAGAACAAAATAACTTAGGAATGTTTTTTGACCCAAACGAATATGCAGGACGTATTCCAAATGTGGCTGAAGAGACCACCGAAAATTCATCAACAAAAGCTCAAGAAAAAGCCAAACGCCCACGCCGTGAAAATACGATGGGCCTAAAAGTATTAAAATAATATTCAAAAATCGTAACTTTGGGTAAAATTTTACTATCCTTTCGTAAAATAAGCTGTTAAAATGATTTAGATATGTCTGTCAAGATAGGAGAATAACAATGTTCCACCCAAATTTATTGAGCAAAAAAATCCAACAAAGCCTAATGATTGGCGGTGTGTGTTTGGCAAGTTTAATCGGTTGTAGCCAACCTGCCCAAGAAAAATCCGCTACGCAAGGCAATGACAAAGCTCCAGCCACCACAACGGCAACTGATAGCAAGTCCGTTGCGATTACCGCAATCGTGGAACACCCTGCCTTAGACGATGTGCGTGCAGGGGTATTAGAGCAATTAGCAACTGACGGCTACAAAGAAGGTGAGAATTTAAAAGTTACTTTCCAATCTGCTCAAGGCAATACCGCTACTGCAGGGCAAATCGCCAAGCAATTCGTGGCGGATAATCCTGATGTGATTGTTGCGATTGCCACACCGTCCGCTCAATCGGTAGTATCAGCGACCAATAGCATTCCTGTGGTCTTTTCAGCAGTGACTGACCCTGTAGAAGCCAAACTTATTCCAAGTTGGGAAGCCTCTAATACTAACGTGTCAGGGGCATCGGATCTTTTACCGCTTGAGCCACAAATTGAGCTGATGAAAAAAATTGTCCCAAGTGTGAAAAATGTCGGCTATGTCTATAGCCCTGGTGAAGTCAACTCAACGGTTGTATTAAAACAGTTAGAAGAAAAACTAAAACCAATGGGTATCAATGTCATACCTGCACCTGCACAGCGTTCTACTGATATTCCACAAGCGACTCGTAGTTTGCAAGGCAAAGTAGATTTAATTTATACATCACTTGATAACAATGTGGTGTCGGCGTATGAAGCCTTGTATCAAGCCGCCAAAGAAATCAAAGTGCCACTTATGGCATCGGATACAGGCTCTGTAGCACGGGGTGCGGTAGCAGCCTTGGGCGTCAACTACAAGACCTTGGGACAAGAAACAGGTAAAATTGTCACACGGGTGTTAAAAGGTGAAAAAGTTGGCAGTATTAAACCTGCTACCCAACAAAAGTTAGATTTGGTCATCAGCCCAAAACACGCCCAAGAAGTTGGTATTACGCTATCTGATGCGTTGGTAAAAGAAGCCACAACGGTTGAGCCAACACCTACAACTAGCAAATAAGTCTAAAAAAATGAAACAACAAAAACAACCTTTTTATTATTTTTCAAATCAAGCGGTGAATATTCCCGCTTGGTTTACGATAACTCCTGATTGCTTGCTAGATTGATTGGCAAGCCTTAATTTTTTTGATGTGATATTACTATGTCGTTAATTGCTTTTTTTGGTGCATTAGAAAGTGGTTTAATTTATGCACTGGTCGCCTTAGGCGTTTATATTTCTTTTCGTGTGTTGGATTTTCCTGACTTGACCGCTGATGGTAGTTTTCCATTAGGTGGTGCGGTGGCAGGGGTATCTATTATCGCAGGGTCTAATCCTTGGCTTGCTTGTATTTTTGGGATGTTAGCGGGCAGTTTAGCAGGGGTTGTCACTGCGTGGTTACACGTCAAACTCGGGATTTTGCAGTTACTTGCCAGTATTTTGGTGATGGTTGCACTTTACTCGGTCAATTTGCGTATCATGCAAGCCCCTAATTTACCACTACTCGGCGAACCGACCGTCTTTATGGGACTGATTAATGATAGCAACGGTTTTTGGATGCGTTGCGTGGTGATTGGTGGTGTGGTGATTTTGGCAAAATTGTTCTTGGATTGGTTTTTTAACACCGAAACAGGGTTAGCCATGCGAGCTACAGGGTCAAATTTAAAAATGTCGCAAGCCCAAGGGATTCATACATCACGCATGACGATTGTCGGTATGGCGATTTCCAATGCGTTGATTGCCTTAGCAGGGGCGCTATTTGTCCAAACCCAAGGTGGTGCAGATATTTCCATCGGTGTAGGTACGATTGTGATTGGCTTGGCAGCGGTGATTATTGGTGAAACGATTTTACCGTCAAAACGGACGTTATTTATCACGCTATCGGTACTGATTGGGGCGATTTTATACAAATTATTTATCCAAATTGCCCTATCTAGTGACACATTACGCAATATTGGTTTTGGCCCACAAGACTTGAATTTAGTCACCGCGTTACTGGTGATTATTGCGTTAATTCTACCAAAAATCAAAAGTAATTTGCTAAAAAAACGCCACTAACCTGCACACTAAGGAAAACATTATGATGCAAGCTGACAATCTGCGTTTGACCTTTAACGCAGGTACACCGATTGAAAACCTTGCCTTGCGTGGCATCAGCCTACGCATTGAAGAAGGCGAATTTGTAACCGTGATTGGCACAAATGGGGCAGGAAAATCCACGTTTTTGAACACCATTGCAGGCACATTACGAGTTGATAGCGGAAAAATCCTGCTCAACGGCGTGGACGTTACCAAGAAATCTGCCCATCAACGTGCTGCCCGTGTCGCTCGTGTGTTCCAAGACCCCATGGCGGGAACTTGCGAAGGCTTAACCATCGAAGAAAACATGGCATTGGCGTACAAACGTGGTGAAAGTCGCTTTTTAAAAGGAGCGTTAAACCACAAAAATCGGGAAATTTTTAAGGAAAAATTGGCAATTTTAAAACTCGGCTTAGAAAACCGTCTGACAGACCGCATGGGCTTATTATCAGGCGGACAACGCCAAGCAGTAAGCCTACTGATGGCAAGTCTGCAACCATCTAAGATTTTATTGTTGGACGAGCACACCGCCGCCCTTGATCCCAAAACTGCCAACTTTGTATTAGAATTAACCGACAAAATTGTGCAGGAGAATCATCTCACTACCATGATGGTAACCCACTCTATGCAGCAAGCCTTAGCTCACGGCTCTCGTACTGTGATGCTCCATCAAGGACAAGTGGTGCTTGACGTCTCAGGCAATGAACGCAAAGGCATGACGGTGCATGATTTGCTCAATATGTTTGAAAAAACCCGTGGTGAAGTAATTGAAGATGATAGCTTAATTTTAAGTTAAGTTTTACTTGAAAAAAGTATAAGTCGGATTAACCAGTTTTTTACGGCATAATCCGACAGTTTATCACATATTTTTAACGATTTTGCAAAGATTTTAGCAATGACCATGGTTTTAAGCGTTTAACCATTTGATAAATTAAGGTGATTAAAATCATGGCAAAAATCAAGTTAGACAACCATTTTGGCAAGCGTTGATACATACCGACTACTGTGATTTTCGCCTTGTTCATGTTTGCATCTTTATCAATGGGTGATTGCCATGTCAACAATGGTTGATTACTATGGTATTTCGCCAATAAATCCAACATTTGTTGATATTTTTGCTGATAGGCTTTGACATATAGCCATGCTTCATAACTATCTCGCAAGTCAATAACTTTGTGGCATTCATACTTTTTATCTTGGATAACAAGGGCGTAAATACTGCCTTGTTGCAAGCGTTTTTGGGCAATCACCGCATCAATATCCCCTATCAATTCGGGATTTTGCAAAATTAGCTGACAATTATCATTATGATATTCACCGATATCAGTCGTGATTTTTAACAATCGCTTGCGTTTTTCTTGTAGCTGTTTATCAATATACAATGCACTAATGAAAAAGGTCATTCGCGTTGCCACGGCTTGTTGTGGTTGCAACCTCACCAACTCTGAATTATCAAAACGATACTTCAATACTTTTTTTGGCTTGGGCCGCTCGATAAAGCCTGAATGTATGGTTGGTGATGGCTCATTCTCAATTTTAGACTCTTTTGGCAGTTTTGATACTTTTGGTAAAACGGTTTCTTTGTCCAAAAATTCATGCTGATTTTGGTAATTTAAATATAATTGTTTGGCTTGTTCGCATTGTTCTTCGGTAACTGCCCACGCAAGCTGTTTATGATATTCCAAAAGCCAAACCGTGATGATTTTACCAATATTATCGTTACGTAATGCAACAAAACATCGTTCATCTTTAGGGCTATAAAATAGTAAAGATTGGCGATTTAGTCCTGGACTTTTGCCAATATCCAATACACCACCATTGTCTAATAAATGGGTAAGTTCCACAGCAGTCATCTGTGTGCGTTGGCGTAAGCGTTTCACCGCATGTTTGGATAAGTAACTAAAATGACCTGCGGTTTTAACTTTTTTAACAAGTTGACCTTCTCGCCTTTGGTGCATGGCTTGTTGCATTCGTTTTTTATGTTTCTTTTTTGACACGATATTCCCCTTTTAGATTGTTTTAATTCTTAACAATTATCAACTTTTTTTGATAAATGCGATTATTTTTTGCCTTGCTATATTTTTATTATACCTTATATTTTGTAAAAAATTTAACAGAATTTGCCTAATTTTTTACACAGTTTTTACACATTTTTTTGGTAAAATTTGGCATAATAGACAATAACGATTTTAGTTATTTTTCACAATTTTTATTAAATTTTATTAAGGAATTTCTTATGGTTGATTTGAAATCTTTGTTTGTAAAAGCGGTTGAAGACAAGACGCTAGATGTGAATGAATATATTTTTATGCCTGAGCGTGTGGATATGATGGTGCAAGAGGGTCGGTTAAGCTCTGTGCTAAACAGTAATGGCAAGGTGGATTTTATTTATCATAAAAATGGCATCACGGAAGTGCGTTCAGGTCTGCGTAAAAGTCCGTTTACCTCATTTCGCAATGAATTGCATTATGGGGTATATGATGATGTGGTGGATGAAGTGATTGAGGCGGTGGAAAAAATTATTAATAGTCAGTCTAAATATTTTAATTTTGCAACAGAGAATGCTTAATTTTTTATTGACTTTTTATCAAGACAAGTTCACAATTAAACAGGGTCTGACCCTGTTTTTTACCTTTTAAATAAAATAAATAAAAACGCATTATTTCTTAAAAGTAACAGGGATAATCATTGTGTTGATAGCAAGTGGTCGGTTTGTTGCAAATGGTTTTAAAAGTCAACTAAAAAAATTACAAATGACCCATTATCCCAAAACCCAACTCAGCATCTATGATTTAGCAAATCAAAAACTACAAAAACAATGTTTGACACAATAATCATAAGTCAAACGCCTGACTGATCGCATCATCAAGCCGTTCCACCACGATAATGTTTAATCCTGTGAATTGTTCCAACTGGGTTTTTGGAGCATTGGCTTTTGGCACAATGGCATGAGTAAAACCGTGTTTTATCGCTTCTTTTAAACGTTCTTGACCGTTTGGGACTGGACGAATTTCGCCTGACAAACCCACTTCACCAAACACGCATAAACGATTTGGCAAGGCTTTTTCCTTGATACTGGACGCACACGCCAAAAGTACTGCCAAATCCGAACCTGTTTCTAATACCTTAACACCGCCTACGACATTGACATACACGTCTTGCCCACTTGTGTGAATGCCACCATGTCGGTGCATGACCGCAAGAAGCATGGCAAGCCTTTGATAATCAAGCCCCAAAGCCATACGTCTAGGCTGACCTTGTGCATCATCAACCAGTGCTTGCACTTCAACCAACAAAGGGCGAGTTCCTTCACGGCTGACCATTACCACCGAGCCTGCAATCGGTTTATCATAACGGCTTAAAAAAATGGCGGACGGATTGGCAACTTCTTTTAAACCTGTGTCTGTCATGGCAAAAATACCCAATTCATTCACCGCCCCAAAACGGTTTTTGACCGCACGAACCATACGAAAACGGCTATCAGACTGCCCTTCAAAATACAGTACCGTATCCACCATATGTTCCAGTACTCTTGGTCCTGCCAACGCCCCTTCTTTGGTAACGTGTCCGACTAAAAAAAGTGAAGTGCCTGTTTGTTTGGCGTAACGGGTTAGAATACTGGCGGATTCTCGGATTTGGCTTACCCCACCAGGGGCGGATTGAATGGCTTCGGTAAATAAGGTTTGAATAGAATCTATCACCGCAATGGCAGGTTGCTCTGCGGTTAATGCGTGGCAAATGGTTTCTACATTGGTTTCTGCCAAAACTTTCAGGCGGTCGGTCGGTAATCCCAAACGGTTAGCTCGCATGGCGACTTGCGATAGGCTTTCTTCACCTGTAACGTACAAGGCACTACCTGCCAAATTGTCGTTCCCTGCCATATGAATGGCTGTTTGTAGCAAAATCGTGGATTTACCAATACCAGGGTCGCCACCGATTAATACCACCGAACCTGCCACAAGCCCACCGCCCAACACTCGGTCAAACTCGCCAATGCCTGTTGGCAAGCGTGTATCTAGGGATAATTGCACGGCATTTAAGGGAATAACGGCAGATTGCTCTCCTGCGTAATTTTTGTTGCTGGATTTTTTGGGAGCGGATTTTAGGTGTGGTGGTAGGCTAATAGTAGGGGTTTCTACAAGGGTGTTCCACTCGCCACATTCGGCACATTGTCCAGACCATTTGCCAAAATTTGCACTGCATTGTTGGCAGACATAGGAAGATTTTGATTTTGCCATTGTTTTTTACTTCAAAAAATAAATCCACATTATAACAAAGATTTGCTACAATGGCGCATCTTAATCCAATTTCCAATCCTAAAATGCCACTTTTCCAAAATACCCTTGCCATTCTTAATATTGAAGATGATTGTGTTAGAATTGTGGACAATCATTTGGATAATTATTTAAAACCAATCTGTGAGTTTCCCAATCTTAATTTAAAAAATTATCCAAATAATTTGTTTGATGAATATGAGTATTTTTGGGACAAATTACACGAGGGTGATGATGAATGCTCTATCACTTATGCTGATATTTATATGGTATATTTATATCAGTATTTAAAAATAGATGTTGCCAATATTTTATACCAAAATTATTTAAAAACCTTACAAGGCGAATTGGGTCTCATCTGTTATTGGCAAAAAGCGTGGTTAAAATATGTTTTTAAAGTGAATACCGCCAAAGAATTAAGAAAATTTGATAAAAAAAATTGGATTGATACAATTTCAACCCATTTAACAGCATTTAAAACCCAATTTCCTACAAATACTCATTAAACTTAACATTTTGCATTACATCCATATAACTTTGCCAATACTCATCAAATTAATTCAAAGTCCAATTTTCTACTCTAAGCCCATCAACACGTTTAAGTTCTTTTTCATTATTGGTAACCACAATCAAACCCAAACTTCTGGCGTGTCCTGCAATCATTGTATCATACGCCCCGATTGGCGTGCCTTGCTTTTCAAGCGTGGCTTTAATATTAGCGGTATGATAACTGGCATTGTCATCAAATTCCAAAACAGTAAGACTGTCTTTAAAAATATCTAAGGCTTTAAAGGCTTTTTCTTTATACATAGATTTTTCTGCCCCAACTGCCAATTCCATTAATATTACACTACTAATACACAGTTGATTTTGAAAAAAATTAAAGCGTTCACGCACCATCAAGGGTTTATTTTTCATTGCATAAATGCAAATATTGGTATCAAGCATATAAGTCATCATTCAAAAATGCTCTCTCTTTCTTGTGGCATTGGCTGATTGCGTTCATTCATAAAATCATCAGGCACTTCTACATTATCAAAAAAATAATCCCACGCCGACCCCACAGGCGATAAAATCCGTATATTCCCCACCACCTTAACTTCCACTTGTTTCACATTTTCGGGAAAGGCAACGGCTTTTGGTAGGCGAACGGCTTGGGTTTGGTTGGTTTTAAAAATACTGGCAACTGTCATTTAACGCTCCTTTGTATATACTTGTACTAGATACAGTATAATCTAGTTAAAAAAATTGTCAATTTTTAAGATTTTACCCATTTTGCCCGAACATTATCATAAACCCAATAAAAAATAAATCCATAAACCAAAATCAACACGGTGAGAGAAATATCCAGCAAAAACGCTTGCCATAGCCCAATGCTCATCACCCACATAACCAGTGGCAAGGTAAAACAAAGTAAGCCCCCTTCAAATCCCACGATATGCACCACTCGCACCCACACAGGACGAGCGAGTTTTTCCCCTGTAAAAATTTTATCAAAGACAATATTATAAACAAATGTCCATATCATCGCGATAAGTGAAATGCCAATTAACATCAATAAAACATGGCTATTCTCACTGGTTTGCTGTTTGCCAAAGCCAAAAAACGTGAGAATTTTTACCAATCCCCACGACAACATAATGGCAAGCGTTTCAAATAAAATGGCTTGAAAAATCCGCTCTTTGATGTTCATGATTTGGTGCTATTTCACATTTCTTTAAACCACAAAATCATCACCTAAATACACTTTTCTTACCAATTCATTATTTAACACATCTTGTGCTGTGCCTTCAGCGATAATTGCACCTTCACTCACAATGTAGGCTTTTTCACAAATTGCCAATGTTTCTCGCACATTATGGTCGGTAATTAATACGCCAATGCCACGATTTTTTAAGGTGGTAATCACATCCATAATATCACCAACCGAAATCGGGTCTACCCCTGCAAAAGGCTCATCAAGCAAAATAAATTTTGGATTACTTGCCAAACAACGAGCGATTTCACAGCGTCTGCGTTCACCGCCAGACACACTCATGCCAAGCGAATGGCGAACGTGTTCCAAATGAAACTCCGCTATTAATTTTTCAAGTTCTTGTTTTTGTGCATTTTTATTTAAATCATGACGAGTTTGCAAAATCGCCAAAATATTTTGTTCAATGGTTAATTTACGAAAAATAGATGCTTCTTGTGGCAAATAACCAATGCCAACTTTTGCCCGTTCGTGCATCGCAAGCGGTGAGATATCTTGTTCGCCCAGTTGGATTTGCCCTTTATCCATATTCACCAAACCAACTACCATATAAAAACTGGTGGTTTTACCTGCTCCATTAGGCCCCAACAAACCGACAACCTGCCCTTGTTCCACCGAAAATGAGACGTCTTTGACAACCCAACGTTTGCCGTAACGTTTAGCAAGGTGCTTCATCACAAGGTGTTCATGTGGGGCATTAGCAGACATAATTTTCCTTTTTTGATTAATTGATTAGACAGTTTTTTGTTAATATTTAACGAACACCCAATCTGTTGCTGTTTTGTGGTGGGAATACCAATTCTACTCGTTTATTACCCCTTGCCGTTGCTTCCACATCGCCCACTTTTAGGCTATAACGAATGACATTACCTGAAAAACTCGCTCCATTTTGGGTTAAGTAGGCATTGCCAGTTAGGGTAACGATACCTGTTTTGACGTTGTATTCAATGCGGTTGGCTTGACCTTTGGCAAGTCCTTTTTCTTTGGTAACCACTTGTTGAATCGTGGCAGGGCTACCTGTCGCAATCGCACTTTCAATATCTCGCCCTGACGATAAATTTACCGACAAATTTTGGGCATTCATTTTTAATGTGCCTTGTGTAATGCTCACGTTACCCGAATAGGTGGTTTTACCTGTGCTTTCGCTGTAGGTGGCTTTGTCGGCAAGCAGTCGGATTGGCTCGTTGGCATCAGACGGTAAGGCAAAACTTGCCACACTAACCGATGAGATTAACGAGAATATTGCGATTTTTTGTGAAGATTTTTTTAAAAATAACATAAATAACCTTTCAGTTAAATTAGGGTTTTTCAGGCAAAAAGGTCATTGCCACTCTTTCAAATTGGTAGTCGCCTGTGGCAATATTACCAAGCATGGTTTGGGCTTCAAAGGTATTGCCATTTTGATTTACTAACACTTTTTGATGACTCACTACCGTTTTTTGTTGCAAATTTCCTGTTAATTGTTCGGTTTTAAATACCGTTGGCAAGTTATCCATATTGTTACTGGTAACTTTGACTTGTTCGGTTAATTCAGCAATTTGTTTTTTTTCATTAAAAGTCGCTTTACCTGCAGTTAATAATGTTTGTTTATTGCCTTGATACAATGTGATATTGGGATTTTCCAAAATAGCGGTTTGAACCGTTTGGTAATGGGTTACGCCTGTGGCGGTCATTTGGTAATGAATGTTGCCTGTGTTATCGGTTTGTATGGACTTGATGTTGGTCGCTTGGTAATCAATGTCGGACGGCTTTAAATTCAAATTTACAAGCGTGCTATCACCACTGCGATAAAAATAGCCTGCAATCATGATACACACCAAACCCAAAATTAACAGCATTCTTGTAGACATTTATTTACCTTTTGTAAAAAATCAACAATAATTTTTCAACATTTTTTCATAGTTGCCAGTGGCTTTTAAAATAATGTCACAAACTTCCCGTACCGCCCCATTGCCACCGCCATTGACGGTTATCATATCGGCAATTTTTTTGATTTCATCATGAGCATTGGGAACAGTCGCCGAAAATCCGACTGCTTGCAAGGCTCGGTAATCTGGCAAATCATCGCCCATATAAGCACATTCTGCTAAGGTAATATCAAGATTAGCTAACAATTCATTTAAAGCTACTAATTTATCTTCACGCCCTTGAGCAATATGCTTAATCCCCAATTCTTTGGCACGGTTCGCAACAATTTGGCTATTGCGACCTGTGATAATCGCCACGTCAATGCCAAATTGTTGTAAACGCTTAATGCCGAATCCGTCCTGCACATGAAAGGCTTTGGTTTCCACACCATTGGCATCATAAATGATTTGACCGTTGGACAAAATACCGTCCACGTCTAACACCAGCATTTTTATTTTTTCAGCTTTTTTTAACATTCGTTGCATATTTTTTACCCCACAACTGCCAATAAATCATGCAATCCAACAATCCCTGCCAGCGTTCTATCATCATTTAACACAAGCAGTTGATTAACTTTTTGTTCGTTCATGTGGCTTAATGCATCTGACGCTCGAATAGTCGCTTCAATATGTTTGGGGTTTGGGGTCATGATATCGCTAATATTGGTGGCAAGTGTGATATTTTTTGCCAATGCTCGGCGTAAGTCACCATCGGTAAATATGCCAACCACTTGATTTTGTGCATTGACAATCACGGTCATGCCCAGTCGCCCTTGCGTCATGTTTAACAAGGCGTGTTCCAGATTGGCATTTTCGCCGATAATGGGCAAATCTTTGTCGTGCATGACATCACTGACACGGGTGAGTAAACGCTTGCCCAACGCCCCTGCGGGGTGCGACAAGGCAAAATCATCGGAGGTAAAATGTTTACTATGCACCAATGCCACCGCTAACGCATCACCGAGTGCCAAGGTTGCTGTCGTGCTAGAAGTCGGTGCAAGCCCAAGCGGACAGGCTTCGTCTGATTTGCCAAGTGTCAAAGCCACCGTTGCAGATTGTGGTAAAATGCCACGTTTATCACGGCTAATGCTAATCAGCGGAATGTCAAGTTTTTCTACCACAGGTAATAAGGTACGGATTTCATCGGATTGTCCAGAATTAGAAATGGCAAGCAAAACATCACCTTTTACCAACATTCCCAAGTCGCCATGACCTGCTTCTGCTGGGTGCATAAAAAAGGACGGCGTACCCGTTGATGCAAAGGTTGCAGCGATTTTGCGTCCGATATGCCCAGACTTACCCATTCCCGTTACCACCACTCGCCCTTGACAGTTTTTTAATAGTTCACAAGCTTGGTTAAAACGGTCGTCCAATTCACCGATTAACACGCCCAAAGCGTGCTGTTCGGTAACAATGGCGTTAATGGCATAGTGGATATAGTCATTTTTTTGGGGGTTTTCTGTGTTTTGCTGGCTCATCGCAATTTACCTAAGAATTTTGCTGGTTATGATAGCGTATTTTTTAGATAAATTCAGCTATTTATTTGTCAAAAATTGTCAAAATAGCGTATTCATCCAGTCGCAAAACCCGATGATGAAACGCCGTCAAAGTCTGACGATGTCCGATACTGATAATTAGGGTTTGGGGCAAGGTTTTGATTAATAGTTGGTACAAATAGGCTTCGGTCAGCTCGTCTAAGGCTGACGTTACCTCATCAAGCAGTAACACTTGCGGTTTTGCCAACAACATTCGCACAAAAGCAATGCGTTGCAATTCGCCTGATGAAAGCCGTTGTTGCCAGTTATCCTGCTCGTGAAGTTTGTCTGATAAATAATCCAATTTGCAATATTGTAAAATTTTTTTTAATTCATTGTCATAAATTTCTTGATTATTATCTTGCAAAAATTTTGGATAACAAATTGCTTGTTTTAGCGTGCCTTGTGGTAAATAAGGACGTTGTGGCACAAACATCATTTGCTGTTTTGGCGGTAATTTTACCACGCCTGTCGCATCAAATCGCCAAAGCCCTGCCAATAGTCGCAATAAAGACGTTTTGCCACAACCACTTTTTCCCTGAATTAATAATCTATCACCTTGTACTAATTCTACATTTACATTGTCAATTAACTTACGATTATCCGCCAAAAACAACGCCACATTTTGTAAAATAATGCCTTGCTCTAGCGTGTGAAATTCAGGTTTTTTGTCGGTTTTGGATTTTTCCATACTGCTAAAAAATCCGTTTAGACGTTCTAATCTGGCTTGATAAGCGGTAAAGGCTTCATAAAAATTGCGAAAAAACGACAAGGCTCGTTGTAGGCGGTTAAAGGCCTGCACGGTTTGGTGCATATCGCCAATGGTCGCCTGCCCTGCAAAAAAGCGTGGGGCTTGGAGCATCAGCGGTAACAGTTGCACGCCTTGTGTTAAGCCATTATTAAAACTGTTTAAAGCTAAGGAACGATACACGATTTTCCAACGGTTTTGTATAATTTTGGCAAAACGTTGTTTTAGGTTGTCAAATTCGGCTTTTTCACCGTCATAAAAAGCGATACTTTCAGCATTGTCTTTGACACGAATCAGCGAATAACGATAATCACCATTAAAGCGTTCGTTGTCAAAATTAAGTTTTATCAAAGGTTTACCAATCCACATTGCCCCAAAAGTGGCAAGCACGGCAAAAATAAACACAAAAAACACCATGCCACGAGGCACTTGCACACCAAGCAATGAAATCACGCCAGACAAGCCCCAAAGCACAATGGTAAACTCAATCGCCGACACTACCGAGTTTATCATACCACGCACAAATTCAACGGTTGTGCTGATAAAATCCTGTGCATCTTGCTGAATACGCTGGTCAATGTTATCAGGTCGCTCTTGGCTCATTTGCAGGTGATAATAGTGTTTATTGGCAAACCAGCGGTTAAGCAATTCTTGGTTAAACCGTTCTAGCCAGCGGATTTTAAACACTTCTTCAAACCATTGGTCTATCACGCCATTGACAATGCGAACCACGAGTAGCAAGGCGTTAATCCCTGCAAAAAACCAAAATGCCAACAGTTGTTTTTTCTCAAGCGAACTGTATAAACCATTGTAAAAAAACGTGTTTAACACGCTAAAACGCACTTCTAACAACAATAATAACAGCAAAATCGCCAAAACTATGCAGATTTTATCAAGATTGTTTTTATCAATACAAGGCTTTACCACTTGGGAAAATTGTCGCCCAAAGCGAGTATTTTTTAGCAGAAACGCCAACATCGCACAAACGACCAAGACCCCAATAAAGCTCTGAACTAGCCATATTGGGGTTTGGTATAATTCAATTTGCCATTTTTCCATGCGGATTAAAATTTGTAGTTAAATTTTAATCGCCATGTGCGTGGGTCGCCATGTGTTACCATAGATACGTTTGGTGATGTGCCAGAGTAGTATTTTTCGTCAAATAGGTTTTGTACGGATAAATCTACGCCCCATTTTGGCGTATTATAACCCGTTTCTAGGTCAAACAAGGTGTAGCTTGGCAAGACGATTTGATTTTTACCACGTTTTGCGTGATGTTCGTCTTCATAACGGTACATGGCTCCGACATACCAGCCCATTTTTGACGGTTCAAAATAATATTGTGTACCCAGACTGTAGGCATTTTTTGCTACATGATTTAATCTATCGCCGACATTATAATTGGTTGCGATTGGCGATTGGGCGACAACTTTGGCAATCGGAATATGGCTATAACTGGCTGAGATGTTCCATTGGTCATTCAAAAATGCCTTGACTTCCATTTCATAGCCTTTGGTTTGTTGTTTGCCAACCAAATCATAATAATCGTTATCAACTTTTTCACTCACATTTTTGCGTGTGATGTCATAATAACTTAAACTACCTTGTAAGGTTTGTTCAACATTTTGCCATTTTACCCCAACTTCTCGCTGTGAGCCTGTCTCTGGGTCAAGCACTTTACCACCCACGCCTTTATCAGTATTGGGTAAAAATGACGTACTATAGCTGACATAGGGGGCAAATTTATTGTCAAATTGATACATGGCTGAAGCATTGATGCTAAAGGCTTTATCTGATTTTTTGGTTAAGCCTAAATTTTGGCTATTGCTTTTGATTTTTGACCAATCATAACGCCCACCAAGCCCAATTACCCAATTATCCACAGGACGAAAACCTGCTAAACGCATGGTATCTTTGGCATAAAGTCCTACATATTGCAAATGATTAATCGCTGTATTGTTATGCACTTTTGACGCATTGGTACATTGATTATTTGCCACACCTGTGTTCAAATCCATTGTACCATAAGTACACGTTAAGAATTGATAATCACTGCGTTCACGAAAACCATCTAATCCCACCGATACATCATGACTAATATCGCCAAACTGGAAGTTTTTTGTCAAACGGTTATCCAATGAAAAAATCGTATCTTGTTTTAATTGGTCATTCAACTGCCGACCCATTGTATTATTTTTGACAATTGGATTACCATTGGCAATCACCGCCGAGCCGTCTGCTTCTCGTTTAGTAAAGGCAAAGTTTTGGAACAATTTCCAACCATTGTCCAATTTATAATCCAACTGATAACCCAAACGCAAACTTTCATCGTTTAAATAGCGATTTGGGTCGCCAAAAAAGAAACTGCTTGGGTATTTTTTGTAAACATCATCTTGAGCGGGCATACCTTGCTGGCGGATATATTTTCGCCCTTGATAACTGGCTGACAAAGTTACATCGGATTTTTCATTGGGTTTAAACTGATACGAAGGGGCAATATAATAATTTTTAAAATATACATAGTCGGTTGGGTCGTCCGATTCTGCCACTCGCCCATTGACACGAAATGCCCCGTCCGTGCTGTTATTTTTGGCATAGTTGATATCAAATGCTCCTTGCAAAAAGCCATCACTTCCTGCCGAGATACTCACATTTTTAAAGGTAGTATTTTTGGGTTTTTTACTGGTTAAATTCACCACGCCTGACGGTAACAATGCCCCAAAATTCACCGATTCCGCCCCTTTTACCACCTCTACCGACTCAAGTCCTGACACATCAAAACTGTTTAAAAAATTTCTAGAAGTTGCACTTCGCATACCGTCAATCATCACTTGCGAGTTGGCAACCTGCCCACGAATCACAAAATCGTCCCAACCACGTCTGCCATATTGCCCTGTACTCACGCCTGCCACGCCTTTTAACGCCTCGGATACCGTAGTCGCTTGTTTTTGTTGTAATTGGCTTTGGGTGATGACCGATACCGATTTTGCCGTATCAAATAACACATCGTCAGATTTTAACAGAGCATTGGCTTTTTTGCCAACATAGTCCACTTCAGCATCGGTATTGCGAGAAGTAATGTACATCGTGTCCATTTGAACACTGGGTTCGCTGACGTTGTTGTCATCAGCAATCGCAGGTAAGTTCGCCAACATAAGGGCAGAAATACTTAAGGAAAGAAAACGTTTTTGCATGAAGAGAACTCATAAAGACAAATAGAAGAATTACCATCATCGTTTTAATCTAAAATGATAATAGTTCTTATTATAATTATTTTTTAGTGAATTTACTAGCGTTATTTTAGCAGATTTTAATAAAGTGGCAGGCAGAGTAATTATTTTAGCGTAAAGGTGATATGTAATGTTGCAAGAGCAGTATCAACTGTTTTGGTAAATTTTCAAGTCAAATCATGATAGCAAACGCATTTCCTTGTTAAGTTTTCCTTTGTTTAACCTAAAAAAGCTAGGCAAACCCTAGCTTTTCTTTTTAAAATATAATAAAAAATTAATCTTCATCATGAGCATCAAAACCTGCATTGTCATCAAAGGCTTTGTTGTCAAACTTATTATCATAGCCTTTGTCAAAAGATTTGTTATCAAACCCTTCATCAAAACCGCGGTCAGCAAAATTACTGCGGTCAAAACCTGCTCCGCCACTTAGGCTATTGCCAAAAGCACGTTGCTCGCCGTCAAAATTATTGTCAAAACCACGCTCATTGCGATTGTTAGCAAAACTTGGCGTACGGCTGGTAACCGTACCAAAACCGCCACGAGATGCACCGCCATACTGTGGCAAATCAAACCCTGCAGGACGCTCAAACCCCATACCGCCTGTTGGCATTTCGCCTGTGGTTTGTCCAAAGCCTGTGCCTGTCGGCGTGCCTGCAGTGCGTGGATTGCGAGCAGGAACAACGGTTGAAATAGCGTGTTTGTACACCATTTGGCTGACGGTATTTTTTAACAACACAACGTATTGGTCAAAGGATTCAATATGACCTTGTAATTTTATGCCATTTACCAAAAAAATTGAAACAGGAATGCGGTCTTTACGCAAAGAATTTAAAAATGGGTCTTGTAAAGTTTGACCTTTTGACATGATGAGTTCTCCCAAATTTTGTCAAGTTTTTTTAACGTTTGTTATTTTAAAAAGGTTTAGGCTATAACTGTTGGCGAAAATAAAGCAATTTATAACAATTTTTTTTTGATTTCATCTACACTAAAAAATTGTTGTAAATCATGCTGTTCGTGCAATTTTTTTGTATTTAATAATTTTCGCATCCATGTATATTGGCGTTTTGCTAACTGTCTTGTTGCATATAATGCCTCATTTTGCATGGCTTGTCTAGCGTGAATTGTGTCTTCGTCAGGTTTTTTTGCAATTTTTTGTAAAAAATCCCACGCTTGACGGTAGCCCACACACCGCATAGACGGCATATCGGCGTGTAATTGATAGTTTTTTCGCAAATCAATCACTTCTTGTAAAAAGCCCTGTTGCCACATCACTTCCAATCGCAAGGCAATTCGCTCGTGCAACCAAGCACGCTCAGGCGTTACACAATAAATTGACCATTGTTCGGCAGGATTGTCCGCCAAGGCAATGTTCGGTAACTGTTGCCACTCGCTTAATGGTTTACCCGTTTGTAACAAAACTTCTACCGCTCGTCCGATGCGTTGGGTATCGGTGGGGAAAAATTTGTTTGCCAAAATCGGGTCATGCTGTGCCAAAAATGCGTGAACTTGCTCAATTCCTTGCTCGGCAATCATGGTTTGCACGGTTTGTCGAGTTTCTGGCAAGGTCGCAGGAATATCGGCAATCCCGTCCAGAATCGCCATATAATACATCATTGTTCCACCAACTAACAGCGGAATTTTGCCTTTTTCGTGAGCCAAATCAATGCTATTTTTGACATCATTGACAAATTGGGCCACACTATAGGTTTCCTCAGGGTTAATAATATCCACCAAATCATGCGGATATTTGGTAAGTTCAGCTCGGGTCGGTTTTGCCGTACCGATGTTCATATCACGGTAGATTAAGGCACTATCTACCGAAATCAGGTGATATCGCCCTGTGTCGTACAACTCATAGGCTAAGGTGGTTTTGCCAGTGGCGGTAGGGGCGATAAGGCAGATAACTTGCATAAGAAAACCAGTTTTATTAAAAAATATTTATAATAAACGTTGAAAATTTGCCAATTTTGATGCTTTTTTATCAAGCGTAATTACGGGCAAGTGTTGATTATTTTTCAGAAGAATTAATCGGCAAAATTTGAATAAAATCCTTGTCAAGACTAACCTCTACCATTGAATTTTTATCCATATTTAAACTTTTTAACCTCGTTGGTGGAATAGTCACCGCAACCGAGTCGTCAATTTGATGTAATTTTGTCATCATAATATAAATCCCAACCTTAATTTTAGCCAACATTATAACAGATATTTGCCTGTTTTCACCAGTTGACACCCTAATTAAACAAGCATCTTTTAACAAAATAACTTGCCCCTACCCCGATAAAATTTGTTATAATAATAGGTTAGTTAAAATTTATAAGAAATAGGTAGCCTCATGACCGTCGCTGTGTTTGACCCCAAAAGCCTCCAATCCAACCCAACAAAAAACAGCCAAAACACCACCAATAGCTTGGCACAAAGCACGTATCCAAACGCCAAAAAAGTCTTTATTGAGACACAAGGCTGTCAGATGAACGTCTATGATTCTGAAAAAATGGCGGACGTGCTAGGCGACAGTCATGGCATGATTTTGACCGACAATATTGATGAGGCAGACGTACTGATTATGAACACCTGCTCTATTCGTGAAAAAGCCCAAGAAAAGGTGTTTAGTCAGCTTGGTCGCTGGCGAAAATTAAAAGAAAAAAATCCAGACCTTGTCATTGGTGTCGGTGGCTGTGTGGCATCCCAAGAAGGCGATAATATCCAAGCCCGAGCCCCATATGTCGATATGGTATTCGGTCCACAAACCCTACACCGCCTGCCTGAACTGTATGAAAAATCGCAATCTCAAAGCGATATCAAGCCCAAAAATCGCATTGGTGTCGTGGACGTGTCATTCCCAAGCATTGAAAAATTTGACTTTTTACCAGAGCCAAAAGTAGAAGGCTTTAAGGCATTTGTGTCTATCATGGAAGGCTGTTCAAAATACTGCTCGTTTTGCGTGGTACCTTATACCCGTGGCGAAGAGATTTCTCGTCCGTTAGATGACGTGCTTGCCGAAATTGACAGTTTAGCCGAAAAAGGCGTGCGTGAAATTAACTTACTTGGGCAAAACGTCAACGGCTACCGTGGCGAAAAATCAGACGGTACGATTTGCCGATTTAGCGAACTACTGCATTATGTATCACACATTGACGGCATTGACCGCATCCGCTTTACCACCAGTCATCCCTTGGAATTTACCGATGATATCATTGATGCGTATGCCAAAATTCCAAAACTTGTGAATCACTTACACTTACCTGTACAAAGTGGCTCAAATCGTATTTTAGCCGCCATGAAACGCAATCACACCATTGATATTTATATCAATCAAATCAATAAGTTGCGTGAGGTTCGTCCCGATATTCTACTATCTAGCGATTTTATTATTGGTTTTCCAAATGAAACTGATGAAGATTTTAACGATACCTTACAACTTGCCAAAGACTTAGACTTTGACCATTCATACAGCTTTATCTACTCTAAACGCCCTGGCACACCAGCATCAGAGTTGCCTGATAATGTGGATTTAGCGACCAAAAAAGAACGTCTTGCCACCTTTCAGCAGGTAATTTTAGACTCAACCTTTGCTAAAACTCGAGCGATGATTGGTACGACCATCCCTGTTCTTGTAGAAGAAAAATCCAACCGCATAAATGGACTTCACGGCACAGCAGAGAATACTCGTTCGGTTATTTTTGAGGGGAGCGATGAGCTTTTGGGTAAATTTGTCAATGTCAAAATTACCGAGTTTGTCGGTCCGCATATGGTAAAAGGTGAGTTTGTAGATATTATTGGTTAATTGATTTAATAGACTGTTTAATAAGAATTAACTTTTTACCAATAAAACCCAATTTTAAAATTGGGTTCTATTTTAACTTTTTGTTTTTAAATATTTTTAAAAAAAATTAAACACCGCAAACATAGTCAGAACGAGCGTAGCCAATACGTTTGCCATAACGTACTTTGTACCAAATAAAACCGTCTTTGCCGTCCACGCTGTCAATGATTGGCAACGTTGTACCGTATGGGATACCTGCTAATTTTTTGAATTTTTGCCCTGGACCTGCACGCAAAATCAAACTGCCACCAGAATGGGTACACGCATAACCACTTTCTGCACCTGCTGCTGGTCCTAATGCGTTGGCTTGACCTTGGAACAACATCGCACCACAAAAAATACCTGTTAACGCTAATAATTTGCTCACTTTCATTGCTAATTCCTTTCTAAAAAAAGATTAACTGTTATTAAAGTTTTGAGTAATTTTATTTAACAATAATGTATTTACCAACCTTCTATACTATATTCCAAATAATGTTACTTCATAGTTAATTTAACTTTTTTTATGCCGAGTTTCAAGCACTTTTTTAGATTTTTCTACAATTTTAATTTAGTAATTGCTTTTTAACCTGTTTCAATTTATACTATAAATTAGCAAGGTTTTATTGATAATTTGGAGTCGTTATGCCTTTAAATACAAAACAGGCAGTTGGTTTAGGTGCGGTAATTGGTGGCTTGGTGCTGTTGCCATTTGCTTTTGCAGGAAAAGGCGATGACAAACAATTACAAGAAAATGACCCAATGATTGCTCAATTACAAAAAGGACAAGGCTACATCACAAGCGGTGGCAAAACAACGCAAGCTCAACCCCAATATAGCCATGTGCAAACCATTTCTAATACACCAAATTATACTCAAAATCAAACTGTTGGGCCTGCGGGCAATACCAATTATCAAAATGGTTTAACTCAGCGTGACGTACCTGCTCAAGAATGGCAAGCCAACGCCCAACCAACTAAGTACAACAACCAAAATCAGAACTTTGCAAGTCAAGCCAACTGCCAATATTACGCACCTGCAGGGCAAGTGGGCTTTTATCATTTTAAATTCCCCGAAGCATCAAGTAGTGACTTAGTGAATGTCAATGGCTATAAAGTACACCGCATGGCAGCCGATGAATTACGCCGAATGATGACCGACGCACGCAATCAAGGTGCAAATTTGACGATTGGTTCAGCGTTCCGTTCGATAGATTATCAGCGTGGCATTGTCAATCGTAAAACGAAAGCTGGACAAAGCAATAAACAAATTTATTATGTGTCATCACACCCCGGATTTTCCGAACATCACACAGGCTTGGCGATTGATTTTACGCCAATTAATCATGGTTTTGCCAAAACTGAAGGTTATCGTTGGTTAAAAGAAAATGCTTATAAATATGGATTTGAACAAACCTTTACTCCAAGTTATTCGCAAGCCACAGGTATTTCGCAAGAGTCTTGGCATTGGAAATATACAGGCACGCCACGAGCCAAAGCAATGCTGGCTAATGGGGAATGTTATCAACAGCCAAAATCATCTTGGCAAGGTGTAAATGATTGATTTTAATTATTTTTTATTTGCTAATCATTTATTTCGCCAAAAAACGTAACAAATTCCCCACTTTATCAAAACATTCTTGATATTCTGCTTGGCAATCTGATGCAATCGTAACACCGCCACCCGCCCACAATGTCGCCTTGCCATCATAGGCTTGCAAAGTGCGGATTAACACATTCCATTGTCCACTACCGTCAAAATTCAGATAGCCGAGCGTACCACAATACGCCCCACGATTGCCACTTTCTAGCTCATGAATAATCTCAACCGCCCGTTTTTTGGGCGTGCCTGTGATTGAACCTGCAGGTAAACTGCCGAGCAACACCGTGATTGGGTGAACATCTGTTTTAATCGTAGCGGTAATTGTACTTACCATGTGGTGTACATTGCTAAAACTTTCAATCGCAAACAACGTTGGCACAGCAACCGAGCCTGTTTTGGCGTATCTGCCCAAATCATTGCGTAACAAATCCACAATCATCACATTTTCAGCAATATCTTTTTCACTTAATTTTAATTCATTTTTTAATTTTTCATCAATATCAATATCCGCATGACGTGGACGGGTGCCTTTTATCGGTTTCGTAATTAAATTTATTTCATTATTTTGTTTAACAAAAGTAAAAAACAACTCAGGTGAACAGCTTAAAATTTCCATGCCGTTTACATTCAAATAACCCGAAAATGGGGCTTGCATTGCCGATTGTAATGGCATTAAATATTCGGCTAATGTTTGGTTATTTAGCTTGGTTTGCCATTGTTGGGTCAAGTTAATCTGATAGCAGTCCCCTGCATACAAATACGCTTGCGCTTTGTCAAAAGCGTGCTGATAATCGCTATATTGCCAAGTCGTGGATAAAGTCAATGGTTGATAAGTAGTTGTTTTAATAGCAGAATTTTTGGTAAAAACCGTAGCAAGTTGTTGTTTAATAATTGCCAGTTCGCTTAATTCTGTACTATGACTAACTAGTTGCCAAATATTATTAGTCTTTTGTAAAAAATAAGGATAATGGGCAAAAAATGCACACGGTTTATTCACATCAAAGTCATGTTTTGCTAAATCAGCCAATACCGATGCTGAAAAGTCATAGCTAACAAAGCCGATTAAGCCGTTTTGATAATGATGATTATCGCTATTAGCGTAATTAATCGCTTGATTTTGTTGGCAAAAATCAACCAATAATTCATTGATTTGGGTAAAATTTAGCAATTTTTCACCCACTTTTTCATTGATTTTTAGCTGAAATAACATTGGTTGTTTACTAAAATAAATGCCAAACGTGGTTTTTGGCAAAAACGCAAGCAAATTCTGCCCATGATTATTGAGAAAAATAGGATAAAAGTCAGGAATTTTTGCCAAAATTTTAACAATATCAGCATAATGCCAATCTTGTAAAAATTCACACAGCAGTTGATTGGCGGTCTTTAGCACGATTGATTACCATTGTTCTAGCTTGATTTCGTTATCCAAATAATGTTGAATGGCAGGAAAATTAAAGCTATCATCTTCGCTGACAAAGCTGACACTCACGCCTTTGTTACCCGCACGCCCCGTCCGCCCAATACGATGCACATAGTCATCAGGGCTGTCTGGCAAGGTAAAATTTACCACGCATGCCACGTCGTCCACATGAATGCCACGCCCTGCGACATCGGTCGCCACCAAAATATCGGCATTGCCGTCCCGAAATTGTGCCAAATATTTTTCTCGTTTGGCTTGTACCACATCGCCAGATAGCGTGACAACTTTGTATTGTTGGCTTAATTTTTCGTATAAACGGCGAACTTGGTCTTTACGATTGGCAAAAATAATCAACTTTTGTCCGCTATACTGCTGAATTATTTGTTGCAACGCTTGATATTTTTTAGTTTCGGCAATCATATAGAACTTCTGTTTGATATTTTCACTGGTTTTTTGCTCAGGTTCAATCTCAACAAAAGTCGGCTGATATAACCAACGATACGCCAAATTCATCACATCTTGGTTAAATGTCGCTGAAAATAGCAACGTTTGCCGATGCGTATTTTCAGGCATCATACGGATTAAACGCTTAATATCAGGGATAAAACCCATGTCCAGCATACGGTCGGCTTCGTCCAATACCAACACTTCCACACGGTCAAGATACACATAGCCTTGATGACAAAAATCAATCAACCGTCCTGGGGTCGCAATGATAATATCCACAAATTTTTGTTGCAGTGGGCGAGATTGTTGCTCATAATCCGTACCGCCGAGCAAACAAACCGTATTTAACTTGGTAAATTGGGTTAATTGCAGACAATCTTGGTAAATTTGTTGTGCCAATTCACGGGTCGGTGCTAGGATTAACGCACGGGCTTCGCCTAGATAACGCTCACCGTCTTTGTCTTTTTTTAAAGTATTGGTTAATAGTTCATTAATTATTGTTAGTAAAAAAGTCACCGTTTTCCCTGTGCCTGTTTGGGCTTGTCCAATCGCATCTTGCCCTGCTAGAGTGTGCGGTAAAATTTGGGATTGAATGGGGGTTAACTGGGTATAGCCCAACTGAGCAATAGCTTTTAATAACGCAGGATGTAGCGGTAATTGAGAAAATGAGTGAAACACGGCAACGCCTTTTTATAGATGATGAATGTTAATCAGAATGGGTAATAAAATTTAAAATTAATACAAACACAAAAAACTAAGCCAACTCTTTAGTTAATTAGCTTAGTTTTTTTAAAGAAACTCTTGATAAAAATTATCAAATACCAAGTAGTTGTAAGCGATTAGCCAAGCTTAGTTACTTCTTCAGCTTGCAAGCCTTTAGGACCTTCGGTAACGACAAATTCTACATTTTGTCCTTCACGCAATGAGCGGTAGCCCTCGCCCTGAATAGAACGAAAATGCACAAAAATATCTTCACCTGTGCTACGCTGGATAAATCCAAAACCTTTTGAATCGTTAAACCATTTAACAATACCTTGTTCACGAACTGACATATTAAATCCTCAATTAAGAAAATAAGCCGAAACTTGGCTCGCCGAGACGATTATCTGTGAGTTTTTGTAAAAAATTTTACGCTATTTTTACAATTATTACAGATATCTGCTAAGGAATAATATAACACGGTAGATAGCCAAAAAAAAGCCTTTTTACAATTTTTCACGTTATTTTTTATACTCATTTGGCATATATTTAATCAAATTTTCAAATTAAAAATCACTACAACGACTGCCCTACCCACCAACTACATTGTGATTCTGGCAAAAAACCAAGTACCGCATTTGATAAATTCAATTCATGATAAGGTTTCTTGATTGCCAATAACAACGTCAATTCGCTCGGGTTTAGCCATTGCAACATGTCTACCCCAAGCCCTTGGCTCAACGTCAGATTTTGCGTATTTTGTTGATTGGTCATTGCTTTGATATGGCTTTCTTTTAACGTCCACAATAAGGTTTTTGCCAATTCAACTTGTTTCACGTCATTGATTTGGCTTAGCCATTGGTTTTCCCCTTGGCTAAAAAACCGCTTAGCAACACGTGATTTTATCGGTTTATTTTCAATATCTACGCCAATATTTGCCACGTCTGCCAACAGTACCGCCACTTGGCGTTGGCTATGGCTAAAACTGACAAACCATTTTTGCGAGTTTGAGATAAAATAATACGGTAATTCACGCTCATCTAATTCGTGAGCTTGTTGATCAAGCTGCTCAATGTGCCTTTGTAATTGACGTAATAATAACCGACAAGCGATTGAACCTTGTTGATTTGGTTTTGAGATAGAAACTGAAGAATTTGTCAATAACTCGTCAATCTCGCCAATCGCAAGCCACGCATTCGCAAGGGTTAATGGATAAATTTGCATTAGTTTTAGAAAATCAATTTAAAAAAACCCAATTTACCAAGCCATTAATGTTTTGGTAAATTAGGTTTTTAAAGATTATTTTTAAAATAAATTAAAAAAACTAAAAGATTAGTAGCTCAATTCCGCACGGCGATTTTGTGCGTACGCATCTTCAGTTGTACCTTGTACCGCAGGTTGGTCTTCACCAAAACTCACCGCTTCGGTACGAGATGCGTCAACACCTTGCGAAACTAAGTAGGCCTGTGTAGATTTTGCACGACGCTCGCCCAACGCCATGTTGTACTCACGGCTACCACGCTCATCGGTGTGACCTGAGATTTGTACACGGGCTGAAGGGTCAGATTTTAAGAATTGGGCTTGTTGGTTCAACACTGCTTGACCTTGTGCGTCTAGGTCACTGCTGTCAAACGCAAAATATACTGCGTTGGCGTTGCCCATGGCAGCCGCAGCGTTTATGGTGCTTGCACTGTTGTTAACGGTTGAACCGCCATTATAGTAGCCATTTGCTCCCATGACGCCCATTGGGGCAACCACGACTTCTGAGCTTTTGCGTTTGGCAGAACAGCCAGTTAAGGCTAACACACCTGCAACCATTGAAACAGTCAATACATTTTTGATATTTAACATAAAGTTTTCCTTAAAAAAACCGTGATATCATAAAATTAACTAATTATTCTATTAAAAAATATTTAACAAACTATTAAAAAATTCTATGACGTAAAAAAACCGTAAAAATAATTGCTATAGATTAAGCAATTAACGTTTTTTTGTAAATAGTTTTCACCAAATTTTTTAACAATTTTAGATAAATTTTAACAAAAATCCGATAATCGCCAATTTTTTACCCTTTATCTTGCTTCTTTTACCAATTTTTATCCCAGCTTACCAACGAAATTTATTCCAGTGTTCAGGATTTGCCCAAAATTTACTATTCAACCAATCAGGCAAGCGTTTATAATCAAATAAGTTAAACTGGTAAATATTAAAATTTTGTTTGCTTATTTGACTGATTTGACAGGGTGTTTGGCAAAAATACTGAAAGCCAAATTCGCTCGGTTGAGCAGGGTTATTTTCGGCATGAAAAACCAAACTATGTTTGGCAAATAAATCCCGACAACGTTGTAAATTTTGTTCAGAAATCCTGCTATCTTGTTGATTTAACACTAAAATCGCAATATCATATTGCCGATAAAATTTTAACTGATTAAAGGTATCACTTGGGTAAAATTGATAATTAAATTCGTCACAGTTTTGTTCAAGTATTTGAAAATATTCATGATTTTCAGCAATTAATAAAATATGCTTGGGTTTATCTCGTTCGTTAGCGTGCAACAGTTGTAAGGTTTGTTGCAAGGCTTGGCAAACTGGGTCGGGGTTAGAGGTTGGGTCTGGCATAGAAGTATCCATATTTTTCCATTTGGTAAGCTAAAAGATATTTTAGCAAACTTTTTATTATAAATCAGTAAGCAAATTTAACGCATTTTTTTGCTATACTGATTGGTTTTTTAGCGGTAAAATAGTGAGAATTTTATTTTTAGCCAATAGCCAAAAAGGAAAAATATTATGCCACAATACCGCTCAAAAACATCTACACAAGGTCGCAATATGGCAGGGGCAAGAGCCTTATGGCGTGCCACAGGCATGACGGACGATGATTTTAATAAGCCTATCATTGCCATTGCCAACTCATTTACCCAGTTTGTGCCAGGGCATGTGCATTTAAAAGACTTAGGGCAACTGGTCGCACGAGAGATTGAAAAAGCAGGCGGGGTTGCCAAAGAATTTAACACCATTGCCGTGGACGATGGCATTGCCATGGGGCATGGTGGTATGCTGTATAGCTTGCCAAGCCGTGATTTGATTGCTGATAGCGTGGAATATATGGTAAACGCCCATTGTGCGGACGCGTTGGTCTGTATTTCTAATTGCGATAAAATCACCCCCGGTATGCTCATGGCAAGTTTACGCCTTAACATCCCCACCATTTTTGTCTCAGGTGGCCCTATGGAAGCTGGTAAAGTGCTGGCAAGCGAAGTGCATGACGGACACATGACCCATGAGACAGTTACGGACGATAGTGGCAAAAATGTGCGTAAGCTTGACCTTGTGGATGCGATGATTGACGCAGCGGACGATTTGATTTCGGACGAAGATGTGGCAAGTGTAGAACGCTCGGCCTGCCCAACTTGTGGGTCGTGTTCTGGTATGTTTACCGCCAACTCGATGAACTGCTTGACCGAAGCGTTGGGGCTGTCTTTGGCAGGCAATGGCTCGCTTTTGGCAACGCACGCCAAAAGAAAAGACTTGTTTTTGACTGCTGGCAGAATGATTGTTGAGCTTGCCAAACGCCATTATGAACAGGACGACTATAGCGTTTTGCCAAGAAGTATCGCCACAAAATCGGCTTTTTGCAATGCGATGAGCCTTGACATTGCCATGGGCGGTAGCACCAATACAATTTTGCACCTTTTGGCGGCGGCACACGAGGCGGGCGTGGACTTTAAAATGGCAGACATTGACCGCTTGTCTCGTCAAGTGCCTTGCCTATCCAAAGTCGCCCCTGCCACCCAAAAATACCATATGGAAGATGTGCACCGTGCAGGCGGGGTAATGGGTATTTTGGCGGAGCTTGACCGAGCAGGGCTGCTTGACACCAGCGTGCCAACCGTACATTCGCCAACCTTAAAGGACGCACTTGCTAAGTGGGACATTATGAACCCTGAGAATGTGGACGCTCGCTCCCTGTATATCGCCGCCCCTGCTGGCGTGCGGACGACACAAGCATTTAGCCAAAACCGTGAATGGAGCAATCTTGATGTCAATCGTGAGTCTGGCTGTATTCGCAGTAAACAATTTGCGTACAGTCAAGACGGTGGGCTTGCTGTATTGTTTGGTAATATTGCCGAACGAGGCTGTGTCGTCAAAACCGCAGGCGTGGATGAGAGCATTTTGACATTTACAGGGCGAGCAAGGGTTTTTGAAAGTCAAGATAGTGCGGTGGAGGCGATTTTGGCGGACAAAATTGTCGCAGGCGACATTGTCATTATCCGCTATGAAGGTCCAAAAGGCGGACCGGGTATGCAAGAGATGCTTTACCCAACTTCTTATTTAAAATCAAAAGGCTTGGGTAAGGCGTGTGCTTTGCTCACAGACGGACGATTTAGCGGTGGTACTTCGGGGCTGTCTATCGGACACGCAAGCCCAGAAGCTGCCAAAGGCGGGGCGATTGGACTTGTGGAAGAATTTGACATCATCAAAATTGACATTCCAAACCGCTCCATTCATCTGAACGTATCGGACGATGAGCTTGCCAAACGCCGTACCGCCATGAATGAACGTGGCAAACAAGCGTGGAAACCTGTCAATCGTGAACGCTATGTCTCCCAAGCCCTACGAGCCTATGCCGCCATGGCGACAAGTGCCGATACAGGGGCGGTGAGAGATGTGAGTCAGGTGGAGAAGTGATTTTGAAAGGAATTAATAATTAAAATTGATTTCAAGTTATTGGAGATAGTATGCAACAATTTTTTAATATGGGTGAATCTATGAATGTAAATTCTAGTTCCAATACGAATCGGACAACTCTTCAGCCATCAAAAAGAGTAGATGAGTATTTAACAAAATTCTATAGTCAATTAACTAGAATTGTTGGGAGTGAAATAGGGTTTAAGCAAACAGTTTACCGAAAGATTGAAAATGCTCATATAAAAGGTGAAAAGACTGTTAAAATAAATCATATAACTCTTAGTTTTGTAGTTGAAGGTTCAATTATTAAATCAATAACTCAAGATTAGCATAAACACTTTGCAATTGACTTTAATAAAATACCATCTAATAAATTTATTTTAGATGGTATTTTTTAATTAAGTTATTTATTCTTAGATTCAAGTAAAAACCACAATTTTTAACCAACTTTTACTGATTGACTTCCTCCCCTCCCTATTGTTCCGGGATTCCTGCTCCCAGACAGTCAAGCCCGACCGCAAGAATGTTCTTACTGGCGTTGATATCTCTATCATGCCGTGTGCCACACTTTGCACAAGTCCATTCTCTTATTCCAAGTCCTGCTCTACCTTTCGGACTACTGGACATATCGCCACAGCACGAGCAAGTTTGGGTAGTGTATCGTTCATTCACGATTTCAAAACGGCAACCTGCGTTCTCGCATTTGTAGGTCAATTGTCGTTTCAGTTCAAACCAACCTGCATCGTAAACCGATTTGGCTANTTTGCCTTTTTTGCTGTTAAATGGAAGTTTGTTCAAAGTTTGAGGCACAATTAGTTGAATTTGACGGTGAATGCGACCATGTGCATTTATTAGTGGTTTATCCGCCTAAAGTGGCTATTTCTAGTCTAGTTAATAGTCTGAAAGGCGTGTCTAGTCGGCTATTGCGTAAGAAAGAATATCCGTCCATCAAAGGGCGGTTATGGGGTGATGCGTTGTGGTCGCCTAGCTATTTTGCAGGGTCTTGTGGTGGTGCTCCAATCGAGATTATCCGCCAGTATATTGAACAGCAGAATACACCACACTAAACAACGTCCATGCGTAAGCATGGTTACGGAGTTGCCTTATATCCACCGCCTGAAGTCGGTGGTTTTACAGCAACAGAGGATAAAAATATTTTTGCAGTATCATAAGATATTTTTATTTTGCACAAGATTAGGTTAAAAACTATGAATACGTCAGATGAAAATTTTGAATTATAAAAATTTTACTCATAATATGATTTAAAATGCCATAATATTAATTTTAAAAGGAAAAACCCATGAAAAAACTTGCCATTCTCCCGATGCTTGTCGCCCTGACTGCGTGTTCAACCACAGGCACGATTGACCCAACTGTCGCCACCAACACCGTCGTGAATACTATCGGCACAGCGACCAATATCGGCACCGCCGTATTCCAAACCGCTGTTAACCAAAAATGCCAAAGCGAAATCAAAAACAACCAATACTATAAAGTCGCCAGCAGCATCATGACCAACAAACAACAAAACAAAATCACCAACAGCGTGTGTGGTTGTGTGTCTGAAAAAGCCCCACAGTCTGTGACTATGACTGATCTTACCACCACAGCGATTGACAGCTCAGCCCGCACCCGAATCGTCGCCAAAACCGTAAGCAACACCCTACAAGCCTGCGTGAGCGAATTTGTAAAATAAATTAAGAATGTTAAACCAAAAAAATGGCAAAATAAAACTTGCTAAATCAATCAAGTTAGCGTAAAATACCGCACTTTATTGTATGTGATTGGTAATTTGATTATTCATTAACTACCAAATACAATCTCCTTGCTGTTGACATGGGGTCAATGGCTGTTTAATCCGTAAGGAGTCTTTATGAGACATTATGAACTGGTGTTGTTAGTACACCCAGACCAAAGCGACCAAGTGGTTAGCATGGTTGAGCGTTACATGAACCTTATCAAAGAGCAAAATGGTGCTATCCATCGCTTAGAAGATTGGGGTCGTCGTCAATTGGCTTACCCAATTAACAAAGTACACAAAGCTCACTATGTACTACTTAACATTGAAGTAGGTCAATCTACCCTTGATGAGTTAGAAGAGCTATTCCGTTATAATGATGCGATTATTCGTAGCCTTGTTATCCGCCGTGATGAAGCAATTACTGAAGAATCACCATTGGCAAAATCTGCTGAAGAAAAGCGTGCTCGCAAAGCATCACGCCGTAACGACAGCCAAGAAGACTACCAACCAGCCGATGATGAGTCATCTGAAGACGCTGACAATAACGACGAATAATTAAGGAGACTAACCATGGCACGTTTTTACCGCCGTCGTAAATTTTGCCGTTTTACCGCTGAAGGCATCACCCACATTGATTATAAAGATGTAGAGTTGCTCAAACAATATATCAGTGAAAGTGGCAAAATCGTACCAAGCCGCATTACTGGTACATCAACCAAATATCAACGCCAACTAGCGACTGCTATCAAACAAGCTCGTTACCTTGCGTTAATCCACTATACCGATAGCCAAAAATAATCTAAGGAGTGATATATGCAAGTTATCTTATTACAACGTATCGCTAACTTAGGTAAACTAGGCGATACTGTGAATGTAAAAGCAGGTTACGGTCGTAACTTCCTTGTTCCACAAGGCAAAGCCCTACCAGCAACCGAAGCAAACATTCAAAAATTTGAAGCACGCCGTGCTGAACTAGAAAAACAAGAAGCCCAAGAATTAGCAGAAGCCAACAAACGTGCAGAAGCGTTACAAGACGTGAACGTTATCATCCGTGCAAAAGCTGGTGATGAAGGTAAATTGTTCGGTTCTATCGGTACACGTGATATCGCTGATGCGTTAACCAAATCTGGGTTACCAGTTGACCGTTCAGAAGTTAAACTACCTGAAGGGGCATTGCGTAACGTTGGCGAGTACAATGTAAGTATCCAACTACACCACGATATTAAAGCCGATATTTTGGTCACGATTTTAGCAGAAGACAGTAATCCTTAATTGTTTATAGTTGATACAAAATCCTAAAAAAGAGATGACTTTGGTTGTCTCTTTTTTTTGTAGTTTTTCTATGATTTTTTATTGATGTTGGTTTATTTTCTTTGGCTTTTTTACAATGGTTGATTAAAAATATTCATTGGTTTTTTAGCAAAAAATTGGGTATAGTGGCTTGCCAAAAATGATTTAAATTTATAAAAATTTTGAGAAAAAAATGTCAGACAATAATATAACCAATTCGCCGACTGTCGTCAATCACCAACCATCAACCACCGAAAGTACTGAAAAATTACCACAAAATATTTTATCTGAGACCGCTTTACACCAACCACATAGCATTGATTTGGAAAAATCGGTTTTGGCAAGTTTGATGTCATTAGAAGAAAGTTTTGAGCGGATTTCTGATAGCATTAATGAAAAAGATTTTTATGCCCAACGGCACCAGTTGATTTTTAGTGCGATTAGACATCTTGCTGATAGCAATGAGCCATACGATGTAGTCATGGTCTCGGATTGGCTTGAGTCGCAAAAACTGCTAAAAACTGCAGGAGATACAGATTATTTGGCAGAAATTTTATCGCAAAGTCCTGCTACTTTGTTTAATTTATCCGCTTATGCTCAGCGAGTGCGGGAGTTCTCGGTATTACGCCAAGTTATTAAGGCGGGCAATCATATGTTAAACCTTGCCTATGACCCCAAAGGGCAAAGTGTTAGCGATATCTTGGATGTTGCCGAGAGTGAGATTTTTGCGATTAACGAGCAGTATACTCGCACCGCACAATCCAAAGGTCCGACTCGTATTAATGCGGTGATTACCAACGTCATGGATACGATTCAAACCCTAAAAGCTCGCCCTGATGGCTTGATTGGTTTGCAAACGCCATTTTTGGAATTAAACAACAAAACCCAAGGCTTACAGCGGGGTGACTTGATTATTGTGGCGGCCCGTCCGTCTATGGGTAAGACCACGTTTGCCATGAATTTGGCGGAAGGGATTTTGAACCATACCGATTTGCCTGTGGTGGTATTTTCGATGGAAATGCCTGCTGAGTCCATTATTATGCGTTTGTTATCATCGTGGGGTGGCATCAATCAAGGTCATCTGCGTTCTGGGCAAATGAGCGAACACGAGTGGTCGATGCTCACCACCGCGATTACCCATTTGCATAACAAAAAATTGTATGTAGATGACAGCACCGCCCTACCACCCTCTGAAGTACGTTCTCGTTGTCGGCGGATTGCCAAAGACCATGATGGCAAACTTGGCATGGTATTGGTGGATTATTTACAATTAATGAAAGTACCTAGTTTGGACGGCAACCGTGTGGGTGAAATTTCAGAAATTTCTCGCAGTCTAAAGGCATTGGCTCGTGAAATGAATTGCCCTGTGGTCGCCTTATCTCAGCTCAACCGTAGTTTGGAAAACCGTCCAAACAAACGCCCAATTATGTCGGATTTGCGTGAATCGGGTGCGATTGAACAAGATGCAGATTTAATCATGTTTATTTACCGTGATGAGGTGTATAATGAGAAGAGTGAACAAAAGGGGGTTGCCGAAATCATCATTGGTAAACAGCGTAATGGACCGATTGGTACGGTACGGCTTGGCTTTCAAGGGCAGTTTACCCGTTTTGTCAATCTGACCCCAGAAATGTACCAAGGCGAAACCTATAGCGATGCTGATGAATAATTTTAACCAAATCATTTAATCAAGTTAAACAACAAAAAACTACAATCATGCGAAATACTCACGTTACCATTGATTTATCCGCCCTAGCCCACAATTTACACATTGCCAAACAGCACGCACCCAATGCCAAACTCATGGCGATGGTAAAAGCTAACGCTTACGGGCATGGGGCGAGTGAGTGTCTACCAGCCCTACAATCGGCTGATGCGTTGGGCGTGGCGTGTTTGGCAGAAGCCAAAACCCTGCAACAAGCAGGCTGGAAAAAGCCCATTATTTTACTTGAGGGGGCATTTTCGTTGGACGAGTGGCAATATTGCCTTACCAACGGCTTACAATGTGTGGTGCATCACGCCGAGCAACTGGACTGGGCATTACAACACCCTGCCAAACAGCCGAGCAACACGCCAATTTGGTTAAAACTAAACACAGGCATGAACCGTTTGGGCTTTGGTGAAGCTGAAATTTTACCGATTGCCAAACAATTATCGGCGATTGGCTATCCGCTAATTTTGACGAGTCATTTTGCCAATGCCGATATCAAAAATCATCCGCAAAACCAACAACAAATTCATTGCTTTGAACGGATTTTATCCGAGTTAAAACAACAAGTTAGCCCAAAGGTAGAAGGTTCGTTATGTAATTCTGCAGGAATTGTCAATTTTACCGAACACCAACACGACTGGGTGCGTGCAGGTATTATGTTATATGGGGCAACGCCGATTGGCAACAAATCTGCTGAGCAGTTGAATTTACGAGCAGTTATGCGATTTGGGGCGAGTATCATGGCGGTACATGAACTTGACAAGGGTGACTGTGTGGGCTATGGCAGTCGTTGGCAAGCGACAGAGCCTTGTCAAATCGGTATCGTCAGCGTGGGCTATGCGGACGGCTATCCACGGGTGATTAACGATAATGCCTATGTGGTAGCAACGTTAAACGAAAAAACCGTACGTTTGCCAATTATTGGGCGAGTGGCAATGGATATGCTCATGGTAGCAATCCCTGCAAATACAGACGTAACCTTGCACACGTCTATACAGTTATGGGGTGATAAATTGCCAATTGATCACGTTGCTGATTGGAACGCAACCATTAGCTACGAGTTACTGTGTTTGGTGACGAAACGTCCAACGTGGCGTTATACGTTTGACTAATTGATTTAATGAACTATGAAAACTAATCCATAATTTTACAAGGTGTTATTATGTATTTTTTATTATCTCCCGCAAAAAATTTAAATGAAACCGACACGCCACCGCTTGAATTTAGTGACTATAGTCAACCTGCGTTAATGCCATTGGCATGCGAATTGATGTCAGTGCTAAAACCACTTGAGCCGACTGATTTAATGCAGTTAATGGGCATTTCTCATCATTTAGCCGAACTAAACAAACAGCGTAATGATAATTGGCAATGGGACGAAACTAGGCCATTTCAACAAAGTCAAGGAGCGAAACCTGCAATTTATTTATTTGACGGAGATGTTTATACAAGCTTGAATGCTTATCAATTAAGCCAAGCACAAATTTTATATTTAAATCAACAGCTTGGTATTTTATCAGGATTATACGGTTTACTAAAACCGTTAGATTTAATGTTACCCTACCGTCTAGAAATGGGAACAAAACTCACCAATCCACAGGGCAAAGATTTATATCAGTTTTGGGGCGACACGATTAGCGAACTGATTAATCAACGAATGGCGGAAAATGGCGATAAGGTATTGGTAAATTTGGCATCTAACGAATATTTTAAAGCGGTCAATAACACCGCTATTCACGCTGATATTGTGACACCACGCTTTGAAGATGGTAAAAATGGGGCGTACAAAGTGGTGAGTTTTTATGCCAAAAAAGCCCGTGGGTTGATGGTACGCTATGCCTGTGAAAATCAGTTGACAACCGTTGATGAATTGAAAAATTTTGATTTGGACGGTTATTATTTTGTGGAAAATCTTTCTGATGATAAGCAATTATTGTTTAGAAGAGATAACGATTAAACTTTGTCCATATTATTGATAATTTGGCTATCGGTTGGGTTACACACGCCAGCCCAACCGATAATCTTGTAGAATTTAGAGTTACACAGCTAATAGTTAACTCATGGTGTTAGCTTGCACAATCTCAATCCAATAGCCGTCTGGATCTTTAATAAAGGCGATGTTTTTCATTGAACCATCTTCTGGACGTTTTTGGAACACGACATTATTTTCATCAAACCACGCCACTGCCTTTGCCAAGTCAGGTACAGCAAAACAAATATGTCCAAATCCCCGTGGCTCGCTGTTGCCATCATGGTAAGAAAAATCTGCATTGTTTTCGGTACCATAGTTGTGGGTTAATTCCAAAATGCCACGCTGGCTAAAGGTAAATTCTGCACGTTCTGCAGTGTTTTCTGCAGGTAGATCGGCGATTTCGCTATCGGTAAGTTTTGCCAAAAAGTATAAATCAAACTCGGCATCAGGATAGGATTTTTTGTGCAATAAGGTCATACCAAGCACGTTTTGATAAAAATTTAATGATTGTTTTGGGTCTTTAACACGAAGCATGGTGTGATTAAAGGTGTAGCATTGTGTTTGGCTAGGGCTTGGTGTTGCAGTTGAATTTGTCATGTCGTTATACTACCTTATTTAAAAATTTATTAAAAAACTTATCGATTTATTTCTCAAAGGCAACAGTTACATAAAAACCTTGCCTTATTATCATTTAGTTAAAATTAATAATTACGTTGATATTCTAACCAGTTTAGCATTACAATAACACTAGCAAACTGTAAATTTTTGTTATCTTTAATGCTTATTTTAAAAACTCTACTTTCCCTGTTTGTAAATCATACACAGCACCAATAATCATCAGTTGACCTGCTTCCACCAAATCTTCTAACGCACGAGAACCGTGTTTGAGCTGACTAACCGACATTCGCACGTTGGCTTTGATGCCCCGAGCGACCAATTCATCAGCATCCACCGATTGCCCACCTGCGGTGTAGAGTTCATGCAGGTTATAGACGCTTGGGCGAATTCTATCCACGATAGATTGTAAGTTTGGCGAAAAATATTGTTCAGGATTAATTAACGTTTCCACGCAAGCGGTTACCGCTCCACAATGTGAATGCCCAAGCACCACGACGAGTTTTGTACCAAATTTTTCGGTGGCAAACTCTACTGAGCCGATTTGCGATGGTGCGACAACGTTGCCCGCCACACGGATAACAAATAGGTCACCAAGACTTTGGTCAAAGACGATTTCGGCAGGGACACGGGCGTCTGAACAGCCCAAAATAATGGCATACGGGTCATGCACATCAGTCAAGGCGTTGCTCGCTAAAAGCGTGGCATCGGGGTTTTTTAGGCTTTTTACAAAGCGGGCATTGCCATCTTTGAGCATTTGTAGGGCTTGTTCTGCGGTGTGGACGGTGGCCTGCATGGTAATTTTCCTTAAAAATAGTTACAAATCAATCGGTAGTTGTCCTTGTAAAAACATCGCCAAAATTGACGATGTTTTGTTAAATTACAATTAATTATCCTTAATCAACGCATGGTTACAAACTCTTCTGATCCTGTTGGGTGAATGGCAACGGTGTCGTCAAAATCACGCTTGGTTGCCCCCATTTTAATCGCCACCGCAAAGCCTTGAATCATCTCATCAACGCCAAAGCCCACGCCGTGTAGCCCCACCACTTTTTGCTCATCGCCCACGCAAATCAGTTTCATCAAGCACGGCTCACGGTGGCTTGTAACGGCAGAATACATTGGCGTAAAGCTAGACTGATACACTTTGACATCATCGCCATATTGGGCTTTGGCATCTTCTTCGGACAGACCCACCGTGCCAATGGGCGGATGGCTAAAAATCACAGTGGGGATTAGGTTGTAATCCAAATGCTCGTTTGGTTTGTTGTTAAACAATCGTTCGGAGAGTCTGCGACCGCTTGCCACCGCCACAGGGGTGAGTGGTACGCCATTTTCTATGATATCGCCCACCGCATAAATGCCGTCCACACTGGTGTTGGAAAATTTGTCCACCTTGATGTAGCCTTTGTCATTTACCGCCACGCCTGCCTTGTCAAGCCCAATGTTGTCGGTGGCAGGCACACGCCCAGTTGCCCAAATCAAGCAATCGGTTTGCAAGGTGTTGCCGTCTTTTAGGGCAATGTGCAATTTGCCATCTTTTTTGACGCTTGTCGGTTCGCCTGTGATGATGTCAATGCCGTCTTTTTGCATAATTTGGCTAAGTTTTTCGGTGATGTCGTTATCAAAACCTTTGAGTAGCCCCTTGCCACGCCCCACCAAAGTAACCTGACTGCCAAGGGCGTTTAGCACCCCTGCCAACTCCACGCCAATATAACCTGTTCCGACAATAACCACCGATTGGGGCAGGCTTGTCAATTCAAAAAAACCGTCCGAATCAATGCCAAGCTCATTGCCGTCAATGTTTGGGCGGCTCGGGCGACCACCTGTGGCGATGACGATGTGGTCGGCGGTGTAGGTGGTGCTTTGTCCGTCTTTGCTGACTTCTACGGTGTTTTTGTCAATGAATTTGGCAAAGCCGTCAATGACCGTTACGCCATTTTTGTCAAAATTTTTGTGATAAAAACCGTGAATATGGCTGATGTAATTTTCACGGCTTTTTACCAAAGTGGCAAAGTCAAACTGCTTGTCTTTAAATTCAAAGCCATAATCAGGGGCGTATTTGTCAATGGCGGTTGCTATGTTTGCCCCATACCACATTATTTTTTTGGGTACACAGCCGACATTGACACAAGTGCCACCGATATGGCGTGCTTCAATAATGGCGACTTTTTTGCCGTGCTGGGCGGCACGATTGGCGGACGCAATACCTCCAGAACCACCGCCAATGGCGATATAGTCAAAATGTTGGGTTGAATTTGTCATAAGATTTCCTTGTTGCAAATAAACAGGTTGGTGATAAATTGGTTGTATTATAACAAAATTTGGCAAGGCTGAGTGTTACAATTTTTTAAAAACTTCATTTTTAGATTTTTTGGCAAAGTATGTTTTTTTGATTGTAATCTTTTGTTAATCACCCTATAATAACCGCCACTTTTTTAGACCAACCCAAACGGTGAAATCACAGAAAAAATCGGTTATTTTGTTTATCAAAATAGTATCTTTCCACTCCGTTTTCTCAAAAGGAGTTTTTATGTCAGAGATTGCTCCAGAGCCACCGTTTACTGGCTTGTCCGCTACGCTTTCTAGTAGCAAATCCCCACTTGTTCGCATTCGTCATCTCAAAAAATCTTATGGAGATAATCCCATTTTACACGATATTAATTTGGATATCGCTGATGGTGAGTTTTTGACGTTGCTTGGACCATCTGGCTGTGGTAAAACCACGTTGTTACGCTTGCTCGGTGGTTTTGAAATGCCTGATAGTGGCATGATTGAGCTTGAAGGCGTGGATATTGCCAATTTGCCTGCGGAAAAACGTCCAATTAATACGGTTTTTCAACAATATGCGTTATTTCCACACATGAATGTGTACGATAATATCGCTTATGGGTTAAAACTCAAAAAAGTAGCAAAAGCCGAAATTGACGTGCGAGTGCGTGAAGCATTGGCAATGGTGCAATTGGAACATACCATTAACCGCCGTCCACAAGACCTATCAGGCGGTCAACAACAACGCATTGCGATTGCTCGTGCAGTGGTTAACCGTCCAAAAATGTTACTATTAGATGAGCCGTTATCCGCCCTTGATGCCAAAATGCGAGTACAAATGCAGTCGGAGCTGAAACGCTTGCAACGTGAGCTTGGGATTACCTTTGTGTTCGTTACCCACGACCAAGAAGAAGCCTTGTCGATGTCCGACCGCATTGCGGTGATGAAAGATGGTTATTTTCAACAAATCGACACGCCAATCGACATTTATGAAAGCCCTGCTAACCTGTTTACCGCCAGTTTTATCGGCGAAACCAATCTGTTTAAAGCCCGTGTATTAGACGTGTTTGACAACCAAATTAAAGTAGAAGTTACCGAACAACAAGACGGCTATCACCCTATTCGTACTTTGCCAAAGCCAAAATTTGACGTAAAAATTGGCGATACGGTGAATTTATTACTGCGTCCTGAAGATATCCGTGTGTACTATACTAATGAAAATCATGACGGCTTGGTCGGTCATGTCATTGACAGTGCCTACAAAGGTAGTACCTTAGATTCGGTAATTGAACTCAAAAATGGTAACCGTATCAAGGCGTCGGAATATTTTAACGAAGACGACCCCAATTTTAACTATAAAGTTGGACAAGAAGTACGGGTAACGTGGGTTGACGGTTGGGAGTGGATTTTGCCTGATGAACACTAAACTCACGCCGACCGCTCATAAAGAACGCCCTATTTTTCGCCGTGCTACCTTGTTTATCATTTGGGCATGGCTGATAATTTTTGCGTTAATTCCCAATTTGATTGTGATTGTGGCAAGTTTTTTGAGCCGTGATGAAGACAAATTTGTTGCTTTGCCACTCACACTTGGCAATTATTTACGCTTAATTGACCCACTTTATTTAAAAGTGTTTTTAAGCTCGCTAAGCATGGCAGGTATTACGACCTTGATTTGTTTATTGCTCGGTTATCCGTTTGCATGGCTCGTCAGTCGTGCCAATCAAAAATGGCAATCGCTATTAATGTTATTACTGGTTATTCCGTTTTGGACAAATTCGTTGGTAAGGTTATATGCGGTGAAACTGATTATTTCTGCCAATGGATTGTTAAGTTCTGCTTTAATTAGTATTGGTTTGATTAATGAACCATTACAGATCCTTTACACTCAAAAAGCGGTGATTTTTGGTTTGGTGTATTTGTTATTTCCGTTTATGGTGTTGCCGTTGTATGCGGTGTTTGTGGATTTACGCCATGATTATGTGTTGGCTGCTAAAGATTTGGGGGCGAACAAATATCAGCGGTTTTGGCATATTATTTTGCCATTGACCACACCAGGGATTATTTCTGGGGTATTGCTCGTTTTGTTGCCTGCCATGGGGATGTTTTATGTGGCGGATATTATGGGTGGTTCTCGCAATCTGCTCGTGGGAAATATTATCAAATCGCAGTTTTTGGATGCCAGAGATTGGTCGTTTGGGGCGGGGGCAAGCGTGCTGTTAACCCTAGCCATGGCGGTGCTTATCGTCGCATATCGTGCTAGCAGTCAACGCATCGGCAAAACCGATTATAACGAAGTGGCATAAGGAAGCAACACGATGACAAAGACTTTTAAATGGTTTTCACGGCTGTATTTGACGCTGATTTATTTGGTTTTGTTTGCACCGATTTTGGTGATGGTGGTTTTTTCGTTTAATGCGTCCAAAATCGGCTATTATTGGGGTGGTTTTAGCTTAACATGGTATCAAGAGTTATTAAATAATCCTGCCTTGGTGAAGTCCGCTTGGCATTCGTTATTATTGGCATTTGTGTCAGCGACCATTACCACCGCAATTGGCGGTTTGACGGCTTTATCCTTTCAACGTTATGATTTTAAAGGAAAATCTGTTTTACAAAGTTTATTGTTTGTGCTGATGATGTCGCCTGAAATTGTGTTAGCAATTTCGTTATTGGCGTTATTTTTGTTGCTTGGTTTTCAGCTTGGCTTTATAACTTTGTTGATTGCTCATATTACCTTTTGTTTGCCTTTTGTGGTGATTACTGTATCATCTCGCTTGTCAAGCCTTGATAAATCCATCTTGGAAGCGTCTCGGGATTTGGGGGCGAGCGAATTTACCATGATACGCACGGTGTTAGTTCCGATAATTTTGCCTGCGGTGTTGGCAGGTTGGGTGTTAGCATTCACCTTGTCGCTAGATGATGTAGTGGTGTCAACCTTTGTTACTGGACCTGAATTTGAAATTTTACCATTACAAATCTACTCCATGGTCAGGGTCGGTGTTAAGCCTGAAGTCAATGCCATTGGTACAATTTTGTTGGTTATTTCATTGCTTGGCTTGTTAATTTCTCAATTACTATTGTTAAAAAAACGTTAATCATTTTTAATCATCAATCGCAATAACCACAGGGTAATAAAAACATGATGATACAACATCGGATTTCTCGGCGAAAATTTTTGGCATGGACAGGGTTAAGCATTATAGGATTGACAGGTTTAACCGCTTGTCAACAAAATGCCAACCTTGACAATAGTCATGACAATAGCGAAACCACTGCACAATCCAAAACTTCTGGTAAAAATGTTGTCAATGTGTATAACTGGACGGAATATATCTCAGATGATGTGCTAAAAAAATTTACCGCCGAAACAGGCATTGACGTCATTTACAGCACCTTTGACTCTAACGAAGCGATGTATGCCAAACTCAAACTCATGAACGGCAGTGGTGACTATGACGTGATTTTCCCTGGTACAGACTTTGTGGACAAAATGCGACAGGAAAATATGCTTGAAGCATTGGACCACACATTGTTAAGTAATTTTAAACATCTTGGCAAAACTTTTATCAATGCGTCCTTTGACCCAAATAACCAATTTAGCATGCCTTATCTGTGGGGTTCGTCAGGTATTGCGGTAAATACCAAACGTATTGAAAAACAAAATTTGACATCTTGGAATGACTTGTGGCGTCCTGAATACCAAGGGCGAGTGATGTTAATGAATGATTTACGAGATGTGTTTACCCTTAGTTTGTTAACGCTTGGCTTTAAAGGTAGCACTCGCAACCCTGATGAAATCCGCCAAGCCTACCAAAAACTTACCACGCTGATGCCAAATGTACGAACGTTTAACTCAGATGCCCCGCGAATGCCATTTATTGAAGGTGAAACTTACTTGGGCTTGGCGTGGAATGGCGAAGTGATTATGGCTCAAGACCAAGGTATGCCTGAGTTGGACTTTTTCTATCCGAGCGAAGGGGCGATTATGTGGATGGATAACATGGCAATCCCAAAAAATGCGAAAAACCGTGCCAATGCCCATGTGTTTATTGATTTTTTGTTGCGTCCTGAAAACTCGGCAATCATCAGTCAAGAAATCGGCTACGGCTCGCCAAATACTACTGCAAAAGCCCTGATGCCAAAGGAAATCGCCAATAATCCGATTATTTATCCGTCTGATGAGCTATTAAAAAATGCGTTATTCCGTGAAGATGTTGGTGATACAACCATGGCATTATATCAACAATATTGGGACAAATTAAAAGTGAATATGTAATGAATGACTTTATGCAAAACAAACGCATCAGCACCGCACCGATGATTGATTGGACGACAAAGCATTATCTAACCTTTGCAAGATGGTTTAATCCATACATTTTTTTATATACCGAAATGATTAGCACATCGGCGATTTTACAAGGCGATACTGAACATTTATTGAGTTTTTATAACAATCAGCACCCTGTTGTGTTGCAATTAGGCGGTTCAAATCCGCCTGATTTGGCAAAATGTGCCAAAATTGGCGAACAATATGGTTATGATGAGATTAATCTCAACGTGGGCTGTCCGTCTGACCGTGTGCAACATTATAAAATTGGGGCGTGCCTGATGGCAGAGCCAAATCTTGTTGCCGACTGTGTAAAAGCCATGCAAGATACTACCAATATTCCGATTACGGTAAAGCACCGCATTGGCATTGATAATTTTGACAGTTATGCGTTTATGCGGGATTTTGTTGCTGAAGTGGCAAACGTAGGCTGTCGTCATTTTATCGTTCATGCTCGCATTGCGTGGTTAAATGGCTTGTCCCCGAAAGAAAACCGTGAAATTCCACCACTGCGTTATGACGATGTGTATCGTTTAAAACAGGAATTTCCGCACCTTTTTATTGAAATTAACGGTGGTATCAAAACGCTTGATGACGTTCAAAGTCATTTAAACCACGTTGATGGCGTGATGATTGGGCGTGAAATTTACCACAATCCGATGTTGTTGGGGCAATTAAATGAACTTTGGGGTGAAAAAACTCCAACCCATCGTGAAATTTTTGAAAAATTAATCCAATTTTTACAAACCTGTGAAAAAAACGGCACACCTTTAACTGCGATTGTCCGTCATTATTTAGGCTTATTTCAAGGATTAAACGGCAGTCGGAAATGGCGACAAGAGTTAAGTGGTAAAAAGTCGCTTACGGTTAGTCAAATTGCTCAAGCAGGTGAAAATGTTTTAACAATCAATGGGTTATAATTTTATAACAAATATATCGCCATTGCCAATCCATTATTGACAATATGTAATGCGATTGGCAACAACAACGATTTTGACACAAAACGTGCATAGCTAAACAGCAACGCCAACATAAAAATTGCCAGCAGTTCCACCCAGCCATACTGAAAGTGTATCAATGCAAACACAATACCCGTCAGCACGCTCGCCCCAATCACCCCAAGCCGACTGTGTGCCAATCCCGTCCACATAAAGCCACGAAACATCACTTCTTCATAAATCGGTGCAATCACCACCATGCCAAGCATCAATAACCACAAAGGTTTAGCACTAAACGCCAATTCGTCCATAAATGCCATTGGCTCACGTCCAAGCCATGTGGTCAGCAGATGAATGACAACATTGAACAGTAACAAAGCAACCAAACCTTGACAAAAATGGCGAAATTTAAACGCTTTTAATGCCAAATAATCCACGATGTTGGCTTTTTTTTGCCAAATCACTAACGCAATAAAACCGCACACCACCACCAAAGTAAACAACACCGACAGGCTGATTAACGTGCCATTTTGACTGCCTTGTAAAATCGTCTCAGCAATGTCCATTTTTTGTCCGCCAAACACGACAGGGGCAAATAATAGCACGCCGACAAGCTGACTTGCCAAAAACAACAACAGCAGGACCACCGACAAGGTAATCGTGCTAAATAATCCAAAAATCGGAAAAGATTCGGACAAACGTGGATTGTTTAACATAAAATTAACATATTTTTATAGCAACCTTATTGTAGCTGTTTACTGTCGTTTTGCAGTTTTACCCCCACTTGATTGGCAAAACTTTCGCCCATGCCGTTACCCAGTTGCATGGCAAATTTACCAAAGATTTCTTGCATTGGATCTTTTGGATTATACAGTACCGCTTTATCTAATTTTAACTCTTTTTCAAGTTTACTTAAACTGCCTGTTTTATCAGCCAGTCCAAGTTGTACCGCCTGTTCGCCACTCCAAAACAATCCGCTAAATAATTTGTTGCCTTCAGGGTCTTTTAGGCGATTGCCCCTTCCTTGTTTGACCGCATCAATAAAGTGTTTGTGGGTATTGTCAAGCACACTTTGAACGTGGGCTTGTTCAAATTCGGTGGTGGCTCGAGTCATGCTCATGATATCTTTGTATTCGCCTGAGTGCATGGTGCGGTCGGATACGCCGACTTTTTCCATAAGTTTTTGCAAATCATAATTTGGCATAATCACGCCGATTGAACCAACAAGGCTTGACGGATTGACCCAAATTTCATCGGCACCGACTGCGATATAATACGCCCCTGATGCCCCAATATCTTCAATCACCGCATACAGTTTTTTGTCAGGATTTTCTTTGCGAAGTTCGTTCATGGTTTGAAAAATTTCATCAGATTGCACAGGCGAACCACCGGGGGAATTAATCCGCACCGCAACTGCTTTGGCATTTTCATTTTCAAAGGCATCACTCAACGCTTCATTAATATCACGGCTATTGGCTTCGTTACCTGACGCAATCGCCCCTTTCACATCTACCACCGCTAAGTGTGGTTCAGCTTGTGCCAAACTCGCACCCGCTTTGCCCACCCCTGCAGTTGGGCTACAACCACGAGCCATCATCGCACCGACCAAAATAATATAGCCAAACGTTAACAGCTTAAAAAACACGCTCCAACGTCTGGCACGGCGTTGCTCTTCAATACTCGCCATCAAGGTTTTTTCTAGCAACTGCCATTCTTTGCCAGCATATTGCGGTGGGATTTGGCTTGAATTTTGGCTTTGCGGTTGGTTAAAATCAGGGTTTTGTGGTGGTTGTTGGGATGAACTAGTCGGTTTGTTTGGGTCAGGTGGCCAATTATCAGACATACAATTTTCCTAAATTTTAAAATAGTTTGCTCACCATAATAAGGGTTTTTTAATAAAATTACAATGTTAATCATGTAAGAATTTTAACATTTTCCTTGCTAAAAACGATTTAGAAAAACACTCACAACCTGTATTAGTCTAACCGATATTCCACTTGTCCCATTTGGTCAGATTGTACGATTTGTAGATTTTGCTTAATTTTATTAGCTTGATTTTGTTCTAATAAAGCTAAAGCAAAGTGATTATTTTCATTGATTTTCTGATAACTCGCCTGCCCTGTTATCACATGAATTAGGCTTGGTGTTGCCTGTTGTAGCCACGTTTTATCCCACAATAGCCCATACGGCACGACCCAACGATTTGGTTTTGCAGGACAATTTGGGTAAAGTTGTTGTAACATTTGCCACGGTAACGGACTATTACCAGATGCAATGAGCCAGCTTTTATCGGCTAAATTTTTCGCCTCAATGTGTAAAAAACAACTGTGCAAGATGTTACGTTCTTTCTCGCTAATTTGTTGATTGTTAAGTTTTAATTTCCAACCTGTTAATACGCTAAAGCGAAACTTATCATTATCCGCTAACAATGTTCCTGCTTGGCAAGCCTTTGGCGAAATGTTAACAAATTGATTGTCGCTCGGTTTTATCGCATCAAACCCTGCTAAATAATACTGACGTATCGGCATGGTTTTTGCCAAAGCCTGTACCACATCATTGCTAAAGCTACTCGGCGTTTGACTAATCACCCCTGTCAATCGGCTTAATTGATACTTTGCCAACAACGGATAAATGTCATTGTTCAGCAAAGAAGCCACTTGTTGCTCATTTTTTGACAACGATTTTTGTTGTTCAGCTTGTTGTTGTTCAAAAGGCTTTTTGGGCTTGTCAAAAACATAACTACGGTTATCCGATAGCAACAACCAATTTTCACCATTTAGCAATAATAACTGCACATTCACCGTTGGATTATCAAGAATGATTAACTTGGCATTGGTTAAATTGTCTTGGTTTTTTTGTAAATTTAACAACATAATCGCCAATACTAACGGCAACGCCCACAATCTTGGCACAATCCGCCCCAACACCACGCATAAAACCGCCAATAAACCCAAAATCAGTTGCGATTTATCCAAATATACAAACCATAATTGCCCAAACTGTAAATTGGTAACTGCCTTTAAAAATTGATGAAAAATGTTTAACAACATCACCAATAGCGACCAAAGCCATTCTGCAAGCGTTGCACCAAACGGTAATAACGACAAAACCCCTGCCAACATATCCAACGGTACAATGATAAGACCCAGTAAAGGTACGGCTATCACATTGAGCAAAATGCCAATCAACGACACTTTGCCAAAAAACCACACCACAATCGGCATCATCAACACAAATAACCATAACTGTAACTTGAACAATACCCAACTGTCTTGACACAGCCGTGTTAAAATGCGTTGTGGTAACGGCATCTCAAGTTGCCAACGTGCAGATGAATTGACAATCGCTTGTATGTTTGGCTTGCCAATCTGTTCACTAAACTTCATCAACAGCCCAACCGCCACAAAAGATAACCAAAACCCCGCCTGCAACACCGCCGTACTATCCGCCCACATCATCAACAAAGCCACCACTGCCAACAGCTGATAAGGACGCTTTACCCAAAGCCATTGTTGCGATAAGGTCAACAGCAATAGCAACCAAAACGTGCGTTGTGCAGGCAACTCAAAACCCACGATTAACGCATACACGCCTGCTACCACAACACTCACCCACAACACGAGCAGATGACTGGGCAGTCGCACTAACAATTTTGGCACAAAAATTTGCACAAAAATCAACGTCCACAGCGACACCACGCTCGCCAACATCAACACGTGCGGACCCGAAATTGCCAACAAATGACTAATCCCTGCAAGCTGATACAAATTCTTGATGTCACTCGTTAACATCGCCCTATCGCCTGTTAACAAACCCAGTAAAACTGCATGACTATCGCCAGATTTTGTTAAAATTTTCTCATCAATCCGATTAGCATTGTTAAAATTAGCATGGTGAAAATGATTAAGCATATTTTGGCGTAATTGCCAACGTAATTTTTCGATGCCAAATCTGAGTTTTTCACCAATATTTTTCGGTACATTAGCATCTGTGATTTCTGACACAATCGCCACTAATTCGGCTTTGGCTTGGATATCACGCTGACGTAACCATAATTTTTCATCAAACCCCATGTCAAAGGACTGGGCGAAACTTGGTAAAGTTGGCTGATTTTTGGTCACATTCACAGAAAAATGTTGGTTAATCGGCGTTAATTGTAATTGAACTTGCAGAGTTTGGCTTGGTTGTAGAGCGGTTAATATCGGTTGCCAATCAGGATTTTCTTGCAAATTGGCAGTTACCAACACGTTCATGCCATTTACAGTGACTGGACTGTTTAATTTGTCAAGGTGGGATTTATCAAGCTGTAAAATCTTCCAAACTTGACGGCTGGTTGTTTGGTTAAAACTATCGCTAATTTGGTGAGATTGAATGGTAGCAGTAATGTTAAGTGGTTGCTTTAATAAGGATTGTTGATAAATTTGGTAATCTTTTAGACCTTGGCTAAGGGTGGTTAATAAGGTTAACAAAAATAGGAAAACAGTAAATATAAATTTAAAACATAACTCAAAAATGCTAATAGATTGAATTTGCCGATTGTTATGAGTATTTTTCCAAACAAATTGATAAACATAAAATCCTAACAACACCGCCAAAATTAGCCACAAAATTAAATTGACATTGGGATAATAACTAAGCTGATTGATATCAATTTGCTGTGCAATCGGCTCAACCGCTAACAATCCGATAATGCTCGCAATCAGCACAATCCATAACATCGCTGTAACCTTTGGTTATTTTCATGAATTTGGCATTGTATTATAATGGTTTTTAAATTGCAATCTTGGCGAGTTAAATCCATGTTTTTTCCAAAACCTTTTTCCCCAAATTCAAATCCAATTTCAAGCGCTATTTTAAAAAAGCCATCGCTCTTTAACAAGCCGATTGTTCGTGTTCTGTTAAATGTAATTGGTGGATTTTTGTTGATTAATACTTCGGTTTTGGTGATTGTTTATCGGGTGTTGCATTTTGGCACTTTGTTGCTGGCAGGGATTGGGATTTGGCTGTTGCTACATGGGTTATTTTGGCAAAAATTCGCAAGTTTTTTGGCAAAATCGTTAAAAATTCAGCAATTTTGGCGACTGGCGTGGGGGATATTTTGGGTTTGGTTATTGAGTTTTTTACTATTTGTTGGTTTTTTAAAATGGCAATTGGTACAATCAGCGACTACTTTTCAACAAAAACAAGATTTGTGTGCGATTGTGATTTTAGGCACAGGGGTAAAAAATGGCAAGCCTACCCCTGTGTTAGCCAGTCGTTTGGACAAATCGGCAATATTAGCAAAAAACAATCCTTCAGCGTTGCTGGTATTAACAGGGGGCGTGGGCTTTAACAATCAAGTCAGCGAAGCCAGCGTGATGGCAGGATATTTGTCGGCTAAATATGGCTTGCCACGTTCACGCATGGCGTTGGAAAATCAAAGCACGAGTACGGCAGAAAATTTGTCCAATACCAAAGCGATTTTGGCAAGTCGTGGGTTGACAGCGGATTGTGCGGTGGCGGTGGTAACGAGTGATTTTCATACGTTGCGAGCAGTGGCGATTGCCAAAAAACAAGGTTTCGCCAGTGTAACAAGCGTTGGGGCTGATACACCGTTGTATATTCGTTATCATAATTGGTTGCGAGAATATTTTGCCTTTGTGAGTGGTTGGTTGCTTGGGGAGTATTAGCGGTGTTTTGTTAAATATTGTATTTTTTATTCATGTTTTACATTGATGAACAGATTTTTTGGGAAAAATGACTGTTTTGTCAAAAATTCCTTACGTTTTTTATGGTTTTCGTATTATAATGTGATTGTCTGTAATTTTTTTTTGCGATATTTCGCTACATTAGGTGATATTTAGCAAAGATTAGGTTACAATATGATTATAAAAATCGGGAGTTTAGGCAACATTAATTTTGATGTTCGATTTTTAACATTTGCCAGCGTTTGCCAGCGATATTTTAGGTTTGTTTCTATTTAATGGTTCATTATTGTAGGGCAGTAAAATGAAGCGGTGGTTGGCGATTGGGCGTGATTGGCTTAAACTTGTTGATAACATAGCCTGTAAAGGAAATCATCAAATGAATTTACAAAGCACAGCAATACCTGCTACTGATGATTATGAAGTAACGTTAATTAAGTTATTTTCTATCATGGCGGTAGTCTACGGTATTATCGGTATGGGGGTTGGGGTTTTTATTGCTTCTCAGTTAGCATGGCCACAGCTTAATTTTGGGATTGAATGGTTAACGTTTAGCCGTTTGCGTCCTTTGCACACCAATGCGGTGATTTTTGCCTTTGGTGGGTGTGCATTATTTGCTACGTCTTATTATATTGTGCAACGTACTTGTAAGACTCGGTTGTTTGCACCGTATTTGGCTTGGTTCACCTTTTGGGGTTGGAACTTGGTGATTGTGGCGGCGGTGATCACGTTACCGCTTGGTTTGACTTCGTCAAAAGAGTATGCAGAACTTGAGTGGCCAATTGATATTTTGATTGCACTTGTTTGGGTTGCGTATGCGATTGTGTTCTTTGGTACGTTGTTTATTCGTAAAACTTCGCATATTTATGTGGCAAACTGGTTTTTTGCGGCGTTTATTTTGGCGATTGCCTTGTTACACATTGTGAATAGTTTTGCGATACCGCTTAGTTTCTGGAAGTCTTATTCGCTATTTGGCGGTGCAACCGATGCGATGGTGCAGTGGTGGTATGGTCATAATGCGGTTGGTTTTTATTTGACAGCGGCATTCTTGGGTATGATGTATTATTTTGTGCCTGTACAGATTGGTCGTCCTGTTTATTCATATCGTTTGTCTATTATTCACTTTTGGGCGTTGATTGCGTCTTATATGTGGGCGGGTGGTCACCATTTGCATTATTCAGCGTTGCCTGATTGGGCTCAGTCTTTGGGTATGGTGTTTTCGCTTATCTTATTCGCTCCTTCTTGGGGTGGTATGATTAATGGTGTGTTGACGCTATCTGGTAGCTGGGATAAGCTTCGTACTGACCCGATTATCCGTTTCTTGATTGTTGCCTTGTCGTTTTATGCAATGTCAACGTTTGAAGGCCCGATGATGTCTATCAAAACGGTGAATGCGTTATCACATAATACAGACTGGACGGTAGGTCACGTTCACTCAGGTGCATTAGGCTGGGTGGGTATGGTGACGATGGGTTCGCTATATGTGTTAATTCCCCGTCTTTGGAATAAAGATAAAATGTATTCTATCAATTTGATTACGGTACATTTTTGGTTAGCAACGGCAGGTACGATTTTTTATATTGTGTCATTGTGGATTTCAGGTATCGGTCAAGGCATGATGTGGCGTGCGACAAATCCTGATGGAACGTTGGTTTATAGTTTCGTTGATACGGTGTTATTCTCACATTATCCATATATTGGTCGTGCTTTTGGTGGTTTATTGTATGTTAGCGGTATGTTTGTTATGGCGTATAATGTGTATAAAACCATTACTGCACCTGCACCGAAAAAAGTTGCGGTGGTTGAGCCAGTAGTTACAGAAACTGTAACAGCAAGCCAACAGGTATAAGGGGACGCTTCATGAAATTAAACCATGAAATTATTGAAAAAAATACAGGTCTTCTACTTATTCTTATCGTTGTGTCATTAAGTTTTGCAACGTTGGTTGAGATTGTGCCATTGATTTTTAGTAAAGAAGTGAACCAGCCTTTGCCAAATATGAAGCCTTGGACAGCGTTAGAGCTTGAAGGGCGTGATATTTATATCCGTGAAGGTTGTCACGTTTGCCATACACAGATGATTCGTCCATTACGTGCGGAGGTAGAGCGTTACGGACCATACAGCCGTGCTGCAGAGTCAGCTTGGGACCATCCATTTTTGTGGGGTTCTAAGCGTACTGGTCCTGACTTGGCTCGTGTGGGTGGACGTTATTCAGATGACTGGCAACGTGAGCATTTGATTAACCCACAATCACTTGTGCCAGAATCGGTGATGCCACCGTTCCCTTGGCTTGAGAAACGTGCGGTCAATGGTCAACAAGTGCAAGAAAAAATGCGTCTATTCCGTGACCGTTTTGGTCTGCCTTATAGCGATGCACAAATCGAGGCAGCACCTGACGAAGTACAGGGTAAAACTGAGCTAGATGCCGTGGTTGCTTATTTACAGCAACTTGGTACCGCAATGGAAGGTCAACGCTAATGTTAGGTACACTACATAGTATCGCAACAGTTGCCGCATTTATTGCATTCATTGGCATTATTTGGTGGGCTTACTCGCCAAACAATCGCAAACGATTTGAAGAAGATGCAAAACTTGCGTTAGATGACGAGATGATTGAAAACCTTGCATCAGAACGCAATAAGGATAAGAAATGAGCTTATTTTGGAGTTTATGGATTACCATTTTATCGCTCGGCTGTTGGTTGTGGATTTTATATTGGTTGGTCGGCGTATTAGGCTACAAACCACATATGGAAGAAGACGGCACAACAGGTCATGAATATGATGGTGTCCGAGAGTATGACCGCCCATTACCAAAATGGTGGTTAATCGTGTTCTTTGGCACAATGGCATGGGGTCTTTTGTACTTTGTACTCTACCCATCTATCGTACCACACGCTTGGAAAGGTATTACCACCGTTGAAATTAACGGCAAACAAGAACCTTGGACAAGTGAAAATGAGTTGTTAAGCGACTTAGAAAAAAACAACAAAGTCTTTATCAACACTTTTAACGACAAAATCTTGCAAGACCCAGCAGTTACCAAGCAACTTGCCAATTTAGAAAAATTACAAGCCGAACAACGTAAGAATGCTGAACCAAATGCAGATTTAAAAGCCCAAATTGACAAAGAACTGGCCGCCCTAGCCCCTGCGGTGCAGAAACTTTCACAGGACCCACAAGCGGTAAAAATCGGACAACGTCTATTTTTACAAAACTGTTCAGTTTGTCATGGCTCTCAAGCCCATGGTGCGGCCGGTTATCCAAACTTAACCGACAATGACTGGCTATATGGCGGAACACCTGACAAGTTAGTGTTAACTTTGCACAATGGTCGTATTGGTGCGATGCCTGAATGGAAAACTCAAATTGGAGAAGAGGGTGTGCGTGCAGCTGCTGAATATGTGCTATCACTATCACCTGGACATGGTTCAAAAGCCAATGGCGAACTAAACCAAACCTTAGTAACACAGGGCAAAGCAATCTTTGAAACCAATTGTACCGTTTGCCATGGTGCAAATGCAAAAGGTAATATTGAAGTTGGTGCTCCTAATCTAACCGATGATATTTGGCTATATGGTGGTGACCGTGAAGCTGTACGCACAACACTACGTAACGGTCGTGCAGGTGTGATGCCACATTGGGATATCAAGTTAGGTAATGAGCGTATCATGTTGTTAGCAAGTTATGTGTATTCATTGGGTGGCGGTCAAACTGCCCAACCAGTTCCTAGTACCGCAACAGCAACTGCTAGTACCGCAAAATAATTATCTGTTTTAACTAAAAAAGCGAGTTTGATACTCGCTTTTTTTTATTTTTTGGTGAAAAGATATCGCAATTTTTATCATTTTACGGTATTCTATAGCGTTCAAAAAATTTTTTCATTTTTTATTTCTCTTTAATCAATCTTTTATTGTTACCAAGTCAAGCAGAAAATTATGAGCCAAATCAACAACCAATACAACCCAAACTCCATTGAAACCGCCCAGCAACAAAAATGGGCAAACGACAAACGTTACGAAGTCAGCAACGAAAAAAGCGACAAACCAAGCCGTTATATGCTATCCATGTTCCCCTACCCTAGCGGAAAGTTACACATGGGACACGTGCGTAACTACACGATTAGCGATGTGTTAAGCCGTTATTACCGCCTAAAGGGTTTTGAGGTCATGCAACCGATGGGTTGGGACGCTTTTGGTCTGCCTGCGGAAAATGCAGCGATTGCCAATGGTGTCGCCCCTGCCGGTTGGACATTTAGCAACATTGACCATATGCGTAACCAATTGAAATCACTGGGTTTATCCATTGATTGGAGTCGTGAATTTGCCACTTGTACCCCAGAATATTACCGTTGGGAACAGTGGTTATTTGTGCAATTATTCAAAAAAGGCTTGGTTTACAAAAAATTAGCCACGGTAAACTGGGACCCAGTGGATAACACGGTTTTGGCAAATGAACAAGTGGTGGACGGTCGTGGCTGGCGTTCGGGTGCGTTGGTGGAAAAACGTGAAATTCCGATGTATTACTATAAAATTACCGCTTATGCCGATGAATTGTTAAACGATTTGGATAAGTTAGAAGGGCATTGGCCACAGCAAGTCATTACCATGCAACGCAACTGGATTGGGCGTTCTAAAGGCATGGAATTACACTTTCCCTATGAGCTGGATGGTGAACCGCTTAGCCTAGACGTGTTTACCACTCGCCCAGATACCTTGATGGGCGTAACTTATGTGTCGGTCGCTCCTGAACATCGGTTGGCACAGCACATGGCAAAAGATAATCCACACTTACAAGCCTTTATTGAAGCATGTAAAAAAGGTTCGGTTGCCGAAGCGGACGTTGCCAAAGCGGAAAAATTAGGCATGGATACAGGCTTTAGCGTCAAACACCCAATTACTGGTAACGCTATTCCTGTTTGGGTTGCCAATTATGTGCTAATGAGTTACGGCTCAGGAGCAGTGATGGGCGTGCCTGCTCACGATGAGCGTGATTTTGAATTTGCCAATAAATACAATTTGCCAATTATTCAAGTGATTAACAACGAACAAATTAACGGCGACTATGACAACAAAAATTGGCAAGATGCTTATAGCGTAAAAGGTACTTGTGTCAATTCTGGGGAATTTGACGGTTTAGATTACCAACAAATGTTTGATAAACTATTGGAAAAACTTGAACCGCAAGGACTTGCCAAAAAGACCATCAATTTTCGCTTGCGGGATTGGGGCGTGAGCCGTCAACGTTACTGGGGCTGTCCAATTCCGACCATCAACTGCGAACATTGTGGTACTGTGCCTGTGTCAGAGAGCGATTTACCTGTGGTGTTACCCACCGATGTCGTGCCTGACGGACGTGGTAATCCACTCAACAAAATACCTGAATTTACCGAAACCACTTGCCCAGAGTGCGGTAGACCTGCAAAACGTGAGACCGATACTTTTGACACCTTTATGGAGTCTAGCTGGTACTACGCCCGTTTTGCGTCGCCAAATTATAGCGAAGGTATGTTAGACAAAGAGAACGCCGATAAATGGTTGCCTGTGGACCAGTATATTGGCGGTGTAGAACACGCTGTTATGCACTTATTGTACGCTCGCTTTTTTCACAAATTGATGCGTGATGAAGGCTTGGTGAATGGTGATGAACCGTTTGCTAACCTGTTAACGCAAGGCATGGTGTTAGCAGGGACGTTTTACCGTGAAAATACGGATGGTAGTAAAACCTACTATTTTGCCGATGAAGTGAATACAGATGGCAAAACCGCCACGCTCAAAGCAGATGGACAGCCTGTTACCATTGGCAAGATTGAAAAAATGTCAAAATCCAAGAACAACGGCATTGACCCACAAGCCACCATTGAGCAATACGGTGCGGATACCGTACGTTTGTACACCATGTTTACCGCCCCTGCTGACCAAACCTTGGAATGGGTCGATGACGGCTTAAAAGGACCGTATAATTTCTTGAAAAAAGTTTGGCGTTATGCGATAGAACACCAAGAAACCTTGCAAAACAAAGGTTTATTGGCAACTAATTTAACCGTTAAAACCGATAATTTAAGCAAAGAAGCCAAAAATCTTCGCCGTAAAACCCACGAAGTCATTGCTAAATTAGATGATGATTTAGGCAAACGTTTGGCACTTAACACCCCTGTGTCTAGTTTAATGGAACTTGCCAATGAATTGACCGCTTTTGATGTCAAAACAGATGAAGATTTGGCAGTTGCTAATGAAGCCTTAACAACTTTATTAGTATTACTACAAATGTTTGCCCCACACATGGCGGAAGCGTTACTTGAAAATATGGGCTTTAATCCGCTTGAATTAAACTATCCAAGCCTAGATACATCGGCGTTGGTGCAAGATACCATTACCATGGTGGTACAAGTCAATGGCAAAATCCGTGGCGAGCTTGAAGTTGCACCAAACAGTGATACCGACTGGTTAAAGACGCAAGCCAAAGCGTTGGAAAGCGTCCAAAAATATTTGACAGGCGAGATTGTTAAAGAAATTGTCGTACCAAATAAACTGGTTAATATTGTAGTGAAAGGTTAAACCTCAAACCTTTAAAGTCGCAACGGCAGTGGGATTAACATAAGTCATCATGTTGATTTCATTGCCATTTTGTTGTGGTGAGCTTTGTTGCAAAAAGAACCGCCCACGACTGGTAAAAAAATGCTGTTGACGTTGTTGCAAAATTAGCTGCTTATCCAATTCTTTTAATAAATTTTTAAAGCCTTCTTCATCAATTATCACTAACTTCGAATGTTGCTGTAAATAATCATGATTAAGTTTGGCTAAATTTTCAGTATCATTAATTTGGATAAATTCATCGGTAAATACGCTTAACGCTTGGGCAATCGGATGCCTATTATCAAAGGATTGTTCGGTAGATGCCACAAAATTATCCACGCCAATTTGATGCAAAATTTTATCGGCAATCTTATCAAGCAACGCCAAATGCTCGCTCGCCCCTATCTCATGCAGACCATGCTCCACAAAGTGCAAAATTTCACTTTGCCAACGGGTCTGATGAGCAAACTGAGCCACGCTACCTGTTACTACTTGCGAGCGGTAATATTCCACATAGTAGCTATACAGTACCGCAGGCAAAATCTCATCACCGTGCAAGTGTCACTCAAAATACGCATTGACATTATCAACATTGCTAAAAACACTCTTAAAAAATCGTTAAGCGAGTTGTTATCATCACTCGGCGTAATGTAAATTTTATCAATCAACATCATTATTCCTTTTTTTAGCAATACTTACCAATAATTTTCTACAGCGATATTACCTTCGCCACGGCGGTTCATGGTCAACCCCTTTTGTTTTAGGGCTTCTTTGGTATCATCCACCATTTGTGGATTGCCACACAACATCACATGACTGGTTTCTGGATTTAAATTTTGTTGAACAAAGTTTTCCAATTTACCTGATAAAATCAAGGTCGGTAACCGCTCTTTTAATCCGTCAAAATTTGCTTCACGTGTTACAATCGGTACAAACTGAAACTCTGCTCCGTCTTCACCATAAGTGGCTTTTAGTTGGGGAATTTCTTCTACATAAGCCAATTCTTGTTGGGTTCTTGCACTATAAATTAGATAAATTTGTTGATAAGTTTGCCAAACGTCCAACGTTTTTAAAATGGATAAAAATGGGGCTAATCCTGTGCCTGTCGCCAATAGCCACAAGTCTTTGGGTACGGGGGCTTGATAGCGGGGCAAGGTCAAAAATCCGTACGGCGTAGTGTCTAATTCTAGACTATCGCCGACTTGTAAATATTGCAATTTTGAAGTAAATGCCCCATCAGGAATGACCACAGAAAAAAATTCAATAAATTCATCATACGGCGATGATACTACCGAATAAGCCCGAAAAATCGTTTCATTATCATCTTTCGTATTTAGGTTTTTGATTGTATTAGGATTTAAACCTAATCTTACAAACTGCCCTGCGGTAAATTTAAAACCGTCTGGACGGGTTACTTTAAAACTAAATAAGGTTTTTGCCCATTGTCTAATGTTGGTAACGGTTACCGTTTTGATATTTTCTGGCATTTTTTTTCCTATTTTTTGTCAAATTTTTGCATATTATAAACAAAAAACGCACCCAAAATTGTATTGAATGCGTTTTTGTATTTTACTAAATTTAAGGTTACTGCATCGGTGCAATATAGGCAAATTCTACAATTTTGTATAAGCTACTTGGGAAAATACCCAAGAATAATATCAATGCCGTTACCAATAACACCATGATACCGCCTGCTTGGATACCCCAATGGTTCACTGCATCAAACGATTTTTGCTGTTGTGGGCGTTTGAACATAATCAGCATAAAATGCAAATAATAGTACAAACTAATCGCACTACCAACAATAATCGCCCCTGCTAACCACCATTGTTGTACTTGGACGGTGGCAAATACCGCAAAGAATTTGCTGATAAAACCTGCGGTTAACGGTACACCTGCCAACGATAGCAACATAACTGTCATTACGGCGGTTAAAATCGGACGTTGCCAAAACATGCCACGGTAGTTTTCGATGTGTTCTGCTTCGCCATGGTTTTGGTATGGACTTGACATAATGGTAATCACGCCAAACGCCCCAACCGTTGTCAACGCATAGACCGCCATGTATAGGCTTGCCAATCCACCTGATTGCTCCTTCATACTGGCGATAATTGCCAACACATAACCCAAGTGGGCAATAGACGAATACGACAACATCCGTTTGACATTGGTCTGACGTAATGCCAACAAGTTACCGATAATCATCGATAAAATCGCAATCACAAACAATACGCTAACAATCGCAGGGGTCAAGGCCGATGCGGTGGTTGCCAAGAAACGTACTGCCAAAGCCAACATCGCCACTTTTGCCACACTTCCCAAAAAGGTCGCCACAGGGGCAGGGGCCCCCTGATAGACGTCAGGCGTCCAAGTGTGAAATGGCACAGCAGACAGTTTAAAGGCAATGCCAAACAGCACCATACTCGCCCCAACTACCAACAAGGCAGGACTTTCGCCTGATTGTAATAAGCCAAACAAGCCGATACCAATTTGACGAAACGACAACGTACCTGTATAAGCATAAATCAACGCCATACCCATCAGCATGGTTGCTGATGCAGTCGCTGATAATACCAAATATTTTAGTCCTGCTTCTAACGATTTACTACGGTTAAAAGTGTAAGCCAACATCCCGTACATCGGAATAGATAATAACTCAAGACTGATAAAAAAAGATGCCAAATGGTCGCTTGCCACCATGAACATACCACCAAGCGTAGCAATTAACATCAACAAATACAGCTCTTCTTTGTTGTCTGTATAACCTTCAATATAGCCATACGCCAAGGTAAAACACGCCAATGCACTTAACAACACCATTAGCATATTAAATTTGGCAAAACCGTCCAACATAAATAAGGTTGACACCGCTTCACTACTTGGCAAATAGCCAAGTAATTGGGCAATTAAGGTTAACATTGCCACATTTAAGCCAATCACGCTCAGCGTACCTGCGACCATATTCGAGCGTTTTACCGCAATGGCAATCATCACCACCACCACGGTTAAACCCAAAATTAACATGGGGGCTAATGCCATCAGTGTTTGACTATCAAAAATGACTGAATTCATTATTTTGCCTCCAAGTGAGCAAAGGGCTCATCTGATACAGGTGCTTGTGAAACCGCAGGCATATCTACTACCGTTGGCACAACTTGTTGATACGCATCCGCAATCCAACGCATACTGTGGTCTGACGTATCCAAAAATGACTGTGGATACAAACCTAACCACAACAAACCAAACGCCAAGGTTAGCAAAATCATGGCTTCTCGAGCGGTCATATTTTTCATCGGTGCGATTTTGTGAATGGTTTCGGTGGTCTCACCAAATAAGGTACGATAAATCATGATTAACGCATACAACCCTGCCCACACAAGGCTAAAGGTTGCCAACACGACCGCCATAGGATTTGTTTTAAACGAACCCATTAAAATCAAAAATTCACCAATAAAATTACCCGTTCCGGGGATACCCATTAACGCTGCACTAAAGAACATGAGTAGCGGTGGATAATACCGCATCTGCCCCCACATACCGCCCATCACGCTCATATCACGGGTATGCAGACGTTCGTACAACTGACCACTCATGATAAATAACGCCGCTGAGCTTAAACCATGAGCCAACATTTGTATCATCAAGCCTTGCAAACTCATCAACGTACCTGCGTACAACGCCAACACCACAAAACCCATGTGCGAAATACTGGTATAAGCCAGCAAACGTTTGATATCAGTTTGCACAAAGGCAAGCCACGCACCATAGAAAATCCCAATACCACCTAACGCAATCGCAATCGGAGCAAACTCATGACTGGCTTCAGGGAACATCGGTAACACAAAACGCAACAACCCATACGCCGCCGTTTTAATCAAAATCCCTGCCAAATCCACCGAACCTGCGGTTGGGGCTTGGGCGTGAGCATCAGGCAACCAACCGTGCAAAGGGAAAATCGGCAGTTTTACCGCAAAACCAATAAAGAACATTAACATCACAGGATATTGCCATTTGCCCAAATCCGTACCAAGCAAGTCCATATAATTAAAGCTCACCTGCCCAGTTTGTAATTGGTGCATAATCACAAGGATTAAAATACCGATTAACATCACCAAACCAGATGCTTGGGTATAGATAAAAAACTTAGTCGCTGCGTATTCTTTGGTTTTACCGCCACTGTTATGCCCCCAAATCGCAATGAGAAAATAAATCGGAATTAACATCATTTCCCAAAAGAAAAAGAACAAAAACATATCAATGGCAAGGAATACACCAATAACGCCACCCAAACTCCAAAGCAGGTTTAAATGGAAAAAGCCGACCCGATGTCCAATTTCATTCCATGAACACGCTACCGCCATCATACCCAAAAAGGCGGTCAAGCTGACCATTAATAGCGACAAACCGTCCAATGCCAAATGAAAACTGATGCCCAAGGCTTCTATCCAAGGCAAACGAAACTCCGCCAGCCACGTCGGCGTTTGCCCAAAGGCAATTGCCTTATCCGCCGAGCCAATAAAATCGCCCGTATGCCACAAACCAACAGTTACCAAAAATGTGGCTAACATACCAAAAAACGCCACCCAACGGGGAAAACGTTCATCCACCTTTTCAATCAACCAACACAAAAAACCTGTGATTATTGGTAAAAAAATCAAAGCAGGTAACAAAAGATTATTCATAACAATTAATTCCCTATCTTCGCCATTACCAACACCAACAACAACGCCATACCCAAGCCAAAACTAACCGCATAGCCACGCAGTGAACCTGACTGGAACAAACTTGCCACACGATGACCCATAATCGCCAACGCAGGCAACACATTCCACGCCTTATCCACAGGGTCGGCTTTTAACAAACGTCCAATGAGTAAGAAAGGTTTTACAAATACCAAATCATACAAGGCATCAAAACCCAAACCGTTATAGCACCAATAATACATTGCACCGCCAAGGCTAGATTGTTTAAATTGTGCCAACATCCGACCTTTATTTGCCACATACAAGAACCAAGCGACCAACAAACCAAACGCCATCGCACCCATCGCAATAAATTCTGCTGTATGCTTGCCATGGGCATGACCTGCTTGCTCTTGTAGCATACCTTGGCTTAACGGCAATACACCATCGAGTGGTGGTGTAATCCAAGCACCAACAAAAGTTGATAAAATTAACAAAATCACCAACGGAATTTGATAAGACAAGCCTGATAACGCATGAGCGTGGGTTTTTTCTTCGCCAAAAAAGGCAAACCAAATCATACGGAACGTATAAATTGACGTTAAAAACGCTCCAAGTACCGCCATATAAAACAAGTGCATATTACCTGTGGCAAACGTTTCCCAAATAATCGCATCTTTGGAATAAAAGCCCACGGTTACAAAAGGTATCGCCGCCAACGCACCACCACCCACGACAAAACTCCAAAATACCAACGGAATTTTTTTGCGTAATCCGCCCATTTTAAAGATGTTTTGTTCATGGTGTACACTTAAAATCACTGCACCTGATGCCAAGAATAACAAGGCTTTAAAAAATGCGTGCGTCATTAAATGAAACACAGCGACTTGCCACGCACCCACGCCTAACGCCAAAAACATATAACCAATTTGACTCATGGTTGAATACGCTAAAATACGCTTGATATCGGTCTGTGCCAACGCACAAAACCCTGCAACTAATAAAGTTACCGCACCGACAAAACCCACCCAATTTAACAACACATCAGGCGTTAACATAAAAATTGGATGCAAACGAGCAATCAAATACACGCCCGCGGTTACCATGGTTGCTGCGTGAATTAACGCAGACACAGGCGTTGGACCTGCCATCGCATCGGCAAGCCAAGAATGGAGCGGAATTTGTGCCGATTTACCCATCGCACCTAGCACTAGCATAATAGCGGTTAATTGCAAAGTTGGATTGTTTAAGGTGAAAATTTCTGGAACACGAGCGATAATTTCATGAATGTTTAGCGTCCCCACTTCACGGAACAACAAAAACAAACCAAACGCCAAAAATACATCGCCCACACGAGTTACGGTAAAGGCTTTCATCGCCGCACGCCCATTGGCACGATTGGCATAATAAAATCCGATTAAAAGATACGAACAAACGCCAACACCTTCCCAACCCAAATACAACAGTACCAAATTATCGCCCAAAACCAAGAGCAACATACTGGCAACGAACAAATTCATATAGCTAAAAAAGCGAGCAAACCCATCTTCGCCACGCATATACCATGATGCAAACAGGTGAATTAAAAAGCCCACCCCAGTGATAATCCCAAGCATGGTAACGCTTAAACCGTCAAGCGACAATCCAAAATTTGGGGCAAAATCGCCAACACGCATCCACGTCCACAATGGCATATTTAACACCGCCCCTGTTGGCTGAGACGACAAAAATTGAGCAATCGTGATAAACGCACAAATTGCCGACAAGCCCATACTACCAACGCCCACAATCGTGGCTTTCTGTTCAGACAAACGCTCTCGCATGATTGCCAAAATCAAAAAGCCAATCGCAGGCAGGATAAATGTTAATGGTAACAAACTCATGATTTACCCCTTCATCTCATTGGCAGTATCCACATTTAAATGCCCACGCTTATGGTAAAACTGCAACAAAATCGCCAATCCAATCGCCACTTCCGCAGCCGCCAATGTCAAAATTAAAATAAACATAATTTGACCGTCTGGATTTACCCAACGACTACCTGCCACCACAAACGCCAACGCTGCCGAATTCATCATGATTTCCAGACTCATGAGCATAAACAAAAAATTGCGTCTGACCATGACACCACAAAAACCAATGGCAAACAAAATCGCTGACAACATCAGACCATGTTCTAATGGAATTTGACCCATTTTACGCCTTCTCCTTTTGTCCGTCAGCGAAACGCTCATCAGCCTGTGATAACAAACTGGTATGACTGACATTTTCATCATCTAAAGCACGTTTTGCCAAATGATACGCCGACACAAGCCCTGCTAACAACAAAAACCCTGCAATCTCAACCAACAACAAATATTCGGTAAATAATTTTTTACCAATCATTTTTGCTGAAACGGTTTGTGTACCAATCAGCGCCGAGCCTGTGGCAGATTCATTCATGCCAATCATACTCACAACAACCAAGCCAATCACCAAAGCCAATCCAGTTGGTACAGCCCATGCACTTGATGTTAGCCAACTGTCTTCTAACTCATTTTGCGTACCTAAATTTAACATCATCACCACAAAGACAAACAACACCATGATTGCCCCTGCATATACAATAATTTCTAACGCCCCTGCAAAGGGTGCTCCTAAGGCAAAAAACACCCCTGAGATTGCCAACAATGACACAATCATATTTAACAAGGCATGAACAGGATTACTCTGCATAATCACTCGCAAACTTGCGATAATAGCAATCAAACCCAACAAATAAAAACCAATGGTCGCTCCAATCATGGCAATAAACTCCGTAAATCAATCGGCTCGGCTTCATTTTGAGCCGAACCTTTGGGCTTATCTTTAATCGCCATACCTGTTACCCGATAATAATTATAATCATGGTATTTGCCAGGCCCTGAAATGAGCAAATGTTCTTTTTCATACACCAAGTTTTGGCGATTGTACTCACCCAACTCAAAATCAGGTGTTAATTGAATTGCCGTTGTCGGACACGCTTCCTCGCACATACCACAAAAAATACAGCGTGAAAAATTAATACGGAAAAACTCAGGATACCAACGACCGTCCTCACGTTCTGCCTTTTGCAAACTAATACAACCTACAGGACACGCCACCGCACAAAGATTACACGCCACACAACGCTCATCACCGTCTGGGTCTCGTGTCAAAACAATACGACCACGAAAACGTGGCGGAACTGGCACAGGTTGCTCTGGGTACAAAATCGTATCACGCTTACGAGTAGCATGACTTGCCACCATAACAAGCGTCCGCATGACCGAGCCAAAACCTGTAATCGTATTTTTAACCATATCTAAATACATCATATTCCCCTACATCACCCCACCATTGGAACGCCACAAAATATAGCCTGCCGTCCCCACCAAGTTTAACAAGGTAATTGGCAAACAAATTTTCCAACCAAAATTCATCACTTGGTCATAACGTGGACGCATCAACGCCCCACGAGCCAAAATAAACATGGTCATAAAAAACAACGTTTTTACCATAAACCAAATGAGTGGCGGAATCCATGTAAAAATCGCAATATCAGCAATCGGGTGCCAACCACCAAAAAACAAAATCGTAATCAGTGATGAAACAAGCACAATATTAACATACTCACCCACAAAGAACATACCAAACTTCATACCAGAATATTCAACGTGATAACCTTCGGCAAGCTCTTGTTCTGCTTCTGGTTGGTCAAATGGAAAACGGTGCGTTACCGCTACCCCTGCTACCATAAAGGTTAAAAAGCCAAAAATCTGCCCAAAAACGTTCCATTCCCAAAAACCACCCGCTTGCGATGCCACAATATCACGCAAATTAAACGACCCTGCTAAAGCAACCACACCCATAAGCGACAAGCCTAAAAACACTTCATAACTAATGGTCTGAGCTGCTGAACGCAAACCACCCAATAATGAATATTTGTTCGCAGAAGCCCAACCGCCAAACATCACCGCATATACCGCCAAGCCTGCCATTGCAAGGAAAAACAAAATACCAATGCTCCAATCTGCCCCACCCAAAGACGGCGAAACAGGTACAATGATATAACCTGCCAAAGCGGTAAACAACGCAATCGCAGGGGCAAGGATAAACATGAACTTATCCGCAAATTTGGGTGTCCAATCTTCTTTAAAAAAGATTTTAAGCATATCAGCTGCCACTTGTAGCGAGCCTTGCCAACCCACACGGTTCGGGCCGTAACGGTCTTGCCACAACGCCAACATTCTACGTTCATATGGAATCATCAAGGCAGCAAAAATCACCACCGACAAAAAGATAACCAGCGATTGCCCCACTAAAAAAATAACATTCCACCACTCAGGCGTGATGACATTGGCTAACCAACTGGGTAAATTTGGCAATTCTCTTAACGTATGCTCCATTTACACGTTCTCCACTTTTACTTGATTGGTTAAGCCCGCTTTAATAAAGCTCACCGAAACATGATTTTTAGTTAATTCTGCGGTTAAACTTGGCACTTGTCCCACAGGATAGCCGATACAGCCGTCTGCCAAATAATCCACCAATTTTACAGGTAGGGTAACCGCTGTATTATTGACCTTAACCGTGAGTTTATCACCGCTTTGTAATTGCCAAAGTTTTGCATCATCATTGGCAACCGTAAACATCGGTTCAATTAACTGTGATGCGACAACGTAGCTACGAGAGGTTAAATTATCACTGGCAAAAATATTATAAATCGGTACTAACTGGCTAATGGGTTCAACCTCATCAAAATCTGGAGCGACATATTCACGTTTTGGCAAACGGTTGATTCTATCAAACAAACGCACGCCACTATCGCCATTTTTCAGATGTCCACCAACTTTATCTTGGTATTTGTTCCACGCTTGGGGCGAGTTCCACCCTGCCGACCACGCAAACGGTATCATTGATGACGGCGTTTCTACACCGACATAGCCTTCCTGTGAAAAGGTTAAACTGGTATCAACATCTTTGGGTTGCTCTGGCTCATGCACCGAGATATTAGCACGCATGGCAGTACGACCTGAATAACGGCGTGGTTCACGAGCGATTTTTAAGCCTGTAATACGATAATCCGCCGTTGGTGATGCGTCTTTAATCCCTTGCAATACTGGATTAATGTTGGCAACCGCATTTACCACATCATCAAGCTGTGTCCAATCAATCGCACGTCCGTTTATTTCACATTCTACAGCGTGTAACCAACGCCAACTTTCTTTGACCATATTTTCAGGATTATAATAAACGGGGTCATACACTTGGAAAAAGCGTTGGGCTCTGCCTTCAGCCGACACAAGCGTACCATCAGACTCGGCAAAAGTTGCCACAGGCAACACCACACTCGCTTCGTCATGCCATGAATAATATTCGTGGTCTAGCACAATCACAGTTTTATCTTGGGTTAATTGTCTAAATTGCTCTGCGGTTAAACGGTTATGAACATCGTTTTCCATGACAATTACCGCTTCGGCATTTTCAATGTCAAACACATCATCAAGCGACAAACCACCCAGCAAATTCACCCCAATACTGTTTGATTTTGGCACGGTCAAATAAATATCGGCTTTACCTTGATAACCAACGGTCATATTCATATGTTTTGGTAATTGAACTTCTGACTTCTGCTCAGTATCACTTTCTTGTTTTAACAAGGCTTTTTCTTCGTTAATTTTGGCAATTTCAATATCCACAGCCGTATTATGTGCGTCCACAATGGATTTTTCAAAACTGACCACTTCACCACGTTTTTGTTCTGCTAAATAAGCAATTTGGGCGGCTGCTTCAAGAATGGCGGTACTGCCAAGCGAAGTCCCTGAAATAATCAGCGGACGTTTGGCTTTTAATAAAGTTTGAGCAATATGTTTAGCAAAACTTACCGTATCGCTATTATCGCCAAATTCAATTTGTAAATCTTTTGGCAAATGTTGGCTATCTAGGTTTTGCATTTGGTTAGCAATTTCAAAGCCCAATTTAGCAATTTCATTGGGTGTCGCCACGCAACTGACTTCGGCAATATCGTCCAATTTGGTATCTTTGACATCAATCACAAAAATCGGACTAAATTCTTTTTGACCGATACGATGAACAGGCTCGGCAAGCCACTCTTGCGTACGCAGGGCATGAGCCATTTCACGGGCTTTATTTTTGCTTGCTTGACGAACAGCTAATGCCACTCGTGGACTGGTCTGGGTTAAATCTTCGCCCAAAATCAAAATCGCATCATAACTTTCAATTTCACGCAAGGTCGGATTGTAAACATCTTCGGTGGTTAAAATATCAATACATTTTTGTACCAAATCTTGCTCTTTTTTGCTAACACCAATGCTAAAATTATCGCTCCCAACCAGTTTTTTTAAGGCAAAATTTGCTTCTAAACTGGCAACTGGCGAACCAATGCCAATCACTTTTTTACCTTTTAATTGACTGGCAATACTGTCAATGGCATTATCAATACTTAATGGATTTTTTTTAGCAGTTGGCTGAATGTGGCGGTCGTTCCGATTGACATAGCCATAACCAAAACGCCCACGGTCGCACAAAAAGTAACCATTCACATCACCGTTAAAGCGGTTTTCAATCCGTCTTAATTCACCATAACGCTCGCCTGCCGAAATGTTACAACCTGTAGAACAGCCATGGCAAATGCTTGGGGCATATTGCATATCCCATTTGCGGTTATAGCGGTCGGAGTGGGTTTTGTCGGTAAACACGCCTGTTGGGCAAACTTCGGTCAAGTTGCCTGAAAACTCGCTTTCAAATTGACCGTCTTTGTCTCGCCCAAAATACACACGGTTATTGGACGCATACACCCCCATGTCTTCGCCACCTGCATAATCTTTGTAATAACGCACACAACGATAACAGGCGATACAACGGTTCATCTCATGATTGATAAACGCCCCTAAATCTTGGTTATGGTGGGTACGTTTGGTAAAGCGGTAACGGCGATTTTTATGACCAGACATATAAGTCATATCTTGCAAATGGCAATGCCCGCCTTCTTCACAGGTTGGACAATCGTGTGGGTGATTGGTCATGATATATTCAATCAAACTTTTGCGAAATGCTTTGACTTCGTTATCTGTTACCGAAATATACATATCTTCGGTTGGATTGACCATACACGACATCACAAGTCGCCCACGCCCTGCTTCATAGTCTTCTTTATTATTGTACTGTTTTACCGCACATTGACGGCAAGACCCCACCGAACCTAAGGCAGGGTGATAACAAAAGTAAGGTACATCAATGCCAAGCGACAAACACGCCTGCAATAGGTTGTCTGCACCATCAACTTCAACACTTTTGCCGTCTATATGAATCACTGCCATGCTTTATTCCTTATACTGATGTTTTGCCTGCATCAACAACGTTTAATTCGTCATTGCTGTGGGGAATTTTTGCTTCAAATTCATGTTTAAAATATTTTAACGCACTCATTAGCGGTTCCATAGCACCGGGTGCATGGGCACAAAAGGTTTTGCCAAGCCATAAATTTCTGGTTAATTCTTGCAAAACGCCAATATCTTCAGGTTTTCCCTGCCCTTGCTCAATGGCGTTTAAGGTTTTCACACCCCATGGCAAACCGTCTCGGCAAGGCGTACACCAACCACAGCTTTCACGTTGGAAAAAGTTTTGTAAATTATGCGACAGGCTAACCATATCTTGCGTTTCATCAACGACCATCATCAAACACGTTCCCAAACGGCTACCTGCTTTCATAATCGGGTCAAAATCCATCACCAAATCCAAATGCTCATCACTTGCGGTCAAAAAGTCGGTAGATGCTCCCCCCGGTAACCATGCTTTAAGTGTTAAACCGTCCTGCATACCCCCTGCCAATGCGATTAACTCTCGTGCAGTATAACCAAATGGCAATTCCCAAAGCCCTGCATCTTTGACACGACCAGAACAACCCATAATTTTTGTACCAGGGGTTTCTGATTTGCCTTTTGCCTTTGGTAAATTCAGATACCAATCCACCCCATTTAACATAATGGCAGGCATATTATTCAGCGTTTCTACATTATTCACAACCGTTGGACGCCCCCAAGCCCCTGACACTTGTGGGAATGGTGGTTTTGTGCGTGGGTTGGCTCGTCTGCCTTCTAAACAGTTAATCAAGGCTGTCTCTTCACCACAAATATAACGCCCTGCCCCTGTATGCACGTGAAGTTCAAATTTAAAATCTGTGCCAAGAATATTCTCGCCAAGCAAATGATTGGCAATACATTCATCAATGGCATTTTGCAAACGCTCGGCGGCGATTAAATATTCTCCACGAATAAAAATATAACCTGCACTCGCCCCAATCGCATAAGCGGTAATCAGCATACCTTCAATGAGCTGAAATGGTAAACGCTCCATTAACAGGCGGTCTTTAAAAGTACCTGGTTCCATTTCGTCCGCATTACAAATCAAATAACGAACCCCACCATCAGGCGGTGTCATAAATGTCCATTTTAATCCTGCGTTAAATCCTGCACCGCCACGTCCACGCACATTGGCGGTTTTAATCATTTCGCCCACTTCTTTTGGGGTTTTGCCTAAAGCGATTTTTAACCCTTCAAAACCTTTTAAACTTTCATAGCTTGCCAAATCTAGCACCGCATCATGATGATACAGTCGCCATGTTAAAGGGTGGGTCTCACTTGTTGGCTCTTGACCGTCTGCCAAACCGACTCCCCAAATGGGGGTTTTTTGGCGGTTTAATTGACTAGGAGCAAGTCCGTTTTGGCGTGCTTGAATTTGACTTGCCAAATCTGCTTTATTATTGACATTGTTATAAATCATTGATATTGCTCCAAAAGTTTGGCGACTTCATGGACTTCAACAGGGCCATAAGTATCTTCATCAATCAAAATAGCTGGGGCTTTGTCACAATTTCCCAAACAACAAATTGGCAATAGGGTAAAGCGTCCGTCTGGGGTCGTTTGACCGTATTCTATGCCAAGTTGGGCTTTTAACTCTTTTGCCACCGCTTCAAACCCTGTCAAATAACAAGCAATAGAGTCGCACAGCAAAATCACATGGCGACCCACTGGCGAGCGGTAAATACGGTTAAAAAATGTTGCCACGCCGTCCACGTCCGAGACTGGGATTTGCAACATATTGGCAATGGCTTGTACTTGGGCATCGTCCACCCAGCCGTTACGTTTTTGTACCAGTTTTAACGCATCAAGGACAGCCGCACGAGCTTGTGGATAGTGATGAATATATTCATCAATGCCTGCAATCTCGTCAGCGGTTAAAATCGTCTCAACGGCGACTTTTGGAGTTTTGTCGGTTACTATTTTCATGTTTGTACCATGTTAATTTTGGTAAATTTAATTAACTTAAAAAATAACTGTATTCAGATTTCATCGCTATATTATAGCAAGCCTAATTGCATGTCTTAACATTTATTACGTATATTTTTTTATAACCATCACTCGGTTCAAAAAATGAAAACATATGTTTATAAAAATCAATATTAAGCTTTACATCAATCGGCTCTAAGCTCGTAGGTGTGCCTGATATCGTAAGTTCATTAGCATCATAAGCAGGAAGTTTTCCATATTTTTTTTCAAATTCTGCTGGATTAACTTGAGGTCTACCTAGTCGTCGAGTTAAGTTAAAATTTTTATCTGAGATTGTACCATATGAATAGTCATCATCCGAGACTACCAATCCACCACTAATATAGACTTTAGCACTGTAAAATTGATTTAAGCAAGCATTAGGTAAGGTATCTGGATAAAAAGTAGCTTTAGTGCAACTCGTCAATACAAACATTAAACCGAGCAAAAGAGGAATTTTAACATTCATAGTTATACCTATTTGATAAAAATACAGCTCAACTAATTGCATTGCCTAACATTTATTACGTATATTTTTTTATAACCATCACTCGGCTCAAAAAATGAAAACATATGTTTATATATATCATAATTAATATCCACTTTAATAGGGCTTGTGTTACTTGGAGTTCCCATTAAACTAAGTATATTGTAATCTTCATGAAATAACGGATTATTATAAATATCCACATCCTGCTTTCCATTATTATATATCCTAGGAGACAATTTGAAATTTGCATCCGATATATTGGAGCTAAATGTAGAATCTATAACATGACCATTCAAAATTTCTATTTTTTGGGAATAATACTGACCCAAACAAGCCTCAGGAAGTTTATCGGGTATCACTTTGTCGTCAAAGCAGGCTGTTAAAAATAAACTCAACATCAAAAAGATAAACCGGCACACCATAAGTTATTTCCTAAATACAAAAGATTTATGATGACGCACCTTAAACATCGTATATGTCATTGGCTTGATTGCCATATAATGCTCTCCCCAAGAAAACACTGTCAGACCAATATTTTCATTAGCTTTGGTTTTGTTATGAATTGGTTTACCATTTGTACCATTCAAAGTACTAGACCATACCACCCAATGATTTGGCAAATTCGGACCTTTACCTTGTGGCAGAATATTACTACTAACCAAAGATACAATATAATGGTTGGAGTTAAAATATTCATTCATTTTAATATATTTCAAAATCATCTGGTTTGTCTGAATAAAATGTTTGTGTCCAACCATTTTTATCAGTTATTCCACAATATCTTTTACCAGTAGTAACATTGTTTGCTACATAATCAATGTTAGCATAAGGAATACTATCTTCTGATATAAATTGAACTTGTGCACTGTATTTAGAAACATTTGCAATATTTTGTTGTGTTTGCTCATATTTAGCTAACGTATCATCATCAATCGTTTCTTTAAAAGTCGTTTGTGAATGAACCAATTTTGGTGATGGCCTGCATTTGCACATACACAAATCATCATTTAAAGCAGGCACATAACCATTCACACTGACATTTAATCTCGCTCCGTTAGCAACAATTTCCCCCATCGTATTACAAACTGGACACCATACATGATCGCCAATATAGCTTTTATTTTTGCCATACACTTTAAAACTAAGCGTATTATTTGTTTTCTGGACAACACCACCTACAGTAGTGGTATCATTTTCCAAAATATAATAACGAGTTAAAAGCATACAAATTCCAATAAAAAAATAAGTAAAAATAAACAACTACAAAAACCCAAGTAACAAAACCCTACCTATCCACGTCCGCCATGACCACGTCAATACTTGCCAAATAAATAATCAAATCCGACACCAAAGAGCCATTAATCACGCTTGGCATTTGTTGCAGATGAGCAAAAGTCGGCGTACGGATACGAGTCCGATAACTCATGGTTGAGCGGTCAGACGTGATATAATAATTGGTAATACCTTTCACCGCTTCTACCATAAACGAGCTTTCACCAGCAGGCATGACAGGTCCCCACGATACCGAAATAAAGTGGTTAATCAGCGTTTCAATATCATTTAAGGTGCGATTTTTTGGCGGTGGTACAGCCAATGGGTGGTCAGCTTTGTACGCACCAGAAGGCATATTATTTAAACATTGTTCAATAATTTTTAAAGACTGGCGAATTTCACCAATTTTTACCAAACAACGGTCATAGGCATCGCCGTTATATTCCACAGGTATTTCAAAATCAAAATTTTCATAGCCCAAATATGGACGAGCTTTTCGCAAATCGTATTCCACACCAGTCGCACGCAAGCCAGCCCCAGTGACACCCCATGCCAACGCTTGTTTGGCATCATATTGGGCGACTTGTTGGGTACGCAGTTGTAACACTTTATTTTTCATAGTGGCTTTATAATATTCATCAATTCGTTTTGGCATCCAATCCAAAAACTCACGCACAAGGCGTTGCCAACCATTCGGTAAATCGTGAGCAGTACCACCAATTCTAAACCACGCAGGGTGCATACGATAGCCCGTTACCGCTTCAATCACATCATAGGCTTTTTGACGGTCGGCAAACATATAGAAAACAGGCGTCATGCCGCCAGCATCTTGGATAAACGTACCCCAATACAACAAATTATTGGTAATGCGGAAAAACTCACTCATCATAATGCGAATGGTATTGGCACGGTCAGGCACGGTAATGCCTGCCAATTTTTCCACTGCCATGATATACGGCAACTCATTCATTACCCCACCTAAATAGTCAATGCGGTCGGTATAAGGAATAAAGGAATGCCATGTTTGACGTTCAGCGATTTTTTCTGCACCACGATGATGATAGCCAATATCAGGAATACAATCAACAACTTCTTCACCGTCAAGCTGTAGCACCACACGAAACGCACCATGAGCAGACGGGTGGTTAGGCCCTAGATTTAAGAACATAAAATCTTCATCACGTCCAGAGCGTTTCATGCCCCATTCTTCAGGCACAAAACGCAGATTTTCCTGTTCAAACATTTGTTTGCCTTTATCCAAATAATAAGGCGGAACTTCGGTCGCACGGCTGGCGTATTCCTTACGCAAAGGGTGTCCTTCCCAGTATTTTGGCAACAAAATCCGTGTTAAATGTGGATGTCCGTCAAATTTAATGCCAAACATATCCCACACTTCACGCTCATACCAATTGGCATTTGGGTAAATGCGTGTGGCGGTTGGTACGTTCAAATTTGGCTCTTTTAACGCCACTTTGATACGGATATCGCTGTTACGCTCCAGCGACATCAAATGATAAAACACGGTAAAATCGCTATCAGGCAAACCGTCTCGATGTTGGCGTAGGCGTTCGTCTATTGCTGATAAATCAAGCAACATAACATAAGGCTTTGGCAATTTGCGTAAAAATAGCAAAATTTCCACAAGGTTATTTTTTGCCACCCAAATGGTCGGCACGCCGTCAATGGTTGTTTGAACGGTGTATTGATTAGCAAATTGTTGATTTAGTTCATCAAAAACTTGCGTATCGTGTATGTGATATGTACTCATAATACCAACTTTTTGTTTATGTATACCTATTAATCTACTAGATTTAATTATTCAAATTTAATAGATTAAGTTTGAAGTTTACTGCCAATCTTTTTAAATATAAAACATATATAATTACACATATTGCAATTATTTGGTGGATTGAATTATTTTATCTTCTATCCAATTTCCAGATTCATCCAAAGAAAAATCTATTACATAAGATTGCCCATAAATCAATCTTTTGTTTCTGACATCTAAATTATAATTAACTTCATACCAATTTGTATTCATTGCTGAACCAGGAATTTCTGTTATCTTAACCATACCATTATTTAGTTTAGTATCAATATAAAATGTTGCCGTAGGCTCGTAATAAAAATAATAACAAACATCACCCTTATCGTTTAATAAGTTCACTCTTATAATTGGATTATCAATCATAAGAACCCCCATTATTTAACAATTCTACACCATTATTACTTAATTTTGTCAGGTTTTTTACCAAGCAGGACTTTTTGTTAAAATATTTAGTTTTATGTAACTTAATATTTTCCCCAGCAACAACAAGACTACTCACCAATAAAATTGGGATTGCAAACCAATATTTAATCATAGCTTCTCGCATTCCACAAATTTTTTATTCTTAGGGTTATTATGATACAATTTCCATATTTTACTTCCAATGCTACTTCCACTTAGAGCACTGTTACCAAAATCATATACACCAATTGTAAAGTGCGTATAACGCACCGTTTTAAATACAATTTTTACATTAATAAATTTTAAATTAAAAATAAAATACCCAATCTATTTTTAATTTTGGGTTTTGGAGGTGCGTACTCTTTATTTAAAGGCACGCACCTTATCTTTTTAAATATCTCATTGCAGTCCATAAAAGAAAAAGCCTCTAACGGTAATTTATCAAGAATACAGTTCTTTGCTCCATTGCATTTATTCTGCACTGAATAACATCAAAAGCCCCTTCTCTACCATAAAGACTTTGATTATTAAATTCTGCACATTCATTTTCCATTTTAATAAGCCACGCTCTTTGAGATTTTTTTAAGGCTACTTTTTTGACAATGGGCAATCTTTTAAGAGTTTCTTGATATGCTTGATTAAATTTTCTTTCTTGCTCTTTTTCATCATTCATATAGCATTCCAAAATATCATTCCAAACAACGCTATCTGAATTGCAAGCAAAAGCATTAACACTCAAACCAAGTAATATCACAAAAGCAATTTTATTGATAGCAATCACACTTTAATCCTCTTTCAAAAATACAAAATGAAAAACAACCTAATTGATAAACTATAAATTTTTTGTTAATTTATAATACTGATAATATTTATGTATTTTTGTAAAAAATAAATGATATAAAACCTAAACAGAAATAGAATACATAAATATTAAAAATATCTCTATCAAAATAATTTTCTAATACAAAAATCATACAGTTAATATTTAACACAAATAATAAGATTTTTAATCTTACTCATTTTAAATTTTTGTATAATACAAAATCTATTATTAGGTTTGCCCATATAAGAAAAAAAATAGAAAACACATAAGGATTAAAAAAACAGTCCAAAGCATATAACTCTATTGATTTCTTTTTTTCATCTAAATAGTATACAATGTGGGTCATAAACCATAAAAAAAACAGAAATAAGAAAACTACATTAAAAATACCATATTTGATATTTTTTTAGAAATCTCCCTTAATTTATCTTCCGCATTCATAACCTACAAACCTCACCAATACAATATTGATTTACAAAACTTTGGATATTGTATGAAATTTTGTATAATTCACAATACTATTAAAGTAAAGAAATTATTTAAAAAAATTCTTTATAATAACCATAATATTTATAAATTTTATAGAAAAATAACATCAATATTGGAATAAATAAGAAAACAAATGCGTAATAACCATTTAAATTGTTGTAAATTGAATTTTTAAAAATAGTAAACAAGACAAATGAGATATAAGACAAATTTAAAATTATTACTATCTTTTTTAAGTAAAAAAAATTATTTTTTTTATAATTTATAAAATCTGCAAAAAAGTTTAAAATTAACAATATAAAAAAAGTTAAAACTATAGGAAAAGTCAATAATTCAATAAAATATTCATTTACTGATTTTTGTCTTGCATCAATACGATAAACAATTGCTGACACATAAAGAAACATTGGTGCTAAAAAAAATAAAAATAATAGCTCGCAATACATGTTTTTTTTTGACAATATGCGCAATTTATTCATAATTTACACACCTCTCCAACACACCATTGATTTACAAAATTCTGAATTTTGGGGAAATCTCTAGCTATTGCAACACCAAGAACAAAGCCATATTTATTTGGTGGATGTCCAAAATTATTTCCTCCATGCCGAAAAACCGATTGCATAAAAAGTTTAAAGCTATTAAAACCAAAATAAAAACCGAAAGCCATGCCACGATACCTTTTATAAAGTACATAGCCGATTTCAATATATTCTATATCAACATATAATGGAAATTTTGGCGGTGTAACTTCTATGCCCAATTCAATACCAAACCAACCATACTCAATTTTGGGAAAACTTAAAGTTAAAAACTCTGTATTTTCACCGTCATTTAAGTAATCATTTTCAACTGAATGATGCATTATTGTTGTTGGTGGTTGATATACATAATCACAAAACTCCTCCGTTCCTTTTTTATTTTCATATTTTGCCAACTCATTTAATGCCCAACATAAAGTTTTGTGAGTTGGGCAAGCGATGGTTTGCTCCACTAACTTTTGCCTTTGAGCATTCCGTCTTTCAATTTGAGATATAATGCTTTCGTTGGGTGATATTTGTGCGGTACAGATATTGTTTTGCATTGGTTTAAATATTGGGCTGTTTTGTTCTTGACTTGAATTACTCATCTGAAAGTCCTTGATTTATTTGATAGCGAATGTTGGAAATGGTTTTATTTGCCAAAAATTCTTGTGTTCTACCATCATCATCTGTATGTCCAAATAATATCTCCCCATCATCAAATTTTATGGAATAAAAACAATTTTTTAAGGGGTTGCTAAAATCATCAACCAAAACCAACAGAGTATAAGTAGGTATCTCTTCAATACCAAACCCAGCAAAAGATTGTCGGTATTGCTCTCTTGCTTGTTGGTACTGGGCAAGTCTATTATCATCAATGATTTCTTTAAAGTTGGTTTGGGAATTGATAAGTTTTGGTGGTGGATTACATTTGCATAGACACAAATCATCATTTAAGGCAGGCATTGCCTCACCCAAAGAAAAAGATAATCTTGGACCTGTCGGAATGATTTGACCCATTGATTGGCAAGCAGGACACCAGACATCATCACCGATACAGCTTTGTTTTTTGCCACTGACATTAGAGATAATCGGATTGGTTGTTGTTTGGACGACGCCACCTGCTGTGGTTGTATCATTTTCCAATATATAATAGCGAGTTAAGGGCATAGATTATCTCCCAAATTACACAACACAAATATTCACAAAGCCAATTTTAAACAAATATAAGATCCAATCACTCCACATTATCAGGACTTCTTAAATTTTTTACCGCAATGCGTTCTGCTTGTTTTCTATCACGTTCAGGTTGCATAATTGGCTGATAAATACCGTCATCTTTGACATGAATACCCAGCGGTCGGCGTTCCTTATCAATCTGATTTTGCAACAGCATAATCGCCTGAATCAACGCTTCTGGACGTGGTGGACAACCAGGGATATACACATCAACAGGGATAATCTTATCCACGCCCTGCACCACCGAATACACATCATACATACCACCAGAATTGGCACACGCCCCCATACTAATCACCCATTTCGGCTCAAGCATTTGCTCATACAGACGTTGTACTACAGGTGCCATTTTCATAAAACACGTCCCTGCCACAATCATCACATCTGCCTGACGAGGAGAAGCACGGATAACTTCCGCCCCAAAACGAGACAAATCATGTACACCAGTCAATGTCGTGGCATATTCCACATAACAGCAACTTGTGCCAAAGTTAAACGGCCACAGTGAATTTTTACGTCCCCAATTGGCAAGACTATGGGCTAAATCTTCAAGCCTTGTCATCACAATATTGCGATTGACTTCTTCTTCATCAAGAATTTCACGCGTTTGGGCAGGGAATTTATTGGCATCTGTGTTAGCACGGGTTAAAGTGTATTTCATGGGAATCTACCTTAGAATGCTTGCTTTAAAACTGGCAGTTTTTGAGTTTTGGGTGTAATATTTAAGGAATTAAATGTCTATTTTGAATGGAAAAATATTATTGAATTATTCTACAATAATGCCCAATTCATCGGCTAATTCTAAAATTTTTGCTTTATCAGTTTTTTGGACAATCGCAAAATTCACATCGTCATCTCCACTAATAAATTCAAGTAAAGTAAAATCGCTTTCTTGTTCTATTTTTTGGCGAATAACATCAGCGGGCATAGCTTCACCATCTGAATCATCAAAAGCCATCTTGCATTCTTCAAAAGTAATTTCAAATTCTTGGTCAAGCCATTCAGAAATATGTTCACTTAGACCTTCATAATCCATCTTCCAATCGTCATTGTAAACATATCCAAATTCACGAAGCAACAAACAAACACCAGCCGATAATTGTAAACGCCGTGAATATTCCCTATCTTCTTCATCTTCATAAGCCTCATCATCATCCTGCCATTCTTCTGCTTCTTCTTTTGTAAGACCGTAAGCTTCCATCAAAAACCGAGAAAAAGACACTCTATCGCCCACCAAACTGTCAAAAAGCTCAAGCAATTCAGAAGGATCATCATAATCAGCTAACAATTCTAAAAATTCGGCAAATTTTTCCTGCATTTTAACACCTTTTTTAAATAGCCCATTTATTCAAACTTAGTTAAGTTTTACTTATGACAATTCTGTAATTAATCAACTTTTGCATGGTAACTCGCCCTGTTTGGCTGATATGGTCAATGTTTACCACATCTTGTTTGTCTTTATTCAAGTACCCTTTACAAGTCTTTTATTTCTGAAAAAACCTTACCAGACGACTGAGCAGGCACTTTGCCTGTTGGGTCAGTTTCTAGCTCATCAATGCCATTAAATTTGGTAATATCCGCCAAATTAAAACCAACAGGTTTTGTACTTAAACGTGGGGTTTTTGGTTTTTTGTCAATTGGCGACCAATTTAATGCACCCAATTTTAACAAATAATACAAACCTACCAACAACTCAAGCACAAACACCACAATGGTCGCAAAACCAAGCCAACCGGCCTCTTTGACCGATACCGCATAGGTATAAAGGTACAAGGCTTCAAGGTCAAAAATCACAAAGAAAATCGCCACCACATAAAACTTGGCAGACAAACGAATACGAGCCGTACCCGCACCGACCACGCCCGACTCAAAATTTTCTTCTTTTTGAAAGCCTTTTGATGTACCACCCAATAAACGTGGCACCAACAGCATAAATAGGCACAGACCAAACCCTGCCAATAAAAAGACAATCGCAGACCAATCAAAACTTAACAGCATTAAGAACTCCTTGCCAAAAGGATTTTGAACTTATTAAAACCTGTATTCATAACCTTACACAACTTAATTTTTTTTGTAAAAGTAGTCCATAAAAGTTTGCTTTTGCATGAAAAGCAGGCGATTTATCGCATTTTTCATTGCAAAAACATTATGAATACAGGTTCTTATTTTTTCATTCAACCGATTGACGCATCTTGACGCTTGGCTACTAGCCATGCAAGAGAAAAATAGAAAGATAATACAAATGCTTTGATAAATCTCACGATAAATCAAATCCTAGACAAAACAACACATCACACATCTAATAACCCGATTTATCCATCATCGTTTTGTTTAATATTCATCTATCGGCTGGTTAATCGCTAAAATCTATCCCAAAAATTTGCATTCATAATCAAATTTGTGTCAAAAAAACCGCCATTCCTAGCGATTTTTGCCACAAACTTAAAAAAAATATTGCAAAACTTATCAATCGATAAAACAAAATGGGCAAAACTTGATTGTTAAACGCTATCAACTGGCGAAACGTGGCAATTATACTCCCTTTAAATAAAAAATGCTAGTAATTCACCCCAAGTTTTAATCCGCAACCACAACCCTAAAATCACAAAAAATTGTAACAAATTACAACAAAATCCAAAAACCCATGCTATTCACATGGGTTTATAAAATTTACAACGGTTGGTATCCGTATTGTCAATTATTGGTCAATCACATCCACCCCTTTTGGTGGTGTAAAGGTAAATTGACTTTTGGCAATGCCAGTATTGCGTTTGACATTGCTAAATTTGATGCTCGTTGTTTGCCCCAAGTTATCATTTAACACCATCATTACAGGGTTGCCGTTGTTAAAGGATAAACTTAGGCTTTTAAAGTTAGCATTACTTGATTTTGGTTGTAACACATAGTAATTTTTGCTCGCATCGGGTTGGGTCACTTTAAAACTGGCAGAAATTTTGGTAGGGTCGCCCGATAGCAATAACGCAGGCGTATCGCCAATTTGATTGCTCACACTTTGGCGAGTGGCTTGTTGTAAATCTTTATCATAAATCCAAAGGGTGCTACCGTTCGCTACCACTAACTGTTCAGCGTTGCCTGTGGTGTGCCAACGAAAGTTATTTGGGCGTTGTACCGCCATTGTTCCACTAAAACTGCGGTTGGCAGATTTTCCACCTTTGGTCATTTGGCTAAAATTGGCAGTCATGCTTTTAACGTTGGTTAATAAACCATTTAAGTTTTTTGATGCCGTTGCTTCGTTTGCAGGTTTAGCTTGGGCAGTGGCAAGCCCCATTGCTAACGGGGTTGACATAGCCAAAATGGCGGTTAATACAGGCGTGGTAAATTGTTTTAACATAATCGTTCCTCTTTCAAAATTTAAAATTTTTTAAAAATAAAATTTAGGGTAAAAATTGATGTGGGCTATTATCGCTAAATTTTTCTTGCAGTTCTAGCCTAGCCGTGCAATGTTTTTTGGATAACTTGTAACTTTTGTAACAAATTCTAAATGAATGGCGTTTTTTATCACCATGTTAAAAATTTTTGGCAGAAAAAAACCCTTTCGTTAAGAAAGGGTTTATCTTTATTTTTTGTATAAATGGTGGATCGTCCGCGACTCGAACGCGGGACCAACGGATTAAAAGTCCGCTGCTCTACCAACTGAGCTAACGATCCAATGAGTGCGTATTATACGGATATTTTTTAAAAAAGCAAGGTTTTTTTAGAAAATTTTGCAATTTTTTATCAAAATTTTTAGGCTTGTGCCATATTTGCAAACACTTCTTTTGCCGTTTCTAACGTCTTATCTAAATCTTCTTGGCTGTGTTCACTACTCATAAACCCGACCTCAAACGCAGACGGAGCAAGATATATGCCACGTTCTAGCATACCATGAAAAAAGGTAGCAAATTTTTTATCATCACATTGGCTGACTTCATCAAAGTTTTTTGGCAAGTCATTGTCGGTAAAATACAAACCAAACATACCGCCTAAATGGGTGGTTTTAAAAGCAATCCCTGCTTCTTTTGCCAATTTTTCCAAATTATCAGTCAAGTACACGACTTTTTCGCTCAATTTGTCGTAAAAACCGTCTTGGGTTAATAATTCAAACATAGCAATCCCTGCTCGCATTGCCAAAGGATTGCCTGATAATGTGCCTGCTTGATACACGCCCCCAAGCGGTGCGATGTGTTCCATGATTTCACGTTTACCACCAAATGCCCCAACTGGCAAGCCTGCACCGATGATTTTACCAAAAGTCGTTAAATCTGGGGTAATGCCAAAATGGGCTTGAGCACCGCCTAGTCCAACCCGAAAACCTGTCATTACTTCGTCAAAAATCAGCACCGCTTCATTGTCTGTACAAAGTTGGCGTAAGGTGTTGTGAAAATCTTGGCTTGGAATGACCATGTTCATGTTGCCTGCGACTGGTTCAACGATGACACAGGCAATTTCATTACCAAATTTTGCAAAACAGTCTATTAAAGCTTGTTTGTCATTATAGGGTAAGGTAAGGGTATGTTTGGCAAAGTCGGCTGGTACGCCCTTTGATGTCGGTTCTCCGATGTCAAGCATACCAGAGCCTGCTTTTACCAACAAGCTATCAGAATGTCCGTGGTAACAGCCTTCAAATTTGACAATTTTATCACGCCCAGTATAGCCACGAGCCAAACGAATGGCAGACATGGTGGCTTCTGTGCCTGAACTGGTCATGCGTATTAATTCAATACTTGGGATTAATTCACAAATTTTGTCGGCAATGGTAGTTTCAAATGGCGTGGGTGCACCAAAAGATAGACCATCATCACAGGCTTTTTTCACCGCTTCAATGATATGTGGGTGGCTATGACCCAAAATCATCGGTCCCCATGAGCCAACATAGTCAATATAGGCATTATTTTCGGTGTCGTATATTTTTGAGCCTTTGGCACGGCTGATAAATACAGGCGTTCCACCCACACCTGCAAAGGCACGCACAGGCGAATTAACACCCCCTGCGATGTGGATTTTGGCTTTGTTGAATAAAATTTGGTTGGCGTTGCTCATGGTTATTCCTATTTTTGATTTTAAAAAAATGTTAAAAAATTGCCAATCATTATAACAATTTTTCGCCTTTAAAAAAACCGCTAAAACAAAAACCAATTTATCCCACTATTATCATGAAATAAATTGGTTTGTTAAAAAAGTTAAAATAACGATTTATTTTTTTGTTTTTTTGGCAATTTTTTTGCTTTCAATGGTATGAGCCAGTACAATATTTGGTTCGTCCGCTACTTCTAAATCTTCTCGTTCGCCTTGTTCATACAAAGCACCTGCACGTCCGACAATAAGCGGGTCTGGTGCACGTACATTTTTCTTCTCTTTTTGGGCGTAGGGCAGTTTGTTTAGTACATAACGCATCGCCCCAAGTCTGGCACGTTTTTTATCGTCAGATTTGATAACAATCCAAGGGCTTTCGGCGGTATCGGTGTTGTAGAACATGGCTTCTTTTGCCAACGTGTAATCGTCCCATTTATTCAAAGATGCTTTGTCAATCGGTGATAATTTCCATTGTTTTAATGGGTGGGCTTCACGTTGGGCAAATCGGCGACGTTGTTCGTCACGGCTAACGGAAAACCAAAATTTAATCAAATGAATACCTGAACTAATTAAATGTTTTTCAAACTCAGGAACTTGACGCATAAAGTCTTCGTACTGCTCATCAGTACAAAAGCCCATCACACGCTCTACACCTGCACGGTTATACCATGAACGGTCAAACAGCACGATTTCACCATTGGTTGGTAGATGCTTGACATAACGCTGGAAATACCACTGTCCTTGCTCTTGTTCGGTTGGTTTTTCTAGGGCAATCACTCTAGCACCACGTGGGTTTAGATGCTCCATAAAGCGTTTGATGGTACCGCCTTTACCAGCAGCATCACGCCCTTCAAACAAAATCACGACTTTTTGTCCTGTTTCTTTCACCCATTTTTGTAATTTGAGCAATTCAACTTGGAGTTCGTATTTTTGGGCTTCATAATTTTTACGGCTTAGGCGGTTCTTATAAGGATACGCCCCGTCTCGCCAGCCTTCGGCAAGTTCGTCATCTTTTTTCACACCCGTTTTGACACGGTTAGCAATCGCTTGCTCGGCAAATATATCTTTTAAGGCGGATAGTTCATCACTTGTGGCATCGTGAAGTAAGGCTTCAAGGTGTTCGTTGCCTTTTTGCACATTACCTTTTTTTAGGTCGGCAAGCAACGTGTCATCGATGGCGGATTTGGTTTTGGTGGCTTTTCGTACTTTACGGTCTTCTTGTTTGAGTGCTAGCAAGGCTTCTGGGTCGGTTTCGTACGGCTCGGTGACTTTTTGGACTTTATTAATCGATTTTTGAGTAGTTGGTTTTTTTGGGGTGGTTGTCATAAATTACTCCGAATAATTAACAGGAACAAAACAAATTTAGCGTGTAAAAAGCCTTTTTCAACGCCACTTTGAAACAAAAAATTAACAAAATTTTATGTTTTTAGCATAGAGTATTTTTGTCAAATTTACAATGAATTTTTCATAAAAATCGGTTAAAAATATGGACAAACAGGGCAATTTTTCACCATGATTTTTGTCAAAAAATATGCTATCATAAAGAGATTTTTATTTTTTTATAAAAATAGTCAATTTCACTTTTTACAAACCAGGTAGTATTATGAACGCCCAAGATTTAATCGATTTATTACAACCACATTTTCCAAATGGTCTAATCCAATCTGCCAACAACGGTAACAAATTTGACGTGCGTGTGGTGGACGACAGCTTTGACGGCAAACGCCCTGTACAACGCCAACAAGCCGTACTTGCCCTTGTCAATGACAAATTTGCCAGTGGTGAAATCCACGCCTTAAATATTCAAGCCCTAACTCACGCCCAATGGAATGAGTTACAAACCAAACCATAATTTTGTTAAAATATTTAAAACTTTATGAAGGAAATATGATGGATAAATTTGTCATTAAAGGCGGTACAAAAGTTTGTGGCGAAGTACGAATTTCTGGGGCAAAAAATGCCGCCTTACCGTTATTGGCAGGTATGATTTTGGCAGAAACGCCAATTACCTTGACCAACGTGCCAACTTTGCAAGATGTGAAAACCCTTATAGAACTCATCGCTGGCATGGGTATTACCATTGACAAAAATGGCGATACAGTCACATGCGACACCAGTACCATTAACAATTATTACGCACCTTATGAACTGGTTAAAACCATGCGGGCATCTATTTTGGTATTAGCGCCGTTATTGGCACGTTTTGGACAAGCGGAAGTGTCTTTACCAGGGGGTTGTGCGATTGGCTCACGTCCTGTGGATCAACATTTAAAAGCCTTAGAAGCCATGGGGGCAGAAATCGTGGTGGAGAATGGCTATGTTAAAGCCAAAACGCCACACGGCGGACGCTTAAAGGGCTGTCATTTTACGTTTGATATGGTAACGGTCGGTGGTACAGAAAACACCATTATGGCGGCGGTTTTGGCAGACGGTGTAACCCATTTGGAAAACTGTGCCAGAGAGCCTGAAGTGGTGGATTTAGCCAATATGCTGGTGAAAATGGGGGCAAAAATTGAAGGCATTGGCACGGCTTATATGACCATTACAGGGGTGGAAAAATTAAACGGCTGTGAATATTCGGTTGTGCCTGACCGCATTGAGACAGGTTCGTATTTGGCATTGGCGATGATGACAGGCGGACGTGTCAAAGCCACACATACCGATGCAAGTATCATGCAAGTGGTGTTAAACAAATTTAGCGAAATGGGTGCCCAAGTCAGCGTTGGCGATGATTGGATTGAAGTGGCAATGAACCAACGCCCAATTGCTGTGGACATACGCACCCTGCCCCACCCTGCTTTTCCAACCGATATGCAAGCCCAACTGATGACGGTATGTGCGATTGCGGACGGTACAAGTACCATTATTGAAAATATTTTTGAAAATCGCTATATGCACGTGCCAGAACTCAACCGTTTGGGGGCGAACATCAGCGTGGACGGTCATACCGCTGTGGTTAAAGGTATAGAAAAATTGAAATCTGCCCCTGTGATGGCGACTGATTTACGTGCATCTATGTCGCTAGTGATGGCGGCTGTGGCAGCAGAAGGCGAAACCACGATTGAGCGTATTTATCACATTGACCGTGGCTATGAAAAGGTGGAAGAAAAACTGCGTGGACTTGGTGTGCAAATTGAAAGAGTGAAGGGTTAATGACAAAACCTTTTTTAAAATGGGCAGGCGGTAAAAGTAAACTTGTACCTTTTATTGAACAAAATTTGCCAAAAAAGCGTTATTGTTTGGTTGAGCCTTTTGTTGGCTCAGCCAGTGTCGCCTTGCAATTAGATTTTGATGAATATATATTAAATGATACCAATCAAGATTTAATCAACTTATACCAAACCTTATCCGAGCAAAAACAAGGTTTTATTGATTATGCACAGTCATTTTTTACCACAGATAATAATCAAGAAACTCGTTTTTATGAGTTAAGAGATGAATTTAATGATAGCAATGATATAGTCAAAAAATCAGCATTATTTATTTATCTTAATCGCCACGCCTTTAATGGCTTGTGTCGTTATAACCGTAAAGGTGGTTTTAATGTGCCATTTGGGCGTTATAAATCACCCTATTATCCAAAGGCAGAATTGCAAAGTTTTGTCAATAAATCGCCGAGAATGCAGTTTTTTTGTGGTGATTTTGCACAGATTTTTAGCAAAGTTAGCCAAGATGATGTGATTTATTGCGATCCGCCGTATATGCCTTTGAATAAAACGTCATCATTTACCAGTTATGCGAAAGATGGTTTTAATTTTGATGACCAAATACGATTGGCAACTTTGGCAAAAGATTTTATTCATCAATCACAAGGGGTTTTGATTTCTAACCACGATACCGAGCAAACACGGCTTTTATATCAAGGGGCGGTGATAAAAACGGTACAAGTACAAAGAAATATTTCTGCCAAAGGCAGTAGTCGGCAAAAAGTCGGTGAAATTTTGGCGATTTATAAGGAAATATGATGATAACAGGCGGTGTTGGTGGTGCAAATACCAAAACTGGTCTTGATTTTGAAGTCAGAACCGATTTAAAACAGTTATTTGAACAAATTGACGGCTATCATCTAAAGCCATCACAAAATCGTACAGGCTATGAAGTTTGGTTTCATGACGAACGATTGGTTCAAAAATCCTGTTTATCAAGATACGCTTGATTATATTCATTCGGTAAACTGTCATTATTTGTTTAATGAAATTCCGCTAAAATGGCTTGGTTTACCACATGAACCTATCTCGTCCAAAAATCTTTAATCAACTATAAGATATAGAAAAATGACTGAAGAAACTTACAACGGCTTAACCCTAGCCCTATCCAAAGGGCGAATTTTAAAAGAAACCATGCCAATGCTTGCCAAAGCAGATATTGAGCTACTTGAAGACGTAGAACAATCTCGCAAACTCATCTTCTCCACCACCAACCCAAACGTGCGAGTGTTAATTCTGCGAGCATCTGATGTGCCAACTTATGTTGAGCATGGGGCGGCAGATTTTGGTGTGGCGGGCAAAGACGTGTTACTAGAACACGGCTCGCAAAATCTGTACGAACTGCTTGACCTAAAAATCGCCCAATGTCGGCTGATGACAGCAGGCGTGGTCGGCAAAACCTTACCAAATCGGCGACTGCGTATCGCCACCAAATACGTTAATGTCGCTCGCAATTATTTTGCCAATCGTGGCGAACAGGTGGACATCATCAAACTTTACGGCTCAATGGAACTCGCCCCACTTGTCGGTTTGGGCGACTTCATCGTGGACGTGGTGGACACAGGCAACACCTTGCGAGCCAATGGACTTGAACCATTAGACGAAATTTGCCAAGTGTCATCTCGCTTGATTGTCAATCAAGTCAGCTACAAGCGTAAATTTGAACTGCTTGAACCAATTTTAACCAGTTTTAAACAAAGTATTGAATCTTGATTTTGTATATATTAAATCCTGATAAAAATGCTTGACAAATCCAAAATTTCTACTAAAATCTTACCATTCACAAAAAATTTATCTCCTTTTGTGAATGGTGATTCCAAACATTTATTTTGTCATAAAAGCGTGATGATAAAATAATTCCTGAGCGACGACCCCGCCCAAACCAGTGATTTAGCCAAAATTTTGACAAGCTAAGTTGCTGATTTTCCATTTGTTTTTAAAAAGCTAAATTGTTACACAATTTAGTTTGGGGTTATTTATGATACAAAAATTTATCCTAATCCGTGGGCATCAAGGCTCTGGCAAATCCACGTTTGCCAAACAAAAAATACGCGAATTTGCCCACGATTATCCAAACGCTACCATTATTCACCTTGAAAATGACCTGCTTTTAACCGATGAAAATGGCGTATATCGTTGGTCTGGCGATGCAGTCGATAAGGCTCAACGCAAGAATTTGGCATGGTTTAAAGAAGTTTTAAAACACGGACAAAAGTTCCCTAGCGAAGATATTTTGATTGTTAATTCCAATACCAATCAAAAATCGTCAAGCTGTATTCATCTCATCAACATGGCAAAAAAGCACGGATTTAGTGTTGAGATTTATCGTCTGCACAATTTTTTTGAGAATACGCACAACGTCAAAAGGATCGACGTATTATCTGCTTATGTTAATTTGAATAATAACAAATTGCGAGAAGAAATTCATGTTCCTGCCGTGCGTCCCATTGATGATGAGACTAAAATTTTAATTGAAAAAATGCAAAAATTTAGTCAAGGACAATTACCCTTTAATGAATTAAATCATACTTATGTGACTGATGATTATTTAAATTTCGCCTGCAAAAATTTTATCAAAAAACAAAGTAAAAAATATCCACAATTATGGGTATTAAAATACGCCCGTCATGTGTTTTATGACAATACATTTGACAATGCACTGCTTGAAATGCGTGGGCTGATTATCGATGAGCATAACAATATCATTGTACGCCCATTTAAAAAAGTATTTAATTATTCTGAACGTATTGCCAAAAACAGTCCTTATCCGATAGCTGTCTTGGACGAGAGATTGGTCGATGCAGTGGTCAAAGTCAATGGATTTTTGGGGGTGTGTACTTATGTGGATTTGGGTAATTCGCACCCAAGTTTTGATAGCGATTTTAACAAACAAGTATTGTATTCTACCACAGGTTCATTAGACAGCGATTTTGCCAAAATGACCGAAGAGCATTGTCAAAAATACGAGCCGTTATTTAAGGCTTATCCAAATTTCACGTTTTTATTTGAAATCACTGATGAAAAAGATGTTCATATTATCAATGAAAATTTTGGGGAAACATTAATCGGTATGGTCAATGTCAAAACAGGTGATATGGCAAGTGAATTTGAGTTAAATACCCTTGCCAAACAATACAATATTAAACGCCCAGAAATGATTTTAAATATTCCTTTTGGGGAATTAAAAGCCTTATTAAAAACCGTGAAACATGAAGGTTTTATGGTATTTGATAGCGAAACCAAGCAACTTTTATTTAAGCTAAAATCACCGTTTTATTTAATTTCTAAATTCTTTGGGCGTAGTCAAGCAGATAATTTGGGTAATAAATTAAATAAAAGAAATGTTGATGAAGAGTATTATCCGCTGGTGGATTATATTAAAGTAAATAAAGATGAATTTAATCAATTAGATGAGTTACAAAAGATTGAATTTGTACAGAAATTTTTAGAGAATATATAAAATGAGTAAAACATTTTTCACATCAGATTTACATTTTAGCCATAAAAATATCGCCAAATTTTGTCCGCATACGCGCCCAAAAAGTACGGATAAAAATGATACTTCTATTTTAGACAAGTATATGATTGACTTATGGAATGATACCGTTGGCGTGGATGATGACGTCTATAATTTGGGCGATTTAAGCTTTAGCCATGATTTAAAACAGATTTTTCAGACGTTAAGCCAATTAAACGGTCGCCATCATTTAATTTTTGGCAATCATGATGATGTTATCCAAAATAACTTGACGAAATTTTTAACCACCAAAAAACATGACGGTAATCCGATATTATCATCAGCCCAAAGTTATTTAAAGTTAAAGTTAAAAAATAGCCATGATGAAAATAAAACCTTGATTTTATTTCATTATCCGATTGCTGAATGGGACGGCTGTCATAAGGGTTATTATCATCTGCACGGGCATATTCATGATAGAATATCGGACATTGGCGGTAAAATATTAAATGTTGGCTTTGATTTACATGGTAAATTTTTAACGCTTGATGAGATTGACGCGTATCTTAACGATTTGCCAAAATTATCGCATTTTAGTGACGAGACGATTTTTAATGAACTACAAATACCGCAAATTCTCTCAGATAATTGCACTTTTGAAATGGCAAAAGATGATAAGGAACGTTTGGAATTAATTAAAAATATACACTATTTAATCCAACAAAACTTACAAAAAAAATAAATTTAACCCATGCTTAACGACTTTTTACTTGGACTGATTAATCTTATCACATCGGCTTTGACCGCCATTACAGGCGTGGGCGGTGGCATGATTTTAATCGGTTTCATGCCATTTTTTTTGCCCAGTATCGCCATTATTCCTGTGCATGGCATCACGCAACTTGCCAGTAACGCAAGCCGTGCGTGGTTTAGGCGACGGGATATTATTTGGCAACCGTTTAAACAGTTTGTCATTGGTTCAATACTTGGCATGGTGCTGTTTGGGGTGCTGATTCGTTTTGTAAAACTGGATTTAATTCCACTTTTTATCGGCATTTACATTTTGCTGTTGCAATGGTCGGCGATTTTTAACCGCCTAATTCGCCGATTTGAAAGTTTCTTTTTGGTGGGGTTTTTGCAGACAGGTTTGGGCGTGTTTGTCGGTACACCCGGTCCACTCAACATCGCCGTGCTAAACAAACATTATACCGACACGCATCAGGTCGTTACCACGGGAGCGTTGATGATGACGGTGGTGCATGGGGCGAAAATTTTGGTATATGTGACGCTCGGCTTTGCATTTTTGGATTATTGGCGGTTACTGATTTTTATGGTAGTGATGGCGACTGTTGGGTCATGGATTGGCACAAAATTGCGTCATCAATTTTCGGCGAATTGGCTAAAAAAAATTTTGCCGTATTTGCTGATCTTGCTTGCGTTAAAGTTGATTGTTGCCATAATGATCGAGCAAGGATTTTTTGCCTAAAATCAGCCCACTTTTTTTGTCAAGAACCATAAAAAACAGTATAATAAAACCAAACCTTTTTTTATTATTTGTTCATTCAGGAAAATCATTATGAGTCACAAAACCGATGCCCAAATCGCAAGTGAAGCCACACTTCTACCCATTGTTGACCTTGCCAAAAAAATCAATCTAAGCACCGAAGACTACGAGCCGTACGGACACACCAAAGCCAAAATCAACCCAAAATCGCTAGAAAAATTACCCAATAAAAACGGCAAAATCATCTTGGTAACCGCCATTAACCCAACCCCAGCTGGCGAAGGCAAAACCACGGTAACGATTGGGCTTGCTGATGCGTTAAATTTGGTCAATAAACAAAAAAATCTTGGTAAAAATACAATGGTGGCCCTGCGTGAGCCGTCGCTTGGTCCTGTATTTGGTATTAAAGGCGGTGCGGCGGGCGGTGGTTACTCGCAAGTTTTGCCAATGGAAGACATTAATCTGCATTTTACAGGCGATTTTCACGCCATTGGCTCAGCGAATAACCTACTTTCTGCCATGATTGACAATCATATTTTTCAAGGCAATGAACTAAATATTGACCCAAATCGTGTGCTATGGCGTCGTGTCGTGGACATGAACGACCGTCAATTACGTCACATTGAAAGCGGAATTTCGGTGGGTAAATCTGGCAAACAGACAGACGGCGTGCCACGTCTTGACGGCTTTGACATCACGGTGGCGAGCGAAGTCATGGCGTGTTTTTGCTTGGCGAGTGATTTAAATGATTTAAAAAACCGACTTGGCAATATTTTGGTGGCTTATACCTTTGATAATAAAGCGATTTTTGCCAAAGATTTACACGCTCATGGTGCGATGACTGCCCTACTAAAAGATGCGTTAAAACCAAACCTAGTGCAGACCATCGCCCACACGCCCGCCCTAGTGCATGGCGGTCCATTCGCCAACATCGCACACGGCTGTAACTCAGTCATCGCCACCAAAATGGCAACGCATTTGGCGGATTTTGTGGTTACAGAGGCAGGCTTTGGGGCGGATCTAGGAGCGGAAAAATTCTGCGACATCAAATGCCGTATGAACGATTTAACGCCGTCTGCGTGCGTAATCGTAGCGACCGTGCGAGCCTTAAAATACAACGGCGGTGTGGCAAAAGATGACTTAAAAACTGAAAACGTGCAAGCGGTAAAAGACGGCTTACCAAACCTACTAAAACACATTGACAATATGCAAAACGTATTTGGCTTGTCTGTGGTTGTGGCGGTCAATCGTTTTGTGTCAGACAGTGAAGCTGAATTAAATACTGTCATTCGTGCTTGTGAAGAAAAAGCAGCAAGCGTTGCCCTGTGTGAAGTGTGGGAGCATGGCGGTAAAGGTGGTCTTGATTTAGCCGAAAAAGTTTTGCAAGCGGTTGAAAAACCTAACAATTTTAGCTTTGCTTATAATAAAAATTTATCCGTTATTAAAAAAATTGAAACCCTCGCCGAACGCATTTATGGGGCGATTGGTGTGGACTTATCAGACACCGCAAAGACAAGCTTGACAAGCCTACAAGCCATTGAAAACATTGACATTAACAGCTTGCCAATTTGTATGGCAAAAACCCAATATTCATTTTCAGACAATGCCAAACTGCTTGGCGTACCGAGTGATTTTCGCTTGACAGTGCGAGATATTAGCTTGTCAAATGGGGCGGGATTTTTGGTGGTAATTTGCGGTCGCATTATGAAAATGCCCGGCTTGCCAAAAGTGCCGTCTGCTGAAAAAATTGACGTGGATGAAAATGGCAATATTGTTGGCTTATTTTAATTTTTAGTTAAATGATTAATAAAGCATGGATTAATGATTAACCCATGCTTTTATCAAATCACCCCAAACTGCTGTAACACCTTAAAAATTCCATCATCTACTGCATTTTCACAGACATAATCCGCCACCGCCTTTAAATCTGCATGAGCATTGCCCATCGCTATGCCAAATCCTACCGTTTCAAGCATTTCTATATCATTTAAGCCATCGCCAAACGCCCACGCATTCGCCATCTCTAGTCCCAAGTTATCTAGCACCGCCTTGATGCCACGAGCTTTTGAGCCATTGGTGTCTAAAATATCCACCCCAGACACATGCCAACGAATGGTCTTTAAATGTTTTGGCAAAATTTGCATCAAGTTTTCGTCTTGATTATCATCATAAAACGCCAAAATTTGGTAAACTTTTTCGCTATTTTCCGAGGTATCGTCAAAATTTGCATCAACTGTATAAGGAATATGCAGGGCGTTTAGGGCATTTTCTAACGCATCGGTTTCCGATAACGCCACAATCCTATCTGCCGTCATATAGGCACAGGCGATATTGTTTTGGTACAAATGTTCACGAATAAATCGCATATCTGCCCTATCAATCGGAAAATCTACCAACGGCTTACCACGATACTGCACATATTGCCCGTTGATACTGACAACCACGTCAATGCCAATCTCATCCATCAACTGCAAAATCACAGGCGGAAAAATCCCAATCCCCCGCCCTGTCGCTATCGCAATCAGTACCCCACGCTGTTTTAACGCCAAAAAAACTTGGCGAATGCTATCTGGGACACGGTCTTGTTGCTTGAGATATAGGGTATCGTCAATGTCAAAAAAAATAATTTTGGGGAAATTTGCTTGCATTTTTATCCCTGTTGTTTAATCAGATTAATTTTTTGTTAAATTTTTTAAAATAAATTATTTTCAAAAACTTTTGCCAATTATAGTACCATATTTTGCTAAAAATTTTTACCAAAACAACATAAAAGCAACGTTAACAAAATGCTTAACAAAAAATTTGGCAAAATCAACCAAAAGTGCGTAAAATAACCTATCTTTTTAGCAAAACTTTTTTATTAAAAATCCTTTTATCCAAAAAAATAAGCCGATTATTATGCCAACTTTAGTAAATAACCTTAGCCATTCTGAACTGATGGCCGCCATTGACCTTGGTTCAAACAGCTTTCACCTTGCGATTGCACGCCTTGACCATCATGAAGTGCGAAAACTTGCGTCCATGTCAGAAAAGGTGCAACTTGCCAATGGCTTGGATGAAAACAATGTATTGAGCGAAGAAGCGATTGAGCGTGGTGTGGCGTGTTTGAGCCGTTTTGTCGGTCGCTTGGATGCGGTGTCGCCAGAACGACTACGGGTGGTTGCCACCAATACCTTGCGTCAAGCCAAAAATGCCGATGAATTTATTCGCCGTGCCAATGCCGTGTTGCCAAAGCCGATTGAAATCATCGCAGGGCGTGAAGAAGCCCGTTTGATTTATCTAGGCGTGTCGCACACCAACGCCAGTACCGACAAACGTTTAGTGATTGATATCGGCGGTGGTTCAACCGAATTTATTATTGGCAAAGGTTTTGACCCGATTTTGACCGAAAGTTTGCAAATGGGCTGTGTCTCGTTTAGTAAACGTTTTTTTGTTAATGGCGAAATTAACGAAAAAAACTTTGAAAAAGCCATTGCCCAAGCTCGCAAAGAATTATTAGTAATTAGCCGTCAATACCAAAAAACAGGCTGGGACAGCGTGACAGGCTCAAGCGGTACGATAAAAGCAGTCAAGCAAATTTTGGTCAATTTAGGCATGGACGATAACGACCAAATCACCTTTAAAGGTGTAAAATATTTACAAAAACAGTTAATTAAAATTAAACATATTGATAACATTGATTTTGCCGAAATCAAAGACACTCGTAAGGCGGTACTGCCTGCAGGTGTGGCAGTATTATTGGCTAGTATGAGCGTGCTTGGCATTGACACCATGGCATACTCGGATGGTGCTTTACGTGAGGGTGTCATGTATGATATGCTTGGGCGTTTTGCCAGTGAAGACGTGCGTGATAGAAGCGTGCAAGCCTTGATGAATCGCTATTCGGTGGATGCCAAACAAGCCAAACGAGTGGTAAAAACTGCCAAACAATTATTTGACCAAGTGCAAGATACGCTTGGATTAGATGAAGAAGATGCCGATTTGTTACGCCGTGGGGCGTATTTGCATGAGATTGGCTTGGCGGTGTCACACAGCGGTTATCACCGTCATAGTGCGTACTTATTAGCAAATTCGGACATTGACGGCTTTTCACAAACCGATAAATCTCGCCTTGCCCAAATGGTGATGCACCACCGCCGAAAGCTCAAAAGCGAAGGCTATCAACTGATTTCTCAAGCAGGTGGCGAAAAATTGGTTTATTTAACCTTATTATTGCGTTTAGCAGTGCTAATACATCATAGCCGTAGCAAACAAGAAATTTTACCCTTAACCTTAACGTTAAGCGACAAAAACCATTGGCAAATCGGAATTAACCCAAAACTAAGTCAAGATTTTGACCAAACTTTGGATAATAGTCAACTTTTGTTGTCTGATTTACAAGAAGAAAGCCAACTTTGGCAAAAATGGGGAATGTCGTTGGATATTCAATCACAACCACATTCATAATCATTTATCAACATATTTTATCAAAACATTGATTAAACAAGGAAGAAACCCATGTCTGTCTGGGAAAAAGTACAATTAGCACGCCACCCAAAACGCCCATTATTTTTAGATTATGCAAATACACTGTTTAGTGAATTTGACATATTGCAGGGCGATAGAGCCTATGCCGATGACAAGGCGATTTTGGGCGGTTTGGCAAAATTCAACGACAAACCTGTCATGCTTATCGGGCAACACCGTGGACGTAGCACACGTGAACGCATTGAGCATAATTTTGGTATGGCAAATCCTGAAGGTTACCGCAAAGTCATTCGCCTTGTCAAAATGGCACAACGCTTTGATTTGCCTGTGTTTACCTTTATTGATACACAAGGGGCATACCCTGGGGTCGGTGCAGAAGAACGTGGACAAGCCCAAGCGATTGCCGAAAGTATTGCCACGTTTTCGGCGTTAAGTGTGCCTGTGATTGCAACCGTAATTGGTGAAGGCGGTTCAGGCGGTGCGTTGGCAATTGCGGTGGCTGACCGTGTCAATATGCTTGAAAACAGCATTTATTCGGTGATTTCGCCTGAAGGTTGTGCATCAATTTTGTGGAAAACCGCCGAAAAAGCCCCACAAGCTAGCGAAGCTTTAAAACTATCTGCGGATAATTTACACACGTTGGGATTGATTGATTGCGTGATTAGCGAAGGCGAAGGGGCGAATGTGAATAGCGATGTGGTAATGAATAATTTACGCTTAACGTTGCAAAATCAATTAGAAACCTTATCTGCGTTACCAAAAGACATACGATTACAACAACGTTATGATAAATTGATGAGTTTTAATTCTACGTTAAGTTTGTAAATATTCAACAAAATCAAAAAGACCATCCACTGATGTTGTTTTTTTACCTTTGCGTTGTTAAAAGTAATAAAAAAAGGATTGATTATTTTAATTTACAATATTCAGTAAATTTTATCGTTTTTTTGTAAAAAACACTCAACAATTTGGGCATTTTATGGTTTAATGTACAAGTTTTTTATGACACCATTTTTTAAATTTATGCAAAATATGCAAAACTGCCCAATTTGTCAACAAGTGCCCGTTTTTGTAAAACAGGTCATTCAGACGATTGTGCCAATTTTATAAACCGTCAAATGTTGATTATTTGACGGTTTTTGTGCATTTAGCGTTTTTATTATTTTTTTCCAATATTGGAGTTTATCATGACGGTAGTATTAAACACCCCTGACTATGTCAAACATCAAGGCGTGATTGACTTTGTGCAAAAAATCGCCGAGCTTGCCAAACCAGACCGCATTGAATGGTGCGATGGCTCAGAAGATGAAGACCAACGTTTGCTAAACTTAATGGTTAAGCAAGGGACTATGGTCAAATTAAACGATGACAAATGCAAAAATTCATTTTTGGCGTGTTCTGACCCATCTGATGTGGCTCGTGTAGAAGGACGTACTTTTATTTGTAGCGAAAAACAAATTGACGCAGGTGCAACCAATAACTGGGCTGACCCTAAAGAGATGAGTGCGACTTTGGACAAGCTGTTTGACGGCTGTATGAAAGGACGTACCATGTACGTTGTGCCGTTTAGCATGGGGCCTTTGGGTAGTCATATCGCTCATATTGGCGTTGAAATTTCTGACTCGCCTTATGTGGTGGTCAATATGAAACGCATGGCTCGTATGGGGCGTGCGGTATTTGATGTATTGGGTGAAAATGGTGGTTTTGTGCCTTGTGTGCATAGCGTTGGCAAGCCGTTGCAAGACGGCGAAAAAGATGTGAAATGGCCTTGCAATGATGAAAAATATATTGTGCATTATCCAGAGACTCGTGAAATTTGGTCATACGGTTCAGGCTATGGCGGTAATGCCCTACTTGGCAAAAAATGTTTAGCCTTGCGTATTGCATCTGTTATGGGTCGTGAAGAAGGCTGGCTTGCCGAACATATGTTAATTCTTGGCGTTACCAATCCACAAGGCGAAAAACACTACGTTGCGGCCGCCTTTCCATCCGCCTGTGGTAAGACCAACTTTGCCATGTTAATTCCACCAAAAGGCTATGAAGGTTGGAAAGTAGAAACCGTTGGCGATGATATTGCTTGGATTAAACCTAGCACAGACGGACGTTTTTATGCGATTAACCCTGAAGCAGGCTTTTTTGGCGTAGCTCCCGGTACATCTAATGCCACCAACCCAGTATGTTTAGATACCTTACACAAAGATGTAATTTATACCAACGTTGCCTTCACCGATGACGGCGATGTGTGGTGGGAAGGCAAAAGCAAAGAAGCTCCAGCCCATTTAACTGATTGGCAAGGCAATGACTGGACACCCGAAGACGGTAAAAATGGCAAAAAATCTGCTCACGCCAATGCTCGCTTTACCGTATCAGCAAGCAACTGTCCAATTATTGACAAAGACTGGGAAAATCCAAATGGTGTGCCAATTTCTGCCTTTATCTTTGGTGGTCGCCGTGCGGATACTGTGCCATTGGTGGTTGAGAGTTTTGACTGGGTGGACGGTGTGTATAAAGCCGCTACCATGGGGTCAGAAGTTACCGCTGCCGCCGAAGGACAACAAGGTGTTGTTCGCCGTGACCCATTTGCCATGTTACCATTTGCAGGCTACAACATGGGCGACTACTTCCAGCATTGGTTAGATATGGGCGAAAAGGTTGGCAAAGTCGCTGAACAACACGGCAATACATTACCAAAAATCTTTAACGTAAACTGGTTTAGACGTGATGCTGACGGCAAATTTGCATGGGACGGCTATGGTCAAAATATGCGTGTGCTTGAGTGGATTTTAAAACGAGCCATAGGCGATGCCAACGCCGTAGAAACGCCAATCGGCTATATGCCAACGTATGATGATTTAAATTGGGACGGCTTAGCCTTTAGTCAAGAACAGTTTAACACCGTTACCAGTCTGGACAAAGAAAAATGGCAAGCTGAACTTGCCAGCCACGATGAACTATTTGACAAAATCGGTAGCCGTTTGCCAGAAGCATTAAAACAAGCTCGCCAAAAAACGGGTGAACGTGTAGAAAAAATGTAATATTTTTTCATTCAATATTTTAACAATTAAAAAGCCTAAATTTAAGATTTGGGCTTTTGTGATTTATTGAATTTACTATCTATCAAAAATTCATCAAGGCTAAACCAATGAAACAACAAGGCAAAATTATCCGTTGGCAAGACGACAAAGGTTTTGGCTTTATCCAAACCCAAAATCAGCAAGAAATTTTTTAAACCAGTTTTCGCCAAATTTTTTATGCCACCGTTGGGATTAACCTTATTTTATTGATTGTGCTACTGATGAAATTGTAATGTTTTATGAGAAAAAAACGCAAAGTCCTAAAAATCGGCTATGATAATTACCATAATTTTTCATAAAAACAAGGAACATGATGAGCGAAATTAATCCAAAATTAGACCCAAACTGGCAAAATGATGCCCTAGACCCAAGCCTTAATTTTGCGATGCAAACGCTTGCCGTGCGTGGCGGTTATCATCGCACGGACGAAGGCGAGCATAGTGAAGCGATTTTTGCCACCAGTAGCTATGTCTATCAAAACGCACAGGACGCCGCCGACCATTTTAATGGCAACAAAAAAGGCAATGTGTACAGCCGTCATACCAACCCCACCGTGCGTGCCTTTGAAAGACGGCTTGCACTGCTTGAACAAGGCGAACGCTGTGTGGCGACCGCAAGCGGTATGGGGGCGATTTTGACGATGTGCTTGGCATATCTCAAAGCAGGCGACCATATGCTGTGTGCCAAGCAATTGTTTGGTTCATCGGTGGCGTTGTTTGACACTTACTTTCGTGCGTTTGGCGTGGAAGTCAGCTATGTGGACTGTTTTGACAATACCGCTTGGGCAAATGCGATGACGGACAACACCAAAGTGTGCTACCTAGAAACGCCGTCTAATCCTTTGGCACAAATTGCCGACATCACAGCGATTGCCAAAATCGCCCACAACAAAGGGGCGTTATTGATTGTGGACAACTGTTTTGCCACCCCTGCACTGCAAAAACCCTTGACACTTGGGGCAGATATTGTCATTCATTCAGCTTCCAAATACATTGACGGTCAAGGGCGTGTGCTGGGCGGGGCATTGGTTGGCTCTGACCTCCTTATGGAAAAAGCCTTTGGCGTGGTGCGAACAGGGGGGATTAGCTTGTCGCCCTTTAATGCGTGGGTGCTGTTAAAGGGGCTTGAAACCTTGTCTTTAAGAATGAAAGCCCATTGTGAGAATGCCAATCAAGTTGCCGAGTTTTTGCAAAATCACCCAAAAGTTAAAAAAGTACATTTTTCAGGGCTAAAAGACCACGCAAGCCACGAACTTGCCAAACGCCAGCACAGTCATTTGCCAATGGCAGGCGGAGCATTTGGGGCGATTATTGGCTTTGAAGTTGCCGACCAAAATAGTGCGTGGCATATTATTGACAATACCAAAATGATTAGTATTACCAATAATTTAGGCGATGCCAAAACCACCATCACCCACCCTGCGACCACCACGCATTTTAGAATGACCGCCGAGCAACGAGCAGATGCAGGCGTGAATGACGGACTTATCCGCTTGTCGGTGGGGCTTGAACATGTGGACGATATCATCAAGGATTTAAAGCGTGGTTTAGATAGTTTATAAATCATATTACCAAGCATCATGGGCGGATAATGCTAAATTCGCTCGTTTTGCTTTATTTGTATTTAAATTATCGGTCAGCCATTGCACACCAAAATTTTTGGAACGAACTGCCAAGCCAACAGCACGGGTTTTTGGTTCAACCAAGCCCGTAATTTGTAAAGGCAAGTTAGGCTGATAGCTCATTGCGATTTTATGCAAATCATGATATTTATTAAATTCACTATGTAGCCCAATTTTCCAGCTTTGGTTAATTTGATGCTCTATTTGGCTTGTTGCATACCATGTCAAATCTTGAATTTTATCCTGATTATCCAGTTTTCCTAATAAATCATACTCGTTCTGTCCATTAGGTCTATCAATGTCATACCTAAAATCATACATTGTGGTTGGGGCTTTTTTCCAGTACATTTTGCCAAAAATATCATAAACATTGACCGCCATTTTGGTATTTTTGCCAAGCTCACCTTCGATACCAATATCAAAAGAATAGCCATAACCATCAGGTTTGTTTGGATACCAGTCTAAGCCTGCTTCTTTTAATGCAGGTTTGTCATAAAAATAATCTATCGCTAAATTGGTTTTGTGAATTTGGTCGGTTAGTTTATTAACAACAAGCGGATTTGCAATGGTTTGCACATCACCTTCTACACGACCGTTCACCACTTTCTGCCCTTGCCACAGATTGGCATTGGTGCTAATTTGCCAATTTGGTTGTACTTGCCATTGTTTACCAAAATGTACACCTATCCTTTGATTATGGTTGGCATGAATTTTCACAGGGTGGTTTTCACCATTTGGCAATTTTTGTTTATTTTTATATTGATGATAGAGTTTGGCAGTTTTTCCATCAAATTTTAGCAAATAATCATACCGCCAGTTTGCCCCATAGTGCCAACTTTGTTGTTTTGGTTGGATATTCACCACCACACGCCCATGAGCAAAGGCGGTATTACCACTATCTAGCGGTTTTTCCCAATCATCAGTAAAGCTAATAATAGACTGTGTCGGGCTGTAGAGCGATGCGTCCACTGTCAGATGAATATCATTTTTTGTCGTTGCATTGGCAAATGGTGTGATAGCAATTATCGATACTATCAATAATTTTTGATAAAACTTTGTCATCAATTTTTCCTAAAAATCAACAAAAAAGACAGCCGAAACTGTCTTTTTGTTGAGAATTTACAACATTATAGAGCAATGGTGGTATTGTCGCTAAATTTTGCGGTAACTTTACCATTATTATCCAACAAATCACCATAATCTTTACCATTAACAGTAATATCTGCGATTTTGTTGCCAGTTTTAACCAATTCACCGCCTTCATTAACATGAATGGTCAAACTTGCCCCACTTTGTTGGCTAAAGGTAAAGGTTTGTTTAATGGTATCGTAATCATTATTTAATGTTGTGCTACCAACCACATTTAGCGTTTTACCATTGACAGTTGCTGTTAAGTTTTTCAAGTTAATATCGGTACGAGATGTGCGGTCCAGATTAGCTTGGAAATTCAGCGGAATGGTAACCGCATTTGAGGCATTGTTGGTTTTTGCAACACTACCTTTTATGCTAAGCAAGGCTGTCGCTGGTAGGTATTTACCCGCTTTTTCTTCCACATAAGTATCTGAATAATACCCATCATCATCTAGTTTAACAGTCAAGGCATCTTTTACAGCACTGTCTTTAGCAACTAGATTTAAAGTCAAATCCAAATCTGTTTTTGGTTCAGTTCTGGTTAATTTACCTGTTAGCTTAAGTGAGTATGGAATTATTTTAGCGACTTTTTTACCTTGAATTGTGTTTTCAATATCTAAGGCAGATATTTCCATATTATTCACAGCGATGGTATCTTTTTTGGTAGTCAAAGTTACATTGCTAAAGGTAGCCACTGCTTGTTGTAAACGCAAACCTTTTTCTTGCTCATCGGTTAAATCAAAATCTTTATCAACTGCAACATTTTTATTAAAGTTGGCTGTTAGTTTGGCTTGAGCTTTTAATTTGAATTCATCAGCATCACTACCAACAATAACTTCATCAAAGCCATAAGTACCTGTATAGGATCTACTTGCTGTTGTATTAGCTAGTTTAGCAGTTAAGTTTTTATAAACAATGTTAAATATATCTGAACCAACAACCTTGGTAGACCATTCATTTATTTGATGGTTCCATTCGTAAGTTACTTTATCTTTTTTAACGCTGATTGTACCTGTTAAGGTTAAGTTACCTTGATTATCCAATCTGGCTGAAAAATCATTACTTGGTTCAAGTGAGGCATGATCCAAATCACTATAAATATTATCTCTAAATACCGAACCATCTGGTTTTTTACTAATTTCTTTGACTTTTTGAGCAGTCAAAGAAGTTGCACCATTTTCTTGCATCCATTTTTGTAAAGTAGATGGAATATTCAAGACCATGTCAACACGTTGACCTTGTGTGTGGTTTAGAATATCGCTGGCATTTTCATAGACATTTGATACCGCTTTGCTGTCTGTAACAAAGGTTTTTGCTGTATTAATCAAGTCTTTGGCTTTTGCCAAGTCACTAGCTGATGTATTTGGGGTTGTTGGCGTTACTGGGGTTGTTGGTTGTACAGGTGGGCTAGGTTGTGTTACACCACTATTATTTGAATTTGAACCACCACCAGAGCCACCACAAGCGGTTAATCCTAGAGCGAACGTACAAGCGATTGCTAATTTATTTAAAGATAAGTTTTTCATGATAAATACCTAAGGTTTTCAAAAGATATTAATAACTAACTGATGTAAGATCATAACATCACAAATTACAAACCACTTAACTTGCTTAATAATAAATTAACATTTATTAACAATAAAGTCAATGAAAACCTTACAAAAATTAAGCATTTTTTTCATCATTGAAAATTTTATCTAAATCATTTAGAATAGCCCAAATCTTGCTAAAAATTTACCCAATATTTTATAAAGGAAAACTTATGAACCTACAAGCCCTTATGCAACAAGCCCAAATGATGCAAAAACAAGTGGAAACCAACGTAGAAAATGCCAAAAAACGCCTTGCTGAAAAAGAAGTCCACGCCGAAGCTGGCAATGGCTTGGTAAAAGTAACCATGAGTGGCAAACACGTTGTCAAACGCATTAGCATTGACCCAAGTTTGCTCCAAGATGAGCCTGATATGATTGAAGATTTAATCGCTGCCGCCATTAATGATGCGGTACGTCAAGCCGATGAACTGCACGAAAAAGAAATCGCAGGGGCGACGAGTGGCATGGGCTTGCCACCAGGTATGCAGGGTCTATTTGGTTGATTTAAATAAATCCAGTTTATGAAGTTTAACGCATAAAATTGATTAACTTGATTTTACAAATTAATCATTGACTAAAAAACCGACCAAATTGCCAAAAAAAATGACTGATAAAATTTGCTTTATCAGTCATTTTTATTGATAATAAGGGTTTAAATTTTTTTTGGATTTATTGTGCTTACCCCAAAATTTGACAACCTTGTAAAACAGCTTAAAGTCTTGCCAAGTGTCGGACAAAAAACCGCCCAACGTATGGCATTGCACCTACTCACGCATAAACGCCCGCAAGGCGTGCAACTCGCCGAAGCCTTGCTGATTGCTATGAACGAAATCAAACAATGCGAGCAATGTCGGGGCTTGTCTGATGATGATATTTGTCCGATTTGTAGCAATCCACAACGAGACGAGCGTCAGTTGTGTATCGTGGAAACGGCATCAGATATGATGGCGATTGAACAAACTGCCAGCTTTCAAGGGCAATATTTTGTACTCGGCGGTACGTTATCACCGATAGAAGGTATCGGAGCAGAGCAACTTGGCATTGACCAATTAATCAAACGTTTACAACATCAAGCGGAACAAAATCATCCGATAAACGAAATAATTCTAGCAACAAGCACCACGATTGAAGGGCAAACCACAGCTTATTTTGTCAGTGAAGCGGTAAAACCCTATGTCAAAAAAATCTCTCGGTTAGCACAAGGCGTACCCATGGGCGGAGAGCTTGAATATTTAGACAGCATGACGCTTGGACAAGCCTTGCAAAATCGTGCGATTTTATAATTTTTACCAAAATATTAACCATAATTAATTTTAAAAACACACAAATTAAGGAAAATAAAATTATGCTACAACAACGTCCCCTTTCCCATGAACAATTACAAAGCCTAAAAGATTTACCCACCATTTGGGTAAGAACCGATGAACAGTTAGAACGGCTCATGGACGAGCTTGATACTTTGGACATTATTGCCCTTGACACCGAATTTATTAAGCGAGATACGTTTTTTCCACGCCTTGCGTTGTTGCAGATTAACACAGGTAAGGCAATTTATTTACTAGATGCTCCCAAGTTGGATTTGTATGATTTTTGGCAAGTGATTGCCGATGTGCCGACCATGGTGCTTCATGCTTGTGGTGAAGATTTGGGGATTTATTATTTACTATCAGAATTGCCTGCGTTATCCAACGTATTTGACACGCAAATTGGTTTGGGGTTTTTAGCAGGTGAATTAAGTTTGGGTTATCAAAAAGCCTTACTTGACACGCTTGATATCCATGTGGATAAAGGTGAAAGCCAATCCGACTGGCTACAACGCCCGTTAACCTTTGAACAAGAACGATACGCTAGCGATGATGTGCGTTATTTGCTTGCATTATATTCTGAATTAAAACAACAGCTTAGCGAAAAAAATCTGTGGCAATATGCCAAACAGGACTGTCAAGATTATACCGCCGAACTGTACAATTTAACCCAAATTGATGACAACCAACTATATCTTAGTGTGGCAGATTTTCGCTATAGCCGTGAGCAGTTAGCAATGTTACAAGCCTTATGCGAATGGCGGGAGCAATTGGCACGCTCTATTAACCGCCCACGCACCTACATTTTGCGTCCGCAAGCTCTGCAAGAACTGGTAGAAAAACCGCCGATTGGCATGAAACAACTTGGCTACACCAGTATCAAACCACAAGTTATCCGTATGTACGGCAATGAAATCTTAAATATTATCAATCAAGTACGAAAAAATGACAGCGAAACTTATCCGCCGTGCGTGGCAATGCCTTACCGCAAACTGCCCAATGAGATGCAACAAACCCTGCAAAATTTGATTAATCAACACGCCAACACACTTAATTTGCCAGAAAATGTGCTTATCCGCAAAAAATGGCTCAGCGACCTATACGCCCATGCCATTGACAGCGAGCGAGCCTTACCACTGCCATTATTAAGTTGGCGAAAAAATTGGGTGATTGATACTTTATTGCCAAAATTGCGACAAATGACTGAAAATCAGGCATTTAATCATCCTATGGAAGGTGAAAATTTTGTGAATACCGCCGATTAAATTAAGTTTTTCTCATAATTTTAACAAAATATTTTTCAAAGTATTGATAAGAAAGTTGGCTTAATAACAAAGTGATGAGCAACGTTAAAATAAGTTTTAACCAAAAATTTAAGCCATCGTTAATCTGATTTATCAACAAAATAACAATTGGGTGAATTAAGTAAACCCCATAACTGATTTCACCCAAAGTGAATAATGGACGGTGTAAAATTTTGGGCAATTGATAAGTTAATTTAAAAAAACCCAACACCAATAACGCCGATGATAAGGTAAAAATTAAGCGTGGCGTGCCTGTTACAAGGCTGATAATTGGCAAATTTGCTGATATTGGATAACACATGAATAGCAAAAATCCAATGCCAATCAATGTTAAACTAATAAAATTGGTTAAATTTTTCGTTAAAAAATATTTTGCAATAAGCATCCCAAGCACAAATAAAAAACCTTGATTCAAAGGATGAATGTAGTTTTGCCAATTTTCTGCCAGTGGCACATGAATGTTTGATACAAAAAATGCAAAATAAATATAAATCCCAAGTAAAATCAATGTGCTAAGCCATAAAATTATCGTTTGTTTGCTTAAATTTTGCCACAACAACACTGGAAAAAAACTGTAAAACACCAACTCATTACCGATTGACCAACCGCCTGTGACGATATAATTATCATAATCTAGCCATGCAAACAGCCCTGTCATATTGAGCCAATAACTTATCAAATCCTTGTCCGAACCCAAGCCAATCGGCTTGCCAAAATACACGAACGTGGTAAGCAACATCAACAGCGGAAACAGTCTAGCCACCCGTTTTTTAAAAAAATCAACAATAACCGATAATTGGCGAAAGTTTTGTTGATAATAAATACAATATAACGTTAGCCCACTTAATAAATAAAAAATAGAAACACCATAAAAACCTAAGCGTTGCAACAAATGAGTAGGCGTCAGTACTTGCCCATTGAAAATAAAAACATGATAAAAAACAATGCTTAATGCACATAACCCACGCAGATAATCCAAACTTACTAAGCGTTTTTGTTGTTGTTGCATTAAATTTCCTATTATTTTCTTTAGTGATTGACTATAGTTGGGGTTGTATTTTTACCGTATAGCCAGCGGTTAAGCCACAGCGATTTATCTTCTAAAACAATAAACAGCCCTATTAGAACACTTAACACAATACCAGATACCCAATAATAGTTGATAATTTGATTAGCAAATCTTTGTTTGAGCAGTAAGATTGGTAAAACGTGCCATAAATAAATCGGTAGCGATACTCGACCAATCTGAGCCAAGATACGTCTCAAGCGATTTTGTTGGTAACAAATTGGTAATGTGGCAATATTTTCCGCCCACCTTAAACAAACAATAATCAAGATATCATTAAAAATAATTTTAAAAAATCCGCTTGTAAATATGAAATTTTTAACGGTAGCAACATATAACCCTAAACCACTGAATAATAGTAACCCAACCGTCAATGGGTAAAAATAACGCTCCAATCGCACAATTTGAACATAAATAGCAAAATTTTGCCGATTTGCCCATAAAAATCCCAACAAAAAGTAGCTAAAAAAGTAATAAAACCGCTTATCGCCTACCGCTTGGTACAACCAATGCGATGATAATCCCCATTGTGATACGCTTTCAAAAAACCAAGTACAGCCCCCTGCTATCGCAAATATCAGCCAAAAAATTGTGTAATATCGCCGATTTAGCCATGTATTTATCACTTTGGTATAAACCACAAACAGCAAAATCGCAGGCACATACCACAGATGATAGTAGGGGTAGAGCGAAAAAATATTGGTTAAAATCGCATGGAGGGGTTGTTGGTAATTTGTTAATCCATAATACACAATCATTGCCAAAAAAAACGGTCGTAATAGCCGTTGATAGTATTTTGTTAAAATTGCTTTAGCGGATTGTTGTAACAATTTAGGCTTGACAAAATATCCCGTCAATCCCAAAAATAACGGCATATGAAACAGATAAATCAGATACCGCCATACATTATCAACGAGCGAACCCAGCAACACATGACCGACCACGACCAATAGTATCAGCAAGCCCTTTATGCTATCAAATGCTTGATTTCTCATGATTTTTCTTTGTTAACACCACTATAGAATATGCCAACACCTATCTCGCCCCAAACCCTGTGAGCATCGTTTGCACCGTTTTTATGACGATTAACAAATCTAACGCCAATGAGACATTTTTAATATAAAAAAAGTCATACTGGATTTTGAGTGCGGTCTCGTCTTCATTACCTGCATAACCTTGGGTAACTTGAGCCCACCCAGAAATACCAGGTTTGACAATATGCCGATAGTTATAAAACGGAATTTTTTGTTCAAATTGTTTAACAAAACTTAACTGTTCTGGACGTGGTCCAATCAAGCTCATCTCACCTTTTAACACATTGATAAACTGCGGTAGCTCATCAATGCGAGTTTTACGGATAAATTTACCAACTTTAGTCACCCTTGCATCGTTTTGTTGAGCCAGTTTTGCCCCATGTTTTTCCGCATCCGTGGTCATACTGCGAAATTTGTAAATTTTAAACAGTTTGCCACCCTTCCCCACCCGTTCCTGCACAAAAATCGCCTTACCCGAACTTTCCAAACGAATAGCAATCGCTGTTAACAAACAAATCGGCACAACCAACGGACTAACTAAAACTACTGCGAAGTTATCCAATAACTGTTTGATAATTAAATAGTTTTGTGAAGGCAATAATGAACCCAAATCATTTTCGTACAAATGTTGAATAGGCGAACGCCCTGTTAAACTTTCATACATCTGTTGTTGATTATAGACAGGCACACCTTGTAAGGTTTGTTCGGTCAAAAACCGTTGCCATTCATCGTTGAGTTCAGGGCTTGCCAAATCTGCCACAATGCCGTCAATGCGTTTGGCAGTTGCGGTGTCTAACTGTGGGTTTTCTAGGCGTAACCATTTGATATTAATTGTATTTTCAAAGTTTTGACAACGCCCAAGCGGAATGTATGCCATAAATGGCTCAGAAATTTTTTGTTCCAACAAATACGACACCAAAAAAAATAACAAGCCAAATACCGATGCAAACGCCAAATAATAAAGCGAATACGGTAAGCGAAAAATCAGCAACACCGAACCAAGCAACATCACCACCACCAGTAAAGTCGGTAACACATGGCTAAACGAGCGTTGCCCCGGAAACTGTGACAGACGGTTTAACGCAAAGGTGGTCAGTAGCACGCCCACGCTCGCCAACACAAGGCTATTAAACTGGGTGTCTAACAAATCCCAACGCAACATCCGCCCTGTCCACCGCCACATGGCAGGCAAAATCGCAATCACGAGCCAACCAACCAATAACCGCACCCACAGATACCGCCATATGCCCCAAAAATTAGGTTTTATCATGTTAATATTTTATCATAAATTTAAAAAATTATTAGATTAAATTAATTATCAAAAATTTCGGATTTGACGTTTAACCCTGTTTTTTCAGGATTTTGTTCACGCCATTTTACAAAATTGCGATACAGATTACCGAACACTTGTGGATTATTTTTGGCTAATTTTGCCAAATCACTATCCACATTGTCACAAAAACTGACATCTTGCACCATGATGCACGATGCTTGAATATATTTCATCGCTTCGTCAGGTTTATTCTCAAAAGCCAGTAATTGTGCATAAGCCAACAGGTTGAACTGCGACGTATCATTGGTTAGCACATCAGCAAAAATTTCCTTTTTCTCGGCTAAATGATTGGCATTGAGCGGAACTTGCATAGCCAACAAACGTTGATTATACGCACTAAAACCAAACAAAGGTTTACGATGATAGTCAATTTGGCTATCGGTAAATTGATGATTTTTATGCGTAATAAAACGGTTATAATTTAGATAATCTAACTGCAAATATTGATAAGCATAAAAAACACCTGCCAATGCCAATATAAAACTTAACATACCGCTAAAACGTAAAAAAAATAAATTATTGATTTTTAAAGGTTTTTTTACCAAATCTAAATGACGTGGTTCAATCAACGGTACAAACATGGCAAATATCACCAAATAACGAAAATACCATAGCGGATATTCCACACTCGCATATAGCAAACTTGCTAACACGAACGCTAACGCAATCGCACTTTGTGCCGAATGGCGAAAATGCACGGCTCGGAGCAACACCCACCCTATTGGCACACAGCACAGCAGACCAACCACGCCCATTTCTGCCGAAATCATGGTAATAAAATTATGCGAATGGTCGGCGATTTCAGGCCAGCTAAAAAACTGAGCATAGTCCACGCTGGCTTTCATATAGTTATTCCACCCCACACCGATAAGTGGATTATCGCCAAACATCATCATCGCTCGCTCATTGAGTGCAGGTCGGTTGCCCTGCCCGCCTGCCATACGGCTAACCGCCCCCAGTCCACCTGCATTGAGCAGATAACTGGCAAGCCAACTCGCCCCGAGATAATACAAGTCAAAAAATAACCAACCAATCACCGTCAAACCAAATTTTGTCCGCCACCGCATCGGTTGGGCAAAAAAATACACCGCAATCACACCAATCATCATCAGCATGCCTGCACGACTTTGGGTAAACGCCAACCCTGCACAAAATACCGCAAACAATACTACCAATAATGCACGGTATGCCAATAGATATTTTGTTAACTTTTGTTGAATAGCTTGATTTGTAAATGTTTGATGTAACAGATAAATCACCGCACACAACCCCAACACAAAGCCGTAACCTGTGTGGTTCGCCTGTCCAAAATTACCGTCCAAACGTGTCGGTAACGCATTATTGCGTACGATTACCCAACTTTGCCAAAAAATCGTATAATCATAAATCTGCATCACTTGGATGATAAAAGTTATCATTGCCATGACAATGGCAAAGCCAAATAATATCTTTAATAACAAGGCTTTATCGGTAAATTGGTAAGCAACACTACTGGCAAATGCCACCAAACTCAAACAAATAATCGGAAAAATCAACGCATCGGGGTGGGCAATCGGCAAAAAAGCCAACTGAGCAAATAAAACCACAATAAACCCAAGCCACGTCCACACCGATAAATGTACACCACGCCAACGGTTTAACGTGAATAATGCCACCGCCACGCCAAACGCTACCGCAATAAACGAAAAACTATTTACCCAAAAATCCCGACCCAAAGGTGAATGATAAGGCAACAAATAACCCAAAATCGCCACACCGACAGCGATGGCAAAGAAAATAGACGGCTCACGGTAGCTTGGCATACACAATATCCAAAAAATAACTGGCAATAAAAATGCTAAACGGAATAGTTTAGCATTTTTTTAGGAGATTGGGGGATTTTTTATTTCCAAGGGCGTAAATCAACAATTTTGACAACTTCGCCTGTTTTCCTATCTATCAAAACCGTCATATCTTCTACATTTGCTTTTAATGGTAAAAACCCATCTGCTTTTGGATACTTAGTGATTATCGCCTGCACCTTATTTTTTTCATTATAATGATTTAACTCAGATAATGGTTTTGTCCGTTTTTTGATGGCATCTGTTGCATTTAATAATGGAACATATCTTTCAGGACGCTGTGCTAAAGAGATACCTGCAAGAGATTCTTCTAACATATTATCATTAAGTTCTTTAACATCCCTGGCGAATGCAGTCGCAACAAACTTTGGTCGTAGCCAACCTACTTTTTGATATTCAGGTTGTGCCTTACTAATATTTTTAGTATATAACTCATTAGCACGTATCAGCTCAAATCTATCCACATTATAAACCAACCAAACAGGTCTACCTTGCGTTAGGCTATACATAGCATAGCATAACGCAATGATTTGGCAAATGGAAATAATGGTCAAATCCATTTTCAATGTTTTTTTATGCTCTTTATATACCAATAAACTTAATAATGGCCCCACAATAATATCAATCGTAATCATCATTAAAAAAATATGCGTCACACCGACTGCTTTATTTAGTGGCATCGGATACCAAATATTAAACATCCATAATATACAAATTATCGCAACTACAATACAGAGAGTCAGATGCAACAAAAAATAACGCACACGTTTAGATTTTATGGAACTGTATACCATCATATACCTCGCTTAAAACAAATCAATATACAATAACAAAAAAGACTAGCTTTCGCTAGTCTTTTTGCAAAACTTATCGTTTTGATTGCTACATATTAACGGCAGTTAGATGGAGCAAAACGTTGGTTTAGTGTACCTACACTACCCACACGACCAGTTGCACCGGCTGCATTACATTCCCACTCGATAGCACCTTGTGCTGGAGTATAGCTGTTAGCACCACCAGATGAATCAGGAAGCGCCACACCAGCGACTTTTGGAGCTAAAATCAAAGTTGCACCATTTTCAACAGCTGCACCGTAAGTTATAGTGATTGCACCGTTTGTATTGTCAATAGTAAGAGCAGTTACAATTGGTGTAGTAGTTGCAGTCCAACCAGTGTCGTATTTTTGTGCGTTAGAGTGGTTCTCAGCAACAGTAGTCTTAGCACCAGAAGCTAGTGAGATACCTTCAGAAACTTTAGCACGCTTGGTGTAGTCTTGGTATGCTGGTAAAGCGATAGCAGCCAAGATACCGATAATCGCGATAACAATCATTAATTCAATAAGGGTGAAACCTTTTTGTGCGTTCATAATGAACTCCTATTTTTATTAAAGGGTTGGATAAACTTATGATAGAGTTAGGTGTATAAGATTATCCAAAGGATTTAAGTTAATGGTTTGGTTAGCTGTTAACCTTACCTTCTTGTAATTAATATTGCAGATGTTGTGCCAACTTTTTTAAAATAGTTTACTTTTTATCGTTGCACTACGAATTTTTGGCAAAAAACCGTGTTAAAGGGTAGTTTTTAAAAAAATCAGCCACTATTTTTAATAAACTAAAAATAAACGGTCATAAATTCCAGATAAATATTTTAGTAAACGTTGCCTTGTTAGCCATATTGTGTCATTGTCTGACAATTTTTGTCATTTTTAGACAATCTAAATTATTTCTATATCCAATAAAAAGACATTTATTGCCAATTCTTGGATACTTACTTTATTATAGTGACAATTTTTGTCTTATTTTTTCATGTTACATAAAAAAACCGCTAAAATCTGTATAATGGCGGTTTTAGCAGGATAGTAAAATTTAATCTTTCCAGTCATTGCCACATTTTTTATCAGTAGCAGTAACATTTCGGCATTTGATGCCTTGTGCTGTTAATGTTAGACTACCGTCACCTGCCATTTGTCCAGTTACCATTGGGGTTGCAGTTAGTGTCCAGTCTGATGTTAAAGGTATGGGAGAAACTGTTATGCTATATAACGGTGTACCTTGTCTTGGGAAATTACCCAATGGTAGTGTATTTTGATTAATATTTTGGTAACTACCTTGTGATAATTTTTTAGACTCTATTTGAGTGGCAATATTTTGTAACTCAGCCATCATATCTGCACGTTTGGTTCTGATAACATAGCGTTGATAGCTAGGTAGAGCAATTGCTACTATCACACCAAGTATAGCAATAACTATCATTAATTCAATTAGCGTAAAGCCTTTTTGTTTCATTACCATGTTGAAACCCCCGTTACATTACAGTCTGTCATGTTTGCCGTAATACTGGCTGACGCAGTTTTTGATTGGCATTTTAACCCTTGACTATTTAGAATAAACGTTGAGATTTCGTTAGGGTTCCAACGGTTTCCAACAGGTTGTGCAATCATCACCCAAGTTGATGACGCAGTTGTCAAGTCATTGCCTGTTGGTACAAGCGTCGTGCCTGTACCGTTAGTTAAAGTGATTCGGTAACGTGGGTTAACTGCTGGTACATTAATAATTGTATTACCAGTATCACTATAAGCGTAGGTAACTGTACCGTCATTTGCCACTTGCTTTGGCTTAAAACCACGATAAGTTAATGCTGTAGCTCGCCATGCTTCTAGCTCGTTTTGGAGTTGTTGCATTTTCGCTTGTACTTCAGCTTCGGCATTTCTAATAACAAATGAACGATATGATGGAATGGCAATCGCCGCTAATATCGCAATAATCGTTACTATAATCATTAGCTCTAGTAAGGTAAAACCTTTTTGCTGTATCATAATAAGTTTTCCTTAGTCTTTAGCATTATTTATTTCGTACCAGTTAACTGGTTGTAATGTAAAGCGTTCGTTAAAGATAAACTCACCAATAGAGCCATCACCACCAGTTGTAGTAACACCATCAGTACCTAGTCTCTGACCATCTTGACCAACTAAACCACTATTTGGATACCCTTGACCATAATCAACACGATCGTTTACACGGTCTTGAATAGTACGTGTGCCAACTAAAAGACGGGTATTAGATTTACTACTGCTCAATGGTCCAAGTGTAAGCTCTTGAATACCTTGCCCTGCCCGAGCAAAGCCACCTGTGCCTGATTTTGAGCTGACATCTTTACAAATACCATACGGCAAGCAATATAGCTGACGTTCTGAACCACCTGCGATAGATGCAGCACAGCTTGAACCTGAACCGTATTTCATATCTGGGTTATAGGTCGTGGTATATAAAAAGCTGTTGATAACTTCTGATTTACCCACACCTTTGGTATATTTCACATTGTTGTAACCATCAAAACGAACTAGAGGGTAATACCAACCTTTTTTGGCTTTTACTGCTGTAATACCTGTATTTTTCTGAACTTCTGTATAGCCTCCTGTTGGCACATTCCCCATTTCGGTCGGGATATTTGCAAAATCTGTATCGGTTAAATCTTTGATTTTTTGTACATTTTCATCTTTTGTACCGCCACCAGCAATGGTTACTTTTTCTTTTCTTGTGGTAAAATCTGTAGCATAGAATAAGCTATTTGCTTTGGTAACGTCTGTATCCATGATACCAATGACACGGTCAGCATATTTGTTATCGCTACGCATTTTTGATAACGGTGAGCTTCTATCACCTGAAATAGCATTAACCAATGCAAAGAGCCGTCCATTATTAAACGTATTATCACCACGATAGATACTCACGACTGGGCGTTCATAGAAGCGATGGGCATATTTTGCTTCTGATTCGCTAAAGGCAGGTTGCAAAATTCGTGTTACACGTTGATTCTTAAAGCTTGTTGTCGCTGTGCCTACACCTTTTGCATCATAAGTTTTATCACCTGCATTGGTAAAGTCTGCACGGAATATTTGCCCACCTAAATCTGCAAAATAAAGATGATCCATAAAGCCATCATTGTTACGGTCAAGGATAGTTACCCCTGCAACAACACTATTTTTCATGGTTGGAACAGAAGTATTGGCTGTACCGCCTGCACTACCCGATGCTGACCAAATCAACGCTCCTGTATGAGCATTGACGATATAAACAGCATTACCTTTAACATCGCCTGCATTTTGGGCAACAAAGTCTTCACTTTCATACTTCATATCATACCCACCACCAAATACAAGTACGTCTGTGCCTTTATCGGTGTTGCTAGTTTTGATTTTAGCACGCACAGGTTTTGCCCAAATTTGCCCCATACGCTGGAAGTCAGCATTTGGCGTACCGTCTGACTTTTTGTCTGATAAATAAAACATCAATTCTGGCGTCGTTTTATTAGTGAGTTTTAGCCCATATAGCCCTTCGCCACCCATACGCATACCGCCGTAAGCGAATACGCCTTTATCTTTAGCAGTTTCTACAGTAACTTTATTATTATCAATGTCAAATTTATAGTCGGCGTGTACCATCCAAGGTGCATCAATACCAAAATAAGGTACACCTATCGCTTTACCTGTACCTTGAGTGCCTTTTAGAGCCTCATCTTGATTTTGTAGTATTGACTTTGGAATAAAAGCAAACTGCTCTTTACCCCCATCATTGCTGGTTGCATTATCAGCGTTGACAAGGTGCAATGCACCGTCCATTGAGCCAAATAGCACATAATCATCACGAGTACCTGTAACTTGACCATAGTCATCCAGTGTTGCTGCGTAAGAGACTGACACAGGATTTGAATGAACCGCACCGCCCAAAATTTTGACTTCATTCGTTGGTTTTGTCAGTGTAATAGAACCGTCCAAGATTTTACCTGTATTTGGCAAGTTATCAAAACCTAAAAAGTGTAGCAGTTTTTTTGCACGTTCTTCAGTATAAGTTGTGGTATCTCTAAATCTGTTAGTATTGCTAATGACATTGTTATCCAAAGTAACTTTTCCACTCGCATTTACACCGAATTTACGTATTACGGGTGTTCTACCATCCGCACCAAAATCTTCAATATAAAGTGTACGTCCTGATCCCAATCCTGCATTTGGTGCGGTTAGTCGTGCATACATACCGCCTGAAGAAATATTTGCATTACCTGACGAGGGTACTGGTGATGGACTCCACAAATCTGCTGCGGCTGTATTAAGAGAACCTGCTTCGTCATTAAATAGCTTGTTGTTATTTTGACCGTATAGCGTCCCTTGATCTAAGGCATATTTTTTTACGTTACCCGCCCAAACTGCTGGGTTCTCAGCAACTTTTGCCTCAACCATTGGTAAATAAGCAATCGCTTGTTGACTATCCACGCGATATGGGTCATCAGGTACAGTAATTGTACCTGACGGTGATGAAGGCAGTTCTTGATTAAGCGACGAGATAAAATTAACCACACTATCCGCTAGAGCTTTAGGCTCGCCTGTGGCAGTAAATCCACCTTTACCAAAATCAGCATCTAATGAACCCAATAAGCACAGGTTCTTGGCATCTTGGCTTCGTACAGAATTACAGTCAGGAATAGTTTTGGCTTCAGTTTTACCATCACCGCTATCAATAGTTACCGTTTTATTGGTAAATCCGTCAAAAACCTTACCAAATCCAACAGTTGCTGTTTTTAACCCTTCTTTACCAAACTGGTTTTTGGTTCTCAATACTTGAGAAAAATTCCCAATCCAATCCCAAGCAGCCTGAGTAGGAGATTCTGTATTTGCGTTAGTTAGCTGAGGTCTACCATTGTTTTTTGGCATACGGTTCATACCAAGTGCAGCACCCATAACAACAGGGGCACTGTTATCGCCTGAAGCATTGGGTGCACCATCTGTTAAAAAGTAGATACCGTAGCCTTCACACTGAGCATCAGGATTTAGCGGTGTTTTATAGACATTGCCATTTTTTGTTGAAGCATCAGATTCTGGAAAACCCGTCAATCCATATCCACCACCCGCACGTATTACAGCATTAGTCTGTGTTGTTCCTCCTAACATATAAGAAGCGACTTCAGGATAAGCATGGGCAATTGGCGTACCACCATTTGGTCTTAAACCTAATACATAATTAATCAAACGCTTGCGATGCTCTAAGGTTAGCCGCTCAGCTGGTACCTGCATATTACCTGCATATTTAAAGGGATTACGAATAACATTTGGTAGAGGTGTGGGAAAGCTGCCCATGGCGATACGATGATTCTCCGACAATGCGGTACCGTCTGCCAGTAGTCCAACAAGGCCTAATTTTAAATTGGTAATACGGTCGGTTGCACCACCTGTAATTTTAATATTCTTTGTATTATTACCTTCAAGATTCGTTCTACCATCTTTTGTATTAGGGCAAACTTCAACGTTCATAGAAATGGTACTATCAAGTGTGCCATCAGCACGCGTAATCGGAATATTGACTGTATATTTGGACGCATTCAATACTGTATCTGCTGTCACTTGCCCTGCAAATCTTCCATTTCTCCAGTTATAAAGACACTTTAATCCATTATTCCAAACACCTCTATTTGGCTGATTTCTAGTACGCCCCCATCTGTCTTTATAGGTGCTGTCTGGCAGGTCAATTTCAAGCATAGAACCTGAAATATCAAGCATCATTGCGATAGTCGCTGAGCCACCTTGTGCTGGTTTATAGATTTCAAGGTCACCGATTTCTTTTTTATTGACATCTGCGATGGTTACACTCGTACCAGTCATCGCCATGGCTACGACTAAATATTTTAAAGAAGTGGATAAGATTTTTTGATTTATTTTAGATTTCATTTAATCACCATTAATTATATTGAAAAACACTAAAGGATATTATAAAGTACACAATAAACGGTTAGAACTAGCACTACCAAACTTAATACAGGTGGTTGAATGAGATTTATTTTCAATCACTGCTTGTTCATACAGTGCTTTGTGAGGGGTTTGTGCTTGTTTGAGACAATCAGTCAGCAATTGGTTATTATTGCCACTTACTGACTTATTTTTTTCAATCATCGTACTTTCATAACAGCTATGTGCCCCATCTTTAGGTGTGTTATAGGCAGGTAGCGATGAGGTTGAATAGATATCAAAACGTGTTTTTTGACTACTACTGTTAGTAGAGTCTTTACCAATCACTGCATCTTTAAAAGGATCATCATTCTCAACCGCGGGGGTTGTTGTAATATTCATCTGTGTCATTACAGTTTGACGAGCATTAGTATAGTCATTTGCAGTTTCATAGTCACAGTAACCATTCGCATTTAGCTGTGTGCCACCACCTGCTTTTTTAACAACTGCTTGACGTGCTGAGTAGTTATTGCGTCGTGGGTTATAGCAATAAACAAACTCATCCCCTTTATTTTCTCTACTATATAAAAAATGCCCAAATGCACCAATCGGACTGACTACCAGTAATTTATATTGAGGTGAATTTGGCAAGCTATTTGCCATTTTCTCTAGGCTTTGATTCGCACTATCGGATGACTGCAAAAGTGTAGTATTAATTTGATCGCTGGTAGCCAGTTTTAGGTCAGTGTTACTTTGTTTAACTGCCATCGCTCCTGCTATCATTACTAAAATTAAAAATAATAAAACGACAATCAGTGTTGCACCTTGCTGTGTTTGGCGATATAACACAGTAGGGCGTTGTGGTTGCTGTGTTAAACAAATCTGTGAAGTAGATAATTTCATGTGATTTTTCTCATTATTTTAACGACTTATGGCGTTGCACTTGTCGTTGCAAAGTGAATAACACGTGCATTACGCAATAATACATTCGCTTCATATTTATTGCGTACCGTATTTGTTGGTACAGTTGCTTTTAGCGTATTACTGGTACCCAAAATATCAAATGTTTTTAGCTCAGTATTTTCAAGAATTGGCGTAACACCATGAATTAGTAAAGCTATTTTAACAGCAGTGATAGCAGGCTTATCCGTCGTTGTAATCGCCTTGTACTGTGTTGGTGTCAAATAGCTTCTACCAAGTTTACCGTCACCGTCGGTATCTTTGGTTTCTTCAGTTACCAACAAAATTTTAAATTGGTCAACGCCTAACATCAGCTCAGAACCACCACCATTCCCAAATGATAATGCACCTGCACCGCTTTTAATACCTGATGGCTGATCTGTACCTGACAAGCGACCTGCATCACAAGCCAAAATTGTAGAATTTGCACGGATAAAATAACGCTCGATTACCATATCGCCATTTGCAATATCGGAGCCTTCACAGTCTGACCATATTTTTCCTGAGATATTGCGGTATTGAATCGTTAGTTGGTCACTACCAACATTTGTATTAGAAAAACCATCACCTGATTTAGTAAACCATTCTGGCTTATCCTCTGTTGCACCAATATTTTCCTTGGTCAAAACAATACCACCGCCGACTGTTTTGTCAGTAATAGAAGTTTCTTCGTTACCAAGGTTAGCTTGACGAATATTCTTTTCTAGGGCTTGAATGCCAAAAATACTAGTATCTTGTATACTACTCCCACTTTTTTGGGTAGTGGATGTCCTAACGTTCGCAATATAAATCTGAACAGCTGCTGCTGAGATTAATAAACCTAACACCAATGAAATCATCAGCTCAATTAAAGTAAAGCCTCGCTGATAAGTTTTGTCAACTAACATTAGTATGCCTCCATGATAAAGCAAGTCGCACCTGCATTATAAACACCAGCGTTGTCCGCACAGTTTACTCTACCTGTCGCAGGTTTATCGTTTGTCAGCTGTGGGTCAGTTTTCCCCCAGCTTGCAATCATACATTGGCGAGTTTGTGTACTTGTTGTTTCTGGACAATCTATCACACGGATTTGCATTTCATTTGCCGTTGCAAATTCACGCAAATTTACCCCATCATTATTTGCCATTTGCTCAGATGTGCAAGCAGAAGCTATTTGACAAGAAATTTTGGCTTTATTAGAATTAACGCCTGCTACGAAAGCATCTTTTTCAGCATCGATGCTATAAGCTCTTATCGCATCTGCACCACCACGCATCACAGACATGGCACGGGTTCGCATCAGACTTTCATCAGTAGCTTTGACCGCATTGATTTGCATGGCTGAGAAACCCAACATTGCCACTGCTAATAGTAGCAAGGCAATCAACACTTCAATTAAACCGATGCCTTGTTGACTATATTTTGCTGTCATGAGCAACCCCCTATCGTTTTTGATGCTGAAATATTAGCATTATCTGCCACGGTGATATCTAACTGGTCACTTGCTCTGTTATTATGACAAACCCTAAAAATTACGGACCTTGCTGTTTTTGTAGGGGTAAACGTAACTGTCATTGCACTAGCACTAGTGGTTGTTACATTAATTTTTGGATTATAATTTTGTACAACATCAATTGCATTTTTTCGTGTTGATGTCGTAGTAATAGTTTTTGCTGTATTATTCACAGTTACAGTGATAGGAACACGATAAATCATGGCATCAGTACGGGCTTGACGCAAGGTATTCTCTAACAAATTTGTCGCTTCTTTTTGGCGCATACTTGCTATTTGTTCATTCATAGACGGAGCGGCGAGTGATGCAATAACCCCCATAATCGCAATGGTTATCATCAGCTCTATTAGCGTAAAACCCGACTGATTGACAGAATGTCTCATGAAAATTCTCTCAAAATTCAAAAAATAATTAGTTATGATGCAAAAAACATACCGTATTATCAAATACTGATAAAAATGTTAATATTTTTTGCTAAGCCATCATAATATACAACAATTTTAACAAAAATAACCTACTTTGTTAATGGATATGCGATAAATGGTAAAGAAAGCGTTATTATTAAAATAATAAAATTTTGTGGTTAAATTCGCCCATGCAAAACCGCTCGAGCATGGATACGGTAAGGATTGATATTGGGGTTTTTGAGTCTTGGTTTAATTTGGTTAAATAAACCATTAAGCACCGCTTGTAGCGTCGCTCCTGTGGTTACTACATCATCAAAGAAAATCAAGTTTTTTACCTTTGGAATTGTGTCAAAATAAAAGGCATTTTTCACATTATCAAGGCGTTGTTCACGGCTTAGCCCTTGTTGGTGCAGGCGTTCTTCACGACCGATTTGCATAAAAATCGGCATTTGCCAATGAAAACTTAAATATAAAGTTAGCATAAATAACGGATTAAACCCACGCTCAACCAAGCGTTTGGTAGTAGTTGGCACGATGACAATCGCACTATTTTTTGGATGGCAACCTTTCGGTAGCTGTAATTGACGAATAGCGTGGATAAGTATCATTAGCTGACGTAGTTCATGATGATTTTTAAACTGAGTCATCGCATGATTGAGTGGATAATCGTAATAACCGCTTGCAATACCTTGAATGGTGGGTTGATTGCTAAAATCAGTGGTTAAATTGAACGTGGACTGTTGCCATGCAATCGCTTGATGGCAATCGTTGCACAAAAATGCGAGACGGTTAAACCAATGTGGATTAATTCCATCTTGAACGTCATCTATGGGCAAATGTTGACAAGAATTTAATGAGCAAAATTGACATTTGTTGATAACTTTACCATGTAATAATAACGCCCCTGCAAAAGGTAGTTGCCACCACGTTTTTGGCAAAAGCATTGCTTTATAAGCCTGAAAAATCGTTAAACATTAAGCCCACGCCGATATTGGTACTTTCATGATTATAATCTTGAATGTTTTCGCCATAACCATGAAATAGTTGTATATAGGCTTTCATACCGCCACGCAAGGGACGTGCATAGTCAATCTGAATAGCTCCTTTGCCTTTTAAAGGATTAAAGCGGACAAAACCGCCAACGGTGTCTTTGTTGGCAAGCGGATATTGCCAGCGGATATCGCTATAGCCCATATAATCGCCAATATCTTCGTTGTCTCTATCATCAGCTTCTTTCAAACTGGGAAAAATAAACCATGCTCGTGGCACAACGGTTAATTTGCCCCACTCCATACCGCCCATGAGATACGCCCGATTCCACGAACGTGACAATGGGTCGGATTGTCCATTTGACTGATGCACCAATCCTGCCCCAATCATGCGTAAATCACCACCAAACGGCAAATCCGCCTTAGCAGGTTGGGTGATAAAAATTTCTGGTTGATAATCAGACACACGGAACGGACGTGACTGACTCTCATTATACACCTGCCAATACGATTGTTGGGTATAACCAAACCACACATCCGCATTGGTGTGAAAGACGTCTTGTAACATTTTGGTTTTTACCGAAATTTGCATTTTACTTTCAACATGTTGCAAATCTGGATAATCGGCAGGCAGTTCATGGGTTGGGGTATGGGGGGTTTCGTTCGGGTCTTTGTGAGCAAAAACAGGTAAAAAATAGGTCTGATAATGCGGACGCAAAGTAAATAAACCCGCAGGGTCGTTGCGGTCAAGGTCAAACATTTGACTTAATGGGCTGTAGCTTGCCACATCGTCATTGCTGACGCCAACCGCTTGTAAAATTTCACGTTCTTTTTGGTCGGCATTTTGCAAATGAAAATTGGCTTTTTTCTCAGTTTTTTCAATAGCTTGAATGTCAGCCGTTGGTGTTGTGGCGGTCGTTTCAGCTACTTTATTATTCATCACATTTGCTTTATTGGTGTCATTTACCCCACTTTTAATGGATTGCAACACGGTTTCTTTATTCAATTCAACTTGTTCACCGTTAACCAACACAGGGGCAACTTTGCCCGCTTGGATACTGTTGCTCACGGTTTTGCTCAAGTCCAACGGTACTTTTTGGGTCAGCGTCACATCACCTGCCACAAGTTTATCATAACACGCCAAACGCAACACGTTATCGCCAATTTGCGAACATTGGGAAAATTTGTCAATTTGGGTTTGGACTTGAACGACAGGTTCTCCGGTTTTTTTCAGCGTTTGCGATTTTTGCACCGCGGATTGTGTAGAGGTGCTTAACATCATTAAAGATAAACTTGATAATGTCAATAATGGAATGCGAATAGAAGAAACAGAATGTGCCATGATGATGCCTTGACTTACAGAAGCGAAAAATAACACAGTATCTTGACACAATCGCTAGAAAACTGCAATGTTTTTTCGCCAAACAAACAAAATAAACGATGACTTGTTAAAAAAGCTTAACAGACTAGACAAGAATTCACCTATAACGCTCACCATCATACTCAATCCAACCATGCTGATGACGACTAGTAGGATCTTGGTGTGTCCAATGTAGCACCCCCCCTTTTTCATTATAAATGTATTCACCATAAATTTTGATTGGCGTATTGGGCTGAATGTTTTTCACTTTTGGGGCAAGGTCAATGTTATGGGCAACGAGTACGCTCATTTTTGGATAATTGTCAATTTTTATCAAAAACCGCTGATGCCGACTCCCTTTATTATCGTCGGGCAATACTTTTGCTACCGTTGCACACGCCAATACTTGCACTTTACGATTTTCATTTTTGGCTTGGTAGGCTTGATAAATTGCTTGGTTGTTACAAATCGTTTTTGCAGTACCTTGCTTAAGTTTGTATGTATTTTGGCTAGAGTTTTATGCAGAAATTTTTGGATTACTTAGGCTATTTTAAGTGGTATTTTCAGCAACATTAGCAGATTGGACAGGGTTTTGAGCGTGCTGATTGTCATCAAAACACGCCGTTAAGCTCAACACACCAAACAAAGATAACACAAAAATCGGTTTCATGATATAACTCATTGATATATTGATAAAGGTTTAAAATAATTACAAACGATTTAACACGCTTTCAAAATCCGCCCGCTTGGTTTCACCATTTTGGCGTGCTACCAATTTGCCATTTTGAAAATATAACAACACAGGTGGACCAAACACTTGCAATTTTTCATACACTGCCTTGCTATCTGGCGTATTTTCGGTCACGTCCAATTTTACCACTTGCCAATTTGCCAAATTACTGGGTGGATTGGCAAACAAGGTTTTTTCCATAATCCGACATTCAATGCACCATTCAGCAGTTACATCCACCAATACATTGGGGTATTGTGCCAATAATGGCTCAAGCTCAGTAAGTTTATGAATTTTTATCGCCGAATGATTTTGAACAACCTGTGTGCTAACGGCTTTATTTGTCAAAGGTTTTAACGGTTGCCAACTGTCTTGACTGCCTAACGCCACACCTATCATCAAAATCGCCGTCCAAATCGTCAATACAAGGGCAACCGCCTTACTTAGCAACTGACCACGTCCCTGCCAATGATACGCCCACATCGCTACCACAGCGAACCAAACCGCCCATAAAGCAAGCATCAAACTGCTCACAAAAATCCGCTCAATCATCAGCAAAGCAACCGCAAACATCATCAAGGCAAAACCTGATTTTACCCAGTTCATCCACTCGCCTGCCTTTGGCATAAAGTTACCTTGCGTTGCACCCAGCAACATGAGCGGAGTAGATAAACCCAAACCCAACATAAATAAAGCAAAAAAACCAATCACAGGATTGCCAATGGTTGCCACCCCTGCCAATGCCCCTGCCAGCGGTGCAGACACACAAGGTGACACCACTAACGCCGAGAAAAATCCTGTGATAAAACTACCTGTTACACTCCCCAAACGCTTTTCGCCAACTTGGGTTAAACCTTGCAATTTCATACTAAGTTTAGCAGGCAAACGAATGGGCAACAAATCCAACATATATAAGCCAAGCAACACAAAGAGTAATGCAAAACTTAACAAAACTGTTGGATTTTGTAATAAGCTCATCACCCCAAGCGACTGACCAAACACCGCAATTAACGCCCCTAGCATACCGTAGCTAGTCGCCACCCCAAGCCCATAGCCACCTGTTAATAATAAGCCTTTTTTGGCGGACGGATTATGCTGACGAGCAACAATATTGGCAACAATCGGCAACATGGGTAACACACAGGGTGTAAACGCCAAGCCAAGCCCTGCCAAAAACAACAGCACCAACGCCAAGCCAGTATGCTCTGCCAACCCAAAAATATCTTGATTTTCGTTATGGGTTAAATCCAAATTAACCGTATTTTGTTCGCTGGTGTTTTGTGCTAAACTATTTTCGGATAGGTTATCTTGAGAAATTGGCGTTGCCAGACCGCTTGAAGCAACGCTTGCGGTTAAAGCGGTGCTTGATGCAGTGGTTGATGCAAGATGAGTACCGCTTGCAACTATTTGATTTTTATCCAGTTTATCTGTTTTTTCAGATGTTTGCAATTTTTTAGTTTCAGTCACCGAACTGGCAGGTGCAACCGATTGTTTTTGTTGTTCTGATTTTGTTGTATCTTTTTGATTGGTTTGCGTTTTTTCTGCGGTCGCCGATAAATTTTGAATGGTAAAATTTACTTTTTCAGGTGGATAGCATAGACCTGCTTTGGCACAGCCCTGCCATTTTAATGTGGCTTGGGTTTTATCAATGTTCACATCGCTCATTAACGTAGCGGTAGCAGTCACGGTCTGTTCAAACACAGGCACACGCCCAAAATCTGGATCATCTATCAGTTTTGGCTCAATGTTAAAACTGAACGGCGTTGCGGTGATGCCTTTTGGTAACTCAAGTTTAAGTTTATCTTGGTAGGCATAATAGCCGTCCTGTACTTCAACCCGAACGCTGATGACATTGCCTTTTTGGGTAGGAAACACTTGAAAGGCTTGATGAGCAGGTAAAATTTCGCTCGTTGTTGTGGCATTACCGAATAAATCGCCAAGACTTGCAGAATGGGCGATTGGCTGGGTTAAATGGCTTGCTAATAATACACCAACTAAGACAGATTTTTTAAAATTTTTTGCTAAAAAAGTCATACAATTACTCAATTATTTTTTAATCAATAGCCTTTAGTCGGTGATTGGGTGAAAATCTTACAGAAAATCGTTAAAGCTTAGCAAAAATATCCGCATTGCCGTCTTCACCGCCCTCTTGCCCGTCCGCACCAAGCGAAAACAAATCATAAGCACGCCCTTCTGTCCCCGGGGCGACATATTGTAATTCATTTTCCCAGCCGTCTTTTGGAAAACCGCCTTTGATATACCCCCCTTCAGGCCAGTTTTTTGCCCCTTGCGGTGGCGTGATTAGGGCGTTTAAACCTTCTTGTGTGCTTGGGTAGCGTCCATTGTCCACTTTAAACATGTCAATGGCATTAGACGTGGCAGAGAGTGCGGTTTCGGTGGTTTTGACACGGGCTTTATCGCTTTGTCCAACGACTTTTGGCACAACCAATCCTGCCATAATCGCCAAAATCACAATAACGACCATGACTTCAATTAAGGTAAAACCTGCTTGTTTTTGATAATTTGACATAATTATTCCATCTTCATTTATTTTAAAAAACGCTATTCTAGCAGAAAATTGTATGTGATTATGGATTTTTGCGAAATAAAATATTTGTTAATTTTATAGAAACATTAGGGATTTAAACGGTTTTTGGCGGTATCATAAACTTCATTATCCGCACGTTTGCCAACCGTAACCAACAAAATATAAATTTCATCGTCATTGACTTGATAAACCAGACGTATGCCTGATTTTAACAATTTAACCTTATAGTAACCGACCAAATCGCCACCCAAACGATTTTTTGGAATGTGCGGATTTTCCACAATTTTGTCTAATTTTTTGCGTAATTGGGCTTTGATTGCCGTTGGTAAACTTGCCAATTCTTCCACAAAATCATCATGAACTTTAATTGTGTAAGTCATGAAAATAACTCATCAAGCGTGGTTTCACGGATTTTATGAGGTTCAGCAAGGCGTTTTTTGGTAATTTCCACCAAATCACTGTCATCATCCGCCACCATAAATTGACGAATTGGCATTTTGCCAGTTTTAGCGACATAATCCAAAAAAATTCGCACCGCTTGGCTTGGGCTAATGCCTAATTCTTCAAACACCAAAAAGGCTTGTTGTTTGGTAACATCATCAATGCGTACATTTAAATTTGCCATCGTTTGCTCTTTTTTACTTTTACCAAAAGTAAATTGTAAAACACTTGTAAAACAAATGCAACCACTACTCCACCACTTGATGTACATCATAACTAAGCTGTGCCACAGGCTCAAGCTGGGACGTAAATTGATAAAAACGAATATCATAACTGCCCGTTTGCCAAGTGTCATAAGGCTGATAACTCACCCAATTGGTATTTGAATCTGGCGAAATCAGCTTTTTTTCAAACAACAGCACTTCCCCTGTACTACGATTTGTCCACTTGATAAACACATTTGTCCCCAAAGGTACTTTGCCAAAGGTATTGAGATGTGCGTAGAGTTTTTGGCGTTTTTGCAAGGTATTGGTATTCATGGAGTTTTCTGGAAAATTAGGCGTTGTAGAGAGCAACACCTGCCCTGTTAATGGTTGATTGTCGTTTTGTTTGTACAATTCTTCTATGGCTCGGTTGGCAAATTGGCGTTTATCGCCTATCAACTCGGCATCTTTTTGGGTCATAAAGCGAGACACATACGCCGATAGCTGACTGTCTGGAATGGCATTTAACACCGCTTTGGCGGATTGTTCATTAAAATTTTGGGTTGAAAAATTGGTTTTGTTTTGCTGATTTTGGGCAATGGTTTGTTCAATCACCACTGCTTGACTGGCGACTGGAGCAGTTTTCGGCTGGGTTGGCGTGGCGAGTTCATTAATAGACTGTGGGGTTTTGGCTTTTAGGTTGTTTAAATCCTGCATATAAGATTTTGTGGTCAAAATAAAGCTCAATAACGCCCCTAGACCAAATACCACAAGCGTATAAATTGCAAAAAACAGTTTATTTTTCATCTTTTTTCCAACGTTAAAAAAACGACCTAATGATACCATTAAGCCGCTTTATTAGGTAGTAAAATTTTGATTATTTACAGCTTAAAGTTACGCCATTGAGTACAAAAGATTTACCAAAATTAATACCACCTGCAATAGAACCTGCACCTGTTGTACTACAAGTCAATGCTTGTGTAGCACCACCATTGAATTTAGCGATGCTAAATGTACAGCTTTCACCTTTTTTGCCGTAGACGTTATTGCCATCAATGGTACAAGCTTTAGTAGTTGCTATATCAACAGGCTTGACTACTTCTTTGGTTAAAGTACATTTTGCGACTTTACAGCTTGCGTCATCTCCACACGCATCAAATGCGACTTTGGTTGGGCAACTATATTCGTTTTTATTGGTTAAAACCTTTTTAAAACTTTGGGTATAAGTTGATGAACTATCCGAGCTACCACCACCGCAAGCGGTTAAAACGAACGTACTGGCTAAAACTAAACCACTGAATACCTTTTTCATGGCATTTTCCTTATCTTAAAATAGTCAGAATTTAGCAACAATCATGGCTGAAAGTTACCGTTTTTTTTAGCAAATTTGATAAAATATTTTTGAAAAGTTTACCAATTTGTTGTTATTCTTACATGTTAATACAAAGCAGAAAAAAAAGATGTTAAATTTTGTATATTTTTTGTAAATTTATTGCTATATTATTACTTTGTAAAATGTATAAAAAAACGGCTCAATTGAACCGTTTTTAAAAGGGATATCACAGATAAAATGCTTATTTGACACAGGCCACATGGTAAGTCTTGCCATTTTTTATTAAATTGATAACACTACTCTCATATTTTTTGGTTGCGTAGTAACTGACAGTAGGTCTTTCTTGAAGGCTGACATAGCTTTGACATTTTAAGCTAAACGCATATCCACCATTAACATCAGGTAGTTTAACCTTACATTCTTGTGGAACAAGTTGCGAAATACGGTCGTTTTTACCATTTTTACCTGCATGAATGATTTTTAACGTATGGTCAATTTGACAACTTGGCAGATTAACCAGTCTCGCCTGATAAGCACCCACATCAAATGAGTCAAAACTACCTGAACTATCCGAACTACCACCACCGCAAGCGGTTAATGTCAATGTGGTTGCTAGGGTTAAAATGGCTGTGTTAAATAAGTTTTTCATGGTTTATCCTTGTTTAAAAACTTACCCAATCTTGATAGCTTAGGTAAATTTAACAATATTATTCACATCTTAAAAATTTTGCACCTGTTTTGCTTGGCAGTTGCTCTGCTTCTAAGCCTTCACCATTGATATCTGACTTAAATATGGTTTTGCCTTGTGCATCACATTCTAGAATCTTTGGCTTACCATTGTCAAAGTCTGGAACGCTAAACTGGCAACTTTCGCCTTTTTTGCCCCAAAAGGTGTTACCTTGTGTTTCGCAGTTTGGTAGCGTTAATGCAGGTGGTGTTCCTTTTACAAGCGTACATTTGGCAACGCCACAAGTGTTGTCATCGGTACAACTATCAAGTGCATGTTGAGAATAGCACTTATACACATTGTTATTTGCCAAGGTTTTTTCTACACCAAAAGCAATTTCTTTTTGTGGTTTGTTAGTTTGATGATTTGTACCAGAACTGCTTGAACTACCGCCTCCACAAGCGGTTAATGCCAAAGTTGTTGCCAAAATTACAGTGGAAAGAATTTTTTTCATGTTAATTTGCCTTAATGAATACAATTTAATTGAGCTAAATTATAGCACAAGTCTGCTACAAAAAAATAGTGATTTATCCTGCCAAATCATTCATATTGACTATCGGCAACATCACCGCCATGACAATGGTCATCACAATCACCCCCATTAGCACCAACATCAACGGCTCAAGTAGCGATAACAAAGTACTTATCATATTGGTTGCTTCGTTTTGTTGCATATCGGCAGTGCGAGCCAGCATATTATCCAGTTCGCCTGAGTTTTCGCCACTTTTTATCATTTGTACCATCATGGGGGGAAAATAGTTGCTTTTTTCCAGTTGGCTAGACAGGCTCGCCCCTTCAATCACTTTTTCACAGGCTTTGTCAATGTTTTCTTTGATATGCACGTTTGACATTACCGCACCGCCTATTTTTAAGGCATCCACCAACGGCACGCCAGAGCGTACCAAGATTGACAAGGTACTGGCAAAACGAGAAGCGTTCAAGTTGCGAGACAGTTTGCCAAAAATTGGCAAGCGTAATACCAACGCATCAAAAGTCGCACGTCCTGCGGTCGTTTTGATAAATTTTATCAACAAAATCAAACCACCAGACACAACTGCTAACACAAGCCACCACCATTGGGTTAAAAGATTGGACAAGGTCAAAACAACTTGGGTAATGGTTGGCAAGGCTTGCTCGGATTGTTCAAACACTTTCACAATTTTTGGCACAACTACGGTCATCAACCCCACCACGACTGCAATCGCCATTATCAGCAAAATAATCGGATAAACCAATGCCCCTTGTATCTTTTTTTGCATGGCAAAACGGTTTTCGGTATAGTCTGCCAGTTGGTTTAAAATCAAGTCTAAATGCCCAGACCGCTCGCCTGCTGAAATGGTTGCGGTGTAAATCTGCGGAAAATTGCCCGCTTCGTCCAACGCTTTTGACAGGCTATAGCCCTCCAACACTTTGGAACGTACTGCCAAATTTAACGCTTTGATATGCGGTTTTTCGCTTTGTTTGGCAACTGCATTTAACGCCTGTTCAATCGGAATCGCCGATGCCAAAAGTACCGATAATTGCCGAGTAATTAATGCTAAATCGTAGGCACTGATGCTTTTTTGTCCAAAACGGCGTTTGCCCGCATTTTGTTTTTGGATAGGGGTAACTTCCACAGGCAATAGCGATTTTTCTCGTAATTGCTGACGGATTTGGCGAGCGGAATCGGCTTCTAAAATCCCTTTTTCGGTTTTACCTTGTGCGTCTATCGCAACGTATTGATAAGCAGGCATAGTTATTCTCATCGTTAAAAATTGCTTTATTGTAAACAGATAGCACGCTAAAATAAAGCCCCATTTTTACAAAAAATGTCACGGAAAAATTTATGCCACAAAAACATTTAAGAAAACAACTGCGTAAACAACGGCTAAACTTAACAAAACGAGAGCGTAACTATCATGCTTTGCAAGCCTATCGCCAGTTAAGCAAATTAAACAAATACAAACACGGCACAAAAGTTGGTTTATTTTTGGACGCATTTGGCGAACTGCCAACCCAACCGATTGCAGATTGGGCAAAAAGACATGGTTTTGAGCTGTATTTGCCAGTGGTTATTCATGCGGATAAAGTACTAAAATTTATTAAAATTTCTCAATATACTTTAAAAAATAACCGCTTAATCACCCATAAACTTGGCATGCAACAACCTGCTTACGGCAACATGATAAGCGCCAAACAGTTGGATTTGCTATTTATGCCCTTGGTTGCCCTTGACAAAAAAGGCAATCGTATGGGTATGGGTGGCGGTTTTTATGATAAAACCTTGGCAAAATGCAAAAATAAACCTGTTAAAATCGGTTGGGCGTACAATTTTCAGTTGGTGGAACGCCTTGACGTGAATACATGGGATATTGGCTTAGATATGGCAATTTTGCCAAGCCAAAAGTTACGCTTTCGGCGATATTTAAACCCATAAAATTTTTTAGCAATCCCTTGAGAAAATTCGCAAAATACCGTAATATTGCCACAATTTTAACCCAAAAAGACGATAATTATGAGCACTATTTTAGCCAAAATGCGACAGTTAATTAACCAATTAAAAGCCCACAACCACGCCTATTATGTGCTAGACAACCCCACGATTAGCGACAATGAATATGACCAATTACGCCAGCAACTGATTAATTTAGAACAACAAAATCCCACATTTATCCAAGCCGACAGCCCCATTAACCAAGTGGGTGATAAGCCACTACCGTTTTTTAGCCAAGTTCATCACCAAATTCCGATGTTATCGCTTGGCAATATTTTCAATCTGGAAGATTTGCAAAACTTTTTTCGGCGTGTCAATGAGCGTTTATCCGAGCAATATAAAAATCCTGATTATGAAGTTGAGCTAAAATTAGACGGCTTGGCGGTGTCACTGATTTATCAACACGGCGTACTCACCCAAGCCGTGACTCGTGGTGACGGACAGACGGGCGAAGATATTACCCAAAATGTCAAAACCATTCGCAACTTACCATTAGTACTGGACGATACTTCCATTGAACGATTAGAAATCCGTGGCGAAGTGCTAATGCCAAAAGCAGGTTTTGCCAAGCTTAACCAACAAGCCGAACAAAATGGCGAAAAAACGTTTGCCAACCCACGCAATGCCGCCGCAGGCAGTCTGCGACAGCTTGACCCCAATATTGCCAAAAATCGCCCCCTTGCATTTTACGCCTATTCGGTGGTGCAAGGCTTACCGAATGAAATTAGTACACAATTTGATGCGTTAATGTGGCTTAATCATCTTGGTTTTACTTTAAGTGATATTAAACTGGTGAATACCGCAAACGAATTGCAAGATTATTATTTATCCGTGATTGACAAACGCCCCAATTTACCGTTTGAAATTGACGGTATTGTGGTGAAAGTCAATGATTTAGATTTACAACGACAATTGGGCTTTTTAAGCCGAGAGCCACGTTGGGCGACGGCGTATAAATTCCCTGCTGAAACAGTGATGACCCGTCTTAATGCGATAGAATGGCAAGTTGGGCGTACAGGACAGCTAACCCCTGTTGGCAAACTTGAGCCTGTGAATGTGGGCGGGGTTACCGTGAGTAATGTAACTTTGCATAATATTGGCGAGATTGAACGCCTTGATATTCGTGTCGGTGATATGGTGAGTGTACATCGTGCAGGTGATGTCATTCCCAAAGTGACAAGAGTATGGACAGACGAACGCCCAAATAAAACCGAACCTGTTACCTTACCAAACAATTGCCCAGTCTGTAACTCACCTGTGATTTTGCCTGACGGTGAGGCATTGGCACGTTGCACAGGCGGACTGTACTGCCCTGCTCAACAGCAAGAAGCGTTGATTCACTTTGTCAGTCGCAAGGCAATGGATATTGATGGTTTGGGCGAACGTTGGCTGATTATTTTTCATGAATTAGGTTTAATTCATAATGTAGCAGATATTTATGATTTACACAAACAGCGTGATGAGTTAGTCAAAATTGAAAAACTGGGTGAAAAGTCGGTTGAAAATATGCTAACTGCCATTGAAAACAGCAAGCAGACGACTTTGCCAAAATTTATTTACGCACTTGGCATTCGTGGCGTGGGCGAAAGTACGGCGTTAAATTTGGCAAAACAATTTGGTGATTTAGACAATTTAATGCGTGCCAATTTAGATGAACTACAAAAAACGCCTGATGTCGGTGAGATTACCGCCGATGCGATTGTTGAGTTTTTTAAAGCTAAGCATAATTTAGCAGTGATTGAACGTCTTATTAAAGCAGGTATCACATGGCAAAAACTGAGTAACGAAACGCTCGGCAATCAACCGCTTGATGGACAAAGCTGGGTAATTACTGGCACGCTGACCAGCATGGGGCGTGATGAAGCCAAAGCCAAACTCCAAGCGTTGGGAGCAAAAGTGTCAGGCTCGGTGTCGGCAAAAACCACCACACTGTTGGCAGGGGAAAAGGCAGGTAGTAAACTGGCAAAAGCTGAAAGTTTGGGGATAAACATTGTTAATGAAGCTGAATTTTTGGTGATGTTAAATGGATAATCTAAGTCTAGGCTTTGGTTAGGTATAACAATAAATTTTATAAAAAACTAAAAAATCTATGGTTAGCCGGCGTAATCGCACCGTAAACTTTTTCCAAACAATAACTGTTCAAGGTAATTTGTAATTTGCAAAGCCCACATTTTACTACGTTGAACTAATAGTTTTTTTATTCTCATTGTCACGAATTAAATTTAATCCCTCTAGTAGAAAATGCTTTTAAAAAATGCAAAATATTTAGGGCGATTGCTACTCGTTATGATAAGTTACTCTTATGTTATCAGATTATAGTAGCTGATATGTTAAATTTGTGAATATTCAACAGACCCTACACCTCTTTCTTAGTCATCATTACAGTTAAAACATTGATAATCATCATTAAACATTTCACAAATTACATAGTGTTCCCCAATAGCGTCATATTCTTTTTCAAGATATGGATTCTTAGCGGTTATTTCATCATCGTAACTTAAGAATGTATATTGTTCACGTTCTTTTTTTAAAGTAGTCTTTACATTGGCTTTAGCCCAATTTTCTAAGTATTGACAGCTAGGCTTATTAAAATAATTAGCTTTCACTAAAAACGTCTTATAACCTGGGTGATTTGGAAATATTTTTTCAAGATACTCAGCACGGTCAATGGTTGGCTCTTTACCACAACTGTCTAAAAGTATTAACAGGCTAATATTAAATACTAATTTCCACATTTTCTATCCTTAATTTTACCAGTACTGGCACGCAATTATGGTGAAACTGTAATGCCCACCAGATTTTGACTGATGTGTTAAATTTGTGAATGTTCAACAGACCCTACACCTCTTTCTTAATTTGGCAACAAATTTTGGGGCGTTTTGTCTAAAATATCTAATACATTTTGGTAGGTCAATCCTTTAGCAAATTTTCCGAATTTCTTATAAAGCGTGAAACCAATTTTTATCGCAGTTACTTTGTTAATGGCTAAAATTGTTGTGAATTGTCAGGGTGTCCTAATAAGATTTTGGCTGATGTGCTGGGTTATAAGGATCAAAGTTTTCATGATAATACATCGGTTTTTTACAAAACCGTTTGTAAGTTGGGGTCACTACTGTTCTGTCAGAATAGACTTCTATTTTGAAGGAGCAAGAGGGTTTTTGGTTGGGGTAAGCAGGTTTATCTACAAATATATTACCAAATAAATACTTACCATCAATAGAAAGAATGTCAATTTCAAACTTTCTATTGTTTTTTTTCCAATATTCTTTATCATATCTTATTACAGCTTTTTTGTTTTTTCTTAATTTGTATTTAATACGCATACTACGTATTTCTTTACTAGTAAAGCCCGGATCTTCATCACTTGATATCTCTATCTTTTTGTACAATATATCATAATTAATATTGTTGTAAATATAAAAATTAGTATCATAAAAAAAAGATGATACCAAGAAATATAATTTAAATATCAATACACAAAATATAATTTTTTTATATTTTATCAATAATAAAATCAATTTTTTTTTCATTTTTTAATCCTATCTGGGTTATCTGTATTATAGCACCAATGTATATGTTTTGAATTCGGCATTTTAACAACGGCTGTCTTATCTAAAATATTCAATACATCTTGATAAGTTAATTTTTCGGCAAATTTTCCGAATTTTTCATAAAGTTGAAACCCAATTTTAATAGCTGTAACATCATCGGGTGTGTCAGCTCCTTTTGTTGCTTTATTGAATACTTGTTGAGAGGTTGAACCAAACAATAAGACTTGTTCTCCAAAACCCACACTAAGCCCAACATAGCCATAATGAATGTTTGACCAAATATCATAAAAATAGTCGTAATCTCTATATTTGTGGTAATGGCTTTTTAGCACTTCACCTTCTTGCTTTTTTTCATCATATCTTCTATGTACAGTAATACCACTATTTCTATTGAATCTATCATCATTATAAAGTTTTGGCTTATGATCCCAATCCTTATTCGTGTCAACCATATCATACCATAGCTTGAATGCCAACACGTAATTTCTTTGGGTTTCTGGATTACGAATAGGTTGCCCGAATTCAAAAGGATCTTTTATTTTGTTAATTCTCTCATTTGATTTATCAAACTCTTTTTGTAATTCTGCTCCTATCTCTCCAGTATTATGATAACGAATTCTCTGAGCCACCAAACTCTTAACATTCCTCTTAATCTCATCAACAATATACTCAGCAACTTTTATCGCCCCATCAATTTTATGTGGACAATCTTTTCTAGATATAGCCTGATCTTTCACATTATCAGGGTTTGTGCTATTCAAGCCTTTGGTTACTTCCCAATAATTACGTATTACCTTGGCTTCATGACGATAAATCCAATTAATACTTTTATGCTCAGCAATTGTTATAACCCCCTTATTTGTTTGCTGATGAATACTAATGAAAGCCCTACCACTTCTATCATTTAGCGTTCCAAGTAATTTGACTGCATGCTTGGCTTTAGCTTTATCAAATAATAAAAACTCGCTAGTATCAACCGCCAACCAGCCTTTTTCATTTTGCTTAGGGTTTGGTTT
>NZ_KB903792.1 GCF_000379845.1 Moraxella boevrei DSM 14165 | reverse complement strand
TTGTATTCTATCACAAGTCTGATTTTGTGGTAAAATAATATAGCTGTGTTAGCGTGAATACCAAGTAAATCACTGGCTGTTCTAGCAGTAACTTGTGNTACGAAAAATTCAAGCAATTTAATTTGTACTTTTTTGCTTAGTTTACAACGAGTTATCTTCATAAAACTAGTATAGCATAGTTGCTAATCTAGTTCAGCCCCAAAACTTAACAATGCTTGTTGTACCGTCATTGGTTTAACATCGTTCACCACGCATACATTGCCAACCCCCTGCTCTTGCAAGGCTGTCGCAATCCTATGTTGTAACACGATATAATCAAAATTTTGTACACATTCCCCAAAATCGTTTAACAGTTGTTGCCAATGTTGCCAAGTAGTCATACTGGTGATAAGGACCACTTTCTTTTGGCAAAAATCCACACTTTGAAAAAAGTTTGCAAAAAGTTGTCGGCTTGCGATTGGAAAAATTCGCTGATACACGTCCAACGTATCCACCCAAATACCCTGCTTTTGCAAGGTTTTTTTGAATAAGGTGCGTCCATCTTTGCCTTTGATAATTAAAACTTTGGCAGTTTTTGGTAAATTTTTGATAACATCTAATTGAAGCAAGCCTTCATTATTTTCAGGTAAATTAAACTGGCTCGGTGTGATAATGTTGGGAAACTGGGCAAACTGTTGTTGAAAAATGTCGTTGAAAGCTTGAGCAGTTTTTTCACCCACGGCAATAAAATTTTTTGATAAAAAATCATTTAAACTCAATGTATTATCATTTAACCATAAATCAAAAAATGTACGCACCGCCATTTCACTAACAAATACAAGTTGATGATAATGGCTTAAATTTATCAACTTTTGTTTATCAAAATCGTTGATGTCGCAACGAACCAATTCAAGCAATGGTAAATCTATCACTTGAATTGATTGGGCTTTTAGGTGATTGGTTAATAACTCTGAACGGTTTTTTGGTCTGGTACTAATAAAAATCATAGCGATTAATAATTAAGCATTTTGGTAAATGTCTGCCAAAATTTTATCCGCTCCTTGCATTAATAGATTTTTTGCCACGACGATGCCAACATTATCCGCAATCAAGGCATTTTCTACATGGTCATCGGTTAAAAGATTGGCGTGGGTGGCTTTTAGTAATATTTTACCGTCCACACTACCGACACGTCCATTTAGCACCAATTTGTCATTTTCAATGGTGGCAAAACCTGCGATTGGCACTTGACAGCCCCCTTGCAGATGACGGTTCATCGCTCGCTCGGCAAGTACACAGATTTTACTCTGCTCGTGGTTTAACGGTTTTAATAATGCTAACACAGCCGTGTCATCGGCTCGGCATTCAATCGCCAACGCCCCTTGCCCCACCGCAGGTAGGCTCACAATCGTGTCTAATTCATGGCGGATACGCTCATCAAGACCAAGTCGCATCAGTCCACTGGTCGCCAAAATAATGGCATCATACTCGCCATTGTCAAGTTTTGACAGGCGTGTGCCAACATTGCCACGTAAGCTAATAATCTGTAAATCTGGGCGAAATTGGGCGATTTGGCATTGACGGCGAAGACTAGATGTACCAAGCCTTGCTCCCTGTGGTAAGTCATTGATATGTTTATAATTATTCGACACAAATGCGTCCGTTGGGCGGTGACGCTCGCAGTACGCTCCTAGCGTTAGGCCGTCTGGCAATTCCATTGGGACATCTTTTAAGGAATGCACGGCAATGTCTGCTCGTTTTTCATAGAGAGCTTCTTCTAACTCTTTGATAAATAAGCCTTTACCGCCGATTTTAGCCAGTGGCACATCGAGGATTTTATCACCTTTGGTGACCATGGTGACAAGATTAACGGTTAAATCAGGATATAGTTCTTCTAGGCGTGATTTGATATGCTCAGCTTGCCATAGGGCAAGTGGTGATTGACGGGTAGCGATATTTAAGGTTTTCATGATTTTTCCAATTCATTAAAAGTTTATTAAACAGTTTTGCGGTTAATTTTAGCACATTTTTTACGACCAATTTCCAAAAAAAAATGCCTAAAATGCGGTTTGCAATTTTAGGCATTTTAATGTTAATCATTTACATGGTTTGCACACGGTCACGCAATACAGGCAAATGGCGACGGCTAATCGCCAAACGCTCATCAATATTTTTAAATTTGACTTGATACTGCCCTTGGTCAACCGATTCTAGCATTTCTACATAATCCAGGTTTATCAAGGCATTACGATGCACACGGAAGAATGAAGTGCCAAACTCTGCTTCAAGCTCTTTTAAGGTTTCATCAATTAATACCGTGCCATTTTTGTGGCGGACTTGGACATATTTTTGGTCGGCGGTAAAGTAGTAAATATCGCTCAGCGGAATTAGCTCAATACCACGGTGTGTGCGAGCCGCAATATGCTGACGCATTGGCTGTGCGGTTGGGTCTTCCAAACGGCGGATTTCGTTTAGCTGTGCGTTGTTAAGCGTTGATGCACGCGATAAGGCATCAATAAGTTCTTCTTTATTGGCAGGTTTTAGCAGATAGCCAATCGCATTGGCTTTAAATGCCGAAATCGCATAGTGGTCGTACGCCGTCACAAAAATAATCGCAGGGGGCTGAGCAAGCTCATTGAGTTCTTTGGCACAGCGGATACCGTCCATCTCTGGCATACGAATGTCTAGTAGCACAATGTCTGGGGTAGTTTCTTTGACACGGGCAATCGCTTCAATCCCTGTGGTGGCTTGTGCGACAACGTCGTGACCTTCTTCACGAATAATACGCGTTAGACGCTCACGTGCCAACGGCTCATCATCACAGACAATCACTCTCACAGCTTTCTCCTTAATTATTTCAATTTGTTTTATTTTAACACATAAAACCGTTTATCACAAAAAATATCGCTTTGGGTAGCTAATTTTTACATTCTATCACAAAATTAGGAAGATAGTAGCATTTTTTACCATTTTTTATTCAGATATTTTTTAATTTTTTAAAAAAATATCTATTATTTAAACTTAAATAAATTACTGATGAATGATTCATGTTATTGTTTAAATTTTTTAATAAAAAATATTGCTTAAACTGCCACATCTTTTAACGGATATTGAATTTTTATTAGTAAATATTTGCCATCATAAAAATAATCAATCACTGAACTTTCGCCATAATGTTGTTTTAATACATTGATTTGGTTGGTAAAACTGAGTTTTTTAGTGATATTTTCCCGAATAGTTGCGTAATGGATTTTTGGCAAAGTTACTTGAATGTCAATGGTTACTAAATCATTTGACCAATTCACCGTGATGTCCATATAAATGGTTTCGGTGGTCATTTCTACCACAAAAATAATCATTTTTTCTAAAACAAGTTGTAAGGATAATGATACAATTGTCATATCGTATAACATATCTTCATCATCGGGCAAATGCCATGCGACTTGTAATTTGTCTTCAAAACGGTATTTTTCCACATTCAAATAATGTTTGCAAATAGCTATTTCATCCAACAATGCAATTTCTTTGACTTCGCCAAAACTCATGCGATATAGGCTTGAAACGTGGCGTATCATTGCCTCGGCTTCATACGGGTCGGTTTCTATCAAATATTGTGCGGTATTGAGCATATTAAAGAAAAAATGGGGTGTAATGCGGGCTTTGAGTTGTTCGTTTTGCTCAAGTAGGGCTTGTTGGTATTCGGTGTATTGTTGTTCAATCTTTTTTTGTTGATTGGCAAAATAAAAGATGAGTAAGCCAAAAATCATCATGCTTGCAACGGTGTTAAACACCATATATTTAAACACATCTACCCATACAAATGGAATATCAAGCAAGACGAGTTGTAAAAAGTTGGCAACTAAGGTGGCAAATGGGGCGGTAATCAAGGTGACGAGTACGCAACGTTTTAAGATTTCTTGAAATGATAATTTTTGTAAAGTATCGGCAGTAATATGAATGTAACCGACGTTAAACAATACCACGCAAGCATTGGTTAATATATAAGCAACAAATAAGGTGAAAGCTTGATTTGCATTAAAAATTGCGTCCGCTCGTACTGCCAAACCATACAAGCCAAAAAATACAATCAAAAACAGCCAAAACGCCACCGATGAACGGCTTTCAAATGTGGGAATAAAAAGTTTATGTTGCGTTTTTTGTTTTTCTGTTGGCGTATCAAGGTGAGTATTTGCTATACTAGGCATTAATGAACGCATTAAGTCGGCAAAAAATGTTCGTAAATCTGACAACCATTTTAACAACATAAGCAAATCTTTAACCAATTAATCAACCAAAATTAGGAGTAACCCATGACAAATGATAATTCTAACACATCTAATATATGGGGCGGTAGATTTTCTGAAGCCACCGACAAATTTGTCGCCGAATTTACCGCATCGGTTAATTTTGATAAACGCATGGTAAACGAAGATATCAATGGCTCTATCGCTCATGCCACCATGCTCGCTGAATGCGGAATTTTAACCACTGATGAAAAAGACAAAATCGTAAATGGCTTAACCCAAATCAAAGGCGAGATTGAGCGTGGTGAATTCGTCTGGAGCGTGGCGTTAGAAGACGTGCATATGAATGTGGAGAGCCGATTGACTGCCTTGATTGGTGATGTTGGTAAAAAACTGCACACAGGACGTAGCCGTAACGACCAAGTGGCAACCGACATTCGCCTGTATTTGCGTGGGCAGACGGACGTGATTGTCGGTTTACTTTCTCGTTTGCAACATGGTTTGTTGGATTTAGCAAGTCATCACACCGACACCATTATGCCCGGTTTCACCCATTTGCAGACTGCTCAACCTGTGAGTTTTGCCCATCATGTGATGGCATGGTTTGAGATGCTGGTGCGTGATAGCGAACGCTTTATTGAGACACGCAAACGTATTAATCAAATGCCACTTGGCAGTGCAGCGTTAGCAGGGACGACTTATCCGATTGACCGTACGATTACTGCCACATTACTTGGCTTTGAAGGCATTTGCCAAAATTCGCTAGATGCCGTATCTGACCGTGATTTTGCCATTGAATTTGCCAGTAACGCCAGTATTCTCATGATGCACCTTTCACGAATGAGTGAAGAGATTATTTTGTGGATGTCAGCTCAATTTAATTTTGTGCAAGTGCCAGACCGCTTTTGTACAGGCTCGTCCATCATGCCCCAAAAGAAAAATCCTGATGTACCAGAGCTTGTGCGTGGTAAGACAGCTCGGGTGTTTGGTGATTTGACCACTTTGCTCACGCTAATGAAAAATCAGCCCCTTGCGTACAACAAAGACAATCAAGAAGACAAAGAGCCATTATTTGATATTGTAGATACGCTGACAGGCTCGCTAATTGCCTTTGCCGATATGTTGCCAAACCTTGTGCCAAATAAAGAAAATATGCGAACTGCCACCATGAAAGGCTATGCCACGGCGACGGATTTAGCAGATTATTTGGTGAAAAAAGGCTTGCCATTTCGTGATGCTCATGAAGTAGTCGGAAAGACGGTTGCCCTTGGCATGGCAAAAGGCGTGGATATTAGTGAACTATCACTACAAGAATTGCAAAGGTTTAGCGACTTAATTACGGATGATGTGTTTGACTATTTAACATTAGAAGGCTCGTTAAACGCTCGTAACCACTTAGGTGGAACAGCACCAAATCAAGTTAAAATGGCGATTGAACGTGGGCGTGGGCGTGTTAATAACATGAAATAAAAATATATAATGAAAAAAACTTTTTTACTAAACTTGTTATATAGAAAATCCAACCTTGACAATTGCTGAACAGGTAACTATTTTTCACTTAAACTCAACAACTGCCATCCTAGGTGTGTTATATCATGGCTACAGTTTTTATTCTTCAGCGTATCATGGTAAAGATAATCTTGATGAATTAGAACTGAAAAAACGATATGAATATAACTTTCAAAATTAATAACTTCTTATTGATATTTTAGAGAGACTAAAAATGCCAAAACTATTTTCGTACGGTACACTGCAACTAGAAAGCGTGCAATTATCCACCTTTGGGCGACGATTAAACGGTGAAAAGGACCATTTAATCGGCTATACCTTAGGCGAAATTGAAATCACTGACCCCAATGTCTTGCAAAAAAGTGGCAAACGCTTTCACCCAATGCTGATTAAAACAAATAATCCAAGCGACACGGTGGACGGCGTAATTTTTGACATTACCGACGACGAACTTGCCGAAGCCGACCGCTACGAAGTAGACGCTTATAAGCGTATCCAAGCGTATTTTGCATCAGGGGCAATGGCGTGGATTTATGCCGATGCCAATCAACAATAAGTGTTAAAATATGAAATGATTGGTAAAATTAAAATTAATTTTAAAATCAAAAACGTATAAGGAAAAACCCATGTCTATTACCACCATCATCATGGCTGCTGGCAAAGGCACTCGTATGAAATCAACCTGCCCAAAAGTGTTGCAACCACTGGCAGGCAAGCCGTTACTTGCACACGTTTTGGACACTGCCAAAAAATTAGGTAGCGACAAAAATATTGTCATTTACGGTTTTGAAGGTGAGCAGGTCAAAACTGCTTTTAAGGACGAAGTGATTGACTGGGTGGAACAAGCCGAACAACTTGGCACAGGGCACGCCGTGCAGATGACCTTGCCTGTGCTACCCCAAAGTGGTAAAACTCTGATTTTGTCGGGCGATGTACCACTCATCGGTGTAGATACGCTTAACAAGCTTATCAATACCGATAGCCAATTTGCCATGCTAACATTTGATACCGACAAGCCATTTGGGCTTGGGCGGATTATCCGCAAAGATGGTAAAATTGTAGCGATTGTGGAAGAAAAAGATGCCACCGATACACAAAAACAAATCAGCGAAATTAACAGCGGTGTGTATTGTGTGGCAAACAAAATTTTGCATAACTATTTAAAAAATCTAAATAATAACAACGCTCAAGGCGAGTATTATCTTACCGATATTGTCAAAATGGCGGTTGATGACGGTATTGATATTGCTACCGTATCGCCAGAGTTTGGCTTTGAAATTGAAGGCGTGAACGATCGTATTCAGCTTGCCAATTTGGAACGCACTTGGCAGAATTTTCAAGCTGAAACCCTAATGAAACAAGGCGTTCATCTGATTGACCCAAGGCGTTTTGATTTGCGTGGTACGTTAACAGTTGGCAAAGATGTACAAATTGACATCAATGTGATTTTTGAGGGCGACTGTGTCATTGGCGATAATGTGCAGATTGGGGCAGGTTGTGTGATTAAAAACAGCAAAATTGCGAGTAACACGGTGATACAACCCTATAGTTTGTTTGACAATGCGATTGTTGGTGAATATAACCAAATTGGACCATTTGCACGTCTGCGTCCAAAGGCAGTAACAGCGAACGATGTGCATATCGGCAACTTTGTGGAGCTTAAAAACACCCAAATGGCAAGCGGTGCAAAAGCCAATCACTTGGCATATCTCGGTGATAGTACAGTGGGTGAACGCACCAATATCGGAGCAGGTACGATTACCGCCAATTATGACGGTGTCAATAAATATAAAACGGTGATTGGGGCGGACGTGCGTGTCGGTTCAAATGCGGTATTAGTTGCCCCTGTAACCTTGGGCAATAAGGTTACCATTGGGGCAGGCAGTACAATCACCAAAGACTGTGCGGATGCTAAACTTGTCGTCGCTCGTGGTCGCCAAACTGTGATTGACAATTGGCAACGTCCTGAAAAACCGACAAACTAAGTTTAAGTCAAGTTATCACTATGTCCGAATTTTCTTTAATTTACCGCCACTTTCAAAATGTCACCGCCTGCCACAAAAACACCGTGCTTGGCATTGGCGATGACTGTGCGATAAGCCAGCTACCGCCAAATTGTCAATTGGTCAGCTGTGTTGATGTGTCGGTGGCAGGACGGCATTTTGTGCATCAAACACCGCCCCACGCTATCGGCTACAAATCGGTGGCAGTCAATCTGTCCGACCTTGCCAGTATGGGGGCGACCCCTTATGCTATTTTACTGGGCTTATCCTTGCCCACACATTTGGCAAATGATAAATTTATTGGCAAATTTGCCAAAGGGGTGGCGGATATTTGCAAACAGTTTAACGTAGAATTAATCGGTGGCGACACCACAAAATCAGATATTTTAACCATTTCTATCACCGCCTTGGGCTTTATCAAGCAAGGGCAAGCCGTTTACCGAAGTGGGGCAAAAGTCGGCGATGTGATTTGTGTCAGTGGCAATATCGGCTCAGCAAGTTACGCCTTGCACCACATTCTTGACGATTTAAATGGCGACGGCAATGCTCGCCTAAATGCGTTGACAAATTTACCCACACCGCTAAAAACTGCCTTGCAATACCCAATCCCAAAAGTCAGATTGGGGCAACAGCTTATCGGCTATGCCAACGCTATGATTGACATATCGGACGGTTTAGGGCAAGATTTGGGGCATATTTTAAAGGCAAGCGGTGTGGGGGCAAGATTGGATTTGGATAAAATTCCGTGTAGTACGCTTTTGGATACCCTGCCCTTTGCACAAAAATACCGCCATATCATCAATGGGGGCGATGACTATGAGTTATGCTTTACCCTATCAAAAGATAATTTTGATAAATTTAATCATCGTTATTCTAACTTAAGTTATCCGATTGGCGAAATTATAGAACAGCAAGGTTTAGAATTATTCTTTCAAAATCAAAAACTTGAGTTTGAGATTAAGGGGTGGGAGCATTTTTAGATGAACAACAACCTAGAAAAAATAGAACGCCTAATCCGTGAAATTAACTTAATTCACGCTAAATATTCAGAAGATTATTTTGAAACAGGCAAAGTAGAAAAAATTAATTTAAGCCGTAGTTTAAAAAATATTCCGATAGCACATATTTTATCTTATCGGCTGAATTTACACGAGGCGATTAACGATTATTTATTATTTGCTGATACCAAAGACATTAATTTTAGGGCTGAACTAGATTAGCAACTATGCTATACTAGTTTTATGAAGATAACTCGTTGTAAACTAAGCAAAAAAGTACAAATTAAATTGCTTGAATTTTTCGTANCACAAGTTACTGCTAGAACAGCCAGTGATTTACTTGGTATTCACGCTAACACAGCTATATTATTTTACCACAAAATCAGACTTGTGATAGAATACAA
>NZ_KB903791.1 GCF_000379845.1 Moraxella boevrei DSM 14165 | reverse complement strand
TCCATTAAGCAACAATTATGGGGCGATGCATTGTGGTCGCCTAGCTATTTTGCAGGGTCTTGTGGTGGTGCTCCAATCGAGATTATCCGCCAGTATATTGAACAGCAGAATACACCACATTAAACAACTTTCTGTGCGTAAGCATGGTTACGGAGTTGCCTTATATCCACCGCCTGAAGTCGGTGGTTTTACAGCAACAGAGGATAAATTTATTTGTTAAACAGATAAGTCCATTTAAATAAATTAAGCATTTATCAATTTCCCTGCAACAATGCCCGAATACCTGCCAAATAGTCATCTGCAGTTTTTTGCGGTTGGTTACTTTGTGCCACTTTTTTCAAATGCGGTGCATCCAAATGTTCACTCGGTAATTCATCCAAAAAACGGCTTGGCGACGTGGTTCGCATCTCGCCCCCAGCACGGCGTTGACTGGCGTGGAGCAAGGTCAATTCTTGTTTAGCACGTGTGATACCGACATACATCAAACGGCGTTCTTCTTCTATACTATCCGCCAAAACCGAATTTTTATGCGGTAATAAATCTTCTTCCAAGCCCATAATATACACATAGTTAAATTCTAAACCTTTAGCTGCGTGCAACGTCATCAGATTAACCTTGTTCGTATTTTCTTCTTCCTGTTGTTGCTCTAACATATCTAATAAGACTAACTTACGAATGACAGCATCTATCGTCTTATTGTCATCATCTTCAGCACGGTTTATCAGGTTTTGAATGCTAGCGTAAAGCATTTCTATATTATCAAGGCGAATTTTTTCTTGTTGTGGCGTTTTGGCTTCTTGTTTTACCAAATCAATATACCCTGTTTCTAATATCATCTGTTTTACAAGCGGTACAGGATCGTCATTTTGATACAATTCTTGGGTATAATGTTCAATAAAACTGGCAAATTCGTTCAACTCACTCACCGCTTTTTTTGGCAAGGCGTGAGCTAACCCACCATGGTTACTTGCGGTTAATAGCGAAATTTGGTGTTCTTGGGCAAATAATCCTAATTTTTCCAAACTTGCAGGTCCTAGCCCACGTTTTGGCGTATTGATAATGCGTAAAAAAGCACTGTCATCTTCAGGATTTAAAATCAAGCGTAAATAGCTCATGATATCTTTGATTTCACTGCGAGCAAAGAAAGAAGTACCACCAGATAGCTTGTAAGGCACTTGCAACTGACGCAGTTGAGCCTCTAGCATACGGGCTTGAAAATTACTGCGATACAGCACGGCATAATCTTGCCATTCGTTGCCATGACGTAATTTGTGCGTAACGATTTCTTTGGCAACCCGTTCGGCTTCATCATCATCATTACGACATTTAATAATGCGTATCATTTCGCCATGACCTTTATCCGACCACAATTTTTTTTCAAACAAATGTTCATTATTGGTAATAACAGCATTGGCAGCGTGCAAAATCCGACTGGTTGAACGGTAATTTTGTTCCAGTTTTATTACCTTTAAACGGGGAAAATCTTGTTGTAACAATGCCATATTTTCAGGTTTTGCCCCACGCCACGCATAAATAGACTGGTCATCATCGCCCACCACGGTAAAACGAGGCTGCACACCGCCGACCAACAATTTAATCATTTCATATTGGGCGGTATTGGTATCCTGATACTCATCCACCAGCAGGTAACGAATGCGGTTTTGCCATTTGTCACGCACTTGGGTATTTTCTTGTAAAATTTTAGTCGGTAACACAATCAAATCATCAAAATCCACCGCATTATACGCCCGCAAATTACGTTCGTACAACTGATACAAAGTAACAAATAGCATATCTTCAGGGTCTTCAAGGGTTTCGGCTGCCTGCTCTGGCGAAATTAAATCATTTTTCCAATCCGAAATCATCTTAATGGCTTTGCCAACCAACTCTTTGCTTTCTGCCCCGCTCATGTTGTCACGTACCATCAAATCCATCAACAAACGTTTGCTATCTTCGCTATCCATGATAGAAAAATTGCCTTTTAACGGTGTATGTAACAATTCATAACGTAAAAATTGCAAGCCAAATTGGTGAAAAGTGGAAACGGTCAAACCTTTGGTTTTTTCACTCGGTAACAATTTTTGCACACGAGCCTTCATTTCACGGGCAGCTTTATTGGTAAAGGTAACGGCGGTAATGCGTTCGGCTGGCATTTGGCATTGTTCAATCAAATACGCAATTTTCTGGGTAATCACTGAAGTTTTGCCCGAGCCTGCCCCTGCCAAAACCAATAAGGGTCCTGATATGTCTTTCATCGCATCTGTTTGTTGCGGATTTAATTGGCTCATGCTTACTCCGATTGTGATTTTTTTCTAACTAATTTATTAAATATTTTAACATAAAAATACATTTTTTGGACGCCTATTATAAGCCCAAAAATAAAAATCGCAATGTAAAAATTTTGGCTACTTATTTATAAAAAATTGTCAAAAAAATAAACGCCAATCAAGGCGTTTACGTTTGTTTGAAAAAATTAAAATATTTTTGACATCTTAAAGCAAAATTAGGGTTATTTTGCACCTTTTTGGATTTCATTTAACACGCTATCCGACTGACTAACCGTGCCTGTTGGCTCGGACAATTCCCCCACCAATTTAAAGCAAATTGCCAAAAACAACATCAACCCCACCGCTAATAGTCCGTTTTTAACTGGATTTGACGGCGATTGGGACTTTTCTGTGCAATTTGCATGATTGTCTATTGTCATGGCAATCTTCCTTTTAGTGATAAATTTAATTAATTTTTTCTTAACTCATCATTTAATTTATCATTGTGCATGAGTCATACATTTGGTCGCATAAGGCACCGCATCAAGACGTTTTTCTTCAATTTCTTCACCGCAATCAATACAAATACCATAACTATCATTTTCTAACCGCATTAATGCACTGTTTACTAAACCTAAATTATGCTCCGCTTCTACTAACAGATTTTTTCGCATATCATTCTCGGTTGCTGATACGGCTTGGTCATCCCAGTGCTGATTTAGCTCATCTTGTGGGTGATGAATATGATCAGTGATTTTTTGAATGCGAGTTTCATATTCGGCTTTTAACGCTAATAAATCGGCGGTATGTTTGGCTAAGTCGCTCATGATTTTCTCCATGAATATAAAAAAATGATAAAAATAGGTCAAATTTAACAACAAATTTTACAGAATTGTAACGCTTATTATTCAGCAAAAATCCACAAAACACAATCATTATTTCTAAAGTTTTGTAATTTTTTTTATCCATTAACATTTGCCTTGCTAAAAGCATGTCGGTTTATCACAATTATGCTACAATACTTACTTTATAAACCTTTTACCTTGATTATCTTGCCTAAAAAGGAAAAAATCATGCAGTTTTTACGTTTACAAGACCTTGATTTAACTAACAAAACCGTACTCATTCGTGAAGATTTAAACGTACCCATCAAAAATGGTAACATTGAAAGTGATGCTCGTTTAAAAGCAAGTTTACCAACCATTGAACTTGCTTTAAAAAAAGGGGCAAAAGTCATTATTTGTTCCCACTTAGGGCGTCCTGACCCTGAAAATCCTGAAGAAAAATATTCGCTAGCACCGATTGCAACTTATTTAAGCGAAAAACTTGGGCAAGATGTCAAATTTGTTAAAGATTATTTGCAAAATGGCGTGGATTTTGGTGATAGCAATATCGTTTTGTTAGAAAACGTACGTTTTAACAAAGGCGAAAAGAAAAATGACGAAGCTCTAAGCCAAGCCTATGCAAAGCTGTGCGATGTGTTCGTGATGGACGCATTTGGCACGGCTCACCGAGCGGAAAGCTCAACTGCAGGGGTGATTGACAAAGCCGAGGTTGCCTGTGCAGGACTACTGTTAGCAGGCGAATTGGACGCACTTGGCAAAGCGTTAAACAACCCTGAAAAACCGATGTTGGCGATTGTCGGTGGCTCAAAAGTTTCTACCAAATTGGACGTGTTAACCACGCTCGCCAAACTGTGCGACCAAATCGTGGTTGGCGGTGGTATTGCCAATACCTTTTTGGTGGCAAAGGGCGTGAATGTCGGTGCATCATTATATGAAGCGGATTTGGTAGAAACTGCCAAAAAAATCATGACACAAACCGATATTTTATTGCCGACTGAAGTGGTGGTTGCCAAAAAATCGCAAATTGATTTTGACGACTTTTTAGGTTCGCTTGAAAAAGCAGATGCAACCATTAAATCAGTCAATGAAATCAATGATGACGAAATGATTTTGGATATCGCCAAAAACAGTGCCGACAAAATTGCCGAAGTGATTTTAAAAGCCAAAACCATTCTATGGAATGGACCTGTTGGCGTGTTTGAAGTAGATAAATTTGGCACAGGCACACAAATCATCAGCACTGCTGTTGCCGATAGTGACGGCTTTAGCATTGCAGGCGGTGGCGATACCTTATCAGCGATTGATAAATACAATGTTGCCGACAAAGTTAGCTACACATCAACAGGTGGCGGGGCATTTTTAGAATTTGTAGAAGGCAAAGCCTTGCCTGCGGTTGTTGCATTGCAACAAAAATTTAACAAAAGATAAATTATTGATTTAACGCAATTTTTGTAAATCTTATCGTTTAGTCAATCTTGATGAATTGTAAATTTGAGTTAATATTTGTTGTCACAAGTTTAACGTGAATTGTCAAAGTCATGTTTTTTGGTTAGAATATAGCGAACTAACACTGTTTGGTTCGCCAAAATTGTGTTTTATTGATTTGGTGATTGATTGTTCACCCATTTTTATCTAGGAACGACTATGTTAAAACGTAATCTATTATTAACTTCTGCGTTGGTTGCTACTTTGTCAATCACCGCTTGTAGCCAACAAACTCAAGACGCAGCCAAAGAAACTGCCCAAAGTGCAGGGCAAGACGTGGCATCAGCGGTTACCAATGCCCCTGAAAATGTACAAAACACCGCCGAAGCAATGGGTGGCGTAGTTGCATCAGCCGCTGACGCAACGGCATCAGCGGTAGGAAACACCGCAACAGCAACCGCAAGTGCTGTCGGTGCAGGTGCTCAAGCGGTCGCTAACGGTGCAGAAAAAGCCACAGTCGCAACGGCTAATGCAGTCGCTGACGGTGCAAATGCCGTTGCAAGCGGTGCAGAAGCGGTTGCCAATGACGTACCAGAATCACAAAAATACTAATATTTTTAATTTAAAAAATATCCTACCAAAACCCCAAAAATTTTAGTATTTTTGGGGTTTTCTTTTGGCAAGTTTTTGCAAAATAATTGGCGTTTAATTTAGACAAATTTTCTGTTATAATTTTAACCATCATCAAAATTATTTTACCCGATTTTAACCAACTTTTTTATTCAATAAGCGAGATTAACATGGCTCTCATTTCCCTACGCCAATTATTAGACCACGCCGCCGAACACAGCTACGGCGTGCCAGCCTTTAACGTCAACAACCTAGAACAAATGCGTGCCATCATGATGGCTGCTGAAGAAACTGACTCACCTGTTATCGTACAGGCATCGGCGGGAGCAAGAAAATATGCAGGAGCACCGTTTTTGCGTCATTTGATTTTGGCAGCGGTGGAAGAGTTTCCACACATTCCTGTGGTTATGCACCAAGACCACGGCACAAGCCCTGCCGTTTGCCAACGTTCCATTCAGCTTGGCTTTAGCTCGGTCATGATGGACGGCTCTTTAAAAGAAGATGGCAAAACCCCTGCGGACTATGATTATAATGTCGCTGTTACCCGTGAAGTGGTGAAATTTTCGCACGCTTGCGGTGTGTCTGTGGAAGGTGAAATTGGCGTGTTAGGTAGCCTAGAGACAGGCATGGCAGGCGAAGAAGACGGCGTCGGTGCAGAAGGCGTGCTTGACCATTCACAATTATTGACATCGGTAGACGAAGCTCGTCAATTTGTGGCGGACACCAACGTGGACGCATTGGCGATTGCGGTAGGTACAAGCCACGGTGCATACAAATTCACTCGACCACCGACAGGTGATATTTTGGCGGTGGAACGTATCCGTGAAATTCACGAAGCCTTACCAAATACCCATCTTGTCATGCACGGCTCAAGCTCTGTGCCACAAGAATGGCTAAAAATCATCAACGACCACGGCGGTCAAATTGGCGAAACGTATGGTGTGCCTGTTGAACAATTGGTTGAAGCGATTAAGCATGGCGTGCGTAAAATCAATATTGACACCGACTTACGTTTGGCAAGTACAGGAGCGGTTCGCCGTTTTATGGTGGAACACCCAGCCGAATTTGACCCACGCAAATATCTAAACGAAACCATTAAAGCCATGAAAGACGTGTGCGTAGAGCGTTACACCGCCTTTAGTACAGCAGGTAACGCGAGCAAAATCCGTCCTGTGTCATTGGAAAAAATGGTTGATTATTATAAATAATTGATAGAAATCAATCGCTTAAAAAATTGGTTGGATAAATAAATTCAACCAATTTTTATTTTTGATAGGTACAAAAATGATAGCAAAAATCCACGGCAATGTTGAACATTTACACGCACCCACCGCCATTATCATGACGGCAAGCGGTGTCGGCTACGAGATTGAAATGCCACTGAACACCTTTTGCCAATTACAACTCAACCAGCCGATTAGCCTGTGGACCCAGCTTATCGTGCGAGAAGACGCCCATTTATTATTCGGTTTTTTGACATATCACGAGCGAGAATTATTCCGCCAACTGCTCAAAATTAACGGCGTGGGGGCAAAAATGGCATTGGCTATTTTATCCACGCTAAGCCTTGACGAACTCAAGCACTATGTGGCACAAGGCGATGAAACCGCTTTGACCCGTATCCCCGGTGTTGGCAAAAAAACAGCTCAACGTTTATTAGTAGAGTTAGTTGATAAAATCAAACATTTGGGCAATGGTGAGCCAATCGCTACCACTGTATTGAACGTTGACAGCGACAACCACAGCGCATCAGCGAGCCAAGAAATGCACATTATTGCCGAAGTGGAAGCAGGTCTGATGGCATTAGGGTATAAAGAAAAAGAAGCCCAACAAGCCATTAAAATTGCCAAAACCAACCTAAATGACGAATTAACCACACAACATTTATTAAAGTTGGCATTAAAAAGTTTGGCTTAACGAGCAAAAACCATACGAAAATTATGGCAAAAAACTACCCAAAAATTGCCAATTATTTTTTGCGAAACGATGAAAACAGCCCGTCATGCTCAATTTTGGGCATTTTCATCGTAACCGTGTCCGATAGCATATCATGCACCGCAATGCCTTGCTTATTAACCCAAGCAAACCAATAATTAAACAAAAACCCTATAAACGCACTAAACAATACCGCTTGGCGACTGCCATGCAGCAGCGAGCCTAAACCCGCACACAACGCAGGCAACAGACACGCTGATAAAATCCGTTTTACCACTTGCCCCCAACTAAGTAGCGAACCATCACGGTTTAGGGTTTTTAACCGCCACGTTTGCATCCCCAACGTTTGTCCAGATTTACGTAAAAATACCCCATAAAACCCAATCAAGGTTAACACAAAAGACGGCGTTAACACAAAATTTTGGTACCATGCGGGTAATTCGGTAGCTTGTTGCGAAGTTGTACCGACAGGGAGTAGCAGATGCGTACCTAACACCACGAGTAACATAGACACAAAAAACAACAATGCCAAAATCAACATCCCGTCGTATAACATGGCGAGCAATCGCAACGTGGGTTTGGCGATGATAGGCTGTTTATCGGCGATTTTTGGGGAATAAGCGGTTGGTTGTGGGTTGGCAGTTGGTTGACGTAAGTTGGGGGTTTTTGTTGATTTCATAACAATGGGTTAAATTTATGATTAAAGGCATAATTTTACCTTAAAAAATAAAAAAACCAACTGTTTTTTGACGAATTTATCCAGATTTATCTGGATTAAAAGATTTTAGGCATAAAAAAATCGCCCTATGGCGATTGATTTTTCAGTTTATTGGCGCGCCCGGAGAGATTCGAACTCCCGACCCTCAAGTTCGTAGCCTGATGCTCTATCCAACTGAGCTACGGGCGCTTAAACTAAAAGCTTGAAACAAATATATTAACTTGTTTAAAGTGGTGCGTATTATAAATCTAACTTTTAATCTTGTCAAGCATTTTTTTAATTTTTTCAAATTATTTTTTGCTAAACGGTTGATTAATACATCAATTCAAAATCACACAATAAAATGGCGGTGACGGAGGGATTCGAACCCTCGATACAGTTTCCCGTATGCAGCCTTAGCAGGGCTGTGGTTTCAGCCACTCACCCACGTCACCGAATTTTATTAACAACATTTTGTGTTGTTGTGGGACGGCATTATAGCAAACTTTGCTAAGATTGCAAGTGTTTTTTGTCGTTTTTGCAAAAATTTCTGATTTTTTTGGTAAAAAGCTGATTTTTTTGGTAAAAAGCTGATTTTTTTGGTAAAAAGCTGATTTTTTTGGTAAAATCTTGTTGATTTTAGCCAAAACGAATGGATAAGCAAAGATGATGCGTGCGACTGTGTTATGTTTTTCAGGGCTTGACCCGTCAGGTGGTGCAGGTCTACAAGCAGATATTGAGGCGATTGGGCAAGCTCATGCCCATGCAAGCGTGGCTTGTACCACCGTAACCGTACAAAACTCCCAACAAGTTTTTAGTTTTGAGGCGTGCTCGGCGGAGTTGGTCAAGGCTCAAGCCGTTACGGTTTTGCAGGACTTGCCTGTTAAGGCGATTAAATCAGGAATGCTTGGCACAACGGATAATATTGTGATGTTGGCGGAATTATTCGCATCAGGGCAAATTGCTCAGGCGATGCCCTATGTATTAGACCCTGTGTTGGTAGCGAATAGCGGTGGTTCGCTCGGTGATAAAGCGACATTGGTCAGTACCTTTAGTCAGTTATTGCCATTTGCTAGTGTGGTTACGCCAAATAGCCATGAATTACGAGATTTGACAGGGATTGATAATTTGCATGATGGAGCAAAAGATTTGTGTCAACGTGGGGCAAAGGCGGTGTTGGTAAAAACATCGCACGATAACGACCGCCAAGGCATTGAGCAGTTTTTATATCAGCGATACCATAATGGCGTTCAATTGACTTATCAAGCGGTTTTACCTCGTTTGACAGGTGAATTTCACGGCTCTGGTTGTAGTTTGGCAAGTTTTATTGCAGGGCGTTTGGCGGTAGGCAATGATTTGGTAACGGCGGTACAGTTGGCAGATATTTGGATTAATCAAGTGCTAAGCGTTGCCGATAGACCACATCCTGACAACAAAAATGCTCAGCTAATTCCCAAGCGTTTTTATTATCAAAATAGGGCGTGTTGAACCTTTATAACACTAATTACAATTTAGTCATTATTTAGAAATAAGATGCGTGTTTTGCCTTAAAAATGACTAAATCTTGTTTTTCGTGATTTTAATTGCAAATATAAAAGTTCAGCACGCCTTAAGGCGATTTTACAGGTTAATTAAATAAACGCCAAAAGTTTTGACAATAACCTCCAATAAAATAATTAGGAAAAACCCAACCATTGGGGCTAAATCAAACATACCCGTTACTGGTAATAATTTGCGAAATGGACTGATTAACGGCTCACTTAGATTGGCTAATAATAATAAGGCTGGGTGAACTTTATCGCTAAAAATCACAATCCAACTAATCACAAATGATGCAATGATAAGGTTTTGGCATAACCGCAAAAAATCCACCACCAACGTTACGCTTGCCACAAAAAATAGCATGAACGGTGAATAATAACGGTGCAAATGGTCAATCATCGCCATGTTATAATCGGTGCTGTGAAATAGCCCAATATTTTGACTATCAAGTTGCATTAAATCTAGCACGCCCCACACAAAAATTAGCCTTAACAAAAACAACAACGCCACCGCCGATAAACTCACTCGCCCACCACCAAGGGTCGGAAAAATACGAGAAAATACATCCACTACTTTGGTAAGTTGATAAATGCTCTTGGCGTATGGGTCACTACGTTCCACCCCTGCAAACTGAAGCATAAAGCGAAAAAATAGCAGTAACATCACCGATCCGACAACAATATCAAAAATCCCTGCAACCAAATGTGTCATCACGCCAATCCTTTTCCAAGTTCAATGGAACGTGCAACACAGGCTTGCATGGCTTGCTCAATGATATTGCCCAATTTTTGTTCATCAAACACACAAATCGCTGAATGGGTCGTGCCATTAGGCGAAGTCACTTTTTGGCGTAAAAGGCTTGGTTCATCATCGCTTTGGCGTGCCATCATGGACGAGCCGAGAGCGGTTTGGATAGCGAGTTGTTTCGCTTGCTCATAGCTTAAGCCCAATTTTTCGCCTGTGCTGATTATTTGTTCAAACACATAAAAAAAGTACGCAGGGGCAGAGCCTGATACTGCCGTTACTGCGTGTAATAATGCTTCATCTCCCACCCACAAAACTAGCCCTGATGCGGACAACAGAGCAGTAACAAGCGACTTATCCGTTTCAGATACATTGGCAAATACCCCTGTCGCTCCTTGCTGTATCATCGCAGGAGTATTTGGCATCGCTCTTACCAAGCGTACGTTGTCGCCCAATAATACTTGCAAACATTGTAACGGCACACCTGCCAAAATAGAAATTACCAGCTGCTGTGCAAACGCTTGACGAATGGGGGTTAACACTTCAACAACGACTTGCGGTTTGATTGCCAAAATCACTACATCGCTATCGCTAATCTTGGCAGTCACGGCAGTCAACTCATTGGCATCCACCGCCGTAATGCCCTGTTTGGCAAAATGTTCACGTTTTTGGCTGTCAGGCTCAATCACCGCCAACAAATCCGAGAGAAAACCCTTTGCCAATAAGCCTGTAATCAAGGCTTCTGCCATATTTCCGCCACCGATAAAGGTAATTTTTTGGCAAAGGTGTGAAAGTGGTAAAGATTGGGCGTTTTGGGCAACAGTATCAAGCATAGCGTTCTTTTAAATTATCCATGTTAAAATGATTTGGGGTAACGTGATTTACGTTAAAAAACGCTAGTTTAGCATAAAACCGCCGAATGCACAAAATCCATGCAAAAAACTGCTCTCATAAAAATCCCATGAGAAAGACACAAAAAAACGGATAATTACTTATCCGTTTTTATTCAATTAAATAATTTTGCTTGTTTGTTAATTAATTTTTTTCAAAGTATTTGGTTAATACTTCTAAACAACGTACCACTTTGGCAGGTTGTTGTTCACGACGTGGCGTTACGGCATATAGCATATAGCTGGCTAATTGGTAAGTTGGCAATACTTCCACCAATTCCCCGTTTGCCAATTCTTTTTGCACATCTAGCGACATGATACGAGCGATGCCTTGACCTTCTTTTGCCAATGCGGTGGCTAGTTGTACATTGTTGGTTTCAATGCGGGTTGGTACTTTGACACGCACTTTTTTGCCATTTTCAACGCTAATTAAGTCCAATACCGCAGGGTCTTTCACCAAAGTGATACCAATCATTTGCAAGTTTGCCAAATCTTTTGGGTCAGTGATTTTGTCGTGTTGACGTAGGTAATGTGGCGATGCAACCAACATCGGACGCACTTCGGTCAATGGATAAACCGATACGCTAGTATCATTGGTATTTGGCGACATACGCACCGCAATATCAATACGTTCTTCAATCATATCCACATATTGGTTATCCGCTTCAAAATGGATATTTAGGTCATCATGGGCTGACATCCAGGTTGACAATGCAGGTAGAATGTGGTTTACGCCCAATTCTGGGGTGGTCGCGATACGCAAGTTACCTGCCAATTCATCACGCAATTGATGAACACGGATGCGACCTTGTTCAGCGGCTTCTACCACGTCTTTGGCACTTTCGTAAAAAGAAGCACCTGCTTCAGTCAAGCTCAATTTACGAGTAGAACGGTGCAATAACACCACGCCCATGTCTTGCTCTAGTGAGCGAATTTGTTGGCTAACTGCACTCGTTGTAATGCCTAATTCTTTGGCAGCACCGCTAAATGAACCGTGACGGACGACGCTAGCAAAAACTGCCATGCCTCTTAGATTATCTAACATATAATCACCTAACTCTATGTTGTTTAAAAGAAGTTGTTATTATATATCATTTTTTTCATCTTTTAAATAATCTAAACAACTTTTTTGCCAATTTTTTTATCAATTTTACTCAATAAATGATTTAATAAAGCTAATTTTAGAATAAGTAGCGGTTATTTAACAGATTTTTTTGGCAAAATAATTTTAGTCAATTTTAATCAGATATAATTTCTACATAATTAAGTAAGTTTTATTGAACCAATTTTGGCGTTTTGTTGTAAGAGTATCTGCATAATGGGCTGTTTTTCTAGCTGTTCGGTGGCGACTTGGATGGCTAGGGCATCACGCTGTGCTTGTCGCACTTGGGGCGATTGGATACTGATATCCGCCAGTTGGGTTTCATCGTTGTTTAGGCTGATTTGGATGCCGTTAAATTGGTGTTGCAACACGCCACACATTCGCCCAAAACTTTGCCCTGTACTCAAAATATTTTTGTTGGCGATAAACACCGATTGCCCATGTATCTCACCTGTCATCATGCCTTCACGAGCCAACACAAGTTCGTCATTGTCTAGCCAGCCATGCGTGCGGGCTTCACTTACCCAAAAATCCCATTTTTCAGGTGTCCAGTTACCGTCAAAATGTTGCGGTTTTGGCTTCAGCAAAGTTTTTGGGGCAAGATTTTCAAGATTTTCAAGATTTTCAAGATTTTCAAGATTTTCAAGATTTTCAAGATTTTCAAGATTTTCAAGATTTTCAAGATTTTCAAGA
>NZ_KB903790.1 GCF_000379845.1 Moraxella boevrei DSM 14165 | reverse complement strand
ATTTCATCTGCCACCCATGCTTTTTGCAGAGTTTTTAATACTAAATAACGTTTATTGTTACTATCATATTCAAGTGCTTGGGCTAAGTTTCTTTCATCTGTTTTGCTAAAAATAGGGTGTACTGTTGTCCAACCACCTATCTTTTGGCTATGTTCTTTCCATATCTCATCCCCCATACCTTGTACACGATAGTCCAAAGAAATGTGAATATCGCCATAGAAATCATTCCCCACATCATTTTTAACACTTAATTCTGCCAAAACCTGCTCATCATTAGGCAGACTAATCCCCATGCTAATCGTTAAGTCTTTATCAATATTGGTTGGAGCATATTCACCGAGCTTGGTTTTACCATTGTCAAGCGTTGGTGGAAAATCAAAACGACCGCCTGCAATGCTAATGCTACTTTGCTTATCACCATTTATCACACCCCCGATCGGCTGTGGCGTGGTTAAATTTGCCACGTCCGCCCATAAAAATGCTTTTTGCCCTTCGTTGATTTGGCTAGTTTGGTTATTGCCCTGCTCGTCCGATGTCCAGTAAACACGGAAAACTGGCGGTACATAGTCATCAGGCACACGTTGCCATACCGCAAAGATTTGGGCTTGTCGTACGTCATTGCCTGTCGCATATTGATGAACTGCCCCAAGCTCTGCTGTCCAATCGGTTGCATTGATATTTTGTCCGACAATCGCTTTACCTTGTGCGGTGCGTATCCAGTTACCATATCCAAGCTCGGCAACGATAGCATCGCTGTTATCATAGTGATGTTGGGTAATCAATAAGCCCCAAATGGGAATGCGTTGGCGTTCTAACTGTTCACGGATTTTTTCAATCTCAAGTTTCACGCTGTCGCCCACGGTATCTAGCACCCATTTTTTGGTCGCAGTAACGACGTTGCCGTCCACGCTTAAGGTAACGTTGGCATCGTCAATACTGACAATACAGTTAATGCGGTAATCCACCACCGATAGACTATCAGTCGTGGGTTTTTGTACTTCAGGCAGACTGCCAACCCACATCAGCGTGCCATCATCGGCGATAAGTCCGATTTCTCGTATCGCAAAACCACCAACATCATGGGGAACAATACAAGCTATTTCGTACTGATTTGGGGAGAGCTGTACCACGTCCTGCACGGTGGTTTGATATTTTTTGGCAACCAAAGTTTGGCGGCCCAGACGTTTGCTAAAATCTACATTAATGCCAGCACCCACGACAAATTCGGTAATCGTCAATGGATTGCCCTGCCCCTTTGTGGCAAGTGATGCTAATTTTTGTTTGCCAAGCTCGGTCAAAAAAAGTTGGTGCGACATGATTATAATTCCATCACAGCAATATTGGTTTGTAAAGTAAATTGATAATGATTATTTAATTTTTTCAAAATATAAATACCCGCTTGGGTAAGCTGATAGGCAATAATGACATTATCTTTGGTAAGTTCACTGGCTTGTTTGACAGGGTTTTTTAGGATATATAAACTGGCATTTCCCCCTGCAAAATAAAGGCTAATGCTGTCTTGACAAGTGCGTAAAAGACCGTCATTTAGGGCTAATTTGGCATTATTGGCTTGGTTTTGTAGTACAATATGGCTTGGTAAAACGGTTTGCCCTTGCTCTTTTTTTTCTAAAGCAATAAAGCCTTCGGCAGGAATTTGTGTGGTATCAAAAATGGCAATAACGCCTTGTGGTTGTTGAGACATAGGATTTTCCTGTTAAATAAAATTACGATCATTTTGACAAAAAAATTTTTGTTTTAAAACAAGCAAAAGTCCGAAACAGCCCTGTTTCGGTCAATTGGTGATAACAAATTCAACGCCGACCAAGCTAACACCACCTGCATGAATATTTGCCAAAGTGGTTACACCAATATACACATCATAATGGGCGGATAGGCGTTTGACGGCATCAATGACATTTTTAATTTGCAGAATACTATCGGCAATCACGCCTGTGGTTGGGGCGACTTCAATGCTAAAGGTACCGCCACGTCCTTGCGGATTTTTTTGCCACCATTCTATGATTTTGGTGTCGTACTGCATGGCGGATAAGGCTCGTTTTACCGCTCCGAGTGTGCCTTTTCTTTCGTGTACCCACAGACTATTTTTGATAACCGCTCGTTTGGTGTCGGCTGTCCAGTTATCATTCCACTCGTCCACGCTCCACGCTGTCGCAAGGTAGGGCAAAAATTCATCAGGGCAGTTGTCCACATCCCAGACGTTAAAAAATGGCACAGGAATGGGTTCAATTTTTGCGGTGATACTGGCTAAACTGTGTTCTAATTTGGTGGCATTGGCAGGAAGTAGTGACACGGCTCGCTCGGTGCTAATGGGCGGATTGGCTAAGTTTACGTTCATTGGAGAAATGTTCATATTAGGTTCCTTCCGATTTTGCAATGATATCAAAAACGGTGCATTGAGCCACTTCGCCCACATTTACTAACACATCAGCAGACGGATTGACCAGCTCAATACGACTAACACCGCTCACGTCCAACGCACCAATTATACGACTGGTTGCGACACGATTTGACGGTTTAAAATTTTCGCTTAAATAAGCTCGTAAATCGGTCAAACCTTTTGCTAAGACAAGGCTAGGCGATAAGCCATTTTTGACATAGACTACAGCCTTGATTTGGTAAGGTTTTGCGGTAGCTGATTGCACACGCACAAGGTCGGTTAAAGGTCTTATATCATCAGCCGTTAGCACATTTTTAACATCGTGAATAGCGGTGCTAGATACACCGACTTCACCCGTTTGTGCTAAAATATCGCCTTGTACTTGTCCTGCCAAATATACATCAACTTCGGTGGGTGCTGGGCTATGCACGGTTACGCTAAAAACTTCTGGACTTGCGGATAGGGCATGAAACTGATAGCTACCTGCTGAACCTGCTCGTGTCAAAGCTTCAATGGATAAAGCAAGGCGGTATCGGTAATCATCATCACTTTCAAAAATCGCAGGTTTTGGTGGATTAATAGTTTTGTCTTCGGCTTGGATAAGTTTTCGCTCGAGACGATAATAGGTTACGCCAATATGGTCAAGGTCGCTTTCTGTCGCAAAAGCCAACATCAAACTTCTAGCGGATTGGTTAATGTGTTCTACCTTTAGCGAAAGCCTGTAAGCAAGCACTTGTAATACTTTATTGACAGGCTCGCTTTCTAAGGTCAGGGCTTGATGAATAGGATGATTTTCATCAAAATGGTTTAATAATTCAGTTTTAATTTGCGATAAAGTGGTTTCAATATCAATCGGTTGTAAAACATTGGGATAAGGCAAATCATCAAGATAAATCGGTTTAAAAACTTGGCTCATAAAGTCGCTCCACGAACAAGGGTTAAACTGGTGTTGAGTCTGCGGTTGTCAGACAGTTTTAAGTCAAGATTGATGTCAAGCCCTACATTGCCTGTGGTATTGGTAGCATCGGTATTCATAGCAAGCGTAACCTGTGAAATTTTGACTCGTGGTTCATACTTGATAATACTGGTGGCAATGGCGGACATGACTTTAAGTTTGGTAGCAGGATTAACTGGCTCGTCAAGCAAAAACGGCAACAAACTGCCATATTCTCGGCGGACAAGCCGACTGCCAATCGGTGTTGTCAAAATATCAAAAATACTTTGGCGAAGGTGTTCATCGGTGGGCAAAAGTTTGCCAGTTGTTTTACTCATGCCCTGTGCATCAAAAATACTCATATTGCCCCTTATTGCGGTTTGCCTGTGCTAGAACGTCCACCTTGTACACCGCCATGCGTGTGATTGTTCAGCGATACGTTGGCAATGACATCGTTATCGGTGGTGATATTACCGTCTGCGTGGATTGTGCCTGTTACGCTCAAGTTGCCATTAATTTTGACATCACTATCAATATCGGTGGTTGCAATATTCAAATGTAGGTGGCTATCTTTAGTATGAATTTTTAAATAGTTACTTTCGTTAAAATGGATAAAAATCTCGTGTTCATCGGTACTGGGCGTGGGGTTTTGTTCGCTAAACAAACTGATAACAGGAATGGCATTTGCCAAATCACCGCTTAGGCTTAACAATAAAAACTGCTCGCCAATGGACGGACAACGCCAAATCCGCACCAATCCTGCTGAAATGGTGGGAATCGGTAGCCAGTCGGTTTGTAACTCTCCTACATCCAATCGCATGGTTTGGTCGCTTGTGTTAATGGCGAAAACCGTGCCAATGGTTGCGATGTTGTGTAGTCGTCTTTGGGTGTCGGATAGGTGTGCGTGCATAATAATCCCCATAAAAGGATTTTATTATGGCAAAAAGAAAGGCTAAAAGGAAAAGGCAAAAGTCCGAAACAGGGCGGTTTCGGACTTTTGGGTTATTGTCTAAAATTGGTGATAATCAACTCTTTGCCGTTGTTATCACTTTTAATCTCGTTACTGTTCAAACTCCAACGAATTTGTCTTGTACTGATAAAAAAATCTTTAAAAATGGCTCTCGTTTCTGGCAAGTCATTAATAGATAAGATAAATTTACCTTTAATATTTAATAACAAATCTCGCAAAACAATAAAGTCATCACGACCAAAAACATCTTTGCCATAGTAATCTTCCGTTTGATAATAAGGTGGGTCTAGGTAAAACAGTACATCAGCTTTGTCATAACGTTTGATAAGTTGGCTAAAATGTAGGTTTTCAATATTAACGTGCTTTAGTCGCTCATGCACTTGTGATAATCGCTCTTTGAGTTCTTTGGCAATATCAAGGCGTGGGCGAAAATCTGATAAAGGCGAGTAGGATTGATTGGTTAATTTGTTACCAAATGCCAGTTTTAACAAATAGTAAAAACGTGATGCCCTTTGAATATCGGTCAAAGAATTTGGGTCAGTGTTTTTTAACAAAGTGAATAAATCTCGGCTAATCGGCGTGTTTTCTAACTCAATGCTAAGAGCTTCAAAGTGATATTTAACCACACGATAAAAATTGATTAATTCACCATTAATATCATTAATGGTTTCGCAGTAACTGGGTGATTTTTTGAATAAAACCCAGCTTGCTCCTGCAAACACTTCAATATAGTGCTTGTGTTCAGGCATGATATCAATAATCGTGCGAGCCAGTTTGTGCTTGCCACCAAGCCACCCGCTAAAGCTGTTGCCTTTGGGGTTGTAAGTGGGTTTAAGATAGTTTTTTTTCATGATTGCGTCCTCTTATGGGGCGTTCTGGACGCTCTGGTTTAGGACGCTCATTGGCGTTCGTGATGTTCGCTTGCTTTGTGACCAAAGTCAAGCTATTTAAGGTTTTACAACGTGGACATTTTGCGGCGACCACAGCCTCACCGTGAAGGCGAAACAATAATTTTTCGCAGACACTACAACGATAATCTTGCATTATACTCTCTTTTGTAAAAATCAAATATTGGTAAATACATCATTTACAATATTTTTAATCACTTCTTTATCATCAGCACTAAAACCAACTGTCTCTCGCACGTCATAGGTTGTCTCACGAGCATTGGGCGACGGTTGGATAGTGTGTCCATATTGGTGGACTTCCATAATTTTTGCATAGCGTCCGTCAAAGCCGATTTCAGCTTTTTCGGCATTGTACACGGTTTTTAGCATTCTTGGGGCATGGCGAAACATTGCCCCACGATTGCGGTTTTTTCGAGGGGTAAAGCTTGCACCGTTTGGGTCTTGTTGGTAACGGATACGTTTTGCCCAGTTTTTTTTGACCGCTTGGCTGATTTTGCGAGTTAAGACTCGTTTTTGGCGGTCGTCAAAATGTTCAGCAATTTGGTTTACCCAGTCAGATAAAGCGGACAAAGCGGACAAATCGGACATTGTTCACCTTTTTAGCCAGTAATGGCACCACTGATAAAGGTATCGGCTTCATCGCTCCATACTGGGGCGATACAGATATCGGTTGTCCCGTCTTTTTTCAGCATTAATTTGTCAAACAAGGCTAAATCAATCTGCAAATCATAGCTTTCTAAGTCGATGACTTCGCAGTCAAAATTTAGGTCAGGTTCATCTTTTTGGTGTAATTTAAACCAATTTTTGATAAACATTAACACGTCAAAAGGACTGGCTAATCGGCAATCTTGCAGAGTAAAGCGTGCGATATATTGCACGGTGTAGCTGTTTTTGCCGATTTCGCCATTCACCAGTTGCAAGGTAACTTTGTCTGGTGTCAAATTATCAAACTGTTGGATTAAATCGTTCTTAAGCCCAATTAAATATTTCATGATTTTGCCTTGTATTTTGCATAAGCATTGGCAAGTTTGGTGTCATATTGGTTGGCTTTGTATTCTTTGCCATTGTAAAGCAGTGCGACTTTTTGCCAGTCTTGATTATTTAATGCCGTGATAATTTTATTTGCTTTTAAAAAACGGCACATCGCATCAATTTGACTGATTTCATCTTTATACATCGCATTGACAAAAGCCTGTAAACTAGGATAGCCCAGAGCCGACCAATGAAAACCCATGATTTGTCCAAGTCCCCAGCTACAGCTTTCAAGTGCGGTTTCTCGGTGATAAGTGCTGGCAACCGCACAGCGTGAATGCTGACTTGACGGCAAACCATAAGTGCCACGTTGCCATTTTGGGTAGCATAAATCAGGGCGTTCTTTGAACGCTTTATCACGGATAGCGGTCAGACCTTTATTTTTCAAAAGTTTGTAAAAAATGTGTTTTTCAAACAAAATCACAGGCGTACCGTCATTGTTAAATGCTTTGCCTTTGCTTTCTACTTCTACAATGGTTTGCAGTCCTGCGAGCGAAATGCCGTATTTATCGGCAAGGGATTTCAGTTGTTCGGTGGTCGCTTTTTTCATCATGTTTCCTTAAAAATGGCTTGAATACGTTGGTTAAAACGTTGTTTTTTATACAATTTGGTACGCTGTCGCATAAGATGCCAACCTAGCAATAACGCCAATGTCAGGGTAAAAAATCCAAGCTGTATCATAATTAGGCTAATCGGCAAACGATTTTTTAGTTCCCAAGCATCAAACAACATATACACATTGACAATAATGCTGTAGATAAGCAAACTTCGCATTGCCCACCATTCACAAGTATCTTTTTTGCGAGTCTGCAGTAAAAAACCGATTAAAATCATTAAACTTAAACTCATTAATATCAGATTTAAAATTGCCATGATTTACTCCTTTCCCAAGATTTTGACAAGCCAGTTGGGTAAAAAATCTTTGATTTTGTCGGAATTGGCAACAGAAACGGCAAGACGTAAAATAAAATAACCGCCAACTGCCCACAAAAACGAAACAAATAGCACAATATCATGACTGGCATTGATACGCCCCATAAGCTCCAGACTGCCTTTGGTAAAAAATAGCCCTGCTCCAAAGCCCAATAACACATGACCGACTGCGGTGGCAGAAGGGGGGAATTTTTTATCTTCGCCAAATGCCAAATAACTGCCAATAGCCCCGACCAATGTGGCAACAAACATACTGGGGGTAATGCTTGGAAATTGGTTGATAACCGCTGTGTCGGCTCGTGCGTTCATCGCCCATAGCCAAAAGGCTAAAAAAACGCCCACTAAATAACTTAACTGGCTGATTTTACTGTTTTTCATAAAAATCCTTAATCCCATATTTTGATAACGGCTTTTGTCGTCACATCATCATCTTTTGGTAGCACAATCAGCCCATTCACAGGCACAATCGCAAACGGTGAAAACTGTGAATTTAGCGAGATGATTTTTGGCAAATAATGATTGGACTTGTCGCCAAAAAATCGGTAGGCAATACTGTCTAATGTGTCATTCATCACCGCTTTTGTGGTACGAGCGTGCTTCATAAAAGTGTAATCCGATTGCGTGGTTTGCCTGTCATGTCGGCAATAAAGTGCTGAACTTGACGGCGTAAACTGTCTTGTTTGGCAATATCAGCTCTAGCTAAGCCTTGTCCAATCGTGTCAAAATCTGCGTGGAGTTCGCATAACAAAGCGGTGGCTTCGTGTAGCACGGCTTGGCGGTACAAATACACAAAATGCGTGGATTTGACATCAATACTTGGGGTTTTTGGTTGAAAAAAATTTGTCAAATGTTGATTGAACAATCCCCCAAAAAACCAAGACGGATACAACCTGTCCAATTCGCCATTTATCACCTGATAGGCATGGCTTATCGCATTGGCGAGACGTTCGTTGCCAAGCGTTTTGTCCACTCGCATGAGATTAATCAAGTCGGTCGTACTAACGCTTGGCAGTCGTTCATCAAAATTTGGCACGGCAAGCGTGGTCGTTTGTTCGTTGATTAACATACAAAAACCTGATAAAGTTGGGGGTAGTTAATTATCATAAAAAAAATTAAACAACCAGTTTATTTTTTTGGATAAAAAAGCCCCCACCCGTGAAGGGATGTGTTAAATTTCAAGTTGTTTTTTTAAGTTGGTTAAAAGGGTTTTTACACCAACTTTTTCATCAAGTTTTAACGCTGTTTCGTAAGCGGTGATAGCCTGTGTTAGCTCATCAGCCTTTAAACTATCGCCAAAAACTCGGTACAATTTTGCTCGGACAGGGTCTGGCATATCATAATCTTGGGTGATGTCAATGGCTTTTTGGAGCAATTCTTTATCAAGTACAAGATTATGGGTCAGCACTTCGTTGGCAAGGTTTTCGGCATAAACGGTCGCAACATCACGGCTAAAAGGCTCTGGCATTGCCATGTCATTAAGCAGGGCAAATTCGGCAATGTTACTAGCAACGCCAAATTCATGAACGTCCAACGCCCACACCATCAAAATCAGCAACATATCATTTTGCACACCGACCCCACTGGCAATCACGCCTTCAATGTAGGGGATATAATGTGGCAAAAATTCAGCTTTTAATTCATTTTTTTTGCTATGCGATTGCAGATTAGATAACTGTTGCCAATCATTAAAAAATTTGAGTTCAAGCGGATTTGAGTCGTCTGGATTGTCAGTTTCTTCACTGTCATCTGCGTCAAACAAGGGCTTGTTTTGTGGTGAAATTTTTAAGGTTTCGCCACGCTTGCGAGCTTGTTTTTCGGCTTGTACTCGTTCAAAGTGTTGTTTTAAACTGCTCATAATTTCCCCTTATTCTGCCATTGTCACATTGTCAAATAACACCGCTTTGCGGTAATCTTCCACAACGTAGCTTTCGTTGATAGATTGGTAATCAGCTGTTCTGTTCCATTCTGGTTCATCACGGATATGACGGCGGTGCGTGCCACGCTGTTGATAGATTGAAAGGTTATCATAACTGGTAATCAAAATACTGCCTGTTGGGAAAAAGCTTGGCGTATCGGTTGGCATCGTTCCCAGTAGTTTACGTTGATACAAGGCGTTGGCGGCCGTTTGTTCGGTTGGGGCATGATTTTGGTTCAGGACTGCTAAAGCACTATCAGTAATCAAGCCAACATTGGTAATCACCACCAAATCATTGGCTTCACGGTATTCTTCACCGATTAATTCTGTTTTGGCAGTTTCCACCAAAGCATCAAGGTTTTTAAATTCTTGATTTTTACCGATTTTAACGTCTTTTAGGTAGCGTTCAGGATTGTTTTGGCGGATTTTTTCAAGCCAACCGATATTCACATCTTGCAAATTTGGGTATAATTGTTTGTTACTGGTTTTAGCTCGGTGCGTGCCGTTAAAGCCGATACGCTGACGGTCTTGAGCCACTTTTTTAACTGCCAAATTTGACAGGCGTACTTGAAAATCAGGCAGACTTGACCAGTTGTCAATCACTCGCCAATCATAACCAATATCAAAATCGGTCTGTGTGCATAAATATTCATCAACCGCCTCCAAGTCGCCAAGTGTGGTCGGACGGCGTGGCTGAATACGAGTATCCGTCGTGGACGCAATAGGGGCTGAAGAGCCTAATCCCAATTTTTGCCCATGACCATCACGCACCAACACAAGATTAATTTTTTTCAAAAAATCGGTGGACTGTTGATAGGCTTCAATCAAGCGTTGTTCTGGCTGTGGGGCAACTTCAAATGGGGCAGACAGGTTACTAACGCCATTAAGTTCAGCGACTCGTTCACGAAAACCTTGCAGAGCCATTTGGGTTTGTGCAGATAAAACGTACATAATATTTCCTTTTGATAAAAAGTTAATGAATGATTAATAATCGGTTAATTGATGACCCACACCAACAGGCGGTAGCGGTGTTTCAGTAGTCTGTTTGCTTAAGTTTTCGGTCACTTTGTCAAAATCGGATTTTAGGTCAGCATATTGTTTTGACAAATCGTTAAATTGATTAGACAGGGCATCATATTTGCTATTTTGTGCATCAATTTCGCCTTTGAGCGTGCTAAAACCTTGTAAAATGGCGGTTTCTTGTTCAGCAGTTAAGCCATCTTTTTTACTAAAAATGGCGGTAAATTTTTCTAAAAAAGAGCTGTCACTAGAAACCGTTTGCTTTTCAGATTCGCTGGGTTGTTGTGGTTCTGATGTTTGGTTTTGGGTTGTTGCACTCATGTGTATCTCCATAAAGTCGCTTGCGGTGGTTTGGGTGTCTTGGGTTTTTTGAAATTTTAATGGCTGTGTACCACGACTGGCAGGGGTATCGGTAACGGCAATACCGACCAAATACGCCCGACCTGTGTCGGCAAATTTCGGATAAAATTCAATACTGGTAAACAATTTTTGACCATTTTTATTCGCTTCTACCAACTGTGGCAAAGCCGAAAGCGTGGCGTATAACGACATTAATTTGACATCTTTGCCATTGATACGAAAACTTTCTAAAACGCAATCACAGGCGATAACATCGCCTAAACAGGGATATTGTTCGCTTTTTAAGCCACCCCAACCACTCATGTGTTCTACATTGATACGAGCGGTGTACTCCACAGGGTTGTAGGTTTCTGCCATGTCAATGATTTGTTGTTGGGTCAAAGCACGACCGTCCACCGTCTGCCCTTCACGAGCGACACGAAAGCGTTTAATGGTGCGTTCTCCTGCCCATTGGATATCTTGATTTGTATCTGCCATATTTTTTCCAAAAAATAAAAGATGCAAATAGTTTGAAGTGATTTTTTAGAAAAATCTACAAGCAAAAGTCCGAAACAGGGCGGTTTCGGACTTTTAGGTGGCGAAATTGGATAAATAATCGGCTAATCTATGCAAACGACAAATAAATAGAAACAAGCTGAGATAAATCTCAGCCTACAGCAGAACATGACAAATTTAGCCACCAAAAGAGAACAAGCACGGCTGTTGTATAGTCAAGGCTTAGATGTCTCCCAAATAGCTCGTGAAATTGACACACCACGACCAACTGTTGCCAGTTGGAAAAAGCGTGATGGTTGGGTGCGTGCTGATATTTTTGCAGATGTGAATATGGCGTTTAAAGCTCGGTTGCTGTCGTTAATTGGCATGGAAAAAAAAGGCAATAGCGAGTACAAAGAAATTGATGAAATGATGCGACAACTTGAACGCATTGCAAAAATCAATAAATATAACGAAACAGGCAATGGTGGCGACTTAAACCCCAAACTGCGTGAACGCTACAAAAAAGACCGAAAGGAAAAGGTATCCAATCCAATCACAGAAGAAGAAATTCAGGCTCTATCAGACGCATTTGATATATTATTGTATCAATTTCAGCAAGACTGGGTAGAAATTTTAAACGGGCTGAAACAAAACGGCAAACAAAAACACGCTCCTGCTCGGATTTTTATGTTGTTAAAATCTCGGCAGATTGGGGCGACTTATATCATTGCAATATGGGCGTTAATCAATGCGTTAAAAACCAAAAAGAATAAAATATTTTTGTCGGCATCAAAAGCTCAAGCCTACCAGTTTATTGAATATATCAAAAGTTTTGTGTTTGAAGTTTTGGGCAAACAGCTCAAAGGCGACCCTATCACTATCACCTTTGAAGACAATACCAGTGTCAATCTGTACTACATGGGGACAAATGCCCTGACCTCACAGGGTCGGAATGGTGATGTCATCATGGACGAATTTTTTTGGATAAGAAAATTCAAAGAGTTTCGGGACGTGGCTTCAGCTATGGCTTCACAAAGTCATTATCAGCAAATATATCTATCCACACCAAGCTCGGTATTACACGAGGCATATCAATTTTGGACTGGTAAAGATGGCGTATTTCAAGGCGAAATTGACACAAGCCACGCCAAACTCAAAACGCCCATACTCTGTGCTGACGGCAAATGGCGACAAATCGTAACCGTCAAAGATGCAATTAAAGGAGGTTATGACAAACTGGATATTCACCAGTTGGAAAAAGAATACACCCCGGACCGCTTTAATAATCTATTTATGTGCATATTTATGGACGATAGTGAAAGCTATTTTCCATTATCCATTTTAGCACCAAATATGATTGACAGCTGGGAAGTGTGGAAAGACTTTAAGCCAATGGGTGCAAAACCATTTAACAAACCTGTATGGGTGGGATACGACCCAAGTTTTACGGGCGATAAACCTGCAATTGCAGTTATCGCACCACCTACACGACCAAATCAACCGTACCGAGTGCTAGAGCGAAAACACCTAGACCACCAACCGCCCCACGTCCAAGCCCAATACATAAAGAAAGTATGTGAACGCTACAACGTAGAATTTTTAGGCATTGATGTAACAGGAGCTGGCATTGCCGTAGCCGAACACGTCAAAGCCTTTTACCCATTTTTCACGCCAATTAATTACAGTATCGAGGTCAAAACCCGCATGGCATTAAGGGTAAAAGAGCTATTTTATCGTAGAAAACTTCACTTTGATGCAGGATATACCGACATTGCCAAAGCCTTTATCGCCATCAAAAACAGCGTAACCAAAGGCGGTGGCAAAATGACTCTCATCGCAAAACGCTCAAATGAGACAGGACATTCTGACATTGCATGGGCAATCATGAATGCCCTAGAACACGCCCCATTAGCAAGCACCGAACAACCTACCCAAGCAACAAAATCAAAAATCGCAGTCCACCGCTAAGGAAAAAATATGACCGACAAACAAAAAATCATCATGACAACTTTTGGCGACCCTGAACCAGTATTAAACGGTCGTTCGCTATTGGAATATGGCTACTGTCCGCATTTTACATGGGATAACGGCTATTTTTATGAATACCCATATGACATTAATGGTGTGGCAAAACTATTTCGGGCCACCAGTCATCACACATCGGCATTAATGACCAAACGCAATGTTTTAACCAGTTTATACATACCAAATGCCAAACTTGACCGCCAAAATTTTGAAAGCCTTGTTACCAACTTTTTGGTCTTTAACAATGGATATTTGCAAGTAATTAAAAACAAACTGGGACAAATTGCCAAACTTAACGCACGATTGGCACGACACACCAGACGAGGCAAAGACAACCAATATTATCATGTGGACTGGTATCACGGCAACCCCACCAAATTTCAACAAGATGAAATTGTACACATTTACAACCCAGACATTGACCAACAACTGTATGGTGTACCTGACTATCTTAGCAGTATCAATGCCATATTACTTAACGAGTCTGCCACCTTATTTCGTAGAAAATATTACCAAAACGGAGCTCATGCAGGGTATATCCTATACCTATCCGACCCACTCACAACACAGGCGGACGTAGACAGCCTAGAACAAGCCGTCAAAGAAAGCAAAGGAGCTGGCAACTTTAAAAATTTGTTTATGTACGTTCCGAATGGCAAAGCAGATGGCGTTAAAGTAATTCCACTGGCTGAAGTAGCTGCCAAAGATGAATTTATGAACATAAAAATCGCAAGCCGAGACGACCAATTAGCAGGTCATCGTGTACCACCACAACTAATGGGCATTGTCCCCAACAATACAGGTGGATTTGGTGACATCAAAAAGGCGGCCGAAGTGTTTTATTACCATGAAATTTTGCCAATCATCAACATTCTAACCGACATAAACGCAAAACTGGGCGAAGAAATTATAAACTTTAGAGAATATGATTTGAAGAATTTATAAATAAAAAATAAACCCTTAATTTTGGATTAAGGGTTTATTTTTTTACTTTAAAATCCATTCAACATCTGAATAATATCTTTAACACTTTTAGCTGCAGAATTTGCCACAATGCTATGAACGTGCTGTGGGTCTTGAACCTGCTTTAACTCAGCAATATTATCACCTAAAATATTCCAAAACAACTCCAAATTGGCAACCTGAGATTGATAAATCTCTAAATCAACTTGACTGGTAAATCTATTTTCTAAAGTACTCATGCCTTTCTCCTATTAGTCTGTGGCGTTAAGTGTAATGTAAGTGGGTGTATACTAACTCTACACGCCCAACATAGCAAGCAATAAATTAAAAAAAATAAAAATATTTTTTAAAAAAAATAACCACCAAAAATAAAAAATTCAAAAATTTTTTTTTGAAAATCCACCACAGGCTCGGCCGCTCCCTCCCACGCCCTTCTGATATACATAATTAAGTCATAAGGATGCAGAAAAAATGGAGCACAGACCTAGAAAAACCGCTAATTTTTAGCTTAGTCATAAACGCAAAGTGATGCAGATTTATGCAAAAAAACTAGATCAAAAGATAATTAAAATTGACCATGAATAAAATAAAAAGGTAACAAAGGTAACCAATAAGAAAAACCATTATAAATAATTGATTTAAAACTAATATTTTGTTACCTAAATGAAGTAACCAAAGGTAATAAAAAAGGTAGCAAAAAAATAAATCCTTAAAAAACAATAATATGCCTATTGTACAATATACCTTTTAATATAGGTAACTTGTTACTATTAAAATACCTTCTTGTTACCTTTTTGATTTTTTTTAATATATTGATTTTATTGAATATTATAACTTATTTTTAAAAATGTTACCTTTGTTACCTTTTTATTTTGCTTATTGAAATTTTTAAAAAAAGATAGTAATATTGCTTGTCCTTAAGTTAAAGGTAGAAATTATACAATATTACGTGGGCTGGGTATGGGCTAGAATTTACCTGTTTTTATTTTAATAATTGATTGATAAACAACAGGTTTTTTATTTTTAATGATGATTTATAAAAGTTCGAGTCTCTCCGACCCCACCACCTTTATATAATAAAGTCAATAACTTAGATTATTGACTTTATTTATTTGCCATATTTTTAGCACAATTTGCAAAACTGATTGTACACGATTTCTCATCTTCAAAAATAAAGTTTTACACAAATTAGCCAGTAAGTTTAAGCCGATTAGTTTGATTTTTGTTACCTGATTCACTTGAGTCAATGTAACTAAAGACGTTAGTCAGCATTCCAAAATCAACGTTGTATGCGAACTTGTGTTTGTTGCTTTTCAATCAAATATTTCCAGTATCTTTTGGGCAAATACTGAATATGCAATTTGCGGTTAATTCGCTCTTTAATTGTCACTTTGACAAAGTATTTTTGCCACAGTTTTTGATAGGCTTTTTCATTTTCACTGTACTCCGATTCTAGATTGCTAAGTGCTTGTTCATCTACATCCACAATCATTTGAACCGTTTCGCTCTGTTTGTCGTAGAATAGCCCATAGCCTCGCTTAACATCATAAATTGCCCAGTTTTGGTCGGCGTAACGTTCTTTAAAATGCGACTCAATCAAGGGTAATACGTTAAAATCTGGCTCAATCCGTGCAAAATACACGTCTTGTTCCGTATGCTCAAACCGTACAAAAGCTTTGACACGGTGGCGTTCTCGCCCCACCATTTTGATAAGTTTATCTACAGCAGAGACATCGGCTTGGGTAATATCTTCCCACACGTTAACCGTTGGGGAGCTGAGTTGATATCGCACAATGTTAAACAAATGACGTTGACTTCCTCCCCTCCCTATCGTTCGGGGATTCCTGCTCCCAGACAGTCAAGCCCGACCGCAAGAATGTTCTTACTGGCGTTGATATCTCTATCATGCCGTGTGCCACACTTTGCACAAGTCCATTCTCTTATTCCAAGTCCTGCTCTACCTTTCGGACTACTGGACATATCGCCACAGCACGAGCAAGTTTGGGTAGTGTATCGTTCATTCACGATTTCAAAACGGCAACCTGCATTCTTACATTTGTAGGTTAGTTGTCGTTTCAGTTCAAACCAACCTGCATCGTAAACCGATTTGGCT
>NZ_KB903789.1 GCF_000379845.1 Moraxella boevrei DSM 14165 | reverse complement strand
AGCCGTTCAGCCGTTCAGCCGTTCAGCCGTTCAGCCGTTCAGCCGTTCAGCCGTTCAGCCGTTCAGCCGTTCAGCCGTTCAGCCGTTCAGCCGTTATTTTGCCGACTTTTAACTAGAAGTCAAGCCAAATTTTACTCGTTTTTTAGCCTACTGCCGTTTGGTGGTGGGCTTTTTATATGCCTGCAACAAGGCGGTGCATGATGACCGCCAAGCCACTCTTTTTTGAAAAAAACACACCCAATTTAAGCGTTATCAATATCAGTGAAAACGCCTTATACCAACATTGTCCTGAAATTTTAGAGATTTTATTAAAAGATCGAAGTACTTCTTTTTATAGCAAACGCAAATGCAATATTATTTGGGCAAATCATAATTACCGATATTTGGGCGAACACTACAAAGCTACTTGTCAAATCACCCCCAATCTTATCACAGGCGATAACAAAGGCTTGATTGTACCACGAGCATTAAAGCCAAAATCAGAACAAAAACAGCGTACCAAAAATAAAGCCGAGGTTTTTACCCCCAGTTGGGTGGTCAAATTACAAAATGATGCGTTGGATGAAAATTTTATCAATGATGATTTAATCACTTATATTTCACGCAGTTGGCTTGAAATCACTTGTGGCGAAGCACCGTATATCGCCAATCGTTATGAAATGACCACTGCCAAAAAAATACCAATCAAAAGAAGAGTCGGGTTTTTGGACAGAAAGCTACAAAGAATCAACAAAGAAATTCACTATAAGCAACAATGGCAAAAATTGGTCAAAAAAGCCTATCAATCTTGTTATGGATTTGAATGGAATGGCGATTCTTTGTTATTGGCACGAGAGAATTTATTGGCAACTTATTATGATTATTATTGCAATAAATGGGGCGATAAGCCACCTTATGATTTTTTAAAACAAATAGCCCAAATCGTAAGCTACAACATTTTTCAAATGGACGGCTTGACAAAATGTATTCCGTTATCACAAAAAATTGAAACGATTGTTTATTATCAAAACGATTTATTTGACAATGTGCAATCAAAAACCATTGTTACAAATGGTCAGCGTGTCAAAATCAAAGATTGGCAAACAGGCACATTGATTGACTTTATGGAAATTAATGTATGAACAAAGCGAACATACAAACCACCAAAGCGATTTTTCCGCAGATTTATGCGTATACGCTACCAACTGTCAGTGATAAAAACGGTTGGGTAAAAATTGGCTATACCGAACGCCAAGATGTGCGTACTCGCATCAAAGAACAGGTGGGCACGGTGGATTTGGCATATGATTTATTGTGGCGTAAGATTGCTAAATTTTGTAATAATCAATATTTTACCGACCATTTACTACACAGTTATCTAAAACGCCATAAGAATGTCAAAAACAAACCAAATACCGAATGGTTTTTTTATAATGGCACGCCCCTAAAAAGTTTGGACGATTTTAATGATTTTGTCGCTCAACATTATAATCAACAAAAAGAACAATCAGATTATCAATTACGCCAAGAGCAACAAGATGCGGTCAATCAAACTTTGGCATATTTTAAAGAAAATAAAAGTGGCGAATTTTTGTGGAATGCCAAGCCAAGATTTGGTAAAACCTTAACCACTTATGATTTGGCAAGGCAATTAAATGCCAAAAAAGTATTGATTTTGACCAACCGCCCTGCCATTGGTAATTCGTGGTTTGATGATTTTGAACAATTTATTGCGTGGCAAACCGATTATGTTTTTGTTTCTACATCAGACAGTCTAAAAGGGCGTGCGGTATTAAACCGTGAGCAATATACCAACCAATTAAATCAGCCCAATGGCAAAAAAGACATCATCGCTTTTATTTCTTTGCAAGATTTAAAAGGGTCAATACATTTTAGTGCAGACGGCAGGATTGATAAATTACAATGGGTTAAAGAGTTACAATGGGACTTATTGGTCATTGATGAAGCCCACGAAGGTGTGGATACCCTAAAAGCTGATGTGGCTTTGGAGAATATCACTTGCAATTATGTTTTGCATTTGTCAGGTACGCCATTTAAAGCATTGTCAGACGGCAAATTTGCCCAAGATGAGATTTATAATTGGAGCTATGTGGATGAACAATCCGCTAAATTAAATTGGTCTAATGAAGATAGCAATCCTTACAAAACTTTGCCTACTTTAAATTTATTTAGCTATCAGATGAGTGCGATGATTAGCGATAAAGTGAATAAGGGGGCGGATATTGAAGGTCAAAATCTGGATTTTGCGTTTGATTTAAATGAATTTTTTGCGACCAATGATAAAGGCAAATTTGAACACGAAAAAGAAGTGAAAAAATGGCTAGACACTTTATCCAAAAACGAAAAATACCCTTTTTCTACCAAAGCATTGCGAGATGAAATCAAGCATTCTTTTTGGTTGTTAGACCGTATAGCCAGTGCCAAAGCCTTAGCCAAATTATTAAACAATCACCCTGTTTTTGAAAATTATCATATTATTTTGGCAGTGGGCGATGGGCGTTTTGATAATGAAACGGTCAATCAAAATGCTCTGCAACGAGTCAAAGAAGCCATTGAAAATAAAAATCGCGATAAAACCATCACGCTATCGGTTGGACAACTCACCACAGGCGTTACCATTCCAGAGTGGACGGCGGTTTTGATGTTATCCAATGTCAAATCGCCTGCACAATATTGGCAAACGGCTTTTCGTGCCCAAAATCCTTGGGTCTATGAACAAGGCGGTCAAGTTTTGCAAAAGAAAAATGCGTATGTGTTTGATTTTGCCCCAGAACGCACTTTGATTATTTATGATGAATTTGCCAATAATTTATTGTCAAACACCTCAAATGGCGGCGGTACAGAAAACCAACGAAAAGACAACATCAAACAACTCTTAAATTTCTTTCCTGTCATTGCCGAAGACAGCGAAGGCAAAATGGTGGAGCTTGATGTCAATCAAGTATTAACCATTCCAAAATTATTTAAAGCCAACCAAGTGGTCAGACAAGGCTTTATGAGTAATTTGTTATTCCAAAATATTTCAGGGATTTTTGGGGCAAATAGCGAAGTTCTTGAAATTTTGGAGCAAATTGAGCCTTATGATAATGGCAAAATCAACAAAGAAAAAGCCAATAAGCCGATTGACACACAAGGCGTGCAAGTAGATGATGACGGTAATGCGGTGGTGGATAATAAAACGGTTATCAATACCAACAATGCTCGTTTTGGCGAAAAAGTTTATGGCGATATTCAGACGGCAACCAAGACCATTATTCAAAATGAAAATTTGCATAATGACGATTTGGCAAAAAAAGTTACCGATATATTCGCACAAACCACTCAAACCTCCTTTGTTGAATTGGCAAAAGAAAATGGTTTGACCGAAAAATTTGCCGAAAAAGTCGTAAAAGAACAAAGCCAAGCGATAATAGGCGAAATCCAAAAAATACAAAGCCATAGCCAAATCGCTCAAAACCAAATCAACGCCGAATATGAAAATGACTTAAAAAACGCCCAAAGCGATGATGAAAAACAGCAAATCCAAAAGGATTATGAAACCAAAACGCAAATCATCACGCAGGATTTACAAAATCAAATTAGCCAAAAGGTTGGCGAAAAAGTCGCCGAGTTTACCCAAAACAGCACCGAAACCATTTTGCAAAAAGCCGAACAAAACAAACAAAACACGGTTGAAGACGATGTGCGTGGGCGTTTGCGTGGATTTAGTCGCACCATTCCGTCTTTTTTGATGGCGTATGGCGATAAAAACACCACTTTGGCAAATTTTGACAACCATATTTCAGACGCTGTATTCAAAGAAGTTACTGGCATTACGCTTGAACAATTTCGCCTATTAAGGGACAAACACCAATTTTTTGATGAGCAAGTTTTTGATACTTCCGTACAAGAGTTTTTAAATAAACGCTTTGATTTGGCAAACTATTTTGAACATCAAAAAGAAGACATTTTTGATTATATTCCACCTCAAAAAACCAATCAGATTTTTACTCCAAAATGGGTGGTAAAAATGATGATAGATAAATTTGAACAAGAAAATCCTGATATTTTTAACGACCCCAATCTTAAATTTGCCGATTTGTATATGAAATCTGGGCTATATATGACCGAGATTGTCAAACGGCTATATATTGGATTGGCAAGTCAATTCCCCAATCCGACCGAGCGATTAAAACATATTTTTGCCAATCAAATCTATGGTTTTGCCCCAAGCGAGATTATTTATCAAATTGCCAAAAACTTTATTTTAGGGTTTGATGATAATCAGCATATCAAGCACAATATTGTGATGCTGGATACCACCCCATACGCCGAAAGCCTGTATAAAGGGGGCTATTTGGATTTTAATAAAAAATTAACCGATATTTTTGGAAAATCAATGAAGTTTGATGTAATTGTGGGCAATCCGCCTTATCAAGATAATATAGAACACCGAGAAGAACAACCTTCTATTTATCATTATTTTTATGAATTGGCAGAACAATTTGCGGATAAATATTGTCTAATTTCGCCTGCAAGATTTTTGTTTAATGCGGGTAGTACGGATAAAAAATGGAATGCAAAAATGCTAAATGATGAGCATTTAAATGTATTATTTTATGAAAAAATATCGGCTAATGTTTTTCCAGATACAGATATTAAAGGCGGTATTGCCATTATTCAAAAAGATAAAAATAAAAATTTTGGCAAAATTGGTTCTTTTACTTCTTTTTTAGAATTGCATTCTATTATGCAAAAAGTAGTAAAAGATAATTTTGTTTCGTTGGGAGAAATTTTGCACGGAAATACCACTTACAAATATTCAAAAGAAATTTGGCAAGAAAATCCATTTTTGGTAAACAGAGTATCAGGGGGTTCAAAAAGATATTTGTCATCATCGGTTTTTGATAAATTATCAGAAATTTTTTATGAAAATAAACCAAATGATGAAAATGAATATATACAAATATTGGGTTTAAAAAAGAAGCCGAATAGTAAAAATGGCGTGAGAAAGTTTAAATATATTCGCAGGGATTACCTACAAGAGCATCCAAATTTGGAGAAGTTTAAAGTCATTGTGCCTAGTTCTAACGGTTCTGGGGCAATTGGTGAAGTGCTAAGCACACCCCTAATCGGGGAACCCTTAATCGGGCATACAGAAACATTTATCTCTTTTGGTAATTTTGATAATCGTTTGGAAGCTGAAAATTGTTTAAAATATGTTAAATCTAAATTTGCCAGAACAATGCTTGGAATTAAAAAAATCACACAAGGAAATAAAACCAAAGAAGTTTGGTCAAAAGTCCCCCTACAAGATTTTACCAACAATTCCGATATTGATTGGACAAAATCCATTGCCGAGATTGACAAACAACTGTATGCCAAATACGGATTAAGCGATGATGAAATCGCTTTTATTGAAAGCAAAGTAAAAGCGATGGAATGATACAAAAAACAACACACATTTTCATTCATTCTTGTTATAATAAGTTTTTAACCCTAGCCATCGCCAAGGATTTTTATGACAGACAACAAAACCAACACGATTGACCCCCAAACGCTTGAACTACAAGACGCCCACAAAGCCGTTTGCCCTGTCACCCACCTGACACGCCAAAACGGTGCGCCTGTGGTCTCAAATCAAAACAGCATGACCGCAGGGGCAAGAGGTCCTATCCTACTGCAAGATTTGTGGCTGAACGAAAAACTTGCCGACTTTGCCCGTGAAGTCATTCCAGAACGGCGTATGCACGCCAAAGGCTCTGGGGCGTTTGGCACATTTACGGTAACCCACGACATCACAAAATACACCCGTGCCAAGATATTTAGTGAAGTTGGTAAAAAAACCGAAATGTTTGCACGCTTCTCAACGGTGGCAGGCGAGCGTGGGGCGGCGGACGCCGAGCGAGACATTCGTGGCTTTGCCCTAAAATTTTATACCGAAGAGGGCAACTGGGATATGGTAGGCAACAACACACCAGTGTTTTTCTTGCGTGACCCCCTAAAATTCCCTGACCTAAACAAAGCGGTCAAAAGAGACCCACGCACCAACATGCGTAGTGCCACCAATAACTGGGATTTTTGGACGCTACTGCCAGAGGCTTTGCATCAAGTAACCATTGTGATGAGCGACCGTGGCATTTCCAAATCCTATCGCCATATGCACGGATTTAGTAGCCATACTTACAGCTTTATCAACGCTGATAACGAACGCTTTTGGGTCAAAATGCACTTTCGCACAAAGCAAGGCATCCAAAACTTAACCGATGCCGAAGCAGAAGCGGTGATTGCCAAAGACCGTGAAAGCCACCAAAAAGATTTGTACGAAGCCATTGAAAAAGGCGATTTTCCCAAATGGACGATGTTTATCCAAGTCATGCCAGAAGAAGAGGCTAACAGCGTGGATTTTCACCCCTTTGACTTGACCAAAGTATGGCCAAAAGGCGATTATCCTTTGATTGAAGCGGGCGAGTTTGAACTAAACCGTAACCCTGAAAACTACTTTTTGGATGTGGAGCAAGCCGCCTTTGCCCCAAGCAATCTGGTACCAGGTATTAGCGTATCGCCTGATAGAATGTTACAAGCACGCCTTGTCAATTATGCCGATGCACAGCGTTATCGTTTGGGCGTAAACCGCCATCAAATCCCTGTGAATGCCCCCCGTTGCCCTGTGCATACCAACCACCGAGACGGTCAAGGGCGAGTGGACGACAACTACGGTAGCCGTCCACACTATGAGCCAAACAGCTTTAACCAATGGCAAGAACAGCCACAATTTGCCGAACCGCCCTTAAAGATTGATGGACACGCTGCGATTTTTGATTTTCGTGAAGACGACAATGATTATTTTAGCCAGCCACGCGCGTTGTTTAATCTGATGAATGACACGCAAAAGCAAGCCTTGTTTGACAATACAGCGGCGGCAATGGGCGATGCCTTGGATTTTATCAAATACCGTCATATTCGTAACTGCTACTTTTGCGACAAAGCTTATGGTGAGGGCGTTGCCAAAGCACTTGGCATGACGGTAGAAGAGGCGATTAAGGCACATGATACCGACCCTGCCAAACGCTTGGCGAGTTGTTTAAATCCCAAAGATTTTATGTAAAAGCATTTTATGTAAAAAGCATTTTGTATAATTTTTTAAATACAATAAAAAACCACTCTTAATGGGTGGTTTTTTATTGATAAAACATAAAATAGCCACTGTTAAAGAAATATTTTATAAAAATACCCACTAATTGTCCTAATGCTTGTCTCTGTTTTTGCTACCGATTGGGTACAGGCAGGCGAAACCAATAACCTTAACGATTATATAGACAAAGACAGCGTGCGTGTCAAGTCTTTTACAGGCGGTGGGCGGTATGTTAGTGCGTGGGTACGCAGAGATTTTAGAGCTATCTAAAATTTAGACGGTAAAAGCTACTGGCAAACAAAAACTCTTGATCATTATGACTGCGTTAATCAAGAATGGAATTTTAGCAGTTTAATGTTTTATGATAAACAAGGCAATAATGTAGCGAGTGAAACTTATCCCATCAGCTTTTATAGTTTACAGGGCTGGCGTGATGTTGCTCCTAATACGGTAGCGGACATACAGCTTACGATGGCGTGCCAGTTGGCAGGATTAAACTAAAATTTGACAAAATTTATCTAACCTTAATCCTTTATGCTATAATAGTAACTGTTTTATCAATTATCGTAAAGGTTTAAATAATGTCTTTAGCACTAATTATTGATGATGAAGTTGACTTGTGCCGTTTGATGCAAATGACACTCAAAAAAATGCAAATTGACAGCATTATCGCCTATGACTTTGCCACCGCAAAAGACTATATTTTAAACCGTGAATTTGACTTTTGTTTGACAGACTTACGCCTACCAGACGGCTCGGGACTTGACATTGTCAAACTTATTAGCGAGCATAGCCCACGCACGCCTGTGGCAGTGATTACCGCACATGGTAGCATTGATTTAGGGATTGAAGCATTAAAACTTGGGGCATTTGATTTTGTTAATAAACCATTAGAGTTGCCAAGATTACGCCAACTCGTTGAAAATGCTATAAAAGTCGCTCAAGACAAACTCACCGCCCCAAAAGGCGATACCATATCCGACATACCAGACCCATTTGCCGATAAACTTATTGGACAGTCACCTGCCATTGCCACGCTAAAACAGACCATTCAAAAACTCGCCCGTAGCCAAGCCCCTGTGTTTTTGTGGGGCGAGTCAGGTAGCGGTAAAGAAGTGGTCGCCAAACTCATTCATGAACTTAGTCCACGTAACCAAGCAAGTTTTGTGCCTGTCAACTGTGGGGCAATCCCTTCCGAACTTATGGAAAGTGAATTTTTTGGGCATAAAAAAGGCAGTTTTACAGGGGCGACCACCGATAAAGAAGGTCTGTTTCAACAAGCCAATGGCGGTACATTATTTTTGGACGAAGTGGCGGATTTACCGCTTGCCATGCAAGTCAAGCTATTGCGTGCCATTCAAGAAAAAAAGATACGCCCAATCGGTGGCACGCAGGAACTTCCTGTTGATATCCGATTGTTATCAGCAACCCATAAAAATTTGGCAAAACTGGTAGAGCAAGGCGATTTTCGCCAAGATTTGTATTATCGTATCAATGTGATTGAAGTCAAATTGCCCAGCCTAAACGAACGCAAAAGCGATATTCCGCTTTTGGCAAATCATTTTTTAACGCTTATCGCCAAAGATTGGGGACTTGAACAACAAATTGAGCTGACCGACACCGCTCGCCAAGCCTTGTTACAACATCATTATTCAGGTAACGTGCGAGAATTACGCAATATTTTGGAACGAGCGATTACACTGTCGGAGGAGGGGAATTTGATTGAAGCCCAACATTTAAATTTGCAAAGCGACTTACAGAGCGATTGGCAAAATGAGTGGCAAAGCGATGCACCGCAAACCAACCTACAAAATCTAGCAATCTCGCCTGCCACACCGACGAATACATCGAATGAAACCGCATTACAAAATCCTGTGGTGTCAAATCTTAGCGTTTCTAATTCAACGCTTGTTACCGACTCAACAGCCGAATCGATGATTAATAATGTTAATACTGCCCATTTTGCCAATCAATCGCAAAACATGGCTCCGCAAACGGAAAAATTGGTAGAAAAAACAGCAGAAAAACCCAAAAATCACAATTTATTTGGCAATTATACGCAAGGTATTTTTGGCAATCAAAGTAACACATCCATTAATATCAATCCGCCACGTCCATCCGAACGCATTATCCAAACTTTACCACCAATTATCGGTAAAATCATGCCGTCAATCGCTACCCCGCAAGAACGCCGATATGAAGAACACCCATTGGCAAAATATTATCCCGAAGGTACAGGATTTGACAGCTTGCCACCTGAAGGCTTAGAAGCATATCTCAACGACCAAGAACGCCGTCTTATCATCACCGCGTTGCAAAAAAGTGACTGGAACAAAACCAACGCCGCCAAAAAGCTCGGTATGAGCTTTCGCTCGTTACGCTATCGGCTCAAAAAATTAGGCTTGGAAGATGATTAAAATTAATCTTTATCATCACTTAATCTAACCGCTCGCCCTGCTCTTGTTAAACTCTAGGAAAACCACGTTCCTATATGAACGCTTACGAAATCATGTTTCTCATACCACGAACACTTTTTCAGAAAAGTATATTTAATTAACAATGCCAATTAGACATACCTGTAACAACGACTATGCGTGCTAATGCTGATAAGCGGATACCAGTTTTTGAGTGTACTCATGTTGTGGATTGCGAAAAATTTTTTCAATATCACCCATTTCTACACAGACACCTTGCTGTAACACCATCGCTGTTTGACAAAGTGCCTGTACCACTTGTAAATCATGACTAATAAAAATGTAACTGATATTGAATGTTTTTTGAATTTCTCTTAACAATTTTACCATCATAATCTGTGTTTGACTATCCAATGCTGAAGTCGGCTCGTCTAAAATCAAAATTTTGGGCTTCATCACAAGACTTCTTGCCAACTCCACTCGCTGACGCTGACCGCCTGACAATTCATGCGGATAACGCTGTATGAAATCTTCTGGTAATTTAACTGTTTGCAGGATATCTTTGACCGCCTGTTGCCGATTTTGTTTGTCCATACCTTGCACGATTAAGCCTTCTTCAATAATTTCACCTACACTAAAGCGTGGGTTAATACTGGCATATGGGTCTTGAAACACCATTTGAATATACGTGCGATAAGCTTTAAACTGTTTTTGATTAAACGCCAATAGCTCAATCTCTTGGCTATCTTGTAATAAAATTTTACCTGATAGTTTAGCCTGATTTGATAATAATTTTATCAATGCCAATGCGGTCGTGGTTTTTCCTGAGCCTGACTCACCCACGATTGCCAAAGATTGACCGTTTTTTAAAATAAAACTAAGCTGATGAACTACATTTTTCCAGTCGCTTACTTTGCCAAAAAAGTTTTTTTGTCTGGGAAATTGTACTGTTAAATCTTGTACCATTAATAATGGTTTTGCCAATTCATTTACAGGCAAGCACTTGCCAAAATCTTGATAAATCAGTTGTTTGGTATATTCATGTGTGGGATTGCTAAAAATTTGTTCGCAACTACCCTGCTCTAGCATTTTTCCATGTCGCATGACAATAATTTTATCGCTATAATTTTTAACAATATTTAAATCATGGCTAATTAATATCATGGATAGCCCACGTTGTTTTTTGATATTATCTAGCAATGTTAAAACTTCATGGCGTAAGGTTATATCAAGGGCGGTTGTCGGTTCATCAGCGATAATGATGCTTGGGTTTTGTGCCAATACCAAGGCTATCATCACTCGTTGCCGTTCGCCACCTGATAGCTCGTGCGGATAGGCGGTTAGACGTTCGCTTGGGTTATGGAGATTAACTTGTTGCAGTAGTTGTATGGCTTTGTTTTTTAACTTATTTTTTGGCGTACCGATTAAGGTTAGACTTTCAAACAGTTGTTTGCCAATGCTATGAAGTGGGTTTAATGCGGTCATCGGCTCTTGAAAAATCATACCGATTTTTCGTCCACGAATGTGTTGAAAGGTTTTTTGATTGCTTTTATTATTTTTGCTTAGGCTATTTTCAATGGGTAACTGGATTGTTTGATTGTCTTCGTAAAAAGTCGCATCGCCTGATATGCTTAGGCTATTTGGTAAAAGTCCCAAAATGGCAAGGCTTGAGATGGATTTTCCTGAACCGCTTTCGCCAACGATGGCGAGCGTTTCGCCTTGTTTTAGTTGATAGGTTAAATTATCCACTAAGGTTTGTTTGGCGGATTTTATGGTTAGGTTTTTAATGTTGAGTAATTCAGTCATTGGGTTTTTCCTTGAATAGTTCAATCGCAATCTATCATATTTTTTCCAATATTTAACACGATTATTCCCAAAAATAAACCAATTATAGCATATAAAAATGCTATAATTCCTTTCTCTTTTCGCCATAGGAATGACAATGATAACTACATCTGTCTTAACGGATAAAACATTAAAAGTTAGCCTGATTATTTTAGTCATTGCCGTAGCATTCGCCAGCATCAAGCCCTTATATTGGCAAAGCTATGTTTTACATCAATTAGGCACGCTGATATTTATGGCAATCACAATCATCTTGGCTAAAAAATCTATCATCAGCCATATTGGTATTGTTGGCATGACGTTGTTTTTATTATTGCATATTTTAGGGGCAAGATATTTGTATTCTTATGTGCCTTATGATGATTGGTCAAAATACCTTTTTAATATTTCCATTAGCGAAACTTTTAATTTTAAAAGAAATCATTACGACAGACTGGTACATTTTGGCTATGGATTATTCTTATATCCTTTGATTTATGAGATTTGCCAACGTTATTTTTATCAAAATACCAAACGTCAATTAATCATGATTGCTTTATTAATTAATCTAGCAAGCAGTGCAATTTATGAACTATTTGAATGGTTTTTAGCGATTGGCTTATCGCCCAAGCAAGCAGAACAATACAATGGACAACAAGGCGATATGTGGGACGCTCATAAAGATATGGCATTGGCTTTTGTTGGGGCGATAATTAGCAGTTGTTGTTATGCCAAAATGCAAAAAACCTAAACTTGCCGTGGGTCAAACGCATCTCGTAACGCTTCCCCAATAAAAATCAAAAGCGATAAAATAATCGTCAAACTAAAAAATGCTGACAAGGCAAGCCATGGAGCGTCAAGGTTATTTTTGGCTTGGCTCATCAGCTCTCCCAAAGACGGCGACCCTGCTGGCAGTCCATAACCCAAAAAATCAAGGGCGGTCAGGCTTACCACATTGGCAGTCAGAATAAAAGGCAGTTGTGACAAACTACTAGCTAGGGCATTGGGTAAAATATGTCGCCACATAATTTTTATATCAGACACACCCATCGCTTTTGCCGAACGCACATAGTCAAAATTCCGAGCCTTTAAAAACTCCGCTCTCACAAGCCCCACAAGCCCCATCCAACCAAACAAGAGCATCATAAAAAATAGCACCGTAATACTTGGGCTAAACAGACTTACCAAAATAATAATCATAAAAAGCTGTGGCATACCGCCCCACACTTCCATAAAACGCTGACCGATTAAATCAATTTTTCCGCCATAGTAGCCCTGTACCGCCCCCACAATCAAACCAATCAGCGAACCGACCAATGTCAAAGCCAGCCCAAACAATAACGAAATCCGCAAGCCATACAACAACCGAGCCAGTACATCTCGCCCATTGTCGTCTGTGCCAAGCCAATTTTGAGCGTTGGGCGGTGCGGGAAATGCTTCGACCCTGTCAAAACTTGGGGTTTGGTCAGCAAATTGAATAATTGGCATTATCATATAGCCATTTTGGTTAATTAAATCTTGTACAACAGGGTCTTTATATTCGGTTTCTGTCTCAAAAACACCGCCAAAAGTGGTTTCTGGATAACTTTTTAAGACAGGAAAATAATAATTATCCTGATATTTGACCAGTAGCGGTTTGTCATTGGCGATAAAATTTACCGACAAACACGCCAAAAATATCCCCATAAATAAAATCAGCGAATAAAAACCAATTTTGTTATTTTTAAAACGGTGAAATTGTCTTTGGCGAATGGGGTTTTTAAAAAAATTTTGCATATTAATAACCCAATTCATATAATAATTCATCAGGTGTTACAATTTTAATCGGCTGGTTATTTAAAAAATCTTTGGTATTACGCGTAACAATTATATCTATTTTACTATCTATTGCTGAATAAAAATGCAAATCGTCTTCAAAGTCTCTAAACGGCTTGTCAATGGCTTGGTTTAACGATTGAACGGAATTGTCAATAAATGTCATAAAAGAACGACAATCTTCGATAAATTTTAGCGTTTCTAATTTACCCCTTTCTTTTCGCACCAAGTAAAACACATTTGCCATAACTAAAGGCGAAACGCATAGCTCAAACTCCCCATCGATTGCCATATCAATCAATAAAGTTGCATTTTTAGCAAACGGTTCACGTTGGTTTGCCCAATCCACAATCACATTTACATCAAAATAAACTCTCATTGGGTATACCCGTGCTTTTCTTTTAAGTAACCATATTTGACTTGGTCTAATTCTTCGTCTGTATAATTTGTACCGTTACTTTTTTTCAAAAACCCCGCATATTTTTTGGTAATTGGACTAAGATTATTTAAACGTTCTTCACGGCGTTTTTTGCGGGCTTGTTTGTCCGCCCATTCAATTAACAGTTCGGTAATCACGCTTTGCTTTTCGCTCTCGGCTAATGGCAAAAATTGCTCTTCAGCTTCTTTGGGTAAATTTAAAGGTAAGGCTAAATTCATCATTTGCTCCTATCTGGTTTCAAAATCAATTCTAGGGTCAATCAAATGATAACTAATATCACTGATTAATTGCAACAACAAACCAACCAAGGTAAAAATAAACAGCGTGCCAAAAATCACAGGATAATCACGTTGCTGTGTCGCTTCAAAACCAAGTCGCCCCAAGCCGTCTAGATTAAAAATAATTTCAATCAAAAAATTGCCTGCAAAAAATATCCCCACCACCGCAGACGGAATACCTGCAATGATGATTAACATCGCATTACGAAACACATGACCGTATAACACACGACGTTTTGATAGCCCTTTGCTTTTTGCCATTAACACATATTGCTTATTTAACTCTTCCATAAAACTAAACTTTGTCAAATACGCAAGCCCTGCAAAACCGCCGATTGTACTCGCTGTCAAAGGCAATGCCAAATGCCAAAAATAATCTTTTACTTTATCAAAAAAGCTCAACTTGTCAAAATTTTCAGACACCAACCCTTGAAGCGGAAAAATCTGCCAAAACTCACCCCCTGCAAACAATACAATGAGCAAAATCGCAAGCACGAACACGGGCACAGCATAACTGACCGCAAGTAATAAGGCAGATATTTTATCCCAAAACGTGTGATGATTGATTGCCTTATAAATACCTAACGGAATGGCAATCAGATAAATCAGCAAAGTACTCCAAAGCCCAAGTGAAATAGACACAGGCATTTTTTCCACAATCAATTCAGTAACTTTTTTGCCCTTAAAAAATGACTCACCAAAGTCCAAAGTCGCATAATTTTTTAGCATAATCCAAAAACGCTCTGGGGCAGATTTGTCAAAGCCATATTGTTTTTTTATCGCTTCTACCATATCCGCCGACAAGCCACGACTGCCTTGATATTGCTGAGTTTGCACGACATTCGTTTCGGTCGCTTGCTGTTTTTGCTCTTGCTCAATTTGGGCGATTTTTTGTTCCACAGGTCCACCAGGGGCAGACTGAATAATCGCAAAGTTGGTTAGCAAAATTAAAAAAAGCGTTGGAAAAATAAATAAAATCCGTTTTAAAATATAACGCCCCATGGTTACTCCAATTCAAATTACCCCAATTAAAAATTGTTTTTTAACTGTCTTAATGCTGAAAATAAGGTTAAACTTTGCATATCGGCTAAATTTGTTTGTTTTTTGACACCTTCAATTAAACTGTTTGGCAAATCATTGACCGTTTTAACAAAGGGGTTGATTAAGCGTTCTTGAGCGAGCGTGGTTGGCAAGGTTGGCTTTTGCTGATTGCGTAATGTCTCACAATGTTTGATAAACGCTTGAATATTGTTATCATCAGGTTCAAGACTTTGGGCGAATTTTAAGTTTGACAAGGTATATTCATGAGCAGGGTAAAATAGTGTGTCAGTTGGCAAGCCGTTAAAACGTTGAAAACTGGTAAATAACTGCTCAATCGTGCCTGTAAACACTCGCCCACAACCACCACAAAATAGCGTGTCGCCACAAAAAACGTGCAATTTTTCGTCCATATTTAACAAAAAACTTAAATGGCTGTCAGTATGTCCAAAGGTTCGCCAGACTTTTACCGAGTATTGCCATGCTGATAAATCATCATTTTCGTCAATCCATGTTAAATTTTCGCTTGCAATTTGGCTGTTTAAGCCATGATTTTTATGGGCAAAAACATGAGCGTTGGGGTAAGTTTTTAACAGATTTGCCACACCCCCTGTGTGGTCATCGTGATGATGGGTTATCCAAACTGCCGATAAATTTAGCTTATTTTGTTGCAAAAAATTAACAACAGGCGTTTCATCACCGACATCAATGGCAATGAGTTCCTGCGTGTTTTCATTGATTAACAACCAAATATAATTATCGTTAAAGGCTGAAACTGGCGTGATACGAAGCATAATATTCCTTAAAATTTATTGGTAAATAGCAAAATTATTGTGTCAAAAAATCCATTTTAACACGTTCAATCCATAAAACAAATACATCTTACCAAATTGGCAAAACATAAAAACCCATATTGAACACAATATGGGTTGCGTAATTTTACAAATTAATTCAAAAATTTAAATATAATATTCAGCATGACTGTCTTGTAAAAAATTCGCCACAAAATGACTTTTTGGGTTATTTTTTAGCGTTTCATAATCGCCAATCTGCTCAATCTGACCGTGGTTCATCACCACAATTTCATCAGACAACTCCACCGCTTCTTCTTGGTCGTGGGTAACTAGAATACTGGTTACGCCGAGTTCATAGTGAATGGATTTTAGCCATGTTCGTAATTCCTTACGCACCTTTGCATCCAATGCCCCAAACGGCTCATCAAGCAATAATAATTTTGGCTCAACCGCTAAGGCACGAGCTAGGGCTATACGCTGCCGCTGACCACCTGAAAGTTGGTGCGGATATTTTTTGGCGGTTTGGGATAATTGTACTAATTCTAATAAGCCATTGACTTTCTTAGCAATTTCGTCTTTGCTTGGACGTTTGTTTTTTGGCATGACGGTTAAGCCAAATGCCACGTTATCAAACACATTCATATGGCGAAATAGGGCGTAATGCTGAAACATAAAGCCGATGTGGCGTTTTTGTACAGGCGTATCGGTCACGTCCACACCGTCAAACAAAATCCGTCCTGTGTCAGCAAGCTCTAGCCCTGCGATAATGCGAAGTAAGGTCGTTTTTCCGCACCCTGACGGTCCTAAAAGTGATGTAAGTTTACCTGTCGGTACGGTTAAATTAATCGGCTGTAAAGCGGTGAAATTACCGAATTGCTTTGTTACGTTTTGAATTTCAATGCTCATTTATCATTTTCCTTAAAATAATTTTTAGATTTATTTAGTAAATATAAAATTATTGCTCAATCATGCTAAATTTTTTGCTTTGCCGATAATTTAAAAACTGCTGTAATAACAAGGTGATTAACGCCAATAACGCCAATAAACTTGACAAAGCAAAGGCGGCGGTAAAGTTATATTCATTATAAGCAATCTCCACAAGCAGAGACATGGTATTCGTCTGCCCACGAATATGTCCTGAGACCACCGACACCGCCCCAAATTCGCCCATCGCCCGAGCATTGGTTAAAATAATGCCGTACAGTAACGCCCATTTGATATTGGGCAAAGTTACACGCCAAAACATCTGCCAGCCACTCGCCCCAAGCGTAAGTGCGGCCTGCTCTTCGCTTGCCCCTTGCGATTGCATAAGCGGAATAATCTCACGAGCAACAAACGGAAACGTCACAAACATCGTGGCAATCACAATCCCCGGAATGGCAAAAATCACCTGAAAATCGAAGTACTCTAGCCAGCCACCCAGCCATGAGTTCCGCCCCAAAAGTACCACAAACATAAGCCCTGCCACCACAGGCGACACCGAAAACGGAATATCAAGCAAGGTCGTTAAAATCTGCTTACCTTTAAAATTAAAACGAGTCAAAAGCCACGCTATCGCCACACCAATCACAGCATTGATTGGCACAACAATTAAGACGGTAATGAGCGTCAATTTAATGGCATGTAAGGCCTCAGCTTCGGTTAAAGACGCAAGGTACAACTGCCAGCCAGCTTTTAAGGCTTCATAAAACACCGCCATTAAAGGAATGACAAGCATGATAACCATAAACGCCACCGCCACGCCAATCAAACTATAACGGACCCAAGTCGGCTCACGAGTCGCCGTTTGCGTTTGATAGGGATAATTATTGCCACCAATCATAGCACTCCCCCCATCCGTCTGGTGAATACCCATTGTAAGGCATTGATTGCAAATAAAATCACAAATGAAATGAGTAACATAAATAACGCCACTGCCGCCGCCCCTGTCACATCATAACTGTCTAATTTGCCGATGATGATAAGCGGTAGAATTTCGGATTTCATCGGTAAATTGCCAGCAATAAAAATCACTGAGCCGTATTCACCTGTGGCTCTGGCAAACATCATGCCACAGCCCATCAATAGCGAAGGATATAATTCTGGCAACACCACTTTTGTAAACGTAGTCGAGCGGTTCGCCCCCAAAACCGCACTTGCTTCTTCGTATTCTACCGACATCTCAGCAAGCACAGGTTGCACCGCACGAATGACAAACGGCAAACTTACCACAATTAACGCAAGCCAAATCCCAATCGGCGTAAAGGCAATACGAATATCAAAGGGCATAAACCATTGCCCAATCAAGCCATTGGGAGCGTAAAGGGTCGCAAGCGAAATACCCATCACCGCCGTGGGCAAGGCAAAGGGCAAATCAACAAGTGCGTTCATCACCGATTTTCCCCAAAATTCATAACGCACAAGCACCCACGCAATCAGCGTACCAAAAAATAAATTACTCAAAGTCGCCAAAGCCGATACCGTGAGCGTCAAATAAATGGCGTGTTTCACTCTCGGCTCGCTAATCACCTCCCAAAAACCTGAAAATCCCAAATCGCTAGCAGTAAATATAAGTGCCACAAACGGCAAAAAAACCAGTAATGACAACGCCAAAATGCTAACGCCAAAACTTAAATTAAAAAAGGGCATGATATGGCGTTTTTTGTTCTTTTTTAAATGGGTCATGTTGGCGGTGGCGGTTACCATAAAATTTCCTTGTAATAGTTTTACAATAAAAATAAATCTGCGGTATTGTAACCCAGCTTTGATATGCTAAAAAATGGTTTTATTGTTTATACTTATTCGGTTTTGGAATGATTAGCAATTGTGGATTTTTGTGCCTATCAGCGTTATAAACGTGTAAAATATTCAAAAGGTGAAATCATATTTAGCCATATTTTAATTTACCCATTTCTTTTAAATAGCTTTTAATTTATGTTAAATAATATTTTATTTCAGAGATTTTATCATGACGACCATTCAATTAAATATTTGTGCTATCATAACCATCAAGATTTTAACAATGACTTGCGAAAAATTGGCTTAAATATTCATAATTTAGCTAATTTTTTTAGCACCCTGTAGATGAAAATTTTAACAATCAATATTGGGAAAATCAATACACAAGCCTTGAATTTCAGTCACCTAGCTTGTTAGATTTTATTGAAAATGTGCTTCTAGAACCAACTACCTAAACCGTTGAACAAAAGCCCCAAAAAACCGCAAGCCCTATCACATTAAATAAAAGTATTTAACACATTGATACATATCGTCAACAAACGATTAGTATTTTAAAAACCCAATTTGATATTTTAAAGAAACTTGAAGTTGAATTAAAAAAAGAACAACAAATTACTGAGCAAAAAGCAGGTAATTTAATTGTAGAAAGTACGAAAAACTATCAAGAAATTATAAATAGTGAAATTATAAAACTAGAAAATTTTGATGTTGTGCTCCTATATTACATTTTTAATCGCAAGTGGTTTGCACTTAGCAACACCTTTAGCCGTTGCACCAAAGTTGTTCGGTCTTGTCGGCCTGAAAGACTTTGGCAATATTGCCAAAGATGACACGCTACAAAAACTTATGCAAGAATATTTAGATATTGAACAACTACAAAAATCTATACCCTTATATGTTGCCATATATCACCAACCTTCGCATTTTGGTAAAGCATTTCATGATGCGATTTTTGCTATTAAAGATGCATTTAGCACAGAAATTTTAGGCAAACAAAATAAACTATCAGAATTTCGCCATATCCAAGCACTACCATTACAAGAGCAAAAAGAAACAATTTTAGCATCAGCAGCCTTGCCTTATACCCAAATTATTGAAATTCGCCCAACTCAAGACTTGTGAGGCATAAAAGCCATGCTTGATTTTTCAGAAGCTAAAGTCCAACAACTCATTAATTTAGGCTATCAATACGCTAAATCAACCTTACTCAAAATCAAGAGTAGCCTAGATAATCTTTATACTATGTGAAATAGCAGAGACAATTTAAAACAGACCTATGATAATACCGTATCTAGTGAGTAGAAGCAATGATGACAAAATTAAGACATGGCAAGTAGTCTGTATTCATGAATTATTTTCCAAAACATGGTTTTTACCATGTTTTTATTTGTGTTTCGTTTATAGCACCCCAAAGACGAAACCCCCTTCAGATTTGAAGGGGGTAGATATAGGGGGAGCTGACGATGACCTACTTTCACATGGGCGAACCACACTATCATTGGCGTATTGTTGTTTCACTTCTGAGTTCGGGAAGGGATCAGGTGGGACCAACAAGCTATAATCGTCAGCGAAAAGGGATAGAGAAATGATAATTATTAAGATTGTTTTAACTTGTAAAGTGAACCAATCAAGGCGTGATATTAAATCGTTAGATCTA
>NZ_KB903788.1 GCF_000379845.1 Moraxella boevrei DSM 14165 | reverse complement strand
GGTACAACCCATGATATTAAAGTGGCAAAAGATTTAGTGGATAAAGTAGATTTAACCAACGTTGTCATGCTAAGTGCTGATAAAGGTTATGATGCACAAGATTTTCGTGATTATGTGACAGATAAAGCCATTCATGCTAATATTCCACGCAAGTCAAATAGCAAACAGACCAATGAGCATATGGATTGGTATTTATATAAGTTTNGGCATTTGGTTGAAAATACTTTTTGTAAGATAAAAAATTATCGGGCTATTGCTACACGCTTTGATAAGTTAAAAAGAAACTTTGAAAATAATGTCGCTTTAGCCTTTGCCTATCTATGGTTGCAGCTGTGAATGTTCAACTGACCCTAGTTTTTTGCCAAAAATTTTGCACTACTCACTTCCTTTATTCGTGGGTTTGGATTGTAGTTAATTTGCCATTTTTAAAGTATAGATATTGGTAATCGTCATATACCCATTGTTCTATCGTACCGTGAGCGGTTACAGTTTTGTTAATACTGTTTGGCTCGCCCCAGTTGGTTTGATTGCGGACTTGGTTTTTTGTCATGCCGATTTTGGCAGCAGGTTTTTTGGCAAGGTTACGCTCATAGATATATTCTTTTGCATATTGCAAATTTTTTTGTTTTTCATCGCTAGATAGTTCAAGGACGTTGCCGTTTTTATCAGTAGGATTTTCAACAGATTGTAATATTTGCTTATCTGTCATATTTTCCCATTGTTTTGTAATGTCATACCAAGAACTATAAGCATGAACATTTGTATCTGGGTAATAAGTTACTTTGACCTTTTGGGTAAATCTGGTGAAATTCTCGCCTGCAGGTTTGCCATTATTAACAACATTGGTTAATAATACCTGTCCTTTGCTGTCTTTAAATACATACCTACTATTTGCTAAATGGTCTTCTTTTTCTTGTGCTTGGTTGCTTAGTTTTTCAATATCATCACGAATATCCCCAACATAATAATCATCATCTGTTAGTTGTTCATTATTAACAACATTGGTTAATAACACTTGCCCGTTGCTTTCTTTAAAAACATACGGATTTGCCGAATTTGCTACGCCAACCACGCCAGCCAATAGTAAAATTAGATATCTTTTCATGTGTTTATCCTTATTCACCCTTATTTAAATTACCAATTTAAAAAGCCCATCCAACCAGTTAAGCCCCCTAAAATTTGATACTGTTTATCAAAATCTTCTTTACTTAAAATTTCACCTTCTTTATTTTGCTCGGTGTAAACCCTAATTCTATTATTAGACATTTGTTCAAGATAGCGACAACGAATAAAGCCACCAAAATCCAAAGCGTAAATTTTCCCATCATAAATTGTTAAATCCGCCTTGTTTTTATCAATAAAAGCGATTGTTTTATCCATTAAAACAGGTTTCATTTCTTGACCGATAATGCTAACAGCAAAAACTGAATTATGGTCAGGCACGTCCATACCGCTTAATGTGTCTTGCGATATCGTATATGACAAAATATCTTTTGTTGTTGCTTGATTAAAATAGCTAATTTCAAAAATATCATATCTTCCATAATCATTATTTTTTTGGCTGCTAAAAACATTTTGATTAACAGTTGTATTATTAAAAACACCACTATTAAATTGATTGGCATGAACAACAGGTTGATTATGACTTACATCCATCCACCCAAAATCTAAGTTTAAAGACGTTTCAATATCACGGGCAAAATCATTCCCCATACCAACCTTTTCGCCATTTGGTTTAAAACCCTTTTTTAATTGGCTAATGTAAGATGCAGGCTTATTGATTGCATCAGCAAATTCAGACTGTGTTCTAAAATTTGACATCAAAGCCAACATATTTTGTTTGCGAATTTCTGAAATATCCATAAATCACCTATTAAATAATTTAGTATTTAACTAAAAATATTAACTAAAGTAAATAAATGCAAAACTAAATTTGCAATTCTTTTTATTTAGTTATAAACTATATAAAATATTAGTCTGGTACTAAATTTATGCAAAAACAAACGGAAAGAAAACGCCCTGCAATTCAGTCATTAATTTTAAAAATTAACGACATGAGCGACAGCGACCGCCAAAACTATGCCGAAAAATGCGGAACTTCTATTGGCAACTTACGCCAAATCGCTTACGGTTTTGGTGGTGTATCGCCCAAGTTAGCAAAATCAATCGTAAAAAATTGTGATTGCAATGTAACATTTGAACAATTAATCCCTGAACTTACTTAACAAAAGGAAACCCCATGCACCACAAATCCATAACCCAATTATCACCAGAACACCGTGAGAAAGCCAGAGAAATAGAAACCCTACTTTCTCAACACATCGCAAAAACTACCCAAGCCGAAGTCTGCCGAGAAACAGGGGCAAATAAAGACAAAATCAACCGCCTAGTAGCGAACGATTTAGATTTGATTGCAGGCGTGTTAGCAGTCGTTGGCTTAAAAGTCGTCCCTGAAGACCACGTTTACTGTAGCAAAGAAACCGCCGAAGCCACACGAGAACTACTCAAAAACTGCTTTAACTCACCCGACTACATGAGAATTTTATTCAAATAAAAAACCCTTGTAACGGACATTACAAGGGTTTAGGTATCAGGATAAATATCAACATCAAGATAAGGCAAATTATATGAAAAACACCAACAAAAAGCAAGTGAAATTTAAAAGCGGTATGAAACCAAGCCAAAATCAACTGCTAATCAATCACCTACTGCAGGGCAAACAAATTAACAAAAAAGACTTTATCGCATTAACTCAAAACCCCTTTGCATCCGTGTCCGCTCGTGTGTACGATTTAAGAAAATACGGCTATCCGATTAAAGATGAAAACATCTATCTTGATGACGGCACGCACTACACCAACTTTTATTTGCCAAAATGGTTTTTAACCAGCGTTGCCAATGACGGCTTGGACATTGCCCTACGTTCGGCAGGCGAGATACAACAGATTGACAAGAAACAAGGGGCAAACGTATGAAAATCCACTTTATCAGCCACCACTTTAGCGAATGGGACAGCCAAACCAAACACATGAACCGTCTGGAAAAATCCATTTTTATGGACTTACGCACCCTATACTTTAGCAATGCCACCGCCAATAACGGCAAAATTGATGCAACCGACATAGAGCTTTTGCACTACCGCCTTGCCTGCCACACCGAACAAGAACAACAAGCCCTTGCACGTCTACTCAAAGACCAATTCAAAAAAATCGGCAAAACCTACCGTAACAGCGACTGGGACAACCAAATCAAAAATATTATCTGGGCAATGAAAAACGGCAAATATAGCATAACGGATAGCGTAACAAAAAGCGTAACAGCAAATTATGACAGCATAACACAAAGCGTAACAGACAGCGTAACGCAAAATCCAAATAGCGTAACACAAAACGTAACAACATTAAGCGACAGCGACCGCCAAAAACAACACCGTGAAAAAATCAAAAGCATGGTTAATCTATTAAAAAACAACGGCATAACAGCCAACAGCAAAATGTCAATCGCACAACTGCAAACGCTGATTGAACAAAACAACTTAAATAGCGTAACAGACAGCGTAACGCAAAATCAAAAAGGCGTAACGGACGGCAGACACACGGCGGACGAAAACGTAACAAAAAGCGTAACACAAAATCAAGCGAATATAATAACCATTAACCAAACCCAAAACCAAGAGAGAGAGCAAAAAAGCGAAAAACCGCAAAATCTCACCGCACACACACAAAGAAATTTAAACTCAATCACACATTGGCAAGCCCCAACGCTTGATGAAATACGCCGTATTTTGTTAGCCAATGACTTTGCAGGCGTGTTTACTCAAGAGATTTACGACCAAATTTTACCAAAGTTTAAAAACCACTTTGAAAACTTAGAAATCACCGAAAACAAACGCTTGGCAACCGAACAAAGTCGCATTGACCGTCTAGTCGCTTGGATAAAACGTGAAAAAATTACCCAACAGCCAACTTCCACAGACACAACCACCACACCATCCAAACCGCTAGACCCTAGCCAAGCAATTCTTTGTAATGGGCTACTAAAGCCATTATTCCCCAACATGAACCAACAACAGTCATTGAATTTTCTAAATTCTAATCGTGAACCATACGAAGGACTTGATGAAACCTATGACCGTTTGATGGGCGACATTGATTGGCAAAATTTTGATTATCAAGCGTTTAATGAAAGATTTCAAAAGGTGGTAGCATGACACGCAAAAAACCAATCCAATATGAACGTTATGAACAAATGGCGGTCATGGCATGGGCAAGGTGGCAAAAATGGCACAACGGCAAAGTCAGTCATTACCTACACCACAGCCCAAACGGTGGTAGCAGAAATGCCATAGAAGCCAACAACCTAAAAATTATGGGCGTAATGAAAGGTTTTCCCGACCTATTTTTATTTATCGCAAAACACGGCTACCACGGCTTATTCATTGAACTAAAACGCAAAGAAAAACATTTAGCAAAAATAGACCCTGAACAAACCGAAGTATTAGATCGATTAAGCGAACAAGGCTATTTGTGCAAAGTGTGTTTTGGGGCGAATGAAGCGATTGATGTGATTAAGCAATATTTAGAAATTTAACAAAAGGCAAAAATATGAACGAACATTGCAATTGTGGCGAAGAGCTAACCCCATTTGATATCAAAGGTAAATGCGACAACTGTCTAAAACAAACCACCGCCCAAAAAACCGACATCAAAATTTTAACAACCTGCGTAACGCCATTGATGACTTAGAGCGTTACCTACAACAAAATCTATAACAAAAGTTAGTTAGCCAAAGGAAGATGATGAACCGATTTGCCACCCGCCCTATGTTTGACATTGACGGCTTAGATTGGCTAACTGCCACCTTAACCGCCAAAACCACCAAACTTACCGCCACCGACACGCCAGCCACTACCCCAAAAGATAACGAAACATGGGAAGACCGTTGTGCGTGTATTGGCATGATGAACGAACCTGCCAATGCCTTGTGTTCCATGTTAGTATGGGGATATGACAGCCAACAATGTGAAAAAGTTGTACACTATTTATCCAAAATATTACAACGGCAAAAGATAAAACTACCCAATAATTGCCCCCACTCGCCAGCCGAACTATGCGATAAAATCGCCAACATGGTATTGTATTTACATTTTTGGGATTTGTGGGAGTGTTTCACCGTCAAGGGAAAATTACAATGCGGTGAAATGTTTGGTTGGGGTGCAATCCAAATTCACGAAAGAACCTATAGCAAACAATATTACCCTTACCAAAAACTTGCTATCCAAAAATTACAGGAATTACTATGTGAGATTGAAGATAATATTAAACAATATCGCAAAAATCTTATTTTGTTTGAGCGTGAGCCAACAAACTCGCCTTAATCGCTTGAGCCACCGAACCGTAATGTTCAACCAGTTTATCCAATGCTTCTAAGGCTTCTTTATCTTTTGGCATAAACTGTACCGTTGTAGAGCGTAAGGCTTTGGCATTATAATTGGCTTTGGCTCGTTTGGCGTATTCAGTATTTGAATAATTTGACATTTGACATCACTCCTATTTTGTATTAATATGGTGGAGCAGGTCAGGCAAAACCGCTAATCTTGCCTAACCCCCAGTTTGCTAATGGCTGTTAGCTAACTGGCTTATTGCTTACCAAGCATTAGAGCTTATAAGTAGTAAGACAATAAGGACGATGATTTGTAAAGCTCGGGTCATCGTTCTACTCCTTTCTTTGGCTAGGTTTCAGCCTAGCTTCTCTGCTAAGTTCAACCTTAACCGTCACCAAAACATTATGGTATGCTTGCCTACCTTGTTTTGATAGGTGCTAGTATATACTAAATGGTATATAAATTTAAGTAAAAATATATGAAAATCAAACAAATAGAAAGTTACATCACCTTATCAATGGCAACGTCAGCCAAACTAAACACAGATATACTTAATCAGAAAACAAATCCGCTAATACCCATCCTATTAGGAATATTAGGCGGTGTAATCATTGCAATTTTTTCTTGTAATATCTTACTTGACATCATGATGTAAAATAGGGTATCATTTTGCTATACTGCACAAAGTTATAGCTAAAGACGAATGAAACAATCATTTGTCTTTTTTTTGTGCCTTACTTTTGCAAACAAGAATTATTATAATAGGCTTACAGAGCCTACCCAAACACACAAGCCCACGCCCCTATGCGTGGGTTTTTTATTGTCAAAAGGAAAGTTTATGACAACCCCATGCCGATATCGTGGCTGTCCAAACCTAGTAACCAGTCGCATGATGAAAGGGTTTTGTGACGAACACGCTGAACATCGCAACGGTTGGCTAAAAACCCAACGGCAAAAAGGCAACACAACCAAACGTGGTTATGGCAACGCATGGCGAAAACTCAGAAACCAAATCATGGAACGAGATGCCTACCTTTGCCAAATCTGCAAAGCCAACGGCAAAATCACCCAAGCCCAAGCGGTTGATCACATCATCAACAAAGCAAGCGGTGGCACAGACGACCCAAACAACCTACAAGCCATTTGCCACCCCTGCCACAAAGCAAAAACCCAATCCGAAAGTCGAAAATAATCGGCTTTTTTATTTTTATGGTGGGGGTGGGTAAAAAGTTCAGAGCCTTTTGCCCTATGACCGCCCCCCAAAGTAAATTTTTACGACCGCAAAATTAAAAGTTTAAGGTTTTGTTTGAAATATATGTTTAGGAATAGTTAATTATGGGCGGAATTGCAACTGTTGGTGGGCGTGGACGTAAGCCAAAGCCGACTAAATTGCGTGAATTAAATGGTAACGCTGGTAAACGCCCATTGAATACTAATGAGCCGAAGTTTAGCGAGATTGTGAATATTGAACCGCCTGAATGGTTGCCTGATTTGGCGGTTGAAATGTGGCATAGGGTTGTTCCTGAGTTGTTGGCGAATAAAATTTTAACGTTGGTTGATGTGCATAATGTGGAAGCGTTTTGTTTGGCGTATGCTCGGTGGCGTGAAGCTGAAAGCCACGTTAATGATAATGGTGTGGTGATGAATACACCCATGGGTGGTATGGTAAAAAACCCTGCTTTAACGGTGGTGAATGAAGCTAAAAAACAGATGATACAGTTTGGCTCGTTATTAGGGCTTGACCCTAGTAGTCGTAGCCGTTTGACAGGGTCGGTGGGCAAAGAAACGGTGGCTAATCCGTTTGCGGATTTGTGACTTTTAACTTTTTTACGGATTTTATCATGGTTTGGTATGGGCGTTTATCAGAATGTGGAGCGTGGCGAAAAGTACGCTAAAGACGTCTTGGCAGGCAAGATTGTCGCTAATAAGTGGATAAAATTGGCATGCCAAAAGCATTTTGATGATAAAAAACTTAGCAAAAATAAAGAGTTTCCCTATAAATTTGAACCTGCCAAAGCCGAAAAAGTAGCAAAATTTATCCAGTTATTGCCCCACACAAAGGGCAAATGGGGTTCAAAATCTGAAAAAATTACACTTGAGCCGTGGCAAATTTTCGCTTGTTGCATTCCGTTTGGTTGGGTGAAAAAGTCGGACGGTTTTCGCCGTTACCGTAAAATTTTGGTGTTTGTTTGCCGAAAAAATGGTAAGTCTGCGATTGGTGCAGGGATTGCCAATTATATGTTTTGTGCGGACGGTGAATTTGGGGCGGAAATTTATAGCGGTGCAACCACCGAAAATCAAGCTTTAGAAGTATTTCGCCCTGCTAAGCAAATGGTAGAGCGAACGCCTGAATTAAAAGATTTTTTTGGGGTGCAAGTAAACGCCAGTAATATGAACCGCCCTGCGGACGGCTCACGGTTTGAACCTGTGATTGGTAAACCAGGGGACGGCTCAAGCCCCAGTTGTGCAATCGTTGATGAATACCACGAACACAAAACCAACGATTTGTACGACACCATGGAAACAGGTATGGGGGCAAGAGAGCAACCCTTAATGCTTGTGATTACCACAGCAGGGTCAAATATCGGCGGCCCATGTCATCTAATGGTGCGTGATGCTGAAAAAATGTTGGACGGTGTGGCGGATATTCCTGATTTGTGGGCGATTTTGTACGGCAAAGATGTGGAAGATGATTGGACAAGCGATATTGCCTTGCAAAAAGCCAATCCAAATATGGACGTGTCTATTAGCGGTGAGTTTTTGCAAGCTCGGCTAAGAGATGCCAAAATGTCTGCGACAAAACAAGCGGTATTTCGCACCAAGCATTTAAATGAATGGGTGGGAGCAAAAAATGCGTGGCTGAACATGGGTAAATGGCTAACCGCCCCAAAACGTAAACCGCTTGATGAGTTAAAAAACCGTCCTTGTTATATCGGGCTTGATTTGGCAACAAAAATTGATATGTCAGCGTTGATTTTGTTGTTTCCACCGTCTGCCGATGACCCTTATTATCATGTGTATGGGCGTTATTATTTGCCTGACGTGCGTGTGCTTGAAGAGATAGACAGCAACAGCGAGCGTTATCGTGGGTTTGACAATGCAGGGTTTTTGACTTTGACGATGGGCGAAGTGGTGGATTTTGACGTTATCAAAGATGATTTGCGGTATTTTACCGCCAATTTTGATGTGCAAGAAATCGTGTATGACCCATTTCAAGCAACCCAACTGATGCAAGAAATGGAGCGTGAAGGCATGACCATGGTGGAACTTAGAAACACGGTGGCGAATTTGTCCGAGCCGATGAAAGAGTTTGAAGCCTTGGTGTTGCAAGGTAAAATCGCTCATGGGGATTGTCCTGTTTTGACGTGGCACGCAAGCAATGTGGTGGCACAAATGGACGCTAAAGATAATATTTTCCCACGAAAAGAGCGGAATGAAAATAAGATTGACGGTATTGTGGCGTGTTTGTTTGCGTTAAATCGTGCCTTGGTGCATGACGGCAATAATGGCAGTCTTGATGATTATTTGAGTAATATGGTAATAGCTTAACCGCCTTTTGGCGGTTTTTTAATGGGCAAAAGTTATGTTTACAACCTTAAAAAACTGGTGGGGCGGACTGTTTAACAATAACCGCCTTGCCAAAAACAGCACAGCTGAGCCATTTTTGGGAAGTACCACGGCATCAGGTGGCACTATCAACGCCGATACCGCCCTAAAGCTGTCAGCGGTGTGGGCGTGCGTACGACTGCGTAGTCAGACCATATCTAGCCTACCCTTGCACCTATACGGACAAGATAAAAAAACCGCCAACGACCACCCTTTATATCGGATTTTGCACGATAGCCCAAATGCCGATATGACGGCAAGCGAGTTTTGGGAAAGTGTGGTGGCAAGCCTTGATTTGTGGGGTAATGCGTTTGTTTTTATCGGACGGCATAATGGCGTGATTAAATCACTTGAGCCGTTAATGCCTGACAATATGCAAATTATCCGTAATAAAAATGGGGTAATCACTTACCGCTACACCGAAAACAACCAAATTTTTTATTATACCGACAACGAGATTTTGCATATCAAAGGCTTTACGTTGGACGGTCGGGTCGGCTTATCCCCTATTCAGTATCAAGCCCAAGTCATGGGCTATCAGATCGATGCCAACAATGCTGCCAATCATGAATTTAAAAACAGCTTAAAAGTGGGCGGTTTTTTAAAGACAGGCGAAAAAACACTCACTGACCAACAACGTGAAATGTTGCGTGGTAGCTTGACCGAATTTGGCAAGCCTGAAAACTCTGGCAAGTTTATGATATTAGAAGCTGGCATGGACCTGGCAGGGGGTGGCGGTATCAGAATGAACCCACAAGATGCACAACTTTTAGAAAGCCGATATTTCGGCATTGAAGAGATTTGCCGAACCTTTGGCGTGCCACCACAGCTAATTTATCATACCGACAAGGCAAGCAGTTGGGCAAGTAGCCTTGAAAACATGAATTTGGGTTTTTTGATGTATTCACTGCGTCCGATTTTGGTGCGTATTGAACAAGCCATTGTTAAAAAATTGCTAAGTTCTAGCGAACGTGGCAAGTATAAACCACGGTTTAGCGTGGAAGGCTTGCTACGAGCGGACACGCAGGGGCGAACGAACTTTTATACGTCCGCTTTGCAAAATGGGTGGCTGACACGCAACGAAGTACGAGAATTGGAAGATTTACCGCCGATTGACGGTGGCAATGATTTGACGGTACAGCTTAATTTAACGCCCTTACAATTTTTGGGCAAAAACAACACAGGGGGCGACATATGAATTTAGAAACCAAATCTTTAGAATTTAAAGCCACGCTCAACGATGACGGCACATTCAGCGGTTATTGTAGCGTGTTTGACAACACCGACAGTTACGGCGAAGTGGTCAAAAAAGGGGCGTTTTTAACGTCCCTTAATGTTTGGCAAAGCAAAAATAAAATGCCACCGATTTTATGGCAACATAGCCGTTCAGACGTGATTGGTGTATGGACAAAGCTATATGAAGACGAAAAAGGCTTGTACGGTGAAGGCAAATTGTTAATCAATGATGTTGCCAAAGCTCGTGAAGCCTACGCCTTAATTAAAAATGGGGCGATTGACGGCTTATCTATTGGCTATTACACCAATAAATGGGCGTTTAATGAAGATGACGATGTGCTTGAACTGCTTGAGTTGGATTTAAAGGAAGTATCAATCGTAACTTTTCCTGCCAATGCTGATAGCACGGTGGACAGTGTGAAAGCTGAACGACTGCAAGCGATTAAACAAAGTCAAGTCAGTGATGACGATGTCAAACAAGCGTTGGCGATTTTAAATGCCATTGAATTTTAACTTTAACCAAAAATTAACCTAATCTTTTTAACCGCCCATTGTCAAAAGTGGGCTTTTTTTATGGAGAAAATCCGATGAGTGATACCAACACCGAAATGGCAACCAAGTTTAGCGAAGCGACCGACAAGGTCAAAGCGATTGCCGAAGACCTAAAAGGCAAAATGGCAAACGGTGAAAAATTGAGCCAAACCGCCATTGATAAGGCGGATGAAGCCTTAGTTATCATGAATGAGCTAAAAGCTCGTGTTGATGACGTGGAACAAAAACAAGCAAGCCGTCATGGGACTGGCACGACTGAACGCACGACCTTGGGCGAAAAATTCGCCGATAGCGATGTGTTAAAAGCCTTGCAAGCCGACCCACGTGGCGTAAAGAGTGCCAAAATGGAAATCAAAGCCAACATCACATCAGCTACCGCCAACGCTGACGGCTCGGCAGGGGCGTTGGTGACACCGTTAATCGTCAATGGCTTAATCGCACCGCCTGAACGCCGTGCGACTATCCGTGACCTTATCATGGCAGGTAATACCAATTCAAACACCATTACCTATATGCGTGAAACTGGCTTTACCAACCGTGCAGGCGTGCAAGCCAACGAAGGCGATAAAAAGGCTCAATCTGACATCAAATTTGACGAGCAAACGGTAAACACGGCAACCCTTGCCCACTACTTTAAAGCCTCTCGCCAAATCCTTGACGATGCACCGCAACTAGCAAGCCATATCAACGGTCGCTTGATTTATGGCTTAAAAATGGTGGAAGAACAACAAATCCTAAATGGCGATGGCTTAAATGGCAATCTAAAAGGCATTATCCCACAAGCCACTGCATTTGAAGATAAAGCAACGTTGGCAAAATACACCATGCTTGACCAGTTACGCCTTGCCATGTTGCAAGGGGCGTTGGCAGAATATCCAAGTGACGGTATCGTACTTCATCATATTGATTGGGCAAAAATTGAACTTGCCAAAGATGACAACGGTCGCTACATCATTGGCAATCCGCAAGGCACAATCACACCGACCCTTTGGGGCTTGCCTGTTGTCGCAACTCAAGCCATGCAAGCAGGTAAGTTTTTGACGGGTGCGTTTAAACTGGGTGCTCAAATCTTTGACCGTCAGCAGTCGGCTGTGGTGTTAGGTTTTGAAAATGACGACCTTACTCGTAACTTGATTACTATTCTCGCTGAAGAACGCATTGCCTTAGCGGTTTATAGACCTGAAGCCTTTATTACTGGTACTTTGGCGGATAAAGTGTAGTTTTTATCAGACAAAACAAAAACCCAACTATTTGCAGTAGTTGGGTTTTTTATTACCCATTTAACGATGACTTAAACGGATAACTTATGAACAATGATAAACGATTTTTTATAAAATTGCTAGGTGTTTTTATGATTGAAATTAACAATGTAACGCCTGAAAAGATTGAAAAACTGCTTTGGATGGTGTCAAAAATCGTATTTTTGGTAATAATTTTGATTAAATTACCTGATTATATTACAGCAATTAAATGGTGGTAATAAGGAAAAAATTTATGCAATACCAAGTTATTCAACAACATTTTGGCGATAAACAATATTGGGCAGGCGAGACACGCACGGTTGAAAATAAACACGATGCCGAAACGCTGATTAATATGGGTTTAATCGCACCGCTTGACGAAAAGGCGGAAAAAACACCAAAAAATAAAAACGGCAAACAACCGAAAAACAAGGCTGAACCTGAAAATATTGAAACTGCCGAAGAAGTAGCAGAAGACATTGAAACAGCAGAAGAAGCCGAAATTGACAACAAGGCGGAATAAATGAGCGACATTATCCCCATTGACATAGCCATACACCATTTGCGAGCCGAAGACGATGATAAAATCATGGTGGCACGCTACCTAAAAGGGGCAATCAGCAGTGCCGAAAACTTTATGGGGCGAAAAATCGTGTTAGACAATCCAAGCGATGACGATGTGGTGTTTAGCCCTGCGATAGAAATCGGTATTTTGCTAATCCTTGGGGATTTGTACGCTAACCGTGAAAATACAGCGGTTGGCACAGTGGCAGAATTGCCGATGGGGGCAAGATTTCATCTGCAACCGTACCGCAAAATGGGAGTGTAACAATGTTACAGGCAGGTAAATTAAGAAATCGTATCAAGATTTTTAAGCCAGTTACCAAACGCTCGCCAACTGGTGCGGTCAAGGCTGAAAGTTGGGAACATATCTTGACACTTTGGGCGAATTTTCAGCCGTTGTCGGTGAAAGATGTTGTCAATAGCCAAATGGCAGGTTCACAGCTAACGGCTCGTTGCGTTATTCGTTATCGTAATGATATTAATAGTAGTATGCGTGTGGAATATCAGGGCGAAATTTATCAAATACATGGAGAACCGTTACCTGACAATGCAACTGGCAAGGTTTATTTAACTTTGATGTTAAAGAGTATTTAAAAATGGCAAGATATACAACGTTAATCAATGAGCGTTTGGGTGGCAATATACAAGGGCTTGATAGTTTAGACCGTAAATTGGCAGAGCTAGAAAACCAAATGGCAGGCAAGGTATTATATCAAGCCCTAAATTTTGCCACCAATCCCATGTTAAAAGATGCCAAAGCAAAAGCTCCCAATAGCCCCACTGCCTATAAACGCTATATGTCAAGCGGTCAGGGTCAAGCGACCTTTAAACGCGCCAAAAACAAAGTTAGACGTGGCAAACGTAAACGAGCCAAACGTGGACAGGGCAAATACGTCATTCAGCAAGCAGGTATTCTCAAAAAAAGCATACGCCGAATGCGAGCAAAAAGCATTAAAAACGGTGCTGGCGTGGGGATTTATATTCATCAAAAAGGCAAAAAAACAGGCAATTCACCGTTTTATTGGCACATGGTGGAATATGGCACAAGCAAAATGACGGCACAACCATTTTTACGCCCTGCTTTTCACAACAACAAAGACATAGCGGTTAATCGCTTTGGCGATAAGTTAAAACAAGCCATTGATAAAGCCGTTAGGAGTTAAGCAATGAACGTTGGTGAGCGACTTTTTCCGATTATTGGGTTTTTGGTAAATGATGAAATTTATCCACTAATCCGCCCAGAAACCGCCAAAGGGCAACCGCCTTATATTATCTATACGCCGATTAGTTCTCAGTCGGAAAATAGCCTTGATGGATTTTTAGGGCATGAATACGCCCAAATTCAAATAGATATTTATCATAGCGATTATGACGAATTAGACAGATTAACCAATCAAGTCATTAAAGCGATTAATGACAATATCACACCGTCCGAATTTTTAGGCAGACAGCATTTATATGATGATGACAGCGAACTATTTCGCCAAAGCCTAGATTATCAGTTTTGGACATCAATTTTTAACCAAGCCTAAGGAGTAAAATATGGCTGAAAATAGCGAAACCGCCAATCTTGCGGACAGTTTTTATACCGTTCATTATTCAACGGACGGACAAACATTTAAAAAAATTCCTGCCTTACAAGAAGCGGACGTACCGAGTGAAGAAGCGGTATTAGATGAAGTAACAACAACCGATAGCAAACGCAAAATTGAAGTACCCGTTGATTTTGTTGAAGATGGTGAGTGGTCGTTTACCTACGCCCATGATGAAAGCAATGCCGACCACAAGGCATTGCAAAAAGCCTACAAAGATAAAAGCGAGCTGACCTTTCAAATCAAATTTCCCACCGCTCCAACGCTAAATTGTGAGTTTAAGGGAATTATTTCAGCGTTAAATATCAAGGCGGAAACCAAAAAGAAAATCCGCCGTGAAGCAAAGGTAAGCATTACATCTAACATTTCTAATAGTTTAACAGGTGGTTAAAAATGAATTTAAAAGACAAAATTTTAGCTTTAGCAGTTGCCAATACCATAGTGGCAGTAACTTCTGACAATGTCCCTGAAGGCATTTTTGTCAAAAAACTAAGCATTGGCGAACGTGAAATTTATGCCAAAAAAATTGATAAAGCCATGAAAAAAAGCAAAGACAATGCAATGAATGCGTTGGCGTTTTGTTTGGTGGCGTGTGATGAACAGGGTGAGCCGATTTTTAGCGAAGATGATATTGATGATGTCAATAAATTGCCGTCTGATTTGGTGCTTGATGTGCTTGATACCTTTAATCAAATCAATGGTTTTAGCCAAAAATCGCAAAAAGCGGTTGATACTGCGGAAAAAAACTAAAACGCCACTTTGAACTAAGGTTTTTGCATAAACTGGCAGGGCATTTGGGAAAGACGGTAGGCGAACTCAAACAATCTTTAAGTTATGATGAATTGATTGATTGGATTGCTTATGACCGATTAGACCCAATCGGAGCATATCGGCAAGATTTACAAACAGCTCTGCTTGCGATGTTGCAAAGTGGCGATAAAGATAGTCAATTAACTGATTTTGTATTAATTGACCCTAATCCAATGACAAAAAAACAACGTAGAAAGTTGAGAATTGAACGTGAAAAAGCAGAACATCATGCACGAGCCAAGCGATTAATGGCAAAATTTGCAAGATTACAACAAAAAACCCAGTAATTGGCGTTACTGGGTTTTTAATTTCAATATTTAAGGTTATTGACAAGATGAATTTTAACATAGATTTGGGACAATGGGTAGTCAAAATGTTAGAAAAATACGAAAATTCAACAAAAGTTAGATTTTTGGTAAACTGGCTTGTTGTCTGTTTAACATTATTTGCTTTGGCAAGTTTTATTAATGCGGTGAAGTGGTGGTAAAATGGCTCAAGTATTAGAACGCTTACAACTGATTATGGAAGCGAACACGGCAAACTATGTCAGTCAAATTCGCAACGCCAGAAGTCAATCATCACGAGATTTTACCAATATTCAAGAAAATGTTGCCAAAATGCAACGCAAAGTTACCCAAAGTTTTGTTAATATTGGGCGTGAAGCGGTTGCAGGGCTTGGGGCATTTGCCAGTATCGCAGGGGCATTGTCTTTTGCACGCACGGCGGATAGTATGCAGGATATGCACGCCCAAATTAAACTGGTAACCGCTTCAACTGAACAATACCAAGCAGTACAAGAAAGCCTACACGCTTTATCACAAAAAAATTATGCGGACATAGAAGCAACAACTGGATTATATACCAATTCGGCTCGTGCGTTGGCAAGTCTTGGCAAAACCCAACAAGAAGTATTAAAATTCACCGATGCGGTCAGCCTTGCTATGGGCGTGGGCGGTAAGTCCGCCACCGAGCAAGCATCTGCCCTACTGCAGTTAGGGCAAGCCATGCAATCAGGCGTGTTAAAAGGCGATGAATTTCGTTCACTGGGCGAAAATGCCCCTATTATGCTTGATTTGATTGCACAAAAATTGGGGGTAACTCGTGGTGCTTTACGAGATTTATCCAAAGAAGGTAAAATCACCGCAGAAGTGGTCTATGATGCAATGGCAGGCTCAACTGAAAAACTACAAGCCATGTTTGACAGTATGCCTGTAACCATGAGCCAAGGTTTAACCCAAGTCAAAAATGAATATAAACAGTTCACCCATGAAGTGATGAATGGCACAGACGGCATGGCAAGCCATATTGCGAGTACTTTAAGTTGGCTAGCGAGTAATTTTGACAATCTTGTCAATGTGGCAAAAGTCGGCATTGGTGTGGTGGGTGTATTGGCATTTAAAAGTTTGGCAACGTCCGCCATGTCTGCTATTGCACCGATTGTGGCAAATACTACTGCAGTCCTTGCTAATGCCAGTAGCCAACAAGCCCTAGATAGGGCTATTTTTGTCGCTCAACGTAACCGAGTAATTGCTACTTTAGCATTACGCAATTACAAAATAGCTCTCATAGAAACCGTTACTGCAACGCTTGCCTATGCTCGTGCATTGCCTGCCAAAATTGCCAATATTAACCGAAGCACCACATCTATTATTGCCAATATTAGAGCAACCTTATCATTGGCAAACGCCCAAAAAGCCATTATCAGCACTACTATTTTGGCAGGACGTGGGATTTTGGGCGTTGGTACAGCTTTGGGGCGTGTTGGGGCGATGATTAACGCCCACCCACTCATGATTATTGGCGGTGTACTTTTAACCGTGATTGCTCATACCGAAGGCTTGCAAGGGGCGTTTGAGAGTTTTGGCGATGCGGTCAATGTGGTGGGTAGTATTTTTAGCGAATTTGTGGTGATGTCGGTAAAAGGTATTGGCTCGCTACTCGGCAGTGCGGTAGATTTTTTTGGCAATTTTATTTCAGGTTCAAAACAAAGTACGCAAATATCACAAGGCTATTTTGGGGCATTGTTTAGCAATACTGAAAAAGGTTTTGTTGGTGTGTTGCAGGTTTCTGCTCGTGTGTTTGATTTGGCAGGAGCAACTATTCGTGGTTTTGTTGTAACTGGCATTAATGCGATTAAAAATTTGGTGATTGGGGCTTCAAATGCCTTAAGTTGGTTAAAATCTCAATTTGGATTTGGTGATGGTTCGCAACAATCCTATGAAAGTTTAAGTTTAACAGGTAATATTGCAAAAAGCGTAGCTGTTGTCTCAAGTAGCGGACTTGAAAATCTTGTTAATACCCATAATCAAATGGTCAATACCAAAAAAGCGACTGATAAGGCAACGCTTGCATTGGGTGGTATGAGAACGGCATTTGACAAAGTTGGTGGTTCGGCGGATAAAGCAGGTGGCAAAGGCAAATCAGCAACCAATAAAATCAAAAAAGGGGCTGATGAAGCCAAAAAAGCATTGGAAAAGTTAAAAGATGAGTATGAACAATTACGTCAATCGTTTTGGACAGATGGAGAAAAAATCAAAGCTCAAACAAGTAAAAACCTTGCTTTGGTAGAAAAAGCGATAAAAAATGGATTGGGTAAAACCGAAGGAGAAAGACTTAAAAACAATATTCTTGGTAAAGAAACTGAAAGTTTAGCATTGTTAAAAAATCAACATCAAGAAGAGTTAGCAGAATATACAAAATTTTTTACAACAAAAGAAACTTTATTGGATGAACATTATACTAGACTGGCTGAAAATATTGGCGTATCAACCAAATATAGCACCGAAGAAAAAAATAATATTCATCAAGCATTAGCTGTTCAGTTGCACAATGAACAACTAGAATATCAGCTATCTATTTTGGAGCGACTGCAAGACATTGACGACTATAAAATGTCTGAAGAAGATTTAATTGGCAATAAATATGCATTAATGGCAAGCCGTATTGATATGGAGTTTAAGACTAGCGACCCTGCTCGTCATCAATCATTTATGAAGGCAATAGAAGAACGCAGAGATTACGAACTAGAACAACACCGACTTGTCAAAGAAAAACAAATCAGCGATATGTTAGATTTTCAAAAAACCGACTTACAAAGAATTGCGGATAAATATGCCTTTGAGCGTCAAGAAATTGAACGTAATCTTAAATTAACCGAAGACGAGCGGTTAAAACGACTGGATATCATCAATCAGCAACAAGTCTTTGACATCCAAAAGTTACAAAAAACGCAACGAGACGAATTTTTAACCCAACAAGCAGGCTTTATGGGGGCAAATGAATATCTTGAACTAGAAAACAGCCTTGCCACCCAAAAAGAAAACCTAGACAAATGGCGAGACAACGAAGCAATCAGCGATGATGAATGGAAAGCAGGTAGGTTACAAGCCGAAAAAAACTACCTACAAGCCAAAAATGCCTTAACCCTAAGCTATGGCGAACAAATGGCAGGCAACATGGCTGGCGTGCTAAAAAATATCGCAGGTGAAAACAGCCGAGCCTACCGAGCCATGTTTGCCGTTGAAAAGGGCTTTGCGATTGCCAAATCTATCATGGCAATTCAAGCCACTATTGCTAGTAGCGGTATGTCTTTGCCATTTCCTGCCAATCTTGGGGCCATGGCAACGATTGCCACGCAAATGGGTAGTATTGTGGCAAATATTCAAGCCGTGCGTATGCCAATCGGACAAGCCCATGACGGCATTATGTCTGTGCCAAAGTCAGGTACTTGGAACTTAGAAAAAGGCGAACGAGTGTTACCAAAACATACTGCAAAAGCCCTTGATGATAGGCTTGATAACTTTGACAAAAAAGGCAATACGCCAAACATCATTATCAACAATTATTCAGGCGAAAAAGCCGAAGTTAGCCAACAGCCGAACGGTGATTTGCTTGTCATTATCGGTCAAGTGGTAGATGCCAAAATCGCCAAAAACAACCGAGACCAATTAAGACAAGGGGGGATAAACTATGGCAGATAATCTGAAAACTTTTAACTGGCAAATGAACATGGGAGCTTCTGCCAAGGTCCAACATAACCGTACCAAAACCCAATTTGGAGATGGCTACGCCCAACTGGTTAGTCATGGCATCAACAACAAAGTAACCGATTGGAATGGTAATAAGACAGGCGATTTGCAAACAGTGATCAAGCCGATTATGGATTTTTTGGACGAACACAAAGGCATTATCCCCTTTTGGTGGACAAATCCACACGGACAAACCAAAAAATACACCTGCCAAAATTACAACGTATCTCAACGTAAAGGCAATATGTGGCAAATTACTTTAGAATTTGAAGAATATTTTTAACCGCAAATGATACAATTTGCATAACCCAAGCCTTTGTTTATCAAAGGCTTTTTTATTGACAAGGAAAAACCATGAGCGAAAAAACTTTAACCACGCTTTCACGCACCGAAGCGGTGATTTTATCAGCATTTATTTACCAAGTGGATAACTGGAAAAATCAATATGGCGAAAAAGCCGACAATATTGAAATCATCTACTACCCCGAAGATGACGGCTTTGATGTGTCAAACAATGAACCCAAAAAAGGCAAACGCATTACCGCATTTTTTGCCGATATCTTGACTTGGGCGAACGGTCAATTAAAACAGCTACAAGGCTATAACCAAGAAAATAGCGTGCAAAAATTCGCCCTGTCGTATAAAGACAATCAATACGGCGTATCGGTACAGACTGCCCCAAAAGAAAGCGAGCTTTAAAAAGCAAAATCCCAAAGACGGCAATCTTTGGGATTTTTATTATCCGATGAAACAATACTTATTAGGACAAGAGATATTATAAATGCTAAACAATCATAAGTCAAACAGCCAATTAAATGTAGGTGGAAAAATGAACGCACAAGATGCAGGAAAAGTAGGCAAAATGCAAGCAGTGGCATTGATTATTTTGGCGTGTGGGCTAAGTTCTTTGCTCGTATGTTTTGGCATATCTTTAATTGGGGGGTTAAAATGATCTTCACCCAAAAAGTAGAACAACCAGTCGTACAAGGTTTAATCACCTTGTATGAATTAGATGCACGAAAATTAGGCGGTGAAGTTTACCGCTTTCACGGGCATAATGACGGCGTAATTACATGGCAAGGGCAAAATTTTACGCCAATCGCCATAAAAGCTGACGGCTTAGAAGTACGATCAGACGGTCGTGCCTCTGCCCCTACTTTAACCATTCATAACGATATTAGCGGTGTACCGCAGGCCTTACGCTTTTTGTGTATGCGGTTTAAAGATTTTGCAGGGGCGAAATTAAAAGTCATTCATACCTTGGCAGAGTATTTGGCTAGCGATGACGAACAAAATTTTAAAATCCAAAACTGGTACATTGAACAAAAAACAAGCGAGACCAACGCCACCACCACGTTTGAATTGTCAAATCCTGTAGATTTTGACGGTTTAAAAATCCCTGTGCGTCAGATTACCAGTTTTTGTCATTGGGCGGTGTGTGGGCGGTATCGCATGGAAGAATGTGGTTATACAGGCACAGCTCGTTTTACCAAAGACGGCAAACCCACCGATAATCCAGAACTGGACAAATGCGGTGGTAGGCTGTCGGATTGTAAGTTACGGAACAATGAACAACGATTTGGCGGATTTCCTGCCAGTAATTTGATAGGATAAAAAAACCGCTTAATAGGGCGGTTTTTTTAATGATTGGATTTCGGTTAGGATTTGTTTGAGTAGGTCTGATTGGTCGGTTGGGCTGGCAAGCAATCCATTATCCAATAATTCAACAACAGCTGTATTTAATGACATATTATGAACATTGGCATAATCTACAACCGCTTGGTGTAAGCTAGGCGGTAAACGGATTTGTGAGCGTTTCCAAGTGTCTTGCGTTTGTAATAATTCGTGTTGGTTAAGATATGACATAAAAATTTGTGCCTTTTTTCAAAAAAAATTCTTGACATAAATTATAATGTCATATATTATATTTGTCAATGACATAAAAAATTATGTCAGATTGGGCAAATGCCCATAAATAAGCCCTGCTATCCGACCAAGAACCGCAGGGCTAGAACATCAACCAAGTAAGGAAAATATCCTATGAGTAATGTAACACAAAAGCCCCTTGAAAATCAAGGATTAGTGCCTGTTTTTAGTGGGCAAATCAACCAAAACGCTGAAATGCTGTGTGATGCTCGGCAGTTACACAAATTTTTGGGTGTGGGTCGTGATTTTTCTAACTGGATTAAAAATCGTATCAAAGAGTATGGTTTTGTTAAAAATCAGGATTTTATCATTGTACAAAATTTGAGCTCGCCAAAACTGGCGAACTCAAAAGCTCGCAAACAAATGATGATTGACTACCACATCACCCTTGATATGGCAAAAGAGCTGTCAATGGTGGAGAAAAACGCCAAAGGTCGTGCCGTTCGCCGTTATTTTATTGACTGCGAGAAAAAAGCCAATTCATTGACCGCACAAATTACCGAAACCACCATTTTGCTTAAAAGTATTGACGGTAATTTGTCGCAAGCAGGGCGGTATTTGGCAATTCACGGCAAACAAACTAAGCCCACCTTAAAAGGCAGATTGTCTGAACTTCTACAAAAAGCACAACCATACCTCCCCTTTGTTGAGTTTGGAGGTGCAAAATGAGCCAAGTTAACAAGATGGATTTATACGATGCCCACACGCTAGCTTCTAGCTACTTGGATTGGATTGCCACTTTGATTAGTCAAGCCAAATCTAGCGGTAATGATACTTTGCTTGATATTGCTTATTATTTGGCAGACAGTCAGTCGGTAGAATTTGCCGAAAGTGCCAAGCGATTTGAATAAACACAATTTACCCAACAACTCACAAAAACCGTCTATTTGTTTAGGCGGTTTTTTTATTGGAAAAAATTTATGAAATTGACTAAAAATTTAACATTACAAATTTCCCAACACGCCACCAACGAATACCCAAAAGAATGTTGTGGCGTGATTGTAAATGACGTTTATCACCCTTGCGACAATATCGCTTTTGACCCATTCAATCATTTTGAAATTGACCCAGTTGCATATTTGGATTTTGGCGAGATTGAAGCGATTGTGCATAGCCACCCAGACGGCACAGGCGAAATGTCCGAAATGGATAAAACCCAAATGGGACTGCATGGCGTGGACTGGGTAATTTGTGGAATTGGCAAAGATTTATTGACCGATGATTTTTATATTGATTTACAAATTCATCAAGCAAAAGCCCACCATGCCCCACTTTTGGGGCGTGAATATGTGCATGGCGTGCAAGATTGCTATACATTAGTGCAAGATTATTATAGCCGAGAGCTTAATATTGACTTGCCCAATTTTAAGCGAATTGATGACTGGTGGGAAGATGAAAATCATGAGCCACTTTATGAAAATAATTTTGCAAAAGCAGGTTTTAAAGTGGTGGATGATTTACAACCGCACGATGTCATTTTATGTCGTGTAGGGCGAACGTACCATGTTAATCATGCCTTGATTTTTGTTGGTAATGGCAAATTGCAATCCGAAAATACGCCTGATTGTGTGGGTGATAATTTGGTATTGCATCACCCACATGGGGCGTTGTCAAGACGTGAAATTTTTGGCGAAAGTTGGCAAAAACGTACGGCGTTAATTGTACGGCATAAGGAATTAATAAATGAAAACCATTGAACTACACGGCATTTTAGCCAAAAAATTCGGCAGATTTTTTAAATTACAAGTCAATTCCGCCAAAGAAGCGGTTCATGCGATAGCTTGTCAAATCCCTGCCTTTCGCCAATTTATGAACGATAGCGAACGCTTGGGCTATCGCTTTGCGGTGTTTAATGGCAAAAAACGTAATGCAAAAACCAACATCGGCGAAAATGAGCTTGACAACATTACCACGGCAAATCACATTCACATTGTCCCAAAAATTATCGGCTCAGGCGGTAAAGCCTTTGGGTGGTTACAAGTGGTGGCAGGGGTGGCATTGGTTGCCACAGGGTTTGGAGCAGGAATTGGGGCAGGTCTTGTAAATTGGTCGCTTGTCGGAGCAGGGGCAGGGCTATTATTGGGCGGTGTATCAACTTTACTTATGCCAACACCCAAACTTGACACCGAGAATGAAGATGGCAATAAACCCAACAATGGCTTTGGCGGAGCGGTAACCACAGTTGCCCAAGGTAACCCAGTCCCAATTTTGTACGGTGAGCGAGACGTTGGCGGTTTTGTTGCTTCGGCAGGGATTTATACTGAAGATAAAGCGTAAATTTTAAAGGTTAATTATGCAAATTCTAGGCTCAAAAAAAGGGGCAAGTCAGCCCAAAAAACCCCATATTGCCAAAGACGATTTAGTCTCAACCGATTATTACAAAGGCTTGTATGGACTTTGCGAAGGGGAAATATTCGGTCTTTCAGATGGTGGTAAATCTATCAAACTTGACGGCACACCTTTAATTAATGCCAACGGACAGCCCAATTTTAAGGGCGTAAACTGGGATTTTAGAAGTGGTACGCTTGACCAAAGCCATATTGCAGGCTTCCCTGCGGTGGAAAACGAGCAAAGCATTGGCGTAGAACTTCGCCACGACCGCCCATACACAAAGGCGATTAACAACAAAGAACTCTCAGCGGTGCGTGTACGGCTAAATCTTAACGCCTTGCGAGAACAAAAAGACAACGGCGATATTGTGGGTTATGCGATTGAATACGCCATTGATTTGCAAACCGACATAGGGGCATTTGTGGAAGTGTTACGCCAAACTATTCGTGGCAAGGCAAGCTCTGGCTTTAAAAAATCGCATCGCATTGATTTACCCCCTGCTAAAAAGGGTTGGACAATTCGCATTCGCCGTATCACGCCAAACCGTGATAGCGATTTGGTCGCTGATAGCATGACAGTGGACGCACTCACTGAAATCATCGATGCCAAATTAGCCTATCCTTGTACCGCTCTTTTGGGCTTATCTTATGATGCCAAAACGTTTAACAATATCGCAAAATTGGCGGTGCGTTTAAAAGGCAAAATCATTCAAGTACCCACCAATTACAACCCTGATACTCGCCAATACACAGGACTGTGGGACGGTACGTTTAAAATGGCGTATTCTAATAATCCTGCATGGGTGTTTTATGACCTTTGTACCCATAAACGCTATGGTTTGGGCGAACGCTTAAATGGCATGGTGGACAAATGGCGATTATACCAAATCGGACAATATTGTGATGAACTGGTAGATGACGGCAAAGGTGGCAAAGAGCCACGTTTTACCGTGAATGTGTATATCCAACAAGCCGATGATGCGTACAAAGTGTTGCAAAACTTGGCTTCTGTGTTTCGTGGAATGAGCTTTTGGGACGGTCAAAACATTGTGGTGGATAGCGACACACGCAAAGACCCAGTTTATACCTTTTCACCTGGCAATGTGGTCGGTGGCGAGTTTAGTTACACAGGCACACGGGCAAGGGATAGACACACCGCCGTTAAAGTGGCATGGGATAACCCAGACAATGATTTTAAAACCGAATATGAAGCCGTGCAAGATGAAGAAGGCATTGCCACGCAAGGCTTGCGTATGCTTGATATGAATGCCTTTGGTTGTACCAGTCGTGGGCAAGCCATGCGTGCAGGATTGTGGGCGTTAAAAAGTGAGCAATTAGAAACACGCTCCGTCACCTTTAAAACAGGGCTTCAAGGCTTTATTCCACAAGTTGGGCAAGTCATTAATATTGCCGATAATGTGTTTGCAGGGCGTGCAATCAGCGGTCGGATTGTCAGTGTAAACGGCAAACAAATCACCCTTGACCGTGTGGCAGGGAAAGTGGGCGATATTCTGACAATCGCCACGGCAGACGGTGTTTTATCGACAAAAATTACCGCCATAAATGATAAAATTGTAACCGTTAATCAAGCGTTAAACGTGGCAAATGAAAGTATTTGGGCGATTGTGGCGGACGATTTAAAGTTAATGCAATTTCGTGTTTTAACCATTGAACAACATGATGATGCCACGTTTAGCATTCACGCCCTGCAGTACGAACCACAAAAATTTGATGCGGTGGACAATGGCGTACACATCACGCCACAGCCTTACAGCGTGTTAAAAGCCACGCCAATCACCGCCCCCAATAGCGTAACTTTGACAAGCTCCAATCGTACCGTACAAGGGCAAGTCGTAACCACCTTAACAATTAACTGGGAGCAAGTACAAGGGGCAACTGCCTATATCGTTAAATGGCGAAAAGATGACGGCAACTGGCAAACCTTGCCAAAAATAAGCGGTCAATCGGTGGATATTGACGGCGTGTATCAAGGGCAATATTTAGCCCAAGTACAAGCCGTTGATAGTTTTGATAACGAAAGTTTACCAACCACAAGCGAACTTACCACCATTCACGGCAAAACTGGCAAACCGCCACGCCTTGCTAAATT
>NZ_KB903787.1 GCF_000379845.1 Moraxella boevrei DSM 14165 | reverse complement strand
AAGATTTTCAAGATTTTCAAGATTTTCAAGATTTTCAAGATTTTCAAGATTTTCAAGATTTTCAAGATTTTCAAGATTTTCAAGATTTTCAAGATGAGCTTGTTGCACTGGCTCACTCTTGTCAATCGGTTGTTCAAAATTTTGCGAATTATGTGGCAAATCTTGCGAAAAACTATCAGATTGTTGCTTGTTAAAATTGGTTGATTTTTGTTCAGTAGTTGGTAAAAATTGATTAATTTTTAACGGTTTAAATGCCAATAATCGTAACAAACACATTTCCAAACTTTGCAATGGTGTGTTGGCAAGGGCGATATTTTCCCGACTTTTAATGACAATGTCATAGTAAAGTTGTAGCGTTTCGCTCGGTAGTTTTTCGGCAAGGCGTTGTAAGGCTTGGGTTTGTTGTTGATTTAGACCCAAATCCATATTGGGTAAAAGTTGTAACAATGCCACATGGTGTAAGGTTTCGGCAAGGCGGTCATACACGGCTTTAGCGTCCACCACTTGTTGACGAAGTTTAGCAATAGACTGGGATAAGTCAAGCGGTTGTTGCTCATAAATCTGCTCAAGCAAACGCACGACATCGGCTTGGTCAATTAAACCGAGCATTTGCTGAATGGTATTTTCGCCAATTTCGCCGTTGCCAAACGCAATCGCTTGGTCGGTAAGCGATAACGCATCTCGCACCGAGCCTTTGGCACTGCTCGCTAATTGCCATAACGCATCGGTTTGGTAAGTAATTTTTTCTTGGTCTAAAATTTTTGCCAAATATTCAGATAGTTGTCGCTGTGGAATGGGGCGTAACACGAACTGCAAACAGCGTGAAATAATGGTAATCGGCAATTTTTGTGGGTCAGTGGTTGCCAATAAAAATTTGACGTGTTCGGGTGGTTCTTCTAAGGTTTTTAACAAAGCGTTAAAACTATGGGTTGACAACATATGCACTTCGTCAATCAGATAAACCTTGTAACGCCCTTGGGTCGGAGCGTATGGCACATTATCAAGCAATTCACGGGTATCTTCTACTTTGGTGCGAGAGGCAGCGTCAATCTCAATTAGGTCAATAAAACGCCCTGCATCAACAGCTCGGCAAGTATCGCACATGCCACACGGTGTACTGGTAACCCCTGTTTCACAGTTAAGGCATTTTGCCAAAATCCGTGCAATCGTGGTTTTACCAACGCCACGGGTGCCTGTAAACAGATAAGCATGGTGCAAACGTTGGTGGTTGATGGCATTGATTAAAGCGGTGGCAACATGGTCTTGTCCCAATAATTCATGGAAATTTTTTGGGCGATATTTGCGTGCTAAAACTTGATACATGAAACACCATTGGCAGAAAAAAAGACAAAAAAGGGCATATTCATCGCTAAATACACCCTACTACTACGAAATATTTAAATTAAACGTTTAAACCGCTTCGCTATTGGCTTCAATTAACGGTTGTAATTCACCGTCTTGGAACATTTGTGCAATGATATCGCTACCGCCAATCAACTCACCTGCCACCCAAAGTTGTGGGAACGTTGGCCAGTTAGCGATTTTTGGCAAGGTTGCACGGATTTCCGGATTTTCTAAAATATTTACAAAGGCAAATGGGCGACCGATTTGGGTCAACACTTCTACCGCTCTGGCAGAAAAGCCACATTGTGGAAATTGCGGTGTGCCTTTCATATACAATAATACACTATGATTGGCGATTTGGTCTTTAATGGTTTGTTCAATATCGTTTGACATAAAAATTACCTTTTGGGTGTTTATATAAATGTTGCCTATTATACGCTAATTTGGTTATTTTTGGCAATGAGTACCACACAGCTGGCGGTAATGCCTTCTTGGCGACCTGTAAAGCCAAGTTTTTCGGTAGTGGTGGCTTTTACGCTGATTTGCTCAGTTTGACAATCCATTACCTTGGCGATAGATTGTTGTATTGTTTCACGGTGTGGCAGGATTTTGGGGCGTTCTGCCATAATGGTAATATCAGCATTCACCAGTTGATAGCCTTTATCGTTAATCACCTTATAAACTTCTTTTAGCAAAATTTTACTATCTATGCCTTTATATTGTTCGTCTGTATCAGGAAAAAACTGCCCAATATCACCCAACGCCAATGCCCCAAGCAAGGCATCACACAAAGCGTGTAACACCACATCGCCGTCAGAATGGGCAAGCAAACTATGGGTATGTGGGATTTTGATACCACCAAGCGTTACAAACTGCTCAATTTCGCCTGTGTTGGTAAATGCGTGTACATCAATACCTTGTCCAATGCGTATCATTTTTTTACCTTTTTTTAAATAAAACTAACAAACTTTTAAAAAATTATTGATTAAAAAATTATTCAATTAAACTGCAACAACTGCTTTTGGCTCACTGTGGCTTACAAGTTTTGGTTTTAACACCGCATACAACACCCCTGTGACCACTGAACCGAGAGCGATTGCTACCAGATACATCAGTGGTTTGTTAATCGCATTAGGAATTAACAGCACAAACACCCCACCGTGCGGTGCAGCCAAAGTTATGTTCATAAGCCCTACAAGACCACCTGTCAATGCCCCACCGATGATACAGCTAGGCAAGACACGGCTTGGGTCTTTGGCAGCAAACGGAATTGCCCCTTCAGAAATAAAGCATAATCCCAACACAAATGACGCTTTGCCTGCATTTTGTTCATCGGTGCTAAACTTATTTTTGGCAAGCAAAGTCGCAATCCCCATACCAATGGCAGGCACCATACCACCTGCCATAGCTGCAGCAATTGGGAATTGGTTGGGATTGTCAAGCGTTAGTAACCCCACCGAAAAGGTATAAGCCGCCTTGTTAATTGGACCGCCCATATCCACACACATCATACCGCCCAACACAGCACCGAGTAAAATCAAATTTGTTGTACCCAGATTGGTCAAGAAATTTTCCATGCCCTTTAACAACAACGCCACAGGCTCGCCAACCGCATAAAACATCAACAAACCAATTGCCAATGAGCTTAACAATGGAATGATTAAAATCGGCTTTAGGGCTTCCATAGTCTGGGGTAAATGCACCTTTTTGGCTAAAAAGTTAGCAATATAACCTGCCAAAAAGCCTGCCACAATCGCTCCTAAAAAGCCCGCTCCAAGCTGTGCAGACAATAAACCACCGACCAAACCTGCTGCAAGCCCTGCCCTGTCAGCGATAGAATAAGAAATATACCCTGCCAAGATCGGTATCATCAGCGTAAACGCCGCCTTACCTGTCTGCATCAGCACATCGGCAAGACTGCCCTTTTCTTCAAAGGCGGTAATCCCAAATACAAACGACATGGCAATCAAAAGCCCCCCTGCCACCACAATCGGTAGCATAAAGGAAACACCTGTCATTAAGTGCTTATAAATGCCTGTTTTTTCTGATGATTTTTGCGTGGATGTCGCGGTGGTGTTTGTGCTATTTTGGGCATTACCATAAACTTTTGCGTTGGCAATTGCATTGGCAAAAGTTTGTTTGGTCTGTTTTAACGCTTGACCTGTGGAGGTGCGATACACTTTTTTACCAACAAATCTATCGGCATTGACTTCAATATCCGTTGCCAAAATCACAAAATCCGCATGATTAATTTCTTCGTCGGTTAAAATATTTTTTGCCCCAACTGAGCCTTGGGTTTCTACTTTGACATTATAGCCAAGCTCTTTGCCGATATTTTCTAAGGCTTCAGCCGACATAAAAGTGTGAGCTACGCCCGTGGGGCAAGCGGTAATCGCCACGAACGATAGCGGTTTTGTCGTGTCGTTTTGAACTGTCGTTAGCGTGCTGTCAATCATACCAATAGGCAGGTTTTTTACCACATCAAAAGCATTTACGCCTGCAATATCGTTTGGTTGCACCAACACGATTTTTTGCAAATAATTGACAAAAGGCTGATGGCTTGCCTGACCGATAAGCACGATTTTATCAGCGACTTCAACTGCCACATTCTCCCCAATCACATCATCGCTCAAAATATCACTATAAACGCCTTGATTTTTAGCATCAAACGCCAATTTTTTTGCCAAAATCAAACCTTCAATGTCGTCTTTGGCATGGATAATTACTAAATTTTTCATTTTATTTTGCCTAAAAGTTAATTTTTTTCATCATTTAAAACTGAATTTCGTTCACGGTGGTTTGACTTCCCAGGCGTTCTCGCTCGCCTTTTTCTGCCACATCAAAGCCGATAATGGTAACCGCATAACTTGCCATAGCCACGGCGTTTTTGAGCGTGTTTTTGTCATCATCACCCTGCAAAAACCCATGCACCATCCCTGCCACCATGGTATCGCCTGCCCCCACCGTGCTTTTCACCGTCACGGTTGGCGAATTGGCGGTGAGAATTTTGTGTTTGGATTTTTGTAGCCAATTCACGCCATCTTCGCCTTTTGACACGACAATGTGTTTAATATCACTGTGCAAACGGTCAAACAACGCCACTTCCGCCTTTAAACTCCCTGCATCAATACCAAACGCATCGTGCAATTCGTCCAAGTTTGGCTTAATCATAAAGGGCGAATTTTTCACCGCAACTTTTAGGGCATCGCCACTGGTATCTACGACAAGTTTTGGGTTGATTGCTAAAATTAATTGAATCAATTCATCAAAATCGGTGAGACCAAACCCTTGTGGCAAACTGCCTGACAACACCACAAACTCACAGGTTTTAGCAAGATTTTTAATGCGGTCAAACAACGCATCTTTAGCAGATTTTTCCACCAAAAATCCCTTGCCATTGACATCGGTCATTTGCCCAGAATTTTCAGCAAGTTTAATATTCTGACGAGTATCACCGTTGATATAAATAAATTGATTGTCAAACTTTAGTTGGTTAAATTTATCGTCAAAAATCTGCCGATTACCGTTGCCTAAGAACCCCGTGACCACCACATTATGCCCAAGTTGGGATAATATGCTTGCAACATTGATACCTTTGCCAGCTGGGTGGGTTTGGGTTGCTATCACACGGTTCACCGCCCCAAGGTGCAATTCATCAAGGCTTAAGGTGACATCAATCGCAGGATTTAGCGTGATACACAGCACTTTTTGGTTTGATTGATTGCTCATGCTATCTGCCTTACTTTTCAAGATGATTGACAATAGTATTTAAAAAATCTTGACTTTTTGCACGCACATCGCTGGCGGTGTCGCACTCTAACACAGACATGCCAAGGGTTTGACAAGCTTGATAAGACAGCTTACGGATTTGCATTTTGACAAGCGGAATTTGGTTTGCCGAGACCGACAATTCATCCACACCAAGCCCGACCAATACAGGCACAGCATCGCTATCCGCCCCAAGTTCCCCGCACACCCCGACCCACTTGCCGTGCTTGTGGGCGTACTTCACGGTGTTGTTAATCAGTCGCAACACACTTGGGTGTAAGCCATCTGCTTCACCTGATAATACAGGATGTCCACGGTCAATCGCAAGCGTATATTGGGTTAAATCATTCGTGCCAATGCTAAAAAAGTCCACGAATGGGGCAAATTTTTCCGCCATAATCGCCGAACTTGGTACTTCAATCATCATACCCACTTGCAATTTATCGTGGGGATTGTCCTTTAAAACATCGTCCAAAATCGCCCGAGCCTTGTGCCATTCTTCAAGTCTGGCAATCATCGGAAACATAATGCGTAAATCTTTGCCCTCTGATGCTTTTATCAAAGCAGTCAACTGGTCTTTAAAAATATCAGGACGGCGTAGGGTCAGACGCACGCCACGCACGCCCAAAAATGGGTTATCTTCGCTATTTATGGCAAGATACGGCAACGGCTTATCACCACCCACATCTAGGGTACGCACCACCACAGGACGATTATCCATCACATCAAAAACCTGTTTATAATCAATAATCTGTATCTCGACATCAGGCATTTTGTTGTGCTTCATAAACACAAACTCGGTACGCAGTAACCCCACGCCTTCTGCCCCTTTTTCCACCGCAATTTTGGCATTTTTCACATCGCCAATATTCACCGCCACTTCAATGCGATGATTATCAGTGGTGATTGCAGGATTGTTCGAGGTTTCAAGGGCTAACTTTGCCAATTGTTGCTGTGATTTTTGCAAAGCAAGTGCAGTATCTATTTGATTTTGTTCAGGATTAATATTAAATTCACCTGTTGCACCATTTAGTAAAATTGGCGTGCCATTATCAATCTGCAACACATTCGTACCTGCCCCCACTACCGCAGGAATACCCAAAGCACGAGCAACAATCGCACTGTGCGAACTCGCCCCACCGACGGCGGTCAAAATCCCTGCCACATGACGGCTATCAAGGCGTGCCACATCGCTTGGCATTAAATCATACTTTACTAATACATAAGGATTAGTTGGCAATGCTTGGAAGGTTTCGCCACACAACACCGCCAATACCTTATCACCCACATCACGCAAGTCCATGGCTCGCTCAGCAAGTATCGGATTATTTAGGCTTTCTTGCACTTTGGCAGTTTGTTCAATATGGCTGTGCCAAGCATACGATGCGGTGAAGTTTTGCTCAATTTTCTGATTAACTTGGCTTAATAATTCTGGGTCATCTAACAATGCCAAATGAGCAGTAAAAATCTCGGCAATTTCTTTTTTCTCAGCGGTTTGAATTAAGGTTGCTAAACTTTGTTTGACTTGCTCAATCGCTTGTTGTAATTTTACTTTTTCCGCTTGACTGTCATTGCTAACTTGTTGATACTGATAAGTTTTTGGTTTAATTACTACCGCCTGACCCACGGCAATCCCTTGCGATGCACCGATACCTTTGGATTGCTCATCTAGTGTAGCAAATGGATTAACCCAGTTTGTTTCATCTTTGGTTAAATTTTCAGTTGAATAATTCTTAACTAATTGATTATGTTCATTTTTTTGTGAATTATTTGATAAATTTTGTGCAATCGGCTCCACCGTTTCTCCCAAACCTTGTTTGACCGCCACAATCACTTTAGCCAACGCTTGTTCACTATCAGTATTAGGCTCAGCGATAAATGTTAACGTTTGTCCATAATTCACCCCCAATGCCAACAAATTAGTCAAACTTTTTGCTGACACAAAATTCACACCATCCGCCGAAACCTTGATTTCACCTTGCAAATCTTTGGTAAGATTGACCAATTGCGTGGCAGGGCGTGCGTGCAAGCCGTGCGGATTTGGCACGACAACCGTTTTTGTTTGCCAATCAGGAATAATTTCGGCGTCGATTTGCTCGGCAATTGCTCGGCGATTATCGGCAATTAAATTGGCTTGGAACAAAATATCCAACAAATGTTGTAATTTTTGTTGGTCTAAATTTGGATGATTGGCAATTAGCACCAACGTTTGTAATTTTTGTTGATTAAAATCAATTGCTTGTGTATTTTTAACAATCGCTACCGCAGGTTTATTCACCGCCGTATTGCCAAGCACCGCCCACACATTTGGCTGTAAAAAAATCGCTTTTTCGGTCAATAAATTGGTTAAAAACCCTGCACTTACCAACTTTTGAGCTTTTAACAACTGATAACCTTGATACGCCAATTCATCCAAATCATTGGCATTAGCGTGGGTTTGTATCAAACTTTCATGCAACAATAAACTCTCAGGCGTTGCGTTAAGTATAGCTAAAATATCTTCGGCAGTCGTGGCTTGACGAATATCGTTTTCCACCTCTTTATTTAACGCCGATGTTAACAGTTGCAATACTTGTAAATGTTCATCCGATTTGGCAGAAATTGCCACCGCCAAATACACGGTGTTGCCATTTTCCCAATCCACACCCTTTGGAAAATGAACAATTCTTACCCCTGTTGCCAAAATCGCCTCTCGTGAGCTTGGCGTACCATGTGGAATAGCAATTCCTTGTCCAAGATAAGTAGTACTTTGATTTTCACGCTCAATCAAGCCTTGTAGGTAATCAGATGTTGTTAAGTTTTCCTTAACTAAAATATCCGCTAATAACGCCAAAGCATCAGCTTTATTATCAGCATGCTGTTGCAAAAAAATATGGTCAGGGGATAGGACAAACATGGTTTTCCTTATAATTTCAAATAGACAAATAAATGCCGTCATTTTAGCATAATTTAAGCTAGATTTGATATTTTTTTAACCATATTTTTTTTGATACTATGACTTGTGTTTCAAGGATTTTTCACTTACAATTAGTTGATTTTAATGATTATTTTTAGAAAATTTTTGTATGAAACCATTTATCCATCAGACCAAAACACATCTTATCACAGGTTTTTTAGGGGCAGGTAAAACCACCTTGCTCAACAACTTAATTCAGCAATTTCAACAACAAGAAAAATGGGCAGTTTTAATCAACGAAGCGGGCAAAATTGGCGTAGATGCAGGGTTTATCAATATCAAAAATGGGCTTGTATTGAAGGAAATTAGTGGCGGTTGTATCTGCTGTAGCTCGCAGTTGCTGTTACAAATTGCGTTGGCTCGGCTACTCACCGAACACACGCCAAACCGCTTAATCATTGAGCCGACAGGGCTTGCCCACCCCAAAATCCTTCGCCAAGAACTCACCGCACCGCATTGGCAAAGGGCGTTGAGCCTAAAAAATATCCTGTGCCCGCTCAATGCCGAGCAATGGCAAGATACAAAATACCAAAATCATGAACAATATCAATCACATATTCAATGTGCCGACATTATCATTATTAATCGTTTTACAAAATTATCTTTAGAAAATCAACAACAACTGCAAAATTGGATCAAACAGTTAAACCCAAATGCCACGATTTTTTGGCAAAAAACCACGGATTTTGATAATGAATTAACCGCAAAGCTTGGCAATGTTTTTGATGCTAACAGCTTTTCTGCACAAAATAGCATTAACGCACAAAAAAATCGTCAATTTTTTCAATTAAGTCCAACAAACAATCAAGTAAATCTAAGCCATTCTGATGACAGTACTGCTATCAGCGAACTACCTTTTCGGTATTGCGAAAGCATTAACGAGACTCATACAAGCTATCAAATTGTCGGTTGGCAATTACCGCAACATTGGCAAACCGATGTGTATCCGCTTATGGATTTTTTGTTGGCATTGCCGAATTGGGTACGCATCAAAGGCACAGTTCAGACTAACACCGATTGGCAACGCTTAAATTTTACAAAAGATAGCCTTGATTTATCCACGAGCGATGTGCAAATTGACAATCGATTGGAAGTGATTTTTAGCGAAAATAGTTTGTCAAATCAAGCATTTAGCCAATTAGATGAGCAGTTATTGGCATTATTTAAGCAAAAAATGTAATTTATTTTATTGGTTATTTTAATTTTGCTAAATTATGATTGATGATTTGCAACATCATTTCAGCACAGCGTTGCTCCGCAATCCGCCGACTTTCGCCTGTCGCCAAGGTCATCTCTGTTTGGGTGGGATTAGTTGCTACCAAACATTTGACCTGAAAAGTTTGGTTAGGAGCATTGCCAATGGTCTCTAATAATTCATATTTTGGCAACGCTAATTGGTGGGCTTGGAGCAACTCTTGTAAGCGAGATTTGGCATCTTTTAGCACTTGTTGTTCTTGGACAAGCTCAAATAACCCATATTTTTCATACCACGTTAAAATACAGTGTTTTACCGTGTTAAAATCGCCACTGTCCAAATAAATCGCCCCAATCAGGGCTTCTACCGTATCAGCTAAAATTGAAACCCGATGCCGACCACCGCCTTTGCGTTCCCCAACGCCCAAAATCAGATAATCGGATAATTTTAATGCTTTGGCAATCATCGCAAGGGTAGACTCTCGCACCAAGGTCGCTCGCATACGGGTCAGTCGTCCTTCGTTATGCTCAGGATACCGCTCGTACAAGGCTTCAGCAATCACCACGCCAAGCAACGCATCGCCCAAAAATTCAAGGCGTTCATAATTCGCCAATGGGTCAAAGGAACGGTGCATCAATGCCAATAACGGTAAATTTGGATTGCTAAAATGATATCCCATTTCATAAGACAAGGCGGTTAATTGGCGGGCTTGCGGTGGTAATTTTTTTACATCAAACATTGGAATAGTGGCAATCATAAATCTAGAGAATGGTTAACTGGCTTTTGTTATCGCAAATAAGCAAATGGATTTAACACAAAAACCCAAACGAGGTTGGGTTTTGCAAAATAAATAATGAAACGTAATTATTGGGTCGCAACTTTGGCATCTTCTGCGGTGATATCATCTTCAAAACGGTTAACGATAAATACATTGCCAAAAAAGTTACTTTCTTCGTCATATTTTAGTTTGACCGACATATCGCCTGGGGTGTTTTTGGTAATTTCAATGACATCTTTAGGACTCATGTTATACCCATTAATTGACCATTGAGCTTCTACATTACGTAAAAACTCTTTCTCTGATTCTTTATTATCATTGGCTTTTTTAAGTTCCCAAGCCAACGATTTTTTCAATTGATAATTACCCACTTGAGCAGGTGCAATTCCAATCCCAATCTTAAAGCAAATAACTAGCATAGAAATAACTAATACAATACCCGTTACACCCATACCACGCTGATTACTTGGTAAATTCATAATAACCCCCAAATCTAAAACCTAAGTCAGAAAAATAATGCTTAATTTAACGCAATCTAATAAAAACGTCAACTAAAATTAATGAATTGCTCCATTTCGAACAAAACTTGGCATATTTAAGCCAGTTTCTTTGTGCATCCACACATAAACTGCTTTACCAGCGATGTTTTCATCAGGGACAAAGCCCCAAAAACGCCCATCTGAGCTACGGTCTCGGTTATCACCCATCACAAAATACTGTCCTTTTGGTACGGTAATTTGCCAAGATTGCCCTTCGCTTTCAACGACATTTGGCGATGTTTGCTGTAAAAAACTGGCATACTGGTACCATTGTTTTTCCCCCAAATATCGCACCAAATGCTGATGTCCTGCAGGACTTTCTTGCACATAGGTGGCGTGTTGTTCTTCTTGCACACCCATTTGTTTGGCCTGTTCTGGGGAAATTTCGATACCAGATTCGGTTACACCAACAGGGTATAACTGTTCAGTCATTTTTAGATCAGGCGTATAATGAACAGGCTGGGTAGGTATCGCTTGCCCATTGACGCTTAGCACGCCATTGTTAAAACTAACTGTATCGCCACCCACACCTATCACACGTTTGATATAATAAATTTTTGGATTTAGTGGATAACGAAACACCACTACATCGCCATGTTGTGGGTCGCTGATAGGGATAATTTTTTTGTTAATTAACGGTAACCGAATACCATAAGTATATTTATTAACCGCAATAAAATCGCCTGTATAAAGCGTTGGTACCATAGACGATGACGGTATGTTAAACGGCTCAATCAAAAATGAGCGGACCACCAACACTACAGCTAATATCGGAAAAAAATCATACGCCCAACGCACAAGTGCGGACGATTTTTCCATGCCTTTGGTTTTTTTCTGTTTTAAAACCAATTTATCCAGTAGCCAAATCGCCCCCAAAACCAAGGTAACGGGCACAAGAATTAAATTAAAATCAAAATCCATGCAACGCTATCCTACGATTGGTTATCCACTTTTAACACCGCCAAAAATGCTTCTTGCGGAATTTCCACACGACCAACTTGTTTCATGCGTTTTTTGCCTTCTTTTTGTTTTGACAGCAATTTTTTCTTACGAGAAACATCACCGCCATAACATTTTGCTAAAACATCTTTTCGCAATGCCTTCACCGTACTACGAGCGATAATTTGACTGCCAATCGCCGCTTGAATGGCAACGTCAAACATTTGGCGTGGAATGAGTTCTTTCATTTTTTCCACCAACTGATTACCACGATAACGGGCTTGGTCGGCATGGCAAATCATGGCTAACGCATCCACTTTTTCACCATTAATCAGTACGTCCACACGCACCAATTTATCGGTTTGGAAACGTTCAAAACCGTAATCCAATGAAGCAAAGCCACGAGAAACCGATTTTAAACGGTCAAAAAAGTCCATCACCACTTCACCCATCGGGATATCAAAGGTAAGTTGTACTTGATTTGCCATAAACTTCATATCCACTTGTACACCACGGCGTTCAATGCACAGGGTAATCACGTTACCCAGATAATCTTGCGGAACGAGAATATTACAGCGAGCAATCGGCTCACGAAACTCATCTATCGTCCCCACATCAGGCAGTTTTGACGGATTGTCAATTTGGATAATTTCGCCGTTTTTCTTTTTAATTTCATAAATAACGGTCGGTGCGGTGGTAATCAAATCTAGGTCGTATTCACGTTCTAAACGCTCTTGGATAATCTCCATGTGAAGCATACCCAAAAAGCCACAACGAAAACCAAAGCCCAATGCATCAGACGTGTCTGGCTCAAAAAATAACGCCGCATCGTTGATTTGCAGTTTTTGCAAGGCTTCACGAAATGCTTCAAAATCGCCAGAATCCACAGGGAACAAGCCTGCATACACTTGGGGTTTTACCTTTTTAAACCCAGGGATACTGTCCACTTCAGGCGTCTTTGCCAGAGTGATGGTATCACCGACAGGTGCGCCGCCAATGTCTTTAATCCCTGCAATGACAAAGCCCACTTCGCCTGCTTGTAGCATATTGGTTTCTAACGATTTTGGTGTAAACACACCGATAGACGTTACGATATGACTAGATTTGGTGGATTTGATAAAGATTTTGTCATCTTTTTTTAGCGTGCCTTGACGTACACGCACCAAAGACACTACGCCCAAATAATTATCAAACCAAGAGTCAATGATTAACGCTTGCAACGGAGCATCACGGTCGCCTGTTGGGGCAGGAATTTTTTCTACAATCGCTTGCAATAACTCATCCACTCCCACGCCAGTTTTTGCGGAAACTCGTGGGGCTTCAGTCGCTTCAATACCGATAATATCTTCAATTTCTTGAATGACACGCTCAGGCTCAACCTGTGGCAAATCAATTTTGTTTAACACAGGCAATACCTCCAAACCCTGCTCAATCGCCGTATAACAGTTGGCAACCGATTGGGCTTCAACGCCTTGTGCCGCATCCACGACAAGCAACGCCCCTTCACAGGCCGCAAGCGAACGTGAAACTTCATAAGAAAAGTCCACATGACCAGGGGTATCAATAAAGTTAAATTGGTATTTTTTACCATTTGGGTGCGTGTAATACAGCGTTACCGATTGGGCTTTAATCGTAATGCCACGTTCTCGCTCAATATCCATAGAATCAAGGACTTGTGCCTGCATTTCACGTTCATCAAGCCCACCACACATCTGAATCAGACGGTCTGCCAGCGTAGATTTGCCGTGGTCAATGTGAGCGATGATAGAAAAATTACGGATTTCGGATAAAGCGGTCATGGCTACCTATGTTTTTTGTCAATGTTAAACTTAAAAAATGGCGACTATTGTACCGTATTTTTAACAAATTACCTAATTTTTTATCAAAAATTTTAACCCATTAAGGTCAAACTACCCTGCTAAATTTTTGGTTAAATATTTGTCTTTCCAAGGCGATTTACCATAAAAAGAGCCATTTAACTGGGTTTGTTCAATCAAATATTCCCGAAATTGACGATAAAAGGCCTTGTCAGGTTTTTGCGGTGCTTGCCAAAAACTTGCCAAATCACCTTGATGTGTCAGTTTTTTCACATCATAAATCGCTCGTCCCATGACTTTGGTCGGTTTATCATGATAAATGGACTGTAAACCTGTGGTACTGTTAATGGTTATCATCCCCAAACTGTGCTTAATCAAGCTCGGTAAGTGCATATCACAACCATAATGCACTCGCTCAGCAATACCTAAATTGCGTGCCAATTGTTCAATCAACTCGCCATACTGCCGATGGGCTCTATCTAAGGGGTGATGCTTTAACACAAGCTGTAAACTTTGATTGGCAAATTTGGCAAAATTCGTTAAAATTTCATCTAAAAACACGACAATATCGGTATAATCGCTATGAAAGGTGATTTGTGAGTCGTTATAGACTTGTAAACTGACCAAAAAATACCGCCTGGATAAATCGCTCATCGCACGCTTTTCCAAGCATTTATCCGCCAAATATCCTTTAGTTTTGATAATCGGTGCTTTTAGCCAAACCAAGGCTTCTTGCCAATTATTCATACCACGATAATGCTGATAATGCGGAAAATCCTTTTGTCGCCACCAAACCACGATATAGTAAACAATTGCCGAAAAACATAGGCGATAAAAGCGATTATTGGTAAACAAAGGTTTATCATTGGCTTTTTGTAAATGCAAAATTTCAGCCACATCTAACTGTGAATTACCATTAATGCCGTCTTGTTGCAAGGTAATATAATCAGGACGCAAATAGCCTTCTTCAAACACAAAAAAACCCACATGCAACTGCTTACAAATCATCGAAGCAATCGCATGATGTGGGCGACAATCGCCAAAACATACCAGTGCATCAATTTGCTGTCGCTCTATTAACTGGCTTAAAAATATATCAAAATATTCTAAACTATCTTTGTAGTTATAAACATTGTCCTTATGTCGATAAAAAAACGCATCGCCCGCATTGAGATTAATTTTGCTAACCGTAATGCCTTTTTTTTGCAAAAAACTGGAAAATCGGCTAAAAAAATTGCCCATTTTGCCCTGTATGAGCAAAATGTGTTGGTGTTTCAGCAAGTTTTGTAAAGATTTTGCCATTGCCGAGCCTTTGTCAATTTGAAAAAATAGATGAAGGTATGTACATTATACATCATACGTTGTCAGTTGCTTGTTTTCTTTGCAGTTTTTGTAAAACCAACTGTCTCGTTTGCATAAATTTATGCTTGCCAGTGTTTTTAAGCGTTTGCCGAACTTGTGAAAATACGCTACGTTTGGACTTTTGTTGATTATTTTGACTTGGATAGTCATATAAAAACGCAATCACGTCTTCTACCTGGGCCAATCCATAACCATTTGGAATACGATATAACGGATAGTCAATTAAAATGGCATAAATTAACTGATTTAAAGTTAAATTTTGTGAACGTTGTCGGCGGTTTTTGGCAGTTTGAGCGGTTGGATTATTGGCTTTATCATTGGTTAACCCCCAACCTGCATAAAATGGCAAACCGTAACAAGTGACTGAAAGCCCACGCAAAAGGGCTTCAAAACCTGTCAAAGAGCTAATCGTATGCACTTCGTCCACCACAGCCAAGCAATCGGCGATTTTAGCATCTAATACCATTTTGTCGGCAAATTCATACATTTCATCGTCACTAACTTTGCCCAAACGCAAGCCTGCCTGCACATCTGGGTGCGGTTTGTACACGATATAGGCAGTCGGATTGTCCGCTCGCACCGCTTTTAGCAACGCCAAATTACTTTTTATATCACTGGCACACAGTTTTACTGACATATCATCTTCCACTTGGCCAACGACTAAAATTTTGGTTTTTTCGGTTGTCAGTTGTAATTTTTCGGTTTTGCCGACATTGTATTTGCTGACTTGATTGGTTAAAAGTGTATTTTTTAATCGCTCAATTCGTTGATTTTGTTCAATATTCAATTGGGCAAAATTTTTTAACAAACTTTCTAAATCGCTTGGTTCAGTCGCATTATAATAAATGCCTGTTTTATCCAAAACCACGGATAACGGCTCAATCAAATCTGCACCTAACCCATTGGAGCGAATAAAACCGTCTTCCATACACCAAATTTCGGTATTTGGCTGGTGAAGTTTTTGCACTAATTGGCGTTTTTTGGCAAATCCCCATACCAAAAATGGGTGGGTTTTGGGGAATTTTAAATGATTTTTATCAAACATCGTGCGTGGTTCTAGGCGTGGTTTGTAAAACAAATCCATATTAGATAGTTGCACAAATTGATTAACAAAGCCTTTTTTCCAAAAGCTGATGTGATAGGCTGTCATACTTTTTGGCAATTTTTCTCGCCAATGTCGGTTGGTTATCAGCCAATCTAACACTTGTTCAATCTGGCACGCCTGCCCTGTCGCGGGATTGGCGTATTGGCTATATTGGCAATAACAGGCAAAAAAAACTGCTGCCAGTGTCGGCTGTTTGTTTGCCCCACGCCGCTGCCAAACTTGCTGATAAGCCATTTGACAAGCTGATTTAAGATAACTGTCATCGGTCAAACCCCAACCACTATACCACGCCAAGCCAAAGCAATGTACGGTTTTACCGAGCATCAAGGCTTCAAAACCCATGTGCGAACTGACGGTATAAACTTCATCCATTTGCTCAAGTAGCTCAAGCGGATTGACCGCATGGCTAATCAGTCGCACTTGATTTGGCAAAATTTGTTCAGTTAAATAACCAACTTTGCCCGCTGGGTGGGCTTTTATCCAAATCGTTGCTGTTGGGTGTGTGTCGCACGCCATTTTCAGCATTTTCGTAAAGGTATCGGCAGTCGCCCCTGCCCCACTAATGGATTGGTCGCCCGCCACTTGGTCAATTAACAAAATATTTGGCTGATTTTTGTCAAGATTTAACGCCTTTAGCGTGCCTAATTTTGGTGTGGTATTATATTTGGACAAACGTTGACTAATAATTTTATTAATTAAATAATTCGCATGTTTTTCTTCATCTTGTGTTAAATTTTGTTTAATAATTAACTTTTCCAACAAGGACGGCTGATGACTGTCAAAATAAATACCAATTGGGTCAATCACCAAGCTACAGGCATAACGGCTCGCCTGCCCAGTATCCAACGAACGCAAAAAACCGTCTTCTAAGGTTAAAACCGGCACGCCCAATACTTTGGCAACCGTCTTGGCTTTATAATAACTTTTTTTACGTCCCCAACCCAAAATAAAATCAGGTTTTTCTGCCAACTTTATTGCTTGTTTGAACGAAGTTTTAGCCGTTAATCGCTGAATTTCGGCAGATTGTTGTTGATAAACTGTCAGATATTGGGCGAGCAAGCGGTTATTGTTAACGATACCTTGCCCAAGTACGGCATACTTAATTGCCATTTTTGACCTATATTTTGTGAAAAATGACTGCTATTATAGCAAATTTTAGCCAAAATTCCAAAGAAACGGTTCAATGCTAACTTTATCACCGATATTCACACCTGTACACTCAGCAGGTAATACGAGTAAGCAGTTGGCTTTTGTTAATTGCTTGACACGGTGCGAATCTTGTCCGCTAAATGGTGTAACGATAAATTCCCCATTATCCAATTGCTCAAAATATGCTCGTTGAAATTCTTGGCGGTTGCCTTTTTTGACAATATTTTTTTGGCAAATTGCTGATAATTTTAAGGTTTTTGGCAAATCATTTATCGCACAGCCTGTCAATCGCCAAATGGCTGGACGCACAAACTGTAAACAACCAACAATGGTGGACAAAGGGTTACCAGGTAAGCCAAAATATAAAATTTGCTTGTTATCCGTGTCAAATTCACCAAAAACAAACGGTTTTCCAGGTTTCATCAAGACTTTATAATGATTAATTTTACCAAGACTATCAACCACTTGCGTTAAAAAATCATAATCACCCACCGATACACCTGCACTAGAGATAATCACATCGCATTCATCAATCGCACGTTTAACTGCTTGGGTGGTCTTTTCCAAATCATCAGGGATGATGCCGTAATCATGGATTTCAATGGGCAAACTCATGAGCAAGGTTTTTAACGTTGGTGTATTAGAATTGTAAATCTGTGCCAAATGCGTCAAAGGCTCCCCCACCTGCACCAGTTCATCGCCTGTGGCTAAAATACCGACAGTTAAAGGCTTAACCACGTTTACAGTTGCCACGCCTAAATTGGCAAGTAAAGATAAATCAGCAGGATTTAGGCGTTTACCAGCCTTTAAGAAAGTTTCGCTTGTGGTGATTTCCTCGCCTTGTCTTCTAATATTTGAGCCAAGACTGGCAGGTTTAGTGAGTGTAATTTGATAAGTTTTGCTTTTATCAATTTGATTTTTAAGCGTCTCAAAATCGGTGTTTTCTTGCATCACCACCGTATCACAAGTGCTTGGCACAACCGCCCCTGTAAAAATACGCACGGCTTGGTTTTTTAAAATTTCACCACCAAAAGGCGTGCCTGCACAGGATTCACCAATAATATCAAACGTAGTATTTTTGTCCAAATCACTACCAAAGCCCAAGGCAAAACCGTCCATCGCCGATAAATTTTGGCGAGGTAAATCAAGGCTTGATGTCATATCGTGTGCTAAAGTATGATTGATAGCCTTTAAGGTCGGCAATTCAATCACCTCACGCTTGGCAATCGGAAAATCATTGTTATAACGCTCACAACGGTTGAGAATGGCGGATTTTAATTCAGAAACGGTAATCATCATTTGACCTTTTTCACTATAAAAATTCACAAATAATTGGCAAAAAATACCCTTTTTTTTATCAAGTGTCTATACTTCTTTGGGATTGTTTTTGCTTGATTTTTCAAAAAAAGTAGGAGTTTACTTAGCCATAAAGTTTGTTACACTTAACCAAATTTTTAAAATAAAATGCGTATGAAAAAGCCCTTATTTAAACCCTATGAAAAAATTCCTGACCGTCTGCCCGCCAAATCCATTGCTATCGCTTGGCTTGGGGCAGTACTTGCGACGTCGGCGTTTGCCTATGCGTCCGTGTCGCTTAATAAATTGCTGATTTTGGGGTCGTTTGGAGCAAGTTGTCTTTTGGTGTTTGCTTATTCAAAAAGCCCGTTCGCTCAGCCCAGAAACGTTATCGGTGGGCATTTTGTGGCGACTTTAACGGGCTTGGTGTTTTTTAACTTGTTTGGCTTTACATGGTGGAGCATGGCACTGGCGGTCGGGACGGGCATTGCCATGATGCTACTTTTAAAAATTCCACACCCACCTGCAGGCTCAAACCCTGTCATTGTCATGCTTGGGGCGGTTGATTGGGATTTTTTGTGGACGCCGACGCTGTTTGGCTCGCTGATTTTGATTGGTGTGGCATTGATTTACAATAATCTAGGCGATAGGCGTTATCCGACTTATTGGTAATTTTTTACCAAGCAAGCCTTGTTTCATTGCTAATTTGACCTTATATTAGACCAAATTAACAACTATTTAAGCAATAAAAATCATGAATAATAACAAACAGTTACACCCACCTGTGATTTTATTACATGGTTTACATATGTATGCTTGGGCGATGCAACCGCTTGCCAATCGCTTGTGTGAACAGGGATTTACGGTCAATATTTTTGGCTATTATAGTATGTTGCAACCGATTTCGGCTCACAGCGACCGTCTAAACCGCTATCTTTGCCAACATTTTCAAACCACTCAACCACTGTATCTCGTTGGGCATAGCTTGGGTGGACTGGTTATCCGTGATTTTTTGCAACGTTATCCCAACTGGCAAATTGAACGTGTGGTAACGCTTGGCACACCGCACAACGGCAGTCTATCGGCACAACGAGTCATGCAATTTTTACCGATTTTTGTTGGCAAATCCTATCACGCAGGCTTGGACGGTCGCACACCAAAGCTACCGACAGGCGTGGCACTTGGCAGTATCGCAGGAACGCAGTCGGCAGGGCTTGGGCGAGTGGTACTTCGGCAAAAAGACACTCAAATGTTTGGCGAAAATGACGGCACAGTATTTGTCACTGAAACCAAACTAAGCAACCAAACCGACCATTTAACCCTACCTGTCTCGCATACAGGCATGATTTTTGACCGTCATGTGACCGAACAAGTGGCGTATTTTTTAAAAAATGGACAATTTTTGCACAATTTATCAAGCTAAATACTAAAAGCTGAACGCTAAAATTTGTCAAATAAAATTTAAAGCATGCTTAAAAATATGCTAAAATATTCAAATTTGATAAATTTTTACGATTTTTAGCCAATTTTGACAATTTTTTCTAAAAACACGTTAAATTATTGTTAAAATTTCCCCGATACGGTACGCTTGGTATGCTCAGTTTTTTTGTTAATCCGCCACTTTTTTGCAAGCCATTTTGCAAAACCAAAACGCCCCTTGTACTTGGCGTGTCAGTGACACTTTTGGGGTTAACCGCCTGTCAACCAAGCAATCCTAAACAAACGCCAAACAGCGAAACTGTCACATCTGGCACCGCAAGCACCATGGCAAGCACGTCAATCCAACAATCCAACAATCCCAACATTATCATCAAAAACACGTCAGCTAGCACCGCCAGCACAACGGCTTCACAGACTGAAAAATTGGATAATATTATTACATTATACACGTCAGTTGATAAAAAAAATCTTCAACTATTATTAAGTGAATTTTCACAAAAAACAGGCGTTCAAACCCAAATTATCGAAGACCAACCCATGTCTATCATGGCTCGGCTACAAGCAGAAGGCGACCATAGCCCTGCAGATATGGTGTTAACCGAAGACGTTGGTGTGTTACAAAACGGCATTAAATATGGACTACTACAACCCTTTAACGCCGAAAAAGCCAACCAAGCTGTACCGAGCCGTTTTCAAGATACAGATGCTCATTGGTTAACATTGTCGTATTTTGCCAAAGTGGTTGTTTTTAACCATAAATTGTTAACGGAAAAAGATTTTAGCAGTTATGCAGATTTGGCAAAAGAAAAATGGTATCAAAAACTGTGTGTTACCCAAGCGTCTTATCCGTCAAATAGCAGTTTTGTCGTGGATTTAATGAGCCAGTTAGGCGACAAAAAAACCCAAGAAGTGCTGTCAGGCTATCAAAACAATCTTACCATGCCTGTGTTGCTCAATGATAAAGCAGTGTTAGAAGCGATTGAAAGTGGTAAATGTCAAGCAGGCTTGGTCAGCAGTCATCATTTCGCCAGCTACCAAAAAGCTCAGCCGAAAAACTCGTTACAACTGGCATGGGCAAACTCGGGCTACGGTGGCGTGCATACCAATATTATGGCAATCGCTTTGCCAAAAAATGCTCATCAGCCAGAACTGGCGTTAAAACTTGCTGAATGGTTAGCGGATAAGGAACATCAAGGTTTGTTCGCCAGTATTAGTCATACGTTTCCTGTCAATCCGCAGGTGGAAACCTCAGCACAGCTCAAGTCTTGGGGTGAGTTTAAGCCTAGCAACATCGCCGTCAGCGAATATGCGAATAAACAAGAACAAGCCATTGAGCTAATGCAGTTGGCAGGTTATCGTTAAACGCAAAAACCAAACATAAAAAGCCAAGAAATTTGTATAAAAAACTTGCAAATTTTGCAAATCTTGTTAAAATAGTAAGCCTTTCGGGGCGTAGCGCAGTCTGGTAGCGCACTTGCATGGGGTGCAAGGGGTCGCGAGTTCAAATCCCGCCGTTCCGACCATTTACCATTAATAAAATCAACAACTTAGCGTTGTTGATTTTTTTATTTCCACACTTTTTCCACGTTTTTTTGTGGATATTATCTTGCGGATAAATTTATAACATTGTGGATAACTTTTTTGATTAGCAAAAATCATTGTGGATAACTCAAAACTTCCAAATCATATTATCCTGATACGATTTATGATAATTGACTTGAGATTGTAAAAACAACCTATCAAAACCACCCAATCTATCCCAATCGTGGGGTTGATGTTTTTGGACATAAGCCAAATAATCCAGTAATTCAGATTTTGTAGAACTAAAGAAAATATAAGGCGGACGAACAAGGCTCATCAGAGTTAAAAATTCCACCATACCAAAATATTTAGCCTGATGATATGCCGTTTGTTCGGTGAACACATAAGGTGGGTCAAGCAACAATAATGTATTGGGTTGATTGGCAAATTTTGGTATTAATGTTTCAAAACTTTCATGTGTGATTTCTAAACCGTCCAAATAGCCGTCAGCCGTTTTATAAGGCGTTTTGCGAACGGTATTATAAAACGTATTTTGATACAATTCATCTAAAGTTTTCGCTTGTTTACCGCTGAATAAAATCCACGTTGCAATGGCGTTAATATCAAGATAACCGTCAAATTGATTAATCGTTTCAATGATTTGCTTACGCTGTTGGTCGTTTAATTTTCGCTCATCTTCAGCATTGGCTAATAAATCAAACAGTTTTTGCCGTAATCGCTCGGTATCAGCAATGTTTTGCAAGCGTTGGGCGTAACCGTCAAAATCATTATAAATTACCCTTGCTTTGGGTAGCAGACGTTTGGCGTTGTGAGCCAATAGCCCACTACCGCCAAAAACATCAATGATTGTCCAGTTTTCGCCGTCATTGGGGATTTTGTCTTTTAATAATTTCACAAAATGCGAAATAAAAAAGCGTTTTTGTCCGATAAACGGCAAAGGTGCGGATTTATAGGTTTTGAATGTCATACATTACTCCGATAATTTGACGCTCTTAGGCGTTCTAGGTTCGGTGTTCTGGACACTCAAATTTTCGTTGTAGGCATTGACAGTCTTACATCTGCCACATTTGATAGACATTTTGTCAAAATTGCCAATTTTTAATAATTTCTTATTGCAGTTTGTACATAAAATAAATCTCATAAAAATACCTGTTGCAGATTTTTCAAAATGTGATATTCTGCTACCGCTGTGTACACAGTAGCAGGGTCTTTGCCTGCGACAGGTTGGGTTAAACTGGACTGTCAAAGGGGTGCTTTGTATTTGCAAGCTACTTAGCATCGCCCTGTTCTTTGCATTTAAAAACCGCACAAGTTGATACTTATGCGGTTTTGTTTTCTAGGGTTAATCATAACGTTTTATTATCGTTAAGTAGGAATTTCAAAATGCACCCCATCTAAAAATTCCTTTTTGCCAAGCCGTTTGCGTTCGGCTTTGTAGTCTTTCACCCAGTCTTGCGGTGTACCGTCTTTTCGGTTAATATTCGTCCACGCACCACCCCAACGCACCGTTACGCCTAATTCGGTACTGGCTTGTGCCATTGCTTTTGCGATTGTATAATAATGATTGAAATCCCAAGAAAGTTGACCGTCCACAATCGCCACCAAATCAACGGCGTTTCCTGTCAAATGTCGGCTATTCATGGTTTGGCTTTTACCTTGTCGCACATATTCTCGTTGTTGCTCAATCGTGCGTAAGCCTTCTGATACCCGAAAATCCACGCCAGTAATGTCAATCGCTCTTTTGACGACTTTGACAAGATTGGGATTTACACCTTGCAATCTTTTCAAACTCAATTCACTAAGGCTAAAATTTTGTTTGTTCGTTGGCGTATCTGCGACATCGAGTAAATGCTCGTTACCGTCCACCGTTGGGTCGGTGGCGTGGATAACCGCTACGTCTTTTTGTTCACCTGTAGTACAAACACCTCTTGCAAGGGCAAGCTCTACCGCTTGAAGCGTTAATTTTCCTGCAATGCCGTCAATTTCGCCCGTGTATAACCCTGCTTCTTTAAGCCGAGTTTGAAGCTGTCTTACATAACTACTCATTTGTTTGCTCCATAAAAAAAGCCCCCAAAGGGGCGGTTAAATATTAAATTTATTACTAAAAAACTTTTTTAAATATTCGCTGATTAACACAATCATATTACCGCCCAAATGTCCACTAATGGCAACGGCAACGGCGGTCATATTGGCAGATAATTCAAATTCTTTGCATAATAAAAAAGTCAAAAGCCCTGAAAACCCACTTAAAAACAACTCACCCAATAATTTTACAAAGATGAGTTTTAAAGGTTGTGGCTCGGTCGCTTGATTAAGTCGCATAATAAACGCCCCAAGCCCACCTGCCAATGACAAGATAAGCACATAGGGTAAGGTTACGATAAAATATAGCCAGTCGTTTTCTTGCATGTTTTTACTCCAATAAATTAATATTTTCTAAAATAATTTTGTCGTTTGCATTTTCAATCATCTGTCTAAGTTGTTGCGATTTGGCATGAATGGCTTGGGTCTGTTCGGCAATCGCTTGATAAAGATTGGTTAATTGTTCATTTGTCATGGCAATTTGCTGATTGTCCAGACTTGTCCAAACCGCATCTTGTCCACTTTGTACCGCCAACGCCAAACGCTGTTGAGATACCACATCACTACTGAACCAAACACCATTAAATACAATTTTACTTAACAAAATATCTCGCTGTTGTTTGATTTTGTCCCATGTTTGGCTTTGTAATTCGTCCAATGTGTACAAATCCACCCATGTTTTTGTTGCATAATCAAATCGGTAATCTCCGTTTGGTTTAACTGGTTTTTTGATTAAGCCATTTTGATAATAATAATCATCAGGATTTTTTAACAACTCTGGTAAAATTGCCACAAAAAAACCGCCTTGATTGGCGGTAATAGTGGCAAGGTTAGCGGTGCCTGTGCCTGTGATTTTGCCGTGATTGTCATAATAAATGTAATGCTTCATTTTTTAAGCTCCAGTACATACCATGTTACTTTGTCGGTTTTGGCGGTGATAATGGTTCTGTCATCAATAGAACCATACGCCGAACACCATAGTTTTAAATCAACCCTACCGTTTACAGGTACGGTCAATCTACGGAAAAAAGCTCCTGATACTTGCGTAGCGGTTGTGCTACTTGCAACAGGCACTGGATGGCTCAAATTTGGATTGGCGATTAACATTGGTAACGCTTGTGCATGATTTAGAATATCCCAATCCTCAGGGCTAGATGTGGACATATAACCCACGCCCAAACGCACTGCACAATCATAGTTTTTGCTATAGGCTATATTATCAGGTCGGCGAATAAACATGGATAATCGCCCAACATCTACAACGACCATGATTTCAGTATGTGGCGTTAAACCATGTAACACCCATTCCGATATCTCAGGGACTGTCCACCCTGCTTCGCTTTTTTCAAACGTGTCCATTCGTTTATTTTCAAAATTTTTTGGGTTGGTATCGGTAAATGTATGTGGTACAGTTACCGCCCTATCTTGAATTTTAAGCGTACTAACCGATAAATCCATGATTTTGGCGTTGCTGATGCTAGCATTGGCAATTTTGGCATTACTAATACTACCGTCCTGAATATGAGCGTTGTTAATACTACCATTAGCAATATAAGCACTTTTAATATAAGTACCACTTGGAATGACCGTGCCGTTAATGTTGGTTGGCGTTGTCAAAACCATAAACGGACTATCCCCCTTGCCATTACCACTTGGCGGAGCGATTAAAAACTTATCAGCACGCACCGAAAAATCAGAAACCCCGCCACCGCTTGCTAAACCAAAGCCTGACACACGCCCACCGCTATCCACCTTGACGGTGTATTGGGCTTTTAAGCCGTCAATACTTTGGGCGTGCGTTTGAATGCTAGATGTTTGACCGTTTAGCGTGGTTTGTAGTGTGGTGATTTGCTGGGCGGTGGCGGTGTCAATACTTGCAAAAGTGCGTTTGACCTCGTCAATACTGGCATTGATGTCTGTTGCGGTGGCGTTTTTCTCCCAGACGCCCCAATTGCCGTTGTACCTTTGGCGTACCCATTGATTTTTGATGTTGTTGTGTTGGGTGGCGGTTTGCTTGATAATCCAGTCATCGCCACTGTTTTCTACATCAACAAATAGCCAGTTTTGCGATAGGCTATTTGTCGTGCTTGCTTTGATAAAATACTTGCCTGTTTTGGTAAGTGTATTTAAATCGGTGGCAGTGGTAATAATGGTTTGAGCGGTGTTGTCTTGGATAGCAGGTGTCCAATCTGTCGCAACATTACCAATTTCTAGTTTTGGCTGTTTAAACTCAACTTCGCCAATCTCGCCATGTTCAAGTAGCACATCAAGATATTGCCCGTTGTGTGGGGTTTGGCGATAAACGCTTGTCACAACAATACGCTGCCAAATCTCACCCACCTGTTCTCGTTTGGCGATGTTCTCGCTAAACTGCCCATCTTTCCAGTTGCGGATTGAGATAAACACAGTTTTTTGCCCTTGTGTACTTCTTGCCCACACACTAAAAGTGTAGGTTTCGCCAATTTGCAATACATCATTTAGCCAACTTGCATCACCTGTCAGCTTGGCGTGTTTCCAAAATGGGATGTTACCGCCTAGTGTTAAAACGCCATCACGAATGCGGTGGGTAAATTGGTTGTTATGTCCTGCAAATAGCCACTTGCCTTGCTTAAATTCACTATCTACAAGCAAATTACGTCCGCCGATTTTTAGATTATCAAATTTGGCGGTTAGCTGATTTTGGCTTGTCGCTAAGGCTTGCTCTTTATCGCTTAACGCCTTGATTTGACTATTAATCGTTGCTTTATTGCCATTATAATCAGCAGTTAAGCTATCGATACGCCAACTGAGTGTGTTATCCGCATTGATACGAGCCGTTTGCTCACTTAGTAACTCTGCTTTAATACGATTATCACCTTGTTGCATATCGGCACTCAGCGTATCAATACGTTGCGACAATCCCAAATCTTTACTTGCTTGCGTGGTTTTAAATTCATCAAGTTTTGCGTTTGATGAATTAATCTCAAGCTGTAAATCTTCTAGAGCAGGTGTCCAATCAGTTGCAACTGTGCCGTATTCTAATTTTGGTTTTTTAAGCTCAATAATACCGTTTTCAAAAAATTCAAAACGTACAAACAAATATTGCAAATCATCTGCTGTCATCGTACCTGACACCACAAGTTTTTGCCAATCGTTTGACAAATCAAAAGTTTTGCCCACCAAATCATCTTTAAATCCACCTGTAACGCCTTTTCGCAGTGCGATGGACAATCTAGGATTGCCAGAGATTTTTTTGGCGTAGATAGACAGAGTAAAGACTGTGCCGTCTTTTAACCACGCATCGCTAGTTGCTTTGTTGATGTCATAGCCTAAATGCTTCCAAGTGTTATCAACACCTGTTAAGCGTGCCACGCCATCACTGATAGTCATGCTGTTGCCCTGTCCGCCACTAGCAAATCGCCATAATTGGTCTAGGTGCTCGGTATGCTTTAATAAATTCCGCCCACCTACCGCTAAATTGTCAAACCGACTATTTAGCTTTTCCACCGCCAAGCTTTGTGCCTTATCTTTATTCACAATCGTTTGTTTGACCGTTTGTAATTCAGCCGTTTGATTGTTAAGCGTGGCTTTTTGGCTTGCTAGTTCTTGGTTAATGGCTCTATCAGCGTTAATCATCGCAGTATTCACACGGTTAATCTCGGCGGTGGTGTTACTGTCCGCCACTTTTAAACTCGCAATGTCTTGCTTCATCGTGTTATCAGCCGTTTTTAAGCTGTTAATATCTACAATCGCTTGATTTAATGCTGTTTTTTGCGTGCCAATGTCAGCGACCGCCTTTGTCAAATCGCTATTGGCTTTGGCAAGTTGGCTGTCAATCGTTGGCATTTTGGCGTTAATCATCATCATTTGACTGTCTAACGCACCGATTTTGCCAATCGGCGTTGCCAAATCTTGATGTAATTGGCTTTGGGTAATTTGACCGTTTAGCAAATCCAATACTTTATCTGCACTGGCATCGGTTACGCCTTTTACCCACGCTGACCAATCGCTTGTATTGCCCAGTTTATCCACAATCCGCCCACGGTAAAACTGGGTTAGATTGCCCTGTAAACCGTTGATTGTATGGCTGTTTGTTGGATAGCTAAACGTGCCTAAACTTGCAATATTACTACGTCCGTCTGGACTAACCTCAATTTGTGTAAAATTGGTGTCATCACTACCTTTGGCAAATATCCAATCCATTTGCATACCAAACAAAATACCCTTGACAACCAATTTAGCAAGGCGTGGCGGTTTGCCAGTTTTGCCGTGAATGGTGGTAAGTTCGCTTGTGGTTGGTAAACTTTCGTTATCAAAACTATCAACGGCTTGTACTTGGGCTAAATATTGCCCTTGATACACGCCGTCAATATCCACCGATTGACCGCTTATTTTTGGCAAGGTTTGCCAGTTGCCGTCATCTTTTCGCCATTTAACGATATAGGCAGTTGCCCCTTGTACTTGCTCCCAGTTAATTGTTAAGGTGGTTACGACTTGCCCTTGTACGGTACGATTGGAGCTTGTCAAAGTTACGCTATTGGGGGCGGTGATTGGCGTGGCTTTTAACACGCTGTAAGGCTGTGGCGTGATGTGTACGCCATTGTCCACCGCATCAAATTTTTGTGGTTCGTACTGCAGGGCGTGAATGCTAAACGTGGCATCATCATGTTGTTCAATGGTTAAAACACGAAATTGCATTAACTTTAAATCGTCCGCCACAATCGCCCAAATACTTTCATTTGCCACGTTTAACGCTTGATTAACGGTTACAATTTTATCATTTATGGCGGTAATTTTTGTCGATAAAACACCGTCTGCCGTGGCGATTGTCAGAATATCGCCCACTTTCCCTGCCACACGGTCAAGGGTGATTTGTTTGCCGTTTACACTGACAATCCGACCGCTGATTGCACGCCCTGCAAACACATTATCGGCAATATTAATGACTTGCCCAACTTGTGGAATAAAGCCTTGAAGCCCTGTTTTAAAGGTGACGGAGCGTGTTTCTAATTGCTCACTTTTTAACGCCCACAATCCTGCACGCATGGCTTGCCCACGACTGGTACAACCAAAGGCATTCATATCAAGCATACGCAAGCCTTGCGTGGCAATGCCTTCTTCATCTTGCACGGCTTCATATTCGGTTTTAAAATCATTGTCTGGGTTATCCCATGCCACTTTAACGGCGGTGTGTCTATCCCTTGCCCGTGTGCCTGTGTAACTAAACTCGCCACCGACCACATTGCCAGGTGAAAAGGTATAAACTGGGTCTTTGCGTGTGTCGCTATCCACCACAATGTTTTGACCGTCCCAAAAGCTCATTCCACGAAACACAGAAGCCAAGTTTTGCAACACTTTGTACGCATCATCGGCTTGTTGGATATACACATTCACGGTAAAACGTGGCTCTTTGCCACCTTTGCCGTCATCTACCAGTTCATCACAATATTGTCCGATTTGGTATAATCGCCATTTGTCCACCATGCCATTTAAGCGTTCGCCCAAACCATAGCGTTTATGGGTACAAAGGTCATAAAACACCCATGCAGGATTATTAGAATACGCCATTTTAAACGTACCGTCCCACAGTCCTGTGTATTGGCGAGTATCAGGGTTGTAATTGGTGGGTACTTGAATGATTTTGCCTTTTAAACGCACCGCCAATTTTGCGATATTGTTAAACGTTTTGGCATCATAAGATAAGCCCAAAAGAGCGGTACAAGGATAGGCTAATTTGGCATCGATGATTTCAGTGAGTGCGTCCACTGTCATGCTATCAGCGACCAAATCGCTATCACGGTTTGGCGTGATACGGCGAATGCGAATTGTCCAACCCTTTTTAGCAGGGGGTAAATCAATGCGATGCGATTTTTTAAAGCCAGAGCTTGCCTTGCCACGAATAGTTTGGCGTAACACTTCCACAAATGCCCCTATGTCGGTTTGCAAATCAATGGCGTATTCAATCGCATAACCCACAATATCGCCGTTGTCTTTTTGTTCTCGCAAGGCGTTAAGATTTAGCCGTACACGCACCGCTGAGAGTTCTTTGTTGTTAATCGCCTTTGTGTATGGGCGGTCGTGGCGAAGTTCTACGCCAATG
>NZ_KB903786.1 GCF_000379845.1 Moraxella boevrei DSM 14165 | reverse complement strand
AAATCAAAGTCAAATTCTGCTAAAGCCTCTTCTTCAATCACAGGTGTAGGAGCAACCGGTGGTTCGACTTTTTCGCTTGGTAAATCAAAGTCAAACTCCGCTAACGCCTCTTCTTCAACGCTTGCAACAGGCTCATCAACCACGGGGGCAGCGGTCGATGTTGTAGGAGTGCTGTTTATGTTGCTGTCTAGGTCAAAATCAAAATCCATGCTCACATCTTCAAGCACAGGCTCAGCTTTTGTTGCAGGAGTAAGGGTTGATGTCGCAGGGGTGCTGTTTATGTTGCTGTCTAGGTCAAAGTCAAAATCCATGCTGACATCTTCAGCAGGAGCAGACGCAACAGGTTTGGGTGTGCTGACAGGCGTTGGTTCATCAAAGCCCATGTCAAATGCCAAATCTTCGGTTTCGGTAACCGCAGGAGCAGGTGTACTGACGACAGGGGTAACGCTTGGGGCAGGTTGGCTGACGCCTTGGCTAAATGCTAACTCTTCATCTACCAAGCGTTTTAAATTTTGGGCTTGTGATGTGGTGAGTGGGTTGTTTAAACCGACAACCGTTGGGTAAAATTTGTTAAAACTTTCATAATCTTTTGACAGTGCAAAGGTATTTAACAGCATAAAATAAACGTCACTACGCGTGGGGTTATTTTTGATAGACTGTTTTAATACTTTGCCAGCACTGCTAAAATCTTGTTGGTTAATAAAATTTTGTGCTTTTAACAAATCATCATCTGCCGTAGAAACAGGGGCAGGGGTTGGCTGTGGATTTAGGCGTTGTTGTTCTAGCTCAAGTTGTTGCTCTGCCAACGTTTTTGGACGGTTGTTTAACGCCTGTGGCTGTGCTGAATCGGTAGAACCATTACGGTTTTTCAAAAAGAAAAATACACCTGCGACGATTACCAGAATGATTACAGCGATAATGCCCATCATCATTGGACTCATGCCTATCTCCTCATTTATATTTTTTTATATCATTATGAAATAAAAGTTTAAAATCGTTTATTTTTTGTTCAATTCTTTTAAACGTTGTTCAAGTTGTGCCAATTTTGCGTTTTGCATTTTTAAGCGTTTTTCTGCATCCATTAAACTTTGGTTAAGCGAGCTAACCTTTGATGCTTTTTGGGCAGTGGCTTGGCGTTTTTGTTGGACTTGATTCACCACTGGGACTGTGCCTGAGCCTTGATTACTGCCTTTTTTGCTACCTTGGGCTGAGCCTGCTGTTTGGCTTGGTGCAATAATTTGCATTTCGCTCTTTTTACGGGTAGTCGGTTTTTTCACCGTCTGTTTTTTGACAGTAGTTGTGGTATGTTTTGGTTTAGTCGCTTTGTAACTATCTTTTTTGCTAGATTTTTTAGCGGTTGTTTGTTTTTTGGCAGTTTGACGAGCTTCATTTGCCAATTTTGCCCCGAGTTGTGACGGCATCACTTCGTATTTTGGAATTTCAAGTTCTGCGTTAACTTGCAACTTGCTTGGGTCATTATTTTTAAATGCCGTTGGGTTAGCTTCAACGATTTCTTTCATCACATCGTTGACGTTTTTGTTGTTTTGTTTGGCAAGCTGATTGGCAATCGTCCAAAGGTTGTCATTACGCTGAATGACGTAAGTCACTGTGCTGCCGTCCGTTTGGGCGGTATTATCAGTCGTAGTAGCAACAGATACTTCGTCTGCTGTCGTTGGTTTGTCTTGAGTTTGTAGTGGGGCTATCGGTTGCTCTGTTAACGGTGGGAGCGGAGCAGGGGTTGCACCTGCAGGATAGACCAAACGTTTTTCTTCTACTACCAAATGGTTGGTACGTTCTGCGTTTAAGGTTTTTTCTACCAATGGTTCAACGGTTGCTGTTTGAATAGGTGGCGTGATTTCAGGGGTATCTATCGCCAATTGCTCAACGCTAGGAGTTGCCGTAATAATCGGCTCTTCAACAACGGTTGGCTCAGCACTTACGCTAGGTAGTTGCACTTGATTGTCTTGTCCAACTACAATTGGAGCAGGTTCAATTTCTACAAGAGATGTCTCTGATTGGGTAATAATGGCTTGTGAATTGTCAATTGGCATGAGCAAGGTTTTTGGCAAAGTTTTGACATCGCCTTTATTGTTAATATCCAACACCACGTCGGTAAACGGACTTGCCACAGGTTGCGTGGTTGTCATCACGATTTTACCACCATTGCTACTGGTCGGTTCAAAACGCACGTTAATGTCGGTATCCTTTGACAAACCCAATTGACGATACGTGTCAGGATTGGCAACTTTTACCGAAAAGTCAGCAGGGTCAACATCGGTAACATTAATCGTCGCGTTCAATGGCTGATTTTGTTGCGATTGAACATAGGTGTCACCAATGTTTACCGCGTACGAAATAATCGGTAACGAAAGCGGTAAACCTAAAATAAGTTTAATAGAGCGTTTTTGCCAAGACATAACAAAATCCTTGCCGAAAGTAAATATGTGTAACAGTAAGTGTCTGTCATCTATAAATTAAGTGCCTTTATAGCAAAATTTGCGATAAATTGCTAGTATAATTGTTTTATAACGGCACTTTTGTCGGATAAAACAACATTTTTTTGACAACGTGACAAAACACGTCAGATTTTGACGTGTTTTTTTACACTTTGGTTACAAAATGCTAAAAAATTGTGTCATAGTTTATAACTTACCACGCAAAATAGCAAGTGTTCTGCGTAGTGGCTCAGCTGCACCCCACAAAAGTTGGTCACCAACGGTAAAGGCCGTTAAATATTCATCACCCAAATTCATTTTACGCAAACGACCGACAGCCACTTTTAGCGTGCCTGTGACGGCAACAGGGGTCAAACGGTCAACGGAAGCAGATTTTTCGTTTTCCACGACATCAAGCCACTCATTACCGCTTGTTTTTAACGCATTTTCAATTTCTTCTAATGGGATATTTTTCTTGAGTTTAATTGTTAAACCCTGTGAATGGCAACGCATTGCTCCGATACGCACGCACACACCGTCAATTTTCACGTGGTTGTCATCGCTATTGCCCAAAATTTTATTGGTTTCAACCAAACCTTTCCATTCTTCTTTGGATTGACCGTTGTCAAGTTGCACGTCAATGTACGGAATTAAGCTACCTGCCAGTGGAGCTCCAAAATATTGTTTTGGAAATTCGCCTGAGCGTTGTAACTCGGCGACCTTGCGGTCAATGTCTAAAATCGCCCCTGCGGGATTGTTCAACTCGTCTGCCACACCATCATGGATATAGCCCATGCCTTTGATAAGCTCACGCATATTGTTCGCCCCTGCACCGCTAGCCGCTTGGTAAGTCATGGCAGACACCCATTCTACCCAGTCACGGCGGAATAATTCGCCAATCGCCATGAGCATTAAGCTCACCGTACAATTACCACCGATAAAATCTTTTTGACCTTTGGCGATGGCTTTATCAATCACATCACGATTGACAGGGTCTAGCACGATAATACTGTGGTCTGCCATTCGTAGCGAGCTTGCTGCATCAATCCAATAACCTGTCCAACCGCTATCACGCAGTGGCTGATGCACCGCTTTGGTATAGTCGCCACCTTGGCAGGTGATAATCACATCGCATTTTGCTAATTCTTGGATATCATTGGCATCTTTTAACTCACTTTTGCCCAGTTTGTCAAAGGTTGGTGCATCGCCACCTGCATTACTGGTTGAAAAAAACACAGGCGTAATGCCATCAAAATCACCTTCTGCCAACATCCGTTCCATTAACACAGAGCCGACCATACCACGCCAACCGACTAAACCTACTGTTGGATTGTCTTTTAAAACATTGCTCATAACGATACCTTCATTTTTTTAATAAAATCGAAAAAATAAAATAGCAACTGTGTAGCTTGCCTTGTTTTTGTGTAATTTGCAAGTGAAATTTTTTTGGTAATTAGCGTTGAAATTGTTATGATTGGTTATTGATGACAATTTGACACGATTTTTTGGTGTAAATTTTGGCAAAACTGGCGTATTATGATATTTTTTGGCATTATTTAATTAGCAATTTTGCAAATTGTGCCAAAATTGATAAAAAATTCTTAAACAATCTTTAAAAAACTTAGCAAAATGGGTGAAAAAATTGAATGTTATTGTTGGTTGAAATTTTAGCAGGCTTGGTGATATTTGCAACGATGTGGTCGTTTATCCCCAGTTTTTACTGGTGGGTGCGAGTGGCTGATTTCCCCCGCATTCAGTTGATTTTTATTGGATTTTTTGTATTGTTTGGATTAATTGTTTTGGCAGACTGGCAGGATTGGACAACGTTTGCTTGGGCGGTTGGTTTGGGTTTGGCATTAAGTTTACAGTTGTACATGGTGTTGCCTTATACATTTTTGTGGAAAAAACAAGTACAAACTGCGGTAGAAAAACCTGATGCCCATCGGATTACTTTGCTGGTTTCTAATGTTCTAACGCCCAATGAAAACAAACAAGCGTTGATAAATTTGGTCAAACAACATCAGCCAGATATTTTACTTACCCTTGAGAGTGATACCGCTTGGGAGCAGGCGTTAAGCGAGATTGAGCCTGATTATCCGTATACAGTCAAAGTGCCGTTGGATAATTTATACGGTATGCATTTATATTCCAAACTGGAATTGATTAATCCGCAAGTGCATTATTTGGTGGTGGGCGATATTCCGTCCATTCACACCCAAGTGCGATTGGATATGGGTAAGGTAATTTGGCTATATTGTTTGCACCCCATGCCACCAAGCCCGACGGAAGCAGACAAATCAGTGACCCGTGATGCTGAGCTGTTGATGTTGGGGCGATACATTGATGTCCAAGATACTGTAATAGTGGCAGGAGATTTAAATGATGTGGCATGGTCGCATACCACCAAGATGTTTCAGCGAATTTCAGGCTTGCTAGACCCACGCATTGGGCGACATTTTATTAATACTTTTCATGCCGATTTACCGTTTTTGCGATGGGCGTTAGACCATGTTTTTCATAGCAATTATTTTACGTTTGTGGCGATGAAGCGTATGCCACATATTGGCTCTGATCACTTTCCTGTGTTGACAACGTTGCAATACGAACCCGAAACCAAACACGAACAACCCGAACCTGAAGCAACACCAGACGACCATGCTGAGTCGCTCACTACGATTACCGAAGGTTTGCAAGAAGGCAAAGCAATGGATATGCAACGGGAAAATAATTCATAATTTTATTAAAATAATTGATTAAAAAAACAAAACAATCACACTCAAAATCGCCAAGCCAACGCCCACCGCATTCATTTTGCTTAACCGCTCGCCAAATAAGGCAAAACCTGCTAAACTCGCCACCGTTATTACGCCCACATTCATACCTGTAAATACCAAACTGGGGGTTTCAGATAAGGCTTGATGAGCCTTAATATAAGCATAAATATTGCCCATATTTAACACGCCTAGTAGCAAGCCCCAAGCCAAACTTTCACCCTTCCAAGCTGTTTTTTTTGCTACTAAATACACGAGTAACCCAACAAATGCCAAGCCAAAACTCACCAACAAAGTAACAGGAAATGAACTGCCTTGTTTTGCTACTTGTTTAAACAAAATATCTATCACGCCATAGCCAAGCCAAACACCGACTAGCCATAAATAATTGTTTTTATGGTTAAAATTTTTGGTTGAATGGTCTGATTTTTTGAACAAAAGAGCGATTAACGCTAAAAAAGCCAAACCAATCCCAAGCGATTTTTGTCCGCCAATGGTTTCGCCAAAAATCAATACGCTAGCAATAATCGGCAAAATCAAGGATAAACGTTGGCAAGCATCAGTCAAAATCACCCCAGAGGTTTCAATCGCTTTACCCAAAATCACAAAAACGCTTGGCAACAATACGCCCAACGTCAATATGATGGTTAAACTAACGGAGTGATTTTGCAAAACATTGCTTAGTTGGCTAAAGTCAGGCTTTAACAAAAGCAACGTCAAAAAACACGCCGTAGGGTAGCCGAGTAAAATGGTTTGACGCATATCAAGCTGACGTTGTCGCAGAAATTTGAGCAATAGTGACACACTGACGCTACAAAAAACGGCAAGGCAAAGGTATAACATAGATTTCCTGTTGAGTAATTTTTTTTAAATGTGAAATTGTAACAAAATATGTTGATTTTTCAATCAAATTTTAAGATTTTATTTTTTTTGTATAATTTTTTGCTAGTTTTTTAAAATTAATCAACTAAATTTTATTTTTATCCTTAAATTGTAACAAAATATTTAAATAAAATATTTAAATAAAGACTTTTTTGTTTTTTTTCATCGTTTTATTGCAGTTTTTTCAGATTTTTTGCCAAAAAAATGGTATAATAGCGGATAAATTTTTGACAAAATAAATTAAGGTAACGATTATGGCAAATGTTCAAGTAGAATTGGCTCAAGTCCAACATATCAATGGTGATTTACACCAAAATGAAACCGTTCGTATCGGCTTGGTGGTCGCACGTTTTAACAGTTTTGTGGTAGAGAGCTTGGTAGGTGGGGCGATTGACACGCTGATTCGTCATGGTGTGGCGGGTCGTAACATTACCGTGGTGCGTGTTCCAGGGGCGTGGGAGATGCCTTTGGCGGCTGCACGTTTGGCAGAAAGTGATAAATTTGATGCGATTATCGGATTGGGTGCGGTTATTCGTGGTAGCACGCCACATTTTGATTTTGTTGCAGGCGAGTCGGCAAAAGGTTTGGGAGCGGTGAGCTTAGATTATGATATTCCTGTGATTAATGCGATTTTGACGACAGACAGCATTGAGCAAGCTATTGAGCGTTCTGGCACAAAAGCGGGCAACAAAGGCTCGGAAGCAGCAGTGACGGCTTTAGAAATGATTAATGTTTTAAATCAAATTGCGGTTGAGTAATCTATGTTAGACGTTGAAAGTTCACAAAAAAACCAACAAAATTCTGAAAATCAACCACAAGCAGTGCATTATAAAACCAGTTTGACTGCCATTCGCAAGGCTCGTCGTTTTACCGTGCAAGGCTTGTATGAGTGGCTTGTGAGTAACAATTCGGCTCACGAGATTGAAGCTTACACACGGGCACAAAATGCGATGCATACCGTGCATTTGGGTTATTATCATGAATTGTTGAGTAAAATCATTGCACAAAATGAAGAGCTGATTGATTTTATTGATGAAAATCTTGACCGTCCTTGGAGTCGTTTGGATAAAGTGGAACAAGCGGTGTTGTTGGTTGGTTTGTATGAGTTAAAATATCGTTTAGAAATTCCTTACAAAGTCGTGATAGATGAAGCCATTCAGTTAAATACCCATTTTGGTTCAACCGATGGGCATAAACTCATTCATGTGGTTATGGATAAGTTGGCAAAACAGCTAAGAGACCCTGAAGTACAGACAGATTTGAGACAATCTCAAAAGAAAACAGAAGGTTAAAAAAACAGAAGATTGGAAATAGGGGCGTAGTGATTACGCCTTTATTGTTATCAAAACATTTAAGCCAAAAGAATTATTTTATTTTAGCAAAAATTCGCTAAACTATATTGTTTATAACACATTCAGACACTTGTATTTTAAAACATATATTTAAAAGGTATGATATGCAAACCATTAAGTTACCCAGCAAGCCGCCATCATCACCGCACCCTGTGCTAAATCTAGGCTTTCGTATTTTCTTTTTATCTGCAGGTATTTTTGCCATTTTAACGATGCTAAAATGGTCGCACATCACCTTTGCCACTAAATTTATGTTTGACCCACTTAGCCAAATTACGCCATTTTATTGGCATGGGCATGAGATGATTTATGGCTATGGCTTGGCGTTGATAGCAGGGTTTTTGCTCACGGCAGTCAAAACATGGACAAATCAGCCGATGCCATACGGTTACAAGCTGTTGGCGATATTTTTGCCTTGGGCGTTAGCAAGGGTAATCCATTTAATAAATGGTATTCAAATCAATGGTTTAACTGTAATGGCAGGATTTTTTGACCTTGGTTTTTGGCTACTTACTGCTTTTTTTGTGATAAAACCGATTTACCAAGTGCGTCAAAAACGCCAAATGGGTATCGTGGCAAAGTTATTATTTCTTTTGATTGGGCAGTTGCTGTTTTATTATGCCATGGCGAACAAAAATTTAGAATTAATGCAAGGCAGTTTGTTAGCAGGATTTTATTTGATTATCGGCGTGGTGTTTACCATTGGTCGGCGAGTGATGCCAATGTTTATTGAGCGAGGCATTGCCGAAGGGGGTGATGTGGTATATCGGGTAAAAAATTCAGATTTTTTGGATAAATTAAGCCTGTTGAGTTTTTTTGTATTTTTTATTTGCGATGTGTTTTTGGCACAATTGAGTTGGTCTCGTTGCTTGGTTAGTGTCTCGGCGGTTTTGGTTGCGGTCGCAAATTTGTTACGTTTAAAAAATTGGCATTTACCACAAATTTGGTCTCGTCCATTATTGTGGTCGTTGTGGTTGTCGTTTTTTGGCATGGCGTTAGGGTTTTTGTTGTTAGCGATTTATCCGTGGGGTTTTGTCAGTCATAGTATTGCGATGCACGCTGTATCGCTGGCAGGGGTTGGGCTGATGACGTTGGCGATGATGTGCCGTGTGTCGCTGGGTCATACGGGGCGAAGTGTGCATAACCCACCAAAAATTGTTGGAACGATTTTTGGGTGTATGGTGCTGGCGTGGCTGTCAAGGGTGGTGATTGGTTGGACAATGCCTGAGCATTATTTTGTGTCGCTTGGCATTGCACAGGGATTTTGGGTTGTGGCGTTTTTGCTGTTTGTGGTGAGTTATGCTAAAATTTTGTTAAGTCCGAGAACCGATGGGTTGTTTGGTTAATTTTTACAAAAAAATATTCACAAAAAATAAAAGTGCAACGCTGAAAAAATCGTTGCACTTTTTTTGAAAATATTGCCAAAACCAAACAAATAACAATGATAATTATTTTTATTTGTGCTAAAATTTGCCATTTTTTAAGTTTATCTAAATTTTTATATCCACTTCATATTAAAAAGGCTCTTATGTTAACCGTTTGTCATTTAAGTATCCATGCCTACCAAAAAACGTTGTTAAATGACATTAATTTTCAGATTGAAAAAGGCAAAGTTTACGGGCTGATTGGACATAACGGTTCGGGCAAATCCACGTTAATCAAGGCATTGGCAGGGGAAATCATACCAACATCAGGTAAAATTATCTTAAACGAACACGTTATTCACCGTTTTTCTGCCAAAGAATTGGCGAAAAATCTCGCCTATTTACCACAAAAACTGCCTGATGCGACCGATTTTAGTGTAAATGAGTTGGTATTACTTGGGCGTTATCCGCATCAAAGTTGGCTACAACAGCCGAGCGACACCGACAAACGTATCGCCAGCGACTGCATGCAGATGACAGGCGTGGCACAGTTTGCTGGGCAGAGCGTGGCGACTTTGTCAGGTGGTGAAAAGGCGAGAGCATGGCTTGCGATGTGCTTGGCTCAGCAAACCGATGTTTTGCTGTTGGATGAGCCTCTCGCTCCGCTAGATATTGTATATCAAGTGGAAATTTTAAAGTTAATTCAACGACTTGCCAAAAAAAATAACATGGCGATTGTGATTATTATTCACGATATTAATTTGGCATCGCAATTTTGTGATGAAATCGTGGCATTAAAACAGGGAGAAATTTGTCATATTGGTGATGTGGCAAGCACCATGCAAGCCGATGTTTTAAAAGCTATTTTTGGTATTGATTTAACGATTTTTGAACATCCGCTTACCAAACAAAAAGTGGCGGTGGTCTGATGTTAAAAGCTGTTTTTTTGTGTGGTGTGGTAATGGTTTTAATCGGTTGTGATAATGACAATTCTAATGCTAATGTTAAAGTCGATCTTGATAAAAATATTGTTAATGAAACTAAACAACCGATTGTGTTAACGCCTGATTGGAGTATCGCAGGCGTGTTAATGGCGATTGGCAATCCACCGATTGCGACAGGTGATTTGCGAACCTATCCCCAATGGTCGCTAAAACCTGCCTTGCCAAGCACCACTGTGGATTTGGGGGCTCGTTTTCAGCCCAATCCTGAGCTTATGGCACAGCTTGAGTATGATGTGGTGATTGACAATGATTTTTATCAACATTTGCGAGGAAATTATGGCAATAAGCCGATTTTGTCTTTTGAATCTGGGGCAAAAGTGGGCGTGGCAAAAACGTGGCAAGATTATGAAAATGAAACCTATAAAATCGCCAAATTTGTCAATAAAATACCCGAAGCCAAGCAATATCTAGCCGATAGCCAACGTCAACTAAAAGCCTTTGGGCAACAGTTTGCCAATAATCATCCAACCGTGAAAAAAGTGGCGATTGTACAGTTTGCCAATGCCAACCATTTGCGAAATTATACAGCAAACAGTTTGTTTAAACCTGCGTTGGATGCGATGAACGTGGGGATGTACGAGCATGGCGAAGGCAATATGTGGGGCAATGTGGATATGACCTTGGCGGATTTGGCGAGCGTGCCTGCCGACACTTGTTTGGTAGTGATTGAACCGTATAGTCCGATGTTACAGCAGGAATTGGCAAATAACGCCCTTTGGCAACGGTTGGGCTATGCGGACGGTAAGCGGTGTTTGCTAGTGCTACCGCCGATTTGGTTGTTTGGTGGCGTGCCGTCAATTTTGGCATTTGCGGAATTTTTGGCAAATAGCAAGCCTTATCAATCCCAAATAATGAAACAAGGGGAAACTCATGCAAACTATGGCTAAAAAACCGCTGATAAGCGTGATAATCTTAACCCTTGTGGCATTGTTAACAGGCGGTTGGTTGATTGAACATAGTTGGCAATTACCAATCTCGCAACTGTTTCAATCATCGCAAAATTTAAGCGTTGCCGATATGGCGTTACAGTTAAAACTGTTGCCGACTATGATCGTTGCAGTATTGGCAGGGGGATTGCTTGGGCTTGCCAGTATTTTGTTGCAACAATTGGTCAAAAATAATTTGGCATCGGACACCACGTTATCAGTGGGTAGCGGTTCGCAAATGGCGTTGTTAATCACCACGTTGTTTTTGCCAAATTTTGGCTTGTACGGCAGTTTTTGGGTGGCGTTCGTTGGGGCAATGGCGAGTATGGGACTGGTGTTTTTGCTTGCTAAACAAAGCGGAATGAACCCCGTGGTGTTGGTTTTGTCGGGTCTGATTGTCAATATTTTGTTAACGGCAATTGCAGGCGTGTTTTTGTTGTTTTATTCCGAATTGGCACTTGGGGTTATGGCATGGGGCAGTGGCGTGTTAACCCAATCTAGTTGGCAAGCATCGTGGCAATTAGCCTTGATAACGGTAACGGTTGCGCTGATTTTGGCGTTGATTTACAAACCGTTGGTGCTGATGAGTTTGGACGACCGTCAAGCCAAAAGCCTTGGCGTGCCTGTGAATGCGGTGCGGTTGGCGGTGGTTTTGCTAGTGGCAATGGCGGTGGCGTTAGTGATTAGCCATGTTGGGGCGATTGGTTTTATCGGCTTAGCATCGGCAACCCTTGTCAATGTATTTGGCGTGCAAAAATTGTATGGGCGTTTGGTATTAAGTTTTATCATTGGTGGGTTGTTGCTGTGGATTACGTCCAATGTCAGTGCGATTTTGGCAAGCGTTACTACCATGAATTTGCCTGCAGGGGCAATGACGGCATTTTTTGGTACCCCATTGATTATTTGGTTAATCTTAACTAACAAAACCCATGTCACAGACGAACATCATGCACCGTTGGCAGTGAGATTGCAGGCGGTAAAGTTGCCAAAATATATCATCGCTTTAGCCCTAATGGTAGTTCTTGCGTTGCTCTTTGCTCCAACTTTAAGCCAACACGGTGCGTTGGCAAGCGTGCAGTTTGGTGTAGTGGAGATGAATCAGTTAAATTTGGTGTGGGATTTTCGCTTGCCACGCAGTTTGGGGGCAATGGCGGTGGGTGTGATGTTAGCGAATGCAGGTGTGTTATTACAAACCTTAACACGCAATCCCATGGCAAGTCCTGAAGTGCTTGGTATTGGCTCGGCGGTGGCGTTGAGCGTGGTGTTGTCGTTTATGTTGTTGCCGATGTTTGGCGTAACGCCGACCATGTGGATGTTCGCCAGTTTTGGCTTGGGTGGTGCGGTGGCAGTGTTGGCGTTGATTTTGTGGCTGTCGCAACGTGTGCCGAGTAGTCATTTGTTATTGGTTGGTGTGGCGATTTCGGCATTAATGGTAGGCGTATTGAATGTGATAAAGTTGATTGGCGATCCACGCTTACAGGCGATTCTGGGCTTTTTATCAGGCTCAACTTATAGCATTACTTTAAGCGTTGCGATTGGTTTAAGTGTGGTGGCGGTGCTTGGGCTGTTGGCAAGTCTGGTCTTGATAAAACCGCTCACTTTAATGGGCTTGGGGCGTATGATTGCGGTTGGGCGTGGTGTGGCTTACGGTAAATGTGAAATGGCAGTGCTGATGCTCATCGCCGTGTTAAGCGTGTGTGCGACTTTAGCGGTCGGTCCGTTGAGCTTTGTTGGTTTGATGACACCGCATTTGGCAACGTCACTCGGAGCGACTCGCCTATCGCAAAAACTGTTACTGTCTGCGATACTTGGGGCGATGTTAATGCTGATTGCCGACTGGATCGGACGTTATACCATGTTTCCGTACGAAATCCCTGCAGGCACGATTTCCGCGGTGCTTGGTGGTGCTTATTTTATGTATTTGATGAAAAATATGCGACATTAGTCGGTGATTTGTTAAGAAAATTTAACAAATCACAAAAAAGTTGTAAATTTTAATTGCTAATTTTTGTGAAAATTATTATCATTTGCAAAATTTTTTACAAATTTAAACCTAAACACAAAAAGCGAGATAAGCATGAAGTTAAACAAACTTTGTTTGGCGATGAAAACGTTGGTTATCGGTGGTCTAATCACTAATGTAGCATATGCTCAAACCGAAGTAGAACCAACTGCAACCCTTGATACTATTGTGATTGAAGCGACCGCATCAGCATCAAAAGACGGCTTAATGAATGCGTTTTCGGGCAATCAAGTGGCGGTGGGTAGCCGTGTGGGAGTTTTGGGGGATAAAAAGACGTTGGACACGCCATTTTCAACCGTGGCTTATACCAATGAATACATCAAAAACCAACAAGCCGAAACCGTGGGCGATTTGCTAAAAAGTGACCCAACCATTCGTGTGGCTCGTGGTTATGGTAATTACCAAGAAACCTATTTTATGCGTGGGTTTTTAACTTATTCTGACCAAACCATGTTTAACGGCTTGTACGGTGTGTTGCCACGGCAATCTATCACCAGCGATTTATTTGAGCGTGTGGAAGTACAACGTGGGGCGAGTGCGGCGTTTAACGGAGCTGCCCCTGGTGGTGGTAACATCGGCGGTACGATTAGCCTGTTGCCAAAACGTGCCAAAAATACTCCAACGCGTAGTGTAACTGTTAGCACTGAGCAAGGCGAAAATGCCAAAATTGCCTTGGATATGGGACAGCGTTTTGGGGCAAATCAAGAATATGGCGTGCGTGCCAATGTTGCTTATCAAGACGGCGGTTCGGTGATTGATGATGAAGACAAAAAATTGGGTTTGGTCGCTTTAGGTTTGGATTATCGTGCGGATAATTTGCGTGTGTCATCAGATTTGGGTTATCAAAAAAATGATTTGGCAAAAATCCGTCCTGCAATTAACGTGACAGATTGGCAAGGCAACCCAACTGCCAATGGCATTCCTGCAATTCCTGCCAATGATAAAAACTTTTCACAAAACTGGGCGTATTCAAACTCAGAAGATGTATTTGGGACGTTGCGTGCTGAATACGATATCAATCCAAGTTTGACTGCGTATGGTGCGTACGGTTTTCGTAAAGGTCAAGAATACAATGTATTTGCCAACCCAACCGTTAGCAACCTAAACGGTGACAGCTCGGCAAATTATCTAGAAACCGACCGTGAAAATACGGTGAATACTGCTGAAATTGGTTTAAAAGGCTTGGTAAATACCGCCAATGCGACGCATGATTGGGTAGTTTCTGCCAATATGTACAAAAACGAAGAAAAAGCCCCTTGGGGTCAAGGCGATAGGGTAACCAGCAATATTTATAACCCTGTTGACAGTAGCAAACCTGCGGTAACTTTTAAACATTGGGCGTGGGGTATGTCAAAACCTGTCACGGAAGAATCAGATTTTCAAAGCGTTGCCGTGGCTGATACCATTGGTTTAATGGATGACAAATTAAAAGTCACCTTGGCGGGTCGTTATCAAAAATTAGACTCAACCAGCTACAGCTATGTGGACAATGGTAAAACTGACTATGAAAAAAGTAAATTTAGCCCTGGTTTTGGCGTGAGTTATGCGATTAAACCTGAAGTTGCATTGTATGCCAACTATAACGAAAGCCTAAAACAAGGGGCAACTATTTACCAACAAGACTCAGCAGGTAAGGTGGTTGGCGTGGTATTTACCACACCGTTTGTATCAAAACAAGCTGAAGTTGGCGTAAAATATGATAATGGCTTAATGGGCGGTACATTATCGGCATTTCATACCAAATCACCACGTGTTCGTGGTGGGATAGAAGACGGCGAAGACATCCACCAAGGTTTAGAGTTGACCGCATACGGTAGCCCAACGCACAACACGCGTTTGATTGGTGGTTTAAGTTATCTTGACACCGAACAAAAAGACGTAAAAAGTCTTGATATCCGTAGCAACCGTGTGATTGGTGTGCCAAAATTACAAGCCAACGTTGGCGTGGAATATGACGTAGCACGTTTTGATGGTTTGACTTTGACAGGCGATGTTATCCACACAGGCGAGCGTTATGTGAATGATACCAACAGCCTAAAAGTTGACGGTTACACCACGCTGGACTTGGGTGCAAGATACAAAACCCAAGTGGCAGGCAAAGACGTGACCTTTAAAGGTGTTGTTGCCAATGTGACCGATAAAGAATACTGGGGTTCGGTGGGTGGTTACCCAGGTTACGGTTATTTGACCGTGGGCGAACCACGCACGCTAAAGCTATCAGCGACCTTTGATTTTTAATTATTTATCGTGACTATCAAAACCAACTTTGTTTTGCAAGGTTGGTTTTTGCCTTTTTAAATTGACCTATTTCTTCAATTTTTTTTAATTTATGACGCATCAACTTCAATCCAAACCCGCTAGCACCAATTTTTGGCAATTAATTTGGCAACAGCACAAAGCGACCTTTTGCCAAGTCGTTGTGTTAAATTTGTTCAATGCCTTGGTGAATGTCGCCACCATTGCATTTATCAACAAATATCTACTAACCAACACCGCCACGCCGATTACAGGTTATATTTTGCCGTTGTTTTTGGGGTTGATTATGTTACTGTTAATGACCACTTTTATTTCGCAATTTGCTTTGACAAAAATGGGGCATCGCTTTGTGTTTGAACTGCGGACTACTTTGGTAAAACAGATTTTGGACACGCCACTTGAACAGATTGACAAAGTCGGTAGTGCCAAGCTGTTGGCGAGTTTATCGCAAGATATTCAGTCGGTTACTATGGCGTTTGTGCGTTTGCCTGAGCTGGTGCAAGGCGTGATCATCTGCGTGGGGGCAGGGATTTATTTGGGTTGGTTGTCGGTGCCGATGCTAGTGGTGGTAAGCGTGTGGATTGCGTTGACAATTTGGGGCAGTGGCGTGTTGGTTAACCACGTTTATGCCCATTTGGAAAATTTGCGAGTGATTACCGACCGTATTTATGCCAATTATCAAGCGGTGATTGACGGTCGAAAAGAGCTGTCGCTGAGCCGAAATCGTGCCAAAGATTTATACCAACGCCAGTTTTTACCCAATGCCGATGACTATCAAAGCCAGATTATCAAAGCCGATACTTTTCACCTATCGGCGGTGAGTTTTTCCAATATCATGATGTTCGCTTGTATTGGCTTGATTTTGGTGCTGTCGCAACTGTTTGGCTTGGCGAATATGGCGGTGGCGACCACGTTTAGCTTGACGATTTTATTTATCCAATCGCCCTTGTTAAAGGCGGTTGGGGCGTATCCTGTATTACAAACTGCCAAAATCGCCTTAGCAAAAATCCAAAGTCTAACCCTTGCCGATTACCAAGCGGATTTTGACATTCAGCCGTTGGCATACGATTGGCAATGTATCCGTTTGCAAAATATCGGCTATCATTATGCCAAAAATCCACAACAAAGCGACCGTTTAAACTTTGCTTTAACCGATGTTAATTTAACCTTAAACCGTGGTGAAGTGCTGTTTTTAATCGGTGCGAACGGCTCGGGCAAATCCACGCTTGCCAAAATCATTACAGGCTTGCATCATCCGACACATGGCGAAATTTTTGTGGACGATGTGGCGGTGGTGGCGGATGAAAATTGGGCATATCGGGAGCTTTTTTCGGCGATTTATAGCGATTTTTATTTGTTTAACCGTTTGCTTGATAAAAACGGTGATACCCCAAATCCTGCGTTGGTGGAAAAATGGCTCAATATTTTGGCAATGCAAGAAAAACTGCATCTAGAGGGGCAAACCATTACCAACACCGAACTGTCGCAAGGGCAAAAAAAACGGATGGCGTTGTTGTTAGCGGTAGCGGAAGACAAAGATATTTTACTACTCGATGAATGGGCTGCTGACCAAGACCCTGCATTTCGCCGATTTTTTTATCATGATATTATTCCGATGTTACAAGGCATGGATAAAACCTTGTTCGTGATTAGCCATGATGACGGCTATTTTGACAAGGCGGATAGACTGTTTGAAATGCGACACGGTAAGCTCACCGAACTGGTTGGCGAGGCACGACAAAAAGCTAGCGAAGATGCAATTTTACATTTGGAAAATGATTAATTTTTTTTAATAAATTAAAAGAATATTCAAATTTGTTAAAATTTTACAAAAAAGGGGGATTATAAGCGAAACGGCAAATAATGAAAAACAGCCTAACGAAACGCCAAAGTTTCGCTTTACCACGTAATATTTTAGCTTGTTTGATGCTTATTTTGTCAGCGAAAAATCCCCAAGTTTAGCAAAATAATCATAAACATTATATGTTTCTGTTTGTGTTGAGCTTGTCGTAACATAACAGAAACCGATACTTTGATAGGCTCAGTGTCAACGGTTTTCATGTTGGTAATTAAATTTTCTAAATATAAACAAAAATAATAAAAATCATAAATTTACAACTATGTAAGATATTTTATCGCTTATTAATAAAATATGAAAAAATACGCTAAAAAACATTAAAAAATTAGCGTATTTTTTCATTGTGTTTTATCAAATAGTGTGTTACTATCATGTTAAATAAAGTTACAAATCACGTATTGATTTGGTTTTTTTTAATGGGAGTGTGTCATGTTCGCCCTATTTTTTAGCCCCGCTTTTCAAGATTTTTTGCAAGGCGTTAGCCAGTTTCCGACCGTGATTTTTACTGCCTTGGTGCTGTTTGTCATGTTATATTGGTTGAGTGTGTTGTTAGGCGTGTTTGAATTGGACGGAGCTGATGTGGGTGATGGCGATGTGTTGTCAGGCTTATTAATGAAATTTGGTCTAAATGGCGTGCCGATTTTGGTGATTTTGACGATTTTTGCTTTGGCAGGTTGGTTAATTAGCTTTATATTTATGGGAGTTTCTGCTAATTTTTTGTTAAACTTTCCCAGTATTTTCAATGTTCTAGCAAATATTTTGGTTTTATTAGTCACGGTTGCGATAAGCTTATGGCTTACCAATGTATTGGTACGTCCGATACGCAAGGTTGCCTTGAGCAATCCGACTACGACAGCAAGTTCGTTGGTTGGTAAAATCGCCACCGTGCGAACGTCAGTGGTAGATGCAAATTATGGCGAAGCGATTTTGGAAGATGGTGGAGCTGGCTTGATTTTAAAAGTGCGAGCGGTGGATAGCACCTTTGCGTTGGGTGACAAGGTGCGGTTAACTGCGTATTTAAGTGAGCAAAATGCTTACCGAGTGGTTTTGGTGTGATTTTTCACAAAAAATTTAACAATATTTTTAACTAGGCTTTAGGTTTTTGGTGGTTAAAGCCCATTTTACGGTAAAAAGGAGCGGTTTATGGCAAGTACCTTAATCATGATAGGCACAATAGTGGTATTGGTTTTTGTGTTTTTAATGGCTATCTTGTTGTTATTTAAAGCCTTTTATAATAAAGTTGAACAGGGAACGGCGTTGATTATCAACGGCATGCACAAGATTTCCGTGCGGTTTGACGGCGGTTTGGTCTGGCCTGTGATTAACAAAAAGGAACTCATGCGGATTTCGCTCATTACCCTAGAAGTGGATAGACGTGGTAAGGAAGGTTTGATTTGCCGTGATAATATGCGTGCCGATATCACGGTGGCGTTTTATTTGCGGGTCAATGAAACCGAAGAAGATGTGTTAAAAGTCGCCAAAGCGGTGGGCGTGGAGCGTGCGTCTGATAAATCAGCGGTAAATGAGTTGTTTAATGCCAAATTTTCAGAAGCGTTAAAAACGGTTGGCAAACAGATTGATTTTGTGAAACTGTTTGAAAATCGCAGTGAATTTCGTGAACGCATTATCCGTGAAATTGGCAATGATTTAAATGGCTATGTGCTAGAAGATGTGGCGATTGATTACCTTGAACAAACGCCAAAATCTTCGCTTGACCCCAACAATATTCTGGATTCCGAAGGTATTCGCAAAATTACCGAAATTACCGCCAGTCAAAATATTCGTACCAATGAACTGGAACGTGATGAAGAGTTGGCAATAAAGAAGAAAAATGTAGAAACTGCCGAAGCCATGTTGGAATTAGAACGCCAACAAGCCGATGCCACCGCTCGCCAACAGCGTGAGATTGCGTCCGTGATTGCTCGTGAAGAAGCCGAAACCAAAAAAGTGCAAGAAGAAGAACGCAAAAAATACGAAAGTTCCACGATTTTGGTGGAGCAAGATTTGGCGGTGCAACGAGAAAACCAACAACGTGAAATTGAAGTTGCCGAACAAAATCGCAAACGTGCGGTGGCTATTGAAGAAGAAAAAGTTGCCAAAGCTCGTGCACTGGAAGTGGTCGCTCGAGAACGTGAAGTTGAGTTACAAAAAATTGAAGCCGACCGTGCGATTGAACTTGAGAAAAAAGAAATTGCCAACGTTATCCGTGAACGCATTGCGGTAGATAAAACGGTGGCAATGGAAGAAGAACGTATTAAAGAAGTGCGTGAAGTGTCCGAAGCTGACCGAGCCAAACAAACACGTGTGCTGTTAGCCGAAGCCGAAGCCGAAGAAATCAAAGTTCGTCAAGTGAAACAAGCCGAAGCTGAAGAACAATCGGCGAAATTTAAAGCCCAAGAAATCATCACATTGGCACAGGCAAAACTGGACTCAGCCCAAAAAGAAGCCGATGCAAAAATCAAATTGGCTGAAGGCATTAAAGCCGAAGAGTCCGCTCATGGCGTGGCAGAGGCTGTGGTGCAAGAAGCCAAAGCGGTGGCACTAGAGAAAGAAGGACTTGCCAAAGCCAACGTCATCAAGGCTACAGGTGAAGCCGAAGCTGACGCCAAACTCAAAGCAGGACAAGCTCAAGCGATTGCTGAGCGTGAGATTGGTATGGCAGATGCCGAAGTTATCTCGGCTCGTGCTGAATCTAACGCCAAAGCAGAACGTGAAGTCGGACTTGCCAAAGCCGAAGTCACGCGTGAACACTTTAAAGCAGAAGCGGACGGCTTGGTGGACAAATTCAATGCCATGGGTAGCATGAGCGACTCGGCTCGTGAACACGAAGAATACCGTATGGCGTTAGAAACCGCCCTAAAAGAAGCCCTTGTTTCTATTGAAGCAGGTAAAGACATTGCTAAAGAAAATGCCGTGGTATTGGCGACCGCTCTGGAACGTGCCAAAATTGACATTGTGGGTGGTGAAGATCACTTCTTTAACAACTTTGCCAAATCCTTATCCATTGGCAAGGCGATTGACGGTTTGGCAGAAAAATCAGGCACTTTAAATGGTTTAATTAACCATGTGATTGCCGATAAAATGGCGAAAATGGTAAATGGTGATGCCAAAAACAACTTACTAAGTACCGAGAATAACTCGGAAAATCAACCGTCATAAATTAATATTGTTAAAAAAACTAAAATGGTAAATGAAGTTTTATTTACCATTTTTTTATTAAAAATCAAAGGAAAATCGTATGTCAATCGCCGTTTATCTCGCCGAAGGACAATCTAGCCAACGAGATATGCTCCAATCTTTGCAACGCCTAAAACCCCAATATCCGTTACAAATCATCGCATCACACCGCCATGAGCGTCCAGAAATTTTAAGCTGTGCTGATATCGCTTATCAAGAACCTTACGATACCGAGCTTGGAAGCCATAATAAATCCCAACAGGCAAAAATACGTTGTGAATTTGTTATTAACCATGCCAAACAACACCATGCCAACGTGTTATTAACAGGGCGTAACTCGGCAGATTACGAACCGTACCGAGCGATGTTAGCCGAGCAAGGCATTCGCTTGTTAACAGGGGCGACTAGTAGCGATATGTTAGCAAAAATTGACAATAAATCTGATTTTACCCAATTTTGCCAACAAAACAATATCAAAGTGACGACCGCTTGGCAATTTAATAATGTAGATGAATTAAAAATTTTATTAAAGCAATATCAGCAAATACCGTTATGTGTTAAACCTGTTTCGGGGATTTTTGCCCAAGGTTTTTGGAAATTACATCATGATGAGAATTTGGATAGTTTTGAGCACTTGTACATGACCGATAATAAAGATATCAGCATAAGCCAGTTTCTCCATGCGTATGAACATAGTCAGCAAGTGCATGAAAAACCCATTCCAATGTTGCTAATGCCTTATTTGTCAGGGCGTGAGTATTCGATTGATGTGGTGTGTGAGCGTGGCGAAGTGCTGGGGGCGGTTACCCGTTATAAACAAGGCAGTGTCCAATATTTGGGTTATGATAACGACGTGATGGCAGTGGTGCTACCGCTTATTCACTCGTTTGGTTGTGATGGGATTGTGAGCGTGCAGACCAAAGCCGATGAAGCAGGCGAGCATCATGTGTTGGAAATCAATAGCCGTCCGTCTGGTGGCATTGGTTATACGGTACATAGTGGGGTGGATTTGACCCAGTTGGCGTTTTTATATTTTTCAGGATTGATTGATAAGCCAAACTTAACAGAAATCCGCAAAAAAATCCAGCCTTGTGCGGTAAGACCATTGATGACGAGTGTGAGAATTTAATTATTTTTATAAAAAATATGCTAAGATAGGGCGAAAATTTTAAGGAAAAACCTATGCAACATCTCCCCCTTGGTGCAAATACCGTGTTAGCCAATGCCACTTGTCAAATCCATATCAAATCTGCCAATGCACGGCTTAGCACAGAAATTGGCTTGTTGTGGCTTGTTATGGATAGCGAGAAAAAGGCGTTAATTAGCCCTGCGTATTTGCATGAAAATAAAGATTGGGCGAGTTTTGACGCTGAAAAACAAACTTGGCAATTACAGCTTAATCAACTGTTTGAAAAGCACCACGCCAAAACCGTGCAACTGATTGCCTATGCCTATGACACGGCTGAGATGAATTTGCCTGCGGTGGAAATTAACGCCTTTGAGCTGATAATTAATGACACGATTAGCTATCAATACCACGCCCAAGAACGCCATGTCAAGGCGAGCATTTTGCTAGAAATTTATGAGCGTAACGGTCAATATAAAGTACGTGCATTGGCAGAAAATAGTACACAACATTTGAGCAATTTTGCCCAAAAACTGCAAATCAGTTTAGATGCACGGCATCCAACTTTCTATCAAGGTTTACACAGCGAGCAATCGCCCGCCCAACGCCGTCCGCAATCAGGCGAAACGTGGACAGGCACGGCATTTGCCATTGACCCTTATCATTTGTTGACCTGTCATCATGTGATTGATGGGGCAAATCTGATTGGCTTACGCCAAGAAGGATTGTCGGATATTGAAGCTCAAGTGCTTATCAGCGATGAAGGCAGTGATACAGCGGTATTAAAGGTAAAAGAGCCGTTACCACATTATTTGCCCATTCGGGTGGCAGGCGTTGAGTTGCTTGGCGAGCAGATTACCACGTTGGGATTTCCGCTCTCAGGGCTGAGTAGTCAGCTACAAGTTACGCAAGGCAACATTGCAGGGTTGCGTGGGATTGGCGGTGATATTCGTTTTATTCAATTTACCGCCCCTATTCAGGCAGGCTCTAGCGGTAGCCCATTGCTGTTAGCGACAGGCGAGGTGGTGGGCATGGTAACCCATACGATTAGCAACGCCCAAAATATGAATTATGCGGTCAAATATCAACTTTTATCGGCAATTATCGCAAGTGGTGGCTTAACCTTAAACGAGTTACCGCAAGGGCAAACGCTCAACTTTACCACACCCCAACTTGCCAAAAATAGCCGTTCTGCATTGTGGTTAGTCGGTTGTCAAGCCTAAATTGCAACTACTTTTGAATGAATTTTAAATGTTTTCAAAAAAACATCAATCTTGCCAAACTTCCGCAAAATTTTGGCGTAATTTGATTAATTTTGGTGGAATGGCAAAATTGCAGTAGCCTTGTGTCGGATTTTTATGAAAAAAATCTTGATGATAATCTTCCGCAGGATAAAAAATATCACTGGGTTTTAACTGGGTTACGATGTTAATGCCTTGGTTTTTCAATGAAGTTATCATTGTCTCGGCAATTATTTTTTGATTTTCATTGGTATAAAAAATCGCCGAACGATATTGGCTACCGATGTCGTTGCCTTGACGGTCAACCGTAGTTGGGTCGTGAATGGTAAAAAAGATGGCGAAAATCGTGTCCAAATCTACCACATTATCGTCAAATTCCACCAAAATCACTTCCACATGACCTGTATCACCACCACAGACTGCTTGATAATTGGCAGTGTCGGCAGAGCCACCCATGTAGCCTGACGTTACTTTTTGCACGCCTTTGACTCGTAAAAATACCGCTTCGGTACACCAAAAACAGCCACCGCCGAGTACAATTTTTTGCATTATTTTGTCCTTTTTTGTTAAAAAAATAAATTTAATTTTTGGTTTTGATTAAATAAATTCCGATAATTGCACTTAAAACAATCGGAAATAACACCATCAATAACGGTGAAAATTCTGTAGATAAACTAATAAATCCAACCAAATCTTGCACATAACTAAACAATAATCCTAACAATAACGCAATTACCAAGCGAAAGCCCAAACTTTGGCTACGCAATGAGCCAAACACAAACGAACACGCCACTAAGACTAGCGATAAAACCGCAAACGGCGATAGAGATTTTCGCCAAAACGCCACTTCATGCGGTAGCGAGCGGTGATTATCCTTTGCTAATAGACGCTGATGCTCTGCTAAATCGCTGAGCGACATATCGTCAGGACGGAGCGTTAACAGGTAAATAGAGCTAGGTTCAATCGGCAGTTGGACAGACAACTGCTCGTGCTGTGTGAGTTGGCTTGAGCCGTTGGCGTTGATGCTGATTTGTTTGACATCGTTTAAGAACCAACCTGCTTGTTTTGTGGTAGTCGGGCGTTTTGGGCTGTAAAAACTGCCTGTCTCAGCACGGATAACACTTTGCAATTTACCTGTATTTGATAATTGCCAAATTTTTACATTTTTAAGTTTACCTTGCGTATCTGCGTAGTCAATATGAATAATTTGGTTGTCGGTTTTTTCCCAATAGCCGTTTAACGAAGTAGCAATCAGCGGTTGTTGACTTTTGATTTGGCGAGCGAGTTGGTTGCTAGTGGGAATGACAAATTGGCTTAATAACAGTCCGATTAACACAAAAATCATCGCAGGCTGTATCACCCATGCCACGATGTGAAAACGGCTTAAACCCGATGCTTGAATGACGGTAAGTTCGCTGTTATTTGCTAACAAACCCAATCCGATCACCGCACCGACCAACGCCCCAATCGGCATATATTCTTGCAGACTTTGTGGGGTGGATAGCACGATGTAATAAAAAGCGTCCAAATAGCTGTAACTGTCTTTAACATCTTCAAGTTGGGCTAAATAGTCAAATAAAAATTTTAACAAGGTCAAGCCAACGATCGCCCCTAAAATGGCAAAAAAAGCCTGTTTACGCACATAGTTTTTTAAAATTTGGTGCTGAAACATCCGATTTTTCCCCTAAGATTGCACAATGGTTGGCGTGCGATGACGCAAGCGATGTCTGATGCGTTGTTGCCAGTTGAGCCACAGACAGATGAGCATCACTGCCATAATAAACCACGCATATGCCCATACACTTAACTTTTGTTTGCTAATGTTGGTTTTGAGTGAAATGATGCTTATCGCCACCGCCACAAAAACCAAAATTGCAGGCAACAAGCGTAGCCAACGCCCTTGCCGTGGTTGCACTTGGGCGAGTGGGGTAGCGAGCATACTGGCGATGATAATCAAAAATGGCAAACTCAAACGGTAGCCAAGCTCTGCCTTTACTTCAGGCTCTTTTAAGTTGGTGAATAATTGGTTGCTAGATTGGGCGGTGATATTCTGTGTTTTATTATTTTGGTTGTTGGGTTTGGCGATGCTGATTTGGTATTTGTCAAATGTTGTTTGGTTATAAATACGATTATCGGTGTCAATTTCGTAACGTTTACCTGATGATAAGACCAAACGGGTAAATGGCTCATCTGCGTGGCTGACGGTTTGTTCAGCCTTTTTGGCGGTAATTATCACGTCTTTGGTAGCGGTTTTTTCTGATTTTTGGATGATGTAAATGTCGTTTAAGGTACGGGTGTTTTTATCCATAGAGCCGACATAGATGTGGTAATTGCCACTGCTGATAAAGGTTTGTGGTTTTATCAGATCAAAAGCACTGCTTAACGACTGGGTTTGCCAAATTTTTTCAGTTTTTTCCACGCCATATGGTTTTGCCCATAGGCTGATGCCTGCTTCTATGACGAATAACGCCAAAACCAACGGCAACATCAGACGAGTCATTCGCCCACGACTTTGCCCACTCGAAAACAGTACGCTCATCTCGTGGTCAACGTACATCCGCCCAAGTACCAACATCAACGCCACAAAAAATGACAAAGGCAAAATCAATTCCAAAAAACTCGGCAAATTATAACCAATCAGATTAAACAAAAATCCCATGTTTAGCCGACCTTCAGCGACCATGCCAAAGTAGCGAATTAGACGCCCACCGAGCATTAGTACCATTAAAAATAACAGCACAATCGTGGTGGTACTCGCCACTTGACTCATCATATAACGCCGTAAAATCAACTAATACCGCCTATTTTTGTCAAAAATTAGAAAAATGATTTAAAATCTGCAAACCAACGAAAATTATAGCATAATTTTGCCAAAACCAAAAAAAATAAGGCGAATTTGCAAACGCCTTATTTTAAAAGTGTTAAGTTTGTTAAACAAATTAACCAAACACGCTATTTAAAATCACATACGCAATGGATGCCATAATCGCTGATGCAGGCAACGTAATCACCCATGCTAGACCGATTGGTTTCATTAACGCCCAATTGGTATTTTTGTTGACCATACCGATGCCTAGCACCGCACCCACCAAAATATGAGTACTTGATACAGGCAAGCCTAGCGACGATGCCCCCATAACGACTGCGGCTGCGGATAATTCTGCGGAAAAACCCGATGCGGGGTGCATTTCGGCAAGTTTGGTGCCAACTGTTTGAATAACTTCTTTACCGATAAACCACAAGCCAACGATTAACGCCACGCCAAAAGTCACCATAACAGGGGCAGGCACGCTGGCTTCGGCGGCTAGGGCGTTGTTACGGATAACGTCCAAAATCGCCACAAACGGACCAACGGCATTGGCAATGTCATTTGAACCATGACTAAAGGCAAACGCTGATGCGGTAAACACTTGCATCCAGCTAAACATGATAAAGGTGGCTTTTGCCAAATCTTCTTTGTGTTTGCCACGAATGGTCTTGGTATAAACAAACGCCGTTAACCAAATCAACGCCCCAATCATGCCAATAATCAAACCAGATTGTAACGTGCTAAAGTTCAAATGCGTGTGCTTTAACCCTTTAAACACCACCATGGCAGTCATCACCATACCGCCAGCCCCTGCCATCAAAGGTACCCAAAATTTTAACGCTTTTAGGGTATCTAGGCTATCACGTTCTTTTTCAATATCGTAAAGGGCTTGATAATATGGCGTGACAAGCTCGCCACGGTCGCAATCTTTTTCTTGTAACAGTTCGTGGTCTTGCAATAAAGCGGTGGTGTAGGTGAGTTTGTCGTGTTCGTTTAACGCCTCTAATTCTTCTTTATGTTGTTGTTTTAACGCTCTTTTCTTGGCTTTTACCACACGTACTTTTTCTTCCATGTGGTCGTTATAGGATAAAATATATTTTTTCACATGACCATAAATCAGATACGAAATCACCCCGCCCAATAACGGTGACAACACCCAAGAAATCGCAATTTCACCGATTTCGCTCCATTTAATGGTGGAAAAAGCCAATTCAGTACCGCCAAGATTAACCCCAAGCACGATAGAACTACCGACAATACCACCGATAATGGCGTGTGTGGTAGAAACAGGCAAACCTTTTTTGGTGGCAAATAACAACCAAAACGCCGCCGCCATCAAAGCCGACAACATCACATAAATAAACTGGTTAGGCGTAACCTGTAAACCGTCTAAGTCCACAATCCCACCACGAATGGTATTGGTAACTTCCGCCCCTGCCAAAATTGCCCCAGACACTTCAAACACCGCCGCCACGACCAACGCTTGAGTCACTGTCAACGTCCCTGCACCGACTGACGTGCCGAATGAGTTCGCCACATCATTACCGCCAATGTTAAACGCCATAAACACACCAAAAAAAGTCGCCACCAAAAATAGTAGCGCCTGCTGTTGCAAGGTATAATCGTACCCCCACCACACAAAATACAACATAGAAAGCACCATCATCAGTGCAAAAAAGAGATTACCTGCAAATGGTGTCGTTTGTTTTGGCGGTACGCCATTCACGCCTTGCTGAGTGGTATTCATCGTTTAATCCTCAAATTTATTTGGCAAAATAGAAAAAACCTGCCATTTTAATGGCTATTTTAACATAGATTTTGCCCAAAGTTAGGCAGATTGTCGGTGGATTATTCACTTTATTTGGCAAAAATATGTTAAACTAACCGATTAATCATAACCGATTTTTATAATGATTGGTTTTTTAAAGCCTTTTTATAAGAATTATTTTTTTAAAGCTAAGCTCAAGGAAAAATTATGACAAGCCAAACCCCAAAACTTACTCTAAGTTTAAGCAACAAAACACCCCAAAAAAATAGCTGTCAAGTTTACTTCATCAATGATAGCAAACAATTATTGCAAAATGATGACAAGACACAAAATTTATTAAAAAATTTGATAAAGGTTAGTCAAATCAGTGGTAAAGTTGGCGAAACATTTTTACATTTTGACTTACAAAATGATACGGCAATCTTGCTGGTTGGTGTGGGCAGTCTGGATAAATTAAATGGCACTCATTTACAAAAAATTGCCAAAAAAATTTATCAAGCGTTGGCAAAAACCTATCCAGTAGCGACTATCTATTTACAAGATTGTTTAGATGAAATACAATTTGGGCAGTTTAGTTTAGCTTTATTAAATAGTAGCTATCGTTTTGACATTTATAAATCCAAACAAGACGATAACACTGTGCTGACTCAAATCAATTTAGTCGTGGTGGGTGAAAACTTGGCAAATTATGAGCAACAATTAGCCTTGCAAAATGCGATTTTTGTCGGACAATCGTTCGCTAAAGACGTGGCGAATGAACCACCTAATGTGTGTTTTCCTGCGTTTATGGCACAACAAGCCCAAGAACTTGCCAAACAATATCCTGATTTATTAACGGTAAAAGTGCTGGGCGAAAAAGACATGGAAAAACTGGGTATGAACTGCTTTTTAGCAGTGTCTCGTGGCTCCCAAAAAGAAGGTCAGCTGGTGTTACTTGAGTACAATGGTGTCACTCATTTGACAAAACAAACCAAAAGCACAAACACCGAAAAATTAGAAAAACCCATTGTATTTGTCGGTAAAGGGGTTACTTTTGATACAGGGGGCATTTCCCTAAAACCAAGCGAAGGGATGGGCGAAATGAAGTTTGATATGGGTGGATCAGCAAGTGTGCTAGGAGCGATGAAAGCCCTATGCGAAGCCCGTTTGCCACTGCAAGTCGTCGGTGCGTTGGCGTGTGCCGAAAATATGCCGTCAGGCAATGCCACTCGCCCTGGGGACATCGTCACTGCCATGAACGGTACAACCGTGGAAATCTTAAATACTGATGCCGAAGGGCGTCTGGTGCTGTGCGACACGCTTACCTATGTGCAACAATACGACCCAAGCGTCATTATTGATGTTGCGACATTGACAGGGGCGTGTGTGATTGCCTTAGGCGGTGTGCGGACAGGGCTATTTAGTAATGACGAAGATGTGATTTTTGACTTAGAACAAGCCAGCGAAGACGCCCATGACCGTGTTTGGCATTTGCCATTAGATGATGATTATCAAGAACAGCTAAATTCACATTTTGCTGATGTACAAAATATCGGCGGCCGTCCTGCAGGGGCAATTACTGCAGGGTGTTTCTTATCTCGCTTTGTCAAAGAAGTACCATGGGCTCATTTAGACGTGGCAGGTACGGCATGGGTATCAGGTAGCAAAGCCGAAAGTACAGGACGTCCTGTACCGTTATTGCTCACTTATTTGTATCGAAAAACTCAACAATAATTGATAATTATGCAAATCAATTTTTATATTTTATCGCAACACCACCAATTGATGACCTTTGTTTGTCAATTGGTGCAAACTGCACTTGCTAAAACTGACAGTAGCGTGCTGATAGTCGCAGATAGCCACGAATTAACGGCGATTGATGATGCGTTGTGGGCGTTTGAGCCGACCGCCTTTATTCCGCATGAAATTTATCAAACCGAAAACGACAGCCAATACGCCATTTCTCCTGTGTTAATCAGCGATAATCATGATTTTGCCAAAAAATTTGACGGTATTGTAATTAATCTGACAGCGACTGCGTTGTTAAATAGTCATGCTGAAAAAATACTAGAAATCATTGACCCAAATCCTGCCAAAACCGAACAGGGTCGGCAAAAATACCGCCAATATCAACAATATATCCAACAAGTTAGCCAATCATTTCATCAGCAACATCTTTCTAGTATCACCTTAAAAACATTTCATATCACCTAAAATTTTGCGTTCATTTACAATTTTTTCTTTGATAAATCGTTTTGATTGTGTTAAAAAGTGTTACGAAATATTCATTTATCAGTAAAGCCTGAAAATGAAACTTTTAGTAAGCTTTTTTTAGCAAATTTTTGCAAATATCATTTGTATATTTTCACAATTTGAGGTGATTATGAAAGGACTGTGGCAAGCATATCAACGTGTGGGATTGGTGCCTTTAATTATTATTGGCTTGGTACTCGGTGTGATTGTTGGAAGTGTGATACCTGATGGTGGATTGGGTTTTGTCAGTATTTTTGGTTCGTTATTTGTCGGTGCGTTAAAAGCGATTGCACCGTTATTGGTATTTGTATTGGTCATCGCATCGTTGGCACAGCACCAAGTCGGCACACAAGCCAACGTACGCCCAACCTTGATGTTATATTTGGTCGGCACGTTTTTGGCGGCGTTAACCGCAGTCGTGGCAAGTAAATTATTCCCAGTTGATTTGGTGTTGGTAACAGGGGAAATTAGTCAAACTCCGCCGTCGAGTTTAGCACAAGTATTAACAACATTGCTTAACAATATGGTAAGTAACCCAATAAAATCGTTGGTGGAAGCCAACTATATGGGGGTGCTAACGTGGGCGGTGTTGCTCGGTCTGGCGTTGCGTCAGGCATCTGAAAAAACCAAACAAATGATAGCGGATGTGTCAGAAGCGGTATCAAATGTGGTAAAATGGGTGATTTGGTTTGCACCGTTTGGTGTGTTTGGTTTGGTCGCCCAAACTGTAGCTGAAACAGGGATTGAAAGTCTGTTAAGCTATGGTAAATTATTGGGTGTATTGGTCGGCTCAATGTTGTTTATCGCATTGGTAGTCAATCCGTTAATTGTATTTTTCAAAACTCGTAAAAATCCATACCCACTCGTGTTTACCTGCTTGCGTGAAAGTGCGATTACTGCATTTTTTACCCGTTCATCGGCGGCAAATATTCCTGTAAATATGAACTTGGCGGCAAAACTTGGTTTACACAAAGACACTTATTCGGTAACTATTCCGCTTGGGGCAACAATTAACATGGCAGGAGCGGCGATTACCATTAATATCATGACCCTTGCGGCAGCACATACCTTGGGTATTCAAGTGGACTTTGTGTCGGCATTATTGTTGTCTGTTTTGGCGGCTTTGGGGGCGTGTGGTGCGTCAGGTGTGGCGGGCGGTTCGTTACTTCTTATTCCGTTGGCGTGTGGCTTTTTAAACATTCCTGACGACATTGCGATGCAAGTGGTGGCGATTGGCTTTATTATCGGTGTGGTGCAAGACTCGGTAGAAACGGCGTTAAACTCATCAACCGACGTACTATTTACCGCTGCTGCTGACCCTGCGTATGCGTATAAAGGCTAAATTTTACTGTAAAAACTTCACAATAAAAAACTGCTAAAAAGTTATTTAGCAGTTTTTTATTTGCTTTATTTTTCCAAACCATTTTCATATAATTGGTAGGATTAGTTCAACACACAATCACAATAAGGAAATTAAAAATGCCCCGCCACCCAACCCCACCCACCCAATTATCCACCGCCAGACCCAATCCAACTAAGGTTATTAGCAATTTTCACGATGATTTTGATGAAAAATCTTTGCTTGTGGCGGTTAAAAACTTACCAAAATCCAAACTCACGGATAAACCCATTTTACACTTTGCCCACGCCAACGGTTTTGTCGGGGAGTGTTATACACCACTGTTTGAGATTTGGGAAAAATATTTTACCGTGGTGGCGATAATGCGATTTGGCATGAACCCCAATTATTCGATTAACAATGATTGGCAAGGCTTAACCGATGAAGTCAGCGATAGCATCGCCCAAGCGTGCGAGACGCATGGCGTGCCAAGCCTTGTCGCTGTGGGGCATTCGGTAGGTGGTATGACGAGTTTACAAGCCACCTTGCGGAACAATCCCCATATCAGTCAGCTCGTCGCCCTTGACCCGCCGTTGTTAATGGGTCGCACGAGCTTGCTGTGGTATCTTGCCAAAATGATTGATAAAAATAACAATAATCACGCCATGATGGATACGATTTCACCGTCAAAACTTTCTAAGCGTCGCCGTGTTGTGTTTGACAGTCGTGAGCAGGCGTATGACAATTTTCGGGATAAGGGGTTATTTAAAGGCTTTGATGAACGGGCGTTTCGTGGCTATATTGATTTTGGCATGACCGATTTACCGACTGCGGATAATCCTAACCAAGTGACGCTGACGATTAGCCGTGAGGCGGAAGTGGCGATTTTTCACAATATTCCGACTTGGACGTGGTACAAAAAACTGACCACCAACACGCCGATTACCCTTGTGGTGGGCGATGTCAGCCATTTTACCGACATGGGCAGTTATACGCTGGCAGGGCAAGTTTTAGGCTTAAATGTGTTATATCACAAAGGCAGTCATATGTTTCCGTTGGAACAGCCTAGCTCGGTGGCGACACTGGTGTTGGCGATGATTGCTCAGCAAATCATTTAATGTCATTTTGACAAAAAATGAGAAAAAGCGAAAGGAGTAGTCTTTTGCTTTTTGGGTTTATTTAAAGCGTTTATTCAAAATCTTTCACATAGTTGCCTTGTTTGTCGATAAAAAACATTTTACCGTCAAGTTTAGCCAAAGCCAAGTCATTATAAAACTCATCAATACGGTGATATTTTAAAGGAACAACTTCTTTACCTGTTTTATCAATAAAGCCATATTTGCTATTCATTCCAACTGGAGCTAAACCATCTGATAAGCAAGCTATATAGATATAACCACCCAAATTCGGCGGTATTTCGCAATTATCCGCAAAAGACGTGCCACGCATCGTTAACCGTATAGTAGAAACTAACAATTTTTTCATCACAGTTTCCTTAATCCAATTAAAATTTTGGCAAAAAACAAATCACAACTTCAAAATCTTAACACAAACCCAATTTTTTCACCAACGCAAAGCGATAAAAATCAATTTTTACCAAAAACCTCCACTTTTTAGCTATTTTTAAAAAAAGATATCCAATTTTCTTAATAAAATCAAAAAGATATCCGAACATTTTTCGCCTATTTGATAATATTTTTTTACATAAACGGTCACACAATATTGTTGCTGTAGCTGACTATAGTTTTTTTGTAACCAGCTTTACCTAAGTTTACTTTAGATTACGCCAAGCTGACATAACACTCTACAAACAACACTATTGTATCCAAAAATTATTTTCTATAATTTCCCACATCAGGCAAACGTAGCAATCAAAATGAATTCCTTGAGAGGTTGAATTTTTCTAAAGCTATCGTTTAAATGACTTGAATTTTTATGTTATATTAAACCAAAACAATGAAATGAAAAATAGGAGCTTAACATGGCTAACTTAATTCGCTTACGTGATATCCAAACGACTCACGCTGACCTTTTAGGTAGTGACTACTTTGACCCAACCAATAAAAATGCTTATGGCATCGGTGGTGATAAAGTCGGTAAAATTGAAGGTGCTTTAGTTGACGACACGACAGGTCGTATCCGTTACTTTATCGTTGATGTGGGTGGTTGGTTTAGTTCAAAAGAAGTGCTTGTACCAGCAGGTTTAGCACGCATTGCAGGCGATGAAGTTTATTTTGACAGCCTAAGTAAAGAAGTGGTTGAAGGTATGGACGCATACGACCCAGACTACAACTACAGCATTGAGCAACAAACCGTGCGTGATCGCGAAGCTTTCGTGAAAGCTCCTGCACCAGTTGAATTGACTGACGACGACTATGCGTACAAATCTGACAATGTACTTGAACTATTGGAAGAACGCCTAACCGTTAACAAAGACAAGATCGTAGCAGGTTTGTTAAAAGTTGGTAAGCACGTGGTATCAGAAGACCGTACCGTGAGTGTTGACTTAACTGAAGAACAAGCCCACGTACAACGTACTGCTGTCAACCGCCCAACAACTCGTACAATTGGTGACGACGTAAGCCATACCGTAGAAGTTGAACTGGAAGCAGAGCGTGCACGTGTTGGCAAAGAAACTTTTGTAACCGAAGAAGTGAATGTTGGTAAAGTAGCAGAAACACATACCGAGACTATCACTGAAACCGTTCGCCACGAAGAGCTAGACGTGCAAACTGACAATGTTGAACGTGTAAAATAATCATCACACGATGACCCAAAAAAGCAGGTGGTAATCATCTGCTTTTTTTGGTGTTTTATAATTCTTTTAAAGTCAATGTTTAAAATAAAGACAATCTTCTCATTTTTTTATCAAGATTGGATAAAGGAAAAATAATGAACAGTAATAAAAAAGCCTTACTCAGTGATGATGTCAAAACTAGCGACGTGTTACACGAAAGCCAACTAGATAGCCAAGCAAAAAGCCATACCCTAGAACTCTTGGCAGAACGTGCCAAAGTTGATGTAGAACTGATAAAAACAAGCAAAATTCGCCTAAGCAAAAAAATCATCAGCGAAACCGTACAAATTCCAGTTACCTTAAAGCGTGAAATTTTGGTGATTGAACACGATGCTTTACCAAATTTGCCAAAAAATAATGTCAATGTTGAAACGGCAAAGCCTGTTAATACCACGATTTTGTTAAATGGTGAAACTTTAAATCTTAGTGAAAAACCGATAGACATCTTGTTAAATCAGCAAGTTGCCAATGTAAACATAGAAACGATCATTACCGAAAAAATTGCTTTAAGCACCAGTGAACACAGCGTAACCGAGCAAATTCCTGTTACCTTGCGACATGAAGAATTGGTTGTGGAAGAAATCAACTTAACCGAAAAATAAACAATTTTTTGGCAAATTTTTTACAAAATCATCATGAATTTTTTGTTAAAAACAATAAAATTTGATAAAATTTTGCAAAAATAGATTTTTAACAAAAATATTCAGCGAAAATAGATACAACCACTAGCAATTGGTTGCATTTTATGGTAAATTTAGCACTTTGAAACCATAGATAGTATTTTTATAAAATATTGTCTTTAAAGAACCCAACACTGGGTGTAATGCTGTCACTAATCAATCAAGCTAAGCGAGCTACTTTCGTAGACTTGATATTAGAAAAATTGCATTGCGAACAGTTAACAATTACCAGAGGATTAAATTATGGCAAAGGCCAAGTTTGAACGTACCAAACCACACGTCAACGTAGGTACCATTGGACACGTTGACCACGGTAAAACCACATTAACCGCAGCGATTGCAACCGTAGCAGCAAAACACAACGGTGGCGAAGCAAAAGACTA
>NZ_KB903785.1 GCF_000379845.1 Moraxella boevrei DSM 14165 | reverse complement strand
GTAAAGGCATGAAGCATAGTATGAGCAGACGTGGTAATTGTTGGGATAATGCTCCAACCGAGCGGTTCTTTAGGAGCTTTAAAACAGAATGGATGCCCAAGAAAGGCTATGACGATTTATCTCAAGCAAGAGTCGATGTAGCGAGTTATATTTTAGGTTATTACTGTCAAGTTAGACCACATAGCTTTAATGATTATTTAACACCTGTTGAGAAAGAAAATCAGTTTTTTAACCAAAATCTCTTAAAAGCTGTCTAATTAAACTTGACCACTACAGTACAAACCAGAAGGTTTTGAATCCAGTTTAAAAGCCAAAGAGTATCCACTGGTTACTGACTTGATCGCTGTGCCAGAGTTGTCTAGCCTTCGCATTGCAGGACGGTTGGACGTGGACACCACAGGGGCGTTGATTTTGTCTGATGACGGACAATTCTTGCATCGTGTTACAAGCCCAAAACACCATATTGCCAAAACCTACGAAATCACCCTTGCCGACCCAATGGATGAACAACAACAGCAAAAAGCCATTCAAGAAATATTCAAAGGCATTTTGTTAGACGCTGAATATGAAAAAACCAAACCTGCTAAACTTAGCTTTCATGATGAAACCCATGCCACGCTAATTTTGACTGAAGGCAAATATCATCAAGTCAAACGTATGATGGCATATTTTGGCAACAAAGTCATCGCCCTGCACCGTGCCAGTATTGGCTCAATCACATTAGACGGACTGGAAAAAGGCGAATGTCGTTTTTTAACCCAAACCGAAATTAACCAATTTTAAGGAAAAAATATGCAAGCGAGCAAGCAATTTTCTGACCTTGTCGCACTTATGGCAAGACTTCGCACCGATTGCCCTTGGGACAAAAAACAGACCAATCAAAGCCTAATTTCTTATATTTTGGAAGAAAGCTATGAATTGGTTGATGCGATAAATCAAGGCGATTGTGACGAGATTAAAAGCGAACTGGGCGATGTGTTGTTGCAAGTGGTTTTTCAAGCCCATTTATACGATGAGCAAGGCAAATTTAATATTGATGATGTGATTTTAACTTTGCAAGAAAAATTAATCCGCAGACACCCACATGTTTTTGATAAAGAAAATCTTAAAACCGATGACGATGTCAAACAGCGTTGGGACGAGATTAAAGCTTTAGAAAATGCAGGCAAGCCCAAACGCAGACTTGACAGCGTCAAAGCAGGTTCGGCACTCATGCAAGCCCAAGATTTGCAAAAAACTGCCAATAAAATTGGTTTTGATTGGGATGTGGTGAGCGGTGCGGTGGATAAGTTGGACGAAGAAATTGCCGAATTAAAACAAATTTTACCCAAAGACGGTGAAAATCTTAGTCCACAGCAAAAGGCAGAGTTAGAAAAAGAAATGGGCGATTGTTTTTTTGCATTGGTGAATGTGGCCCGCAAATTGGGTATTGACAGCGAAAAGGCAACTTTGACCACGGTGCATAAGTTTAAATCTCGTTTTGCTTTTATTGAAGATGAGCTTGCAAAGGTTGGTAAAAAGCCTGAAACAGCCAGTTTAGCGGAAATGGATAGTCTTTGGGAAAAAGCGAAATTATACGAAAAAATTTGTTAAAAAACAATCGGCTAAATCCGATTCATTAAAGTAAAAACCGCCCACGATGAACCTCACTCAAAAAATCAAATAGCAAAGACTATCCGTTGGGTTGGTATCTGTATAAAAATTAGACAGTTAGTAGAAAATGCTTTTGCTAATTGTAAGCATTTTAGAGTGGTTGCTACCAGATATGACAAGTTATTTGTATGCTATTAAGGCTCGTTAGCATTCGCTTTTGTTTGTTAATGTTTAAAATTATTTTGAATATTCAACATGCCCTATAAAAACAGAAATTTTTTATTTTTCTTTTTAAATCCTTTTGACTTTTCAAAAAAATACAATTAAAAAATCAAATTTTCAAAAAAACCTTTATTAGGGCTTATCTAGTACAGCCTCATCTGTTTTATTTAACAATAACTATTTTTTTTAATGGTAATTTAATTTAAGGGTTTTTGAAGATTAAACGTTGCTGATTTTAGTTAACCCTTGATGATTGTTCGCAATCTCAAGGTTTTTTACTGCCTGTCCGTGAATGACGATCTCAGGGCTGATTTCAAGCATCGGAATAACCACAAAGTTTCGCTCAAAAATACCAATATGTGGCACGGTCAATCGTTCATTGTCAATCTTTTCATCACCGTAGGTTAACAAATCCAAATCCAAACTCCGCTCACCCCAACGCCGTAGCCGAACTCGTTTCGCCTGTTGCTCAAAATCTTGCAAAATATCTAACACCGTTAAGGCGGATAAATCGGTACAAAATTTTGCCACCGCATTGATAAAATCGGGCTGGTCGGTAACGCCAAACGCTTTAGACGTGTACAAACTTGACACGCAAAAATCATCAAAATCAGGGTGGTTTGTTAACCAATCAATCGCTTGTTTGACGTGGTCGGTCGGCTCGCCTAGCTCGTTGGCAAGATTACTTCCGATACCGATATGGCACAGTTTTTTTGACAGCGTGGATTTGATTGGCATGGCATTAATCCGTTGTTACTTTGGGTGAGCGTTTGCGTTTGGCAGGTGGTTTTGCGTTCATTGTTGGCAAATTTTCAACAGTTATATTTTCTTTGATTAAACTTTCTGTTGTTAAGCCACGTTTTTTGTCCAAAATTGACAACATAGAGCTTGGCTGACGGCGTTTGCGTTCGGCGGGTACGCCTTGCACGAATTTGGCAACTTGCTCTTTGTCCATCTTTGGGCGATTTTCACGGTGTTTTTCTTGGCGTTGTGAGTCGCTATTTTCCAACATTTTTTCAATATTGGTAAAATAATCATCGCTTTTATTTTTAGCTTTTGCCGATTGATTGGTCGGTTGATGGGTTGCTTGATTAACCAAGGATAATTGTTGTAATTGCTCACGTTCTCGTTGTCGTTGCTCGCTTAAGTTGCCATTTTTAGCTTTTTGGGGTGGTTCATTGGTGACATTTGGCAAATCATCGGTGGTTAACAGATTGGCAAAACGTTGTTTCACCGCTTGACTATCAAATTCGTCAATGGCTTGTTGGCGTTGTTTTGGATTTAAGGTCTGAAACCATGCCCACCAATGTCCCATGCCGTGCGTGCTTTCATTGTCAAGGGTAACGGCTTGCCCCATAAGATGCGATAGTGTTTGGTTTTTGGCAAAGACTTGTTCCCGTAATAATAAAAAGTCAAAACTGGCTCTAAAGTTTTGATTTTCCAAGATTTTTAGCAGGTTTTTTTTGCGTGGCTCGACGAGTCTGCTTTGCATTAGCCAAATATCTTTGATAAAATTTTCGGCAAATTTTGGCATTGCCGTACGTTGGCGTTGGCGGTCAAGCACCAAGTTACTGGCAAAAATTTGGGCTTCGTTAAATCCCATTTTTTTGCGATGTTTGTTTTCCAAAAACAAATAATTTTCCCACAATAATGTGGCATAAAAAAACGCAGGATTGGTCGTTTTACCACTTTGAATACGTTTGTCGGTGTTTAAAGCGACCTGCTCCACCAAGGGCGTCATCATGCTTGGCGGATAAAATAACAAGGCCTCAAAGGCTTTGTAATCGTACAGTAACGGCAATAAATTCATCAAATAACCGCCGGAAAATAGCTTAATCGTTTCGTCATACAAACGGTGGGGCGACACTTGGCTAAGCAATGCCCAATTTTCGGAGTAGAATTTTTTTTCTAAAGTTTTATCAAATTTAAAATTTAATTTTGCTTTAAAACGTAATGCACGTAGTAAGCGGACGGGGTCTTCTTCAATCCGAGTTTGGGTATCGCCAAGCAACCGTAAGGTGCGACTGTGCAAATCGGCAAGCCCACCACAAAAATCATACACCACCCCATCAAAAGGCTGATAATATAAGGCGTTGATACTAAAATCACGGCGAACCACATCGCTTTGAATATCACCCCACACATTATCCCGCACAATCATGCCGTCCGTATTGGTATGATGATTTCCTGTTGGCTGACCCCGAAAGGTCGCCACTTCAATCAAATCTCGCCCAGAATACACATGGCATAACTGAAAACGTTTGCCAATAATGCGACAGCGTTTGCCAAATACTTCTTTAATTTGGGTCGGTGTGGCATTGGTTACCGCATCAAAATCTTTTGGCTCAAGCCCAAGCAACGCATCACGCACACCACCACCCACGATATAGGCCTCAAATCCTGCTTGCGTCAGCGTCAAAATTACTTCCTTGATAGAACTTGGCAAATAGCCCTTATGTAAGCCCAAATGTTTGGCATCACGGCGAGCTTGTTTTTTATCGGTGTTCGCCACGGTTGGTGCTAAGTTGGCATTGGTTTTTGCTTTTTTTGCCGTTGTTTTTTTACTCATTGATACAATTTCTCAAGCTAAAAAATAAAGAGGTTATGCTATTTTAACAAATTTTTGCCAATCATTGTTAAAAGTTATGTGTAAATTGACAAAAAGCCCAAAAATCCGTTTAAGGGGATACACTGATTAGATGGCGGTTTTTCTCCACGGTGGCTTTGCCGATGCCTTTAACTTTTGCCAAATCATCCACGCTGTCAAATTTGCCAAAATTTTCACGGTATAAAATGATATTTTGGGCTTTGCTTGCACCGATGCCGTTTAGTTGGGTCAGTTCGGCTTCGCTGGCGGTGTTGAGGTTAATACGGTTGGGGAAATTGGGGAGAGATTGTGGATAAGTCACAATATTTTGGGTGGTTGTGGGGTTGGTCTTAATATCAAGATTTGGTGTATCATTCGTGGTGCGATTGGTTATGTTATTATGCTTGATTGCCAAAAATGCTTGTTCAGGGCTGATAGTTGGCGTGCAGATGTGGGCGAAACTGTAGGTTGTTAACAGTAGAAAGGTGAAAAGTTGACATATTTTTTTGATAAAAGACACGCTGATTTTCCATTTTGTTTAACATTTTATTCAAAAAACTTGCCTAAACCATTAAGCAGATTTATCATAAAGCAAATCCAGTGATTTGACAAATGATAAAATCACTTTTACATGACTTTTTTGGCAAAAAGGCGTATAATTTTAATTGATTACAATTGCTAAAAAATATTTTACAGGTCTATTATGTTTACAGGTATCATTGAAGCCACAGGATTTATCAACAAAATTGAACAAACCCAAGGCGATATTCGTTTAACCATTCAGTCATCACAGCTGGATTTTGGTGATGTGAAGCTGGGCGACTCTATTGCGTGTAATGGGATTTGTCTGACGGTGGTGGATTTTGGTAAAGATTGGTATGCGGTTGATGTTTCACGTGAAACACTTTCCAAAACCGCCATGCACCATTGGAAAATCGGTGATACTGTGAACCTTGAAAAAGCGATGTTGCCAACCACCCGTTTTGGGGGGCATATTGTATCAGGTCATGTGGACACCACAGGGCAGATTTCGCTGATAAAACAAGACTCTCGCTCCATGTACATTGAAATTAGCATTCCTGCTGAATTTGCTAAATATGTCGCCACCAAAGGCTCTGTTACCGTGGATGGTATTAGCTTGACCACCAATTTGGTGACAGGCAATGTGATAAGTTTGAATATCATTCCACATACCGCCCAAGTTACCAATATCGCCAAACATTGGCATGTCGGTAGTACGGTAAATATTGAAGTAGACGTGTTGGCACGTTATTTGGAACGCTTGCTTATGGGGGAAAATGCCCTGCATGAAAAACAAGGCGGGGTTACCCTTGAAATGTTGGCAGAAAACGGCTTTTTAAGATGATAACTGGTTATCTTTGTTAAAATTTTATCAAACTATTGGCGAAATGATTATTATTGCTAACTAATTACCAAGAATTGCTAAAAACCCACCAATTATCGCAATTTTGCTTTTTTTTACAAAAAACTGTTGTAAGATTAATGAATTAATAACTTTTTTAACAATTAGGATAGAAGGGGTAAACAATGCAAAACATCACCGCAAAATTTTCTTATTCATTATTAGCCGTGGCGACCATGACCGCTCTTACCGCTTGTGGCGGTGGTGGTGGCGGATCGAGTTCGACAACAACGATTAATCCTGCGACAAATACATCAACGGCGACTACAACGACAACACCAACCGCATCACAAGATAACCCAACGACAACGACGACCGTAGCTAACCCAACACAGCCAACGACGCAAGTTAGCAACACCTCGGCAGAAATGAGTGCGTTAAATCGTTTAAATGCACAGCGTACGCAATGTGGTTTTGCTAGTCTAACTACCGATACGAGCCTAAAGGCAACCGCAACCAATCATGCTAATTATTTGATTAATGTAAGCGAACGCAACAAACAAGCATATGCAACCCATGATGAAGCCCTAAGAAGTGCATGGGTCGGCTCAGGTTCATCCAATCCTTATTATTCAGGTAATGATTTAAAAGAGCGTTTAGCACCAACAACGCTGGGTGCTCAAGCGATTAAAACAAGCTATAGTGCCTCTGGTTTTGCAGAAAACTTGGCAGTGACACAGTTACAAACCAATAATTTATCGGCGACGTATAATGCTCAAAAATCTGCTGAAAATATGTTAAATGGTTTGTTGGCAGCACCTTATCACATGCGTGGTCTGTTATCGCCAAATTATACCCAAATTGGCGTGAGCTATAAAGATTATACGTGGCAATCAAACTCAATGTACAACGTGGTATCTGTCTTAGAGTTGGTATCAGCAAGACCGCTTAATTTGGCAATGACGGATAACAAAAATCTATTAAATTACCCTTGTAATGGCGTCACTGGGACAGAGTATCAACTTAATAATGAGTCGCCAAATCCATTTGGTACAACCCGTGATTTGGAAACTGCACCGATTGGTCAGCCGATTTATGTCCTTGCTCCAACAGGTAAAACCATTAAATCTGCGACAGCAACTGTGGCACTAGGTACGCTAAGTGTTGGTACTATTCATACATTGTTAAAATCAAATGACCCAAATGCAACTTTGAGCGAAAACGAAGTCATCTTTATGCCAGATGCACCGTTAACGCCAAATCGCACTTACACGGTAAATTATCAATTAACTTATAGCGATAACACAACCGCAAGCAAAACATTTAGCTTTACCACTAAAGCCAGCTAATCGCTAAAAACTTTTGCAAAATGTAAAAAAGCAACTCAAATTTGGGTTGCTTTTTTATTTAACAGAATATTTTGATAGGTTTTCACCAAAATATTTACCAGCGATTATAACCGCATGGTAATGCCTTGATTTGCCATAAATTGCTTGGCTTCTTGAATGTTGTATTCGCCAAAATGAAAAATACTCGCCGCCAACACCGCATCTGCTCCGCCTTTTAAAACGCCGTCTGCCAAATGTTGCAAATTGCCCACGCCACCAGATGCAATGGTTGGAATATTGATTTTATCGTTAATCGCACGCATTAACGCCAAATCATAGCCGTTTTTTGTACCGTCTGAGTCCATACTGGTAATCAGTAACTCGCCTGCTCCAAAATTTGCCATTTTGACAGCCCAGTCAATCGCATTAATGCCTGTAGCGTTGCGACCGCCATGGGTAAAAATTTCCCATTGATTGTCAGCCACTTTTTTGGCATCAATGGCAACCACGATACATTGATTGCCAAAGCGTGCGGACGCTTCTTGTACAAATTCAGGGTTATAAATCGCTGCTGAGTTGATAGAAACTTTGTCCGCACCTGCGTTTAACAGATTGCGAATGTCATCAATCTTGCGAACGCCACCACCCACTGTCAAAGGCACGAACACCGTTTCTGCCATACGCTCCACCGTATGATAAGTGGTATCTCTTCCGTGATGAGTTGCGGTGATGTCCAAAAAGGTGATTTCGTCTGCCCCTTGTTCATTGTAGCGTTTGGCGACTTCTACAGGGTCGCCAGCATCTTTGATATCCAAAAATTTGACCCCCTTGACCACACGGCCGTTATCAACGTCTAGGCAGGGGATAATGCGTTTTGCTAACATGGTTTTCCTTTTAACGATTTGCTGAATAAATTTTGTTTATTTCAAATTTCACTTTATAATAGCATTAATTTAGCAATTTTTTAACCATTTCTGTAAAAAGGATAGCCCATGTCTGTTTATACCCAATTAACCAACGAACAATTTAGCGAGTTTTGTAACAAATTTGGCGTGAGCTTTAAAAAAGCCACCCCCATCACCCAAGGTGTCAAAAATTCTAACTGGTTTATTGAAACAGCAGACGACACGGACGGCAATCCGTCATTTGTGTTTACCTTATTTGAAGAACGAAAACCTCACGAAATCCAAAAAATGGCATTAATTTTAAATGCGTTAAAAGATAATTTGCCTGTGGCTTACCCCTTAAAGGCGAATAATGGCGAATTTTTGTTGTATTTTGAAAATAAAGCGATTTTAATGCTACCAAAATTAACAGGCAAGCACCCAAGCGATATCACAACCGATATGTGCCGTCAAATGGGGCAAGCTTTGGCAAAATTGCATTTGCAGTTGCAGACTTTAACGCCAGCAGAGCATTATGGTGTGGAACTTTATCCTTGGCATTTGGTCAAAGAGCGTGAAACAAAATTTATGCCAAGCGATGAAGCCAAGCTAATGAATGATATTTGGACAGCTTATGAAAATCTACCCAAAGATTTGACAAAAGGCTTGTGTCATTTGGATATGTTTGCCGATAATACGTTGTGGGATTTTTCAGGTGAAAAACCGACATTAACAGGTTTATTGGATTTTACCGAAGTATCGCTTGAATATTATGTCATGGATTTGGCAATTACCATTAATGATTTTTGTACAAGCTGGGGTAATGCCGAAAATGGCGAAGCGGTAGAATTTGATAATCAAAAAATGACGGCGTTAATTAACGGTTATACCCAAATACGCCCATTAACAGATGACGAAAAGAACGCCCTGCCGATTATGCTTGCTTATAGTGCCACCATTTTTTGGTTATTAAGATTAAATGTGATTTATTATAACCGAGAACAAGGACGCACAGGCGAAAATATTATGGTTAAAAACCCTGATTTGATGAAACGCTTGGCGAGTTTGCATTGGGGAAATGTGTAATTCATGAATTTAAAAAACAGCACCTTTATTGATTTATTTGCAGGTATTGGTGGCTTTCATCAAGCCTTAAGTCATTTTGGGGCAAAATGCGTTTTTGCTAGCGAAATTGACAAATACGCCCGTCAGACCTATTTTGATAATTATGGCTTAACACCGTTTGGCGACATCACACAAATCAATGCAGAAGATATCCCTGTTCATGACATTTTATGTGCAGGTTTTCCTTGTCAGGCATTTTCTATCTCTGGCAAACAAAAAGGCTTTGATGATGTACGTGGAACACTCTTTTTTGATATTGTGCGTATTGTAAAATACCACACCCCAAAAATTATCTTATTAGAAAATGTTAAAAATCTTGCCAAACACGATAATGGCAATACTTTAACAATTATATTATCACATTTAAATGAATTAGACTATAAAGCTTATTATCAAGTACTCAATGCTTCGCATTTTGGCATACCACAAAATAGAGAAAGGATTTATATTGTTGCATTCCATCATTCTGTTAATCACCAAACTTTTTTATTTCCTAAAGGCAATAACATTCCAGTTTGTGTGGCAGATATTTTAGAAGATAATCCTAATATAGAGCCAATTCAAAGAGATGATGTGGTTTTTAAAAATCTTTACCAAACCAATTTTGACCATCAAGGCAACAAAATCTTACCAAATACGCCTATTCAAATTGGCATTGTTGGCAAAGGTGGACAAGGCGAACGCATTTATCATACGGACGGACACGCTATTACGCTATCGGCTCATGGCGGTGGTATTGGCTCAAAAACAGGACTGTACCAAGTCAATGAACAAATCCGCAAACTCACCCCAAGAGAATGTGCTAGGTTGCAAGGTTTCCCTGAAAGTTTTAAAATTAATCCAAGCAATTCCCAAGCCTATAAACAATTTGGCAATAGCGTTGCCATTCCTGTTTTAAAAGAAATTTTACAACAAATTCAAGGCTATTTAATGACAAATAATTTTAACGAAAAACAACAATTAGGTTCAATCACTGCCAAAGGTGGCTTTGAGAATGAAACATCGGTTGTTGATAAGTTCAACAATTATCAAACTGACCAAGATGTACAATATTGGTTATCACTGATGGGCTATTCTCATCAAACAATACAAACATTACAAGCAATTCAAATTCCAACTCGCCTAAATAAAAAGAATATGGCAAATTTTGGTATCAGCCAAGAGCAATTTGAGTTTACCCAAAAATACAAGAAAGCCGACATTCAAATTCAATTAACCATTATGGTTGATGATGTTGTTTATCGTGAAAATATTTCTCTAAAAAAAGCAGATTTATCCGCCAATTTTAACCAAATTGACAAACGAGCAGTGAACACTTATCAAGAAATGTGGGGTTTTGATGACAATATTGCCACTACTTTAAAAAAGTTCACAGGCGAGATTGTTCCTACCGAGCAAGAAAAAACTGCCCTTAAAGATAAAAGACGCTGGTATCTAACTGAATTACCCAATCGTGATGTTCAAGCCTTATTAGATTTTTTAACAACCAATAAATACCTTATTATTAGCGATGTTATTAAAGGGCGTGGTATGCTCTGTGCGGAATGGTTTTTGGTCAGTAGATTTAACAATGATGGTACGATTGATTATTGCCTAAAAAATATCAATGAAGTCATCAATTTTTATGCACAAGGTAATGTTAAGGTAAGCTCAAAGGGTGGTTTAATCATTGGCAGGCTTACCGCCCAACGCAAAGGCGGTACACCAGACCCAACTTCCTTACAATTTAAAATTAAGCCCCTTGATATTTTTGATTTATCATAAGGAAAACCATGCAAACCACTGGAAAACTTTTTGTCGTAGCCACACCGATTGGCAACCTATCCGACATGACACCGCACGCCATAGACTGCCTAAAAACGGTGGATATCATCGCTTGCGAAGACACACGCACATCAGCCAAATTACTTAATCACTTTAGCATTCCTACCAAAACCATTGCCTACCACGACCATAACGCCGATAGCCAAACTGCCAAACTCATAGAAATTCTCCAAACAGGCAAAAATATCGCCCTTATCAGCGATGCAGGCACGCCATTGGTAAGCGATCCTGGTTTTCGCCTTGTTAAAGCCTGTCATGATGCCAATATCAGCGTGTCGCCTGTGGTGGGAGCAAGTGCGGTAATTGGGGCGTTGTCGGTGGCGGGCTTACCGTCCGACCAGTTTTATTTTGTCGGGTTTTTACCCGCCAAAAGCCACGCTCGCAAAGAAACGCTGACAAATCTTGCTGGCATTCAGGCGACCTTGATATTTTATGAAGCACCACACCGCATTTTAGACTGTATTGAAGACATGATAACAACGCTTGGCGGTGAGCGAAAAGTAACCTTTTGCCGAGAAATTAGCAAAACCTTTGAAACCATTTATCCAACCACGTTAAATGCGTTAAAAGATTTTGTAAACAATGACAATAACCAACAAAAAGGCGAAATGGTGTTGGTTGTCGCAGGAATAAGCAAAAAAAATGATGATGAAACCGCTCATGATGAGCTGTTAAAACGGGTTTTGCAAGATTTGTCGGTAAAAAAAGCATCGCAACTGGTGGCGGATATCACAGGGGCAAAAAAAAATGCCTTGTATCAACGAGCCTTAGCATTAAGTGCCAGTGATGAATAACTGCCATTTTGGGCGGATTTTGTGCTAAAATGACGCTGTTTTTTGATGAAAAAGAAGTAACTTTATGAGTATTATTCACCCACAATTTAACCCTGTTGCCATTGATTTAGGCATTGTACAAGCCCATTGGTATGGGCTGATGTATTTGTTGGCATTTGCAACCGCTTATGGCTTGGCGATTTTTCGCAGTAAAAAACGCCCAGATTGGCATGCAGAGATGATTTCCGATTTACTGTTTTATGGAGCAATGGGGGTGATTTTAGGTGGACGGATTGGCTATGTATTGTTTTATCAATTTAGTGAATTTTTGGCAAATCCTGTGTATTTGTTCAAAATCAACGAAGGCGGTATGTCGTTTCATGGCGGATTTTTGGGCGTAGCGATAGCCATGTTTTTATTTGCCAAAAAATACAAAAAACCTGCGTTTAATGTGTTAGATTTTATCATTCCTTGCGTGCCAACAGGCTTGTTATTTGGACGGATTGGCAATTTTATTAACGGTGAGCTGTGGGGACGTGTGTCAAATGGTGATTACAGTTGGCTAATGCTGTTTCCGCAGGCGTGGCAAGCCGATGCAGAGCTAATATCACAGAATCCTAACTTGCAAAGTTTAGCGGTTAATATGGGCAATTATGCCCTGCTACCACGTCACCCATCGCAGTTGTATCAAGCCTTTAGCGAAGGCGTTGTGTTGTTTATTTTGTGTTGGTGGTTTGCCAGTCGCCCACGCCCACGCATGGCGGTAACTGGAGTGTTTGTACTCGGATATGGCATAGCACGCTTTATCACCGAATTTTTCCGTCAGCCTGATGCCGACCAAGGTTTTATTTTGTTAGGTTGGGTAACGAAAGGGCAAATGTTAAGCCTGCCAATGATTGTGCTTGGTTTGTTTTTGTTAATTTGGGCATATAAACAACAAATTTATGATTGGGGAATATTAAAAAACGTGGATTAAATGATTAAAATTAACGATAAAAGAATAATAAAAACAGGGGCGATAAAGCCCCTTTTTGTTGCTTATTTTTTGTTAAAAATTCATTCAAATTAAATAGAAAAAGACGACCCACAACCACACGTTGTCGTGGCGTTGGGATTATTGACAACAAAACGTGAGCCTTCTAGCCCTTCGGTATAGTCAATCGTTGAGCCGTTCAAATACTGATAACTTAGACTGTCCACCACCAATGCCACATCGCCGTTGTTAAAGGTGGCATCATCATCGCCCAACTCTTCTTCAAAATTAAAACCATACGAAAAGCCTGAACAACCACCCCCTGTGACATAGACACGGAGCATTAGGTTAGGATTGCCTTCTTGTTCCCGCAGTTTTCGGACTTTGTTAGACGCTTTATCGGTCAAAATCATGGCGTTATTCATCTTTTTTCTCATTTTTTATCAACATTAAAACGTTTATATTATGGGGTAAATGTTTTATACTATCAAGGTTTTTATAAAAATTTGTGATGGGAAAAAACATGATAGAACTCAAAAACGCCAGTATCCGCCGAGACGGTCGCATTTTATTTAGCGATGTGAATTTGCAAATCCACCCCAACTGGAAAGTCGGCTTAACGGGCAAAAACGGCACAGGCAAATCGTCTTTTTTTGCTGTTCTTTTAGGGCAATTGGGCTTGGACACGGGACAATTTACAATTCCGAGCAACTGGACAATTGGACATATGGCACAGGAAATCGAAAGCTCTCACCAGTCAGCGATTGATTTTGTATTAAGTGGTGATAAAGAATATTTTTATTTGGTTGATAAAATTAATAATCACGATGATTTATCTGAGAGCGAACTTGCCCAAATTCATGCCAAATTTGATGATATTCATGGCTATAGCATTCCGTCCAAAGCGTCTATTATTATGGCAGGTTTGGGCTTTAATAAATCGCAAGAAAATCAATCGGTTAGGGATTTTTCAGGGGGCTGGCGAATGCGTCTAAACCTTGCCAAAACCTTGATGAGCCGAGCGGATTTACTGTTACTTGATGAGCCGACCAACCACTTGGATTTAGATGCCATTTTGTGGCTAGAAGACTGGCTAAAAAACTATAACGGCACGCTGATTATGATTAGCCATGACCAAGTGTTTTTGGACAATGTCGTGGGGCGGATTTTGCATATTGAAAATAAGCGTATGACCCTATACACGGGTAATTATTCCACCTTTGTGCGAACTCGCAGTGAACGGCTTGCCCAGCAGGAACAAGCCTTTGAAAAACAGCAAGCAACAAAAGCCCATTTAGAAGATTTTATCCGCCGATTTCGTGCCAAAGCGACCAAAGCCAAACAAGCCCAAGCACGCATTAAGCAACTAGAACGCATGACCGAGCTTGCCCCTGTAATGGCGGATAATCCGTTTTCTTTTAAATTTTATGAACCAAAACAGCTAACCAGCCCTTTAATTGTTATGGACAACGCAAGCACAGGCTATAACGGTGAAATTCTCATTGATAAAATCCGCCTACAAATTACGCCCGATAGCCGAATTGGGCTACTTGGTATGAATGGGGCGGGCAAATCCACTGTCATTAAGGCGTTGGTTGGTGAACTGCCGATTTTGTCAGGTGTGCGTAAAGTAGCAGATAGCTTGGTTTTGGGTTATTTTAATCAGCACCAAATGGACGCACTGGACGGCGATGCCACGCCCATGCTGATGTTACAACGCTTGGCAGGCAAAACATCGGGTGTTGATTTAAGGGCATTTTTGGGCAGTTTTGATTTTCGGGGTGAGCGGATTGACACACCGAGCCGACTGTTTTCAGGGGGCGAGCGCGCAAGATTGACGTTAGCGTTAATCGTATGGCAACGCCCAAACGTACTGGTACTTGATGAGCCGACCAACCATTTGGATTTAGAAATGCGTCAGGCGTTAAGTTTAGCTTTACAAAATTTTAGCGGTGCGGTGATTTTGGTATCGCACGACCGTGAGATGATTGCCAATGTCTGCGACGAATTGTACCTTGTCCATGATGGCAAATGCGAAGAATTTACCGATGATATCAATGCCTACAGTGCGTGGCTGTCGCAAGTTAAAAAAGAACAAGCGAAAATGGCGAATGACAAAGCCGAACAAAATGTTCCACGTGGAACATCTACGCAAACCGAAAAATCCAATTCAACTCTATCAAAAGAAGAACAACGCAAAAAATCTGCCGAACAACGCAAAATCACCGCTCCAATCCGTAAAAAGATTGAAACGGAGGAAAAGTCATTGGAAAAACTCACTGAAAAATTGGCAAATATTGAAAAAAATCTGGCTGATACAGGTCTGTATGATGCAAGCCGTAAGGCGGATTTGTTAAAATTACTTGATGAACAAACCAAATTAAAAAGCGAAATTGAAGTAATTGAAGAGCATTTGATGGCGTCAATGATGGCGTTGGAAGCGTTGGAAAGTGATTTTTGAACAAAACGGCTTAATTACTGGTGAACAATATTGCTATCTCTATGAAGTAATTAAACTGTGTCGTTGGCGAGTTGAGCCTAATCATGACAGAGAATTTACGATTTGTAACTATTTGATTGCTAAAAATATTTTATAGCATACAGATGCTAATAATACAATAGAATATCAATTTCAAAGTAGTAAATTAGTGACAGCATTTACCAAATTACCCAATGATTAATTGGGGATAACTATGAAAGCAATAAAAACTGCTTTTCGTTATTAAAATTTTTATAATCCGCAGTATTTTTACAATGGTTTAAAGTGATTTTAAAGAATGAAAAAGACAGCCAGAACAGTTTTTAATTGTTTGTACATAATGAAAAATAATTTTTTTAAATTTATCGTTTAAAGTAATTAACCAATATAACCGTTCAGTAGTCTTTTTATACCAATTAACACTCTTGTCGCAAAAAAAAATACGTATATCTGATAGTATTTGCAAAAAAACAGTGATTTCGCCATAATACACATATCAAGCGAACAACACAAGAAAGTTGTTAAACTTGACAACAAAGCTTTTATCTCAATATAATCTGTTTTGTTGATGCTAAGAATTTTTGATGATTTATTTACTAAAAATTACTAAACTAAATTAGTTTGTTTTTAGTCAATTATCAGCAAAAATTGTTATTTAACCTTTCATTTAAATAAAATTGGAGCTTATCATGGCTAAATTATCATTAGACTCATTAAACAACATCGATGGTTTCGTAGCAGCTGCATTGGTTGACAGCGAATCAGGTCTTTCTCTAGCTGCTATCGGTACTGGTCTTGACTTAGAATTGGCTGCTGCGGGTAACACGGAAGTGGTACGTGCAAAACGTAAAACGGCTGCTGCATTGGGTTTAAAAGATACCATTGAAGATATCTTGATTACGCTAAGTGGTCAATACCACTTACTTCGCCCATTGGTTCGTAACGAAAACTTGTTCTTGTACCTAGTACTTGACCGTCAAAAATCTAACCTAGCAATGGCTCGTCACGAGTTAAAATCTTTTGAGACTGAATTAGATTTCTCTTAATTCAAAGGCGAAAGCTAGAAAAAACTGATTAACCAGTTTTACCACACCCACAGTACCTCCTTCTGTGGGTGTTTTTTTGTTTACAACATTTCTTAAACATCAAAATTGTATATCATCCAAGTCTATATTGAGCCCTGCATCTTTCTCTTTTTGTTTCGGTTTTGCATAAGCCACTTTATCGGTTTTAAAGGTAAAACCCGTTGATGTGATGACATAATGTGTGTGCGGAAAGTCAGGGGCGTGGTACAAAATCTCCATGATTTAGGGCAGTTGGTTAAAGCCTTGAAAAATGCCACGCACACCGAATTTTTTAATCGCATCGGCTTGTCGAGAGACTAAATTATCCAATGCTTGCCGACTAATTGACAAGCTACAATTGTTGATTGCCAATTTTGCTTTTAACGCAATGAACGGCGAGCTTGGACTTTTTAGCAAGATATTTATCATCAAAGCTTCGTCAATATCTTGCAAGGCGATGATTGTGCCAATCCGCCCTGCCATTTCGTCAGGCAGACCAAAATCGGTGAGTTTTAGCTGGGTGTCTGGGTCTTGTTGGAGCTGTTTTTGGGTGGTAAAACCGATGCTTGCTTTTCCTGTAAGTAAACGGCGACGGATTCGTGCGGTGTTTTTTGAATGGCTTCTAAATGGTAATAAAATATTGTGGATAGGGCTTTTAGGGCGGTATCTTGGTATAAAATATATTGGCGAGCATTGTTAAAAATTTGTTCGGGTTTTGGGTTCGGCTTTACAAAAGTAGTGCGTTCTTTGGCGATTACTCTATTGCTTGGGCTCGTACTTGCTGGAGTTGGTTTTGGGATGAGTTCATCTGCTAAAAAACGGATATACGACCTGAAAACAAGCGGGTTAATATAAACGACTGCTTTACCATTTTCGTCTTTTTGTATCGGAAATTTGAGAACTTGGAACTTGGTCTGGATATTCAAAATAATTGGTTGAGATAAAAATTCCTTTTTTTCAATAAATTGCGTATTTAATGCTTTTGATGAAAAAAATATTAAAAAATCTAAAAGCCAGTTTATTATCTGATAAAATGGCTTTTTAACATTACAAATCAATTAGTTCGGTGTAACAAATTTCTCAATTTGGGCTCGCACTAATTCCGCCTTATTCTCAAGCACCACCACTTTTTGTGGTAAAATTTCAATATCTTGCGTATGTTCTGGGCGAGTGATATCAATATCACCTACTGCTTCAACAATGGTTTCACTAAATTTGGCGGGTAATGCGGTTTCAGCAACCACAATCATTTCATCATCAAGGCGAACCTCCCTTGCAACTTTTACGCCATCAGCCGTATGCGGGTCGATTAAATCATTGTCGCCTTCATACAATGATTTGATGGTGGCAAGTCTATCGGCGTGGGTGGATTTGCCTGATGTAAAGCCGTATTTACCGCTAATATCGCATAATAAATCTTTCAAATCAAAGCCTTTGCCACTACCCACATCTTGCCATAACTCATTTAATTTTTGGCTGTCTTTACTGACCAATAAATAAATAAAGCGTTCAAAGTTTGACGCTTTTGAGATATCCATTGATGGGCTTGATGTCACATAAGTTTTATCGCTGGTGCGAGGAATGTACTTACCCGTTTGGAAAAAGTCGTTTAACACGTCATTTTCGTTGGTGGCAACGATTAGGCGGTCAATCGGCAAGCCCATTTCACGTGCGATATGACCTGCACAAATGTTGCCAAAATTGCCTGACGGTACGCAGAAACTCACTTTTTGCGAATTGTCTGTGGTGCTTGCAAAATAGCCTTTAAAATAGTACACGATTTGGGCTAAAATGCGTCCCCAGTTGATTGAGTTCACCGTACCTAAGCTATATTTTGCTTTAAAATCGGCATCTTGTTGCAAGGCTTTGACAATATCCTGACAATCGTCAAACATACCGTTAATGGCAATGTTATGAATATTATCGTCCATTAGGCTATACATTTGAGCCCGTTGAAATTGGCTCATTTTGCCGTGTGGCGACATCATAAACACGGTGATATTGTCTTTACCACGCAAGGCATATTCTGCCGCACTGCCCGTATCACCAGAGGTTGCTCCGATGATAGTTAGACGTTCATTTTTTTGCTTTAACACATATTCAAAAGCATTACCCAAAAACTGCATGGCGATATCTTTAAAAGCAAGGGTTGGACCATTAGACAGCTCCAAAATTTTAATGCCGTCTTTTAAGGTACGCACAGGGGTAATGTCGTCATTGCCAAAAGCAGTTTTAGTATAAGTTTTGTCAATTAAGGCTTTTAAATCGTCCTTTGGAATGTCGGTCGCAAATAATGACATAATTTCGAACGCAAGTTCGGTATAAGAAAGCGTTCGCCATTTATCCAAAGTCGCTTTATCAATTTGTGGATAGTGTTCAGGAAGCATTAACCCCCCATCAGGAGCAAGCCCCATAAGTAGAACGTCTGAAAATTGCATTTTTGGCGTGTTGCCACGAGTGCTGATGTAGTGCATGGTTTTTTCCCAAAATAAAAAATTTGTTTTGATTTTATCACAAATCATAGCGATAATTGATGATAATTTGCTTAAAAGTTCTAAAAAGTTATTTATGCAGTTTGTTAAGAATTTGGGTTTTCCGTTCACATTGAGCTTGTCAAGGTCTGGGAAAACCGTTATGTTTCAACAGGCTCAACACGAACGGTTTTTGCTCAATATTAAGTTTTATATCTTTCAATTTAATTTTTGCAATAACGCATAATAAAAACCATCGCCACCGTTTTCGTCAATCGGCAAGCATTGATAACCAATCGTTTGCTTAATTTGATTGGGTAGATTGAACTCAAAATCCACCACTTGAACATCAGTATTTTTGTTTAAAAAATGTTCAATTTGTGCCACGTTTTCCGCTTTGATGAGCGAGCAGGTAATGTACAATAAATAACCATTTTGAGCGACAGACTGCCATAAGTTTTGTAAAATTTGTAATTGTAGATTTATTGTGCTTTCAATGTCGTTTTGCTTTCTTAAAAGACAAATATCAGGGTGACGGCGAATCACCCCTGTGGCGGTACAGGGTGCGTCCAAAATCACCATATTATACGGTTTATCGCTTTTAAAGGTAACACCGTCCGCACAAATGATTTGCGTATTGTCATTAGTTAACTGCAAACGGTTAAGATTGTCATGCACCCGTTTTAGACGGTTTTCGTCATTGTCTAGGGCGGTAATTTTTGGCTGAAATTCATTAAATTGTTCCACGTGGAACATCTCTAACAATTGGGCTAATTTCCCCCCTGGAGCGGTGCAAGCGTCTAAAATATTGATATTTTTTGATAACTTTGGCAACACAAAATCCGCTAAAATTCCCCCACAAATTTGGGCGTGCAAATCCTGTACTGATAACCAGCCGTCAGAAAAATGTGGCAAATTGCTAATTTTGAGATTATCAATCAGTCGAATGGCGGTATGTTCACCCACGCCAGTTTTGACGATGTCATGAGTGATATTTTGAGCATTTAAAAGTTCGCTATATTTTTGCATGGTACAAAATTTAGCATTGACACGCAAAAAAATCGGTGCGGATTTTCTTAAACTTTGCCCAAGCTCTTCATAATATTCCGCCCAATCCTGCTTTAGTATTTTTGCCAAATGATTGGGCAGACTGTGATTTTTTTGTACCTTTTTGGCAAATTTAGCAGGATTTTTGGCGACTTTTCGCAAAATCGCATTAACGAGACCTGCCCCATAGCCTTTGTCTAGCTGTTTGACCGCTTCTACCGTGTCGTTAATGCTGGCGTAGTCGGGCGTGTGCATATAGATGAGTTGATAAATACCGATGTTTACGGCGGAAAGTACGCCTTTGTCGGTAACTTCCTGTTCAATCAAGCTCTCGCCAATGCGGTTTAACGCCCACCATTGACGTAATGTACCGATGAGTAGCTCGTGGGCAAAACCTTTGTCGGTGTCATTGACATTATTTAACAAATCATCAAGTAGCACCGCAAGCGAGAATCCGTGGTGGATTTTCTCTAAGGTTGCGATGACTTTGGCTCGTGTAGAGAGTTTTTTATTTGTGATGAGTTTTTGCCAATCAGTTTTTGGATAGTCGTTCATGATTGCACCATTTCAAACACATCGCCATCATTGATTTTATCGCCATTTGCGATTTGATCGGCGGTTAAAGGCTTAGCCCCCGCCCATTGCATTTGGGTAATATTGATAAAATGTTGCACGCCATCTGTATTTTTGCCACACGCTACCAAAATCGCATTACGTCCAACGCTGACCACCTTGCCAGCAGGTTCGGATGTTACTTGGTCGTTCTTAATCGGTTTGCACGCCAAGATTTTCACTCGCTCGCCATTTAAAAAGGTAAACGCATTTAAGGCACGGATTTGGCGATTTATGCTAAATGCGTCATTTTGCCAGTTTATCAGACCTTCATCGGTGGTAATTTTTTCGGCATAATTGGCTAAGTCATCATTTTGTTTTTCAGCCTTGTTTTGATAATTTGATAAATCTTTTAACACGGTGACAATTGCTTCACTGCCCAAAACTGCCAATTTATCATGCAACGTCTGCGTGGTATCAGTATCCTCAATCGCACAGTCCACTTTATACAGCATATCGCCTGTATCTAAGCCTTTATCCATTTGCATAATGGTAATGCCCGTCTCGGTGTCGCCTGCCAAAATCGCCCGCTGAATTGGGGCTGCACCACGAAAGTGTGGCAATAGTGAACCATGCACATTCAAACAGCCAAATGTCGGTGTGTTTAGCACGCCAAGCGGTAAAATCAAGCCATACGCTACCACTACCATGACATCAGGCTTGTAATTGGCAAGTGTTTCACGTGAAACTTGTCCGTTTTCTGACTTTAGGCTAAAACTTATTGGTTGTTCCACAGGGATATGGTGGGCAGTAGCCAGTTCTTTAACAGGACTTTGGGTCAATTTTTGCCCACGCCCAGCTTTGCGGTCAGGTTGGGTATAGACGGCAACAATGTCTATATTTAACTCGTTTTGCTTGTCAATTAAGGCTTGCAGGGTGACTTTGGCAAACGCTGGTGTGCCTGCAAAAATTAGGCGTAATTTTGGATTTTTCATGTTTTTTGTCTTTTTATCAAATTTTCTGTTATTATAGTATGTTTTAGGCAAAATACGAAATCTGATTTTTATTTTTTGGCTTTTTTGTTGATTTTTTATGGTAAATACTTGTGCGTAGTTCCATTTCTATCTTACATCATCCCGCTAGCCGTCAAGGTTTGTTAATTATCGTGGGTATTATGATAAGCCTGATTGCGACGGCTTATGGCTTGTTGTGGCTATATGCATCAGATAGACAGCAGAGTGCTGGTGAGTTACTGTTGAGCGATATTACCATTGATTTAAATGAACGTATCGATGAGCAACAACGAAATTTTAGTGGCGGTGAGTTTGTCAATTCCAAGATGATTGCGTCGTATCAGTTGGTGATTTTTGAGCCGACAGGGACGGCAGTTACGCTCAATAACTCAGGTGATGAATCTGCCTTTTCTTTGCCAACGTGGTCAGCTGATATTAGCCAAAATCAGACGTTGCAACATGGCAATGCTCTTGAAGCGTGGCGACCGCTCCACAACGGCTATCGGCTGTATGCGTATATTGAATTTGTACCGATTTGGCAAACGTTTAACAATCCGCTATATATCTTGCCAGTGTTGTTATTTTTAATGTTTTTGGCGTTGTGTATTGTGCAAATTCAAAAACGGTATGTCAATTGGTTTCAACTGATTGATTATGCACAAAATTTTCATTATATTACCCAAGTTGGTTATCAACCGCTACATTTATCGCAAAAAAGCGATGCTGAGCTGTTGCAATTAAACCAGATTATCAACCGCATTTCGTTTAAATATCATCAATATTATGCCCAAATTCATGCGTTAATGCGTCGGCAAAATCAGCTGATTGACAAATCGCCTGTGACATTGTTTTTGATGAATCGTAAAGGTCGGTTATTGTATTTTAACGAAAAATTCGCTCATACTTTTGCCACGCCTTTTGACAAAAATGTCGTGTATATGCTCCACGATTTTATCACAGGGGCAGACAAACAAAGCCAACAACTATTAAACAAAATCAATGAAAATCATGTTTTTTTAAGTTTATCGGTAACCAATTTACAACGTGATATATTTTTTGATTTGCGGTTAAATCCATTTTATAATCATTTGGGGCAGTTACAAGGCTTTAGCGGTGGCTTGGAAGTCGTGACCGACTATCATGAAAAACTGCAACAAGCATGGGTCGGTGACCAACAAACTGCAGAAAAATTGGCAGGTTTTGACAAACTTTGGGCGGTGCTTGGTCATGAATTACGCACGCCGTTAAGTGGTATGATGGGCATGATTGAGCTGTTGGTGGAAGACAAAGACAGCTTTAACGAAGAGCAACAAGAAACCATCGTCACTTTGCAACAATCTAGCCAAACCATGCTAAGCCTGCTAAACGATATGCTTGATGTGGCAAAAATGGATGCAGGTAAACTGCAAACTAATATCACTTCGGTGGATCTACTACAACTACTCAACCAAACCGCCGAGCTGATGATTGGTAATGCCAAACGCAACAACATCAGCCTTTACATCTATACCGACCCACACGCTCCACGCCACATCGAAACCGATGACGGTCGGATGCGTCAAGTGTTGCTGAACTTGATGAGCAATGCCATTAAATTTACCAAAAAAGGCTATGTTGCCCTACTCGTGGATAAACTCACCAGCGACCACCCTGTCATTCAACATAAAAAGGCAGGTGTGCAAGACCTTGCCAAAGATTGGATTCGTATCACGGTAAAAGACACAGGCATGGGTATCGCTCCCAAAGACCAACAAAAACTATTTTCTTATTTTAACCAAGCCAACGACTCTATCAGCCGTCAATTTGGCGGAACGGGCTTGGGATTGGCGATTTCAAACAACTTTTCGCAACTTTTGGGCGGTTTTATCAACCTTGAAAGTGAAGTTGGCAAAGGCAGTGAATTTCAAGTTTTTTTACCATTAAACAGTTATAGTTTACAACCTGTTTTTGAAATTCAGGTTAACAACCTGCCGATTTTGTTAATTATTATTTCACCTTTTGATATCACAAGACGTAATACCGAAATTTTGAATTTTGTTGATGTAAAAAATATCATTTTTACCGACATTAATCAAAAAATGGTGGAAAAAATCAATCAATTAAACACCGATAATCTCGTGCCGATGTTGATGATTGACGACGTGGCGTATCTGGGTAACGAAGCGTTATTTGAAGAAATTGAACTGTTTAACACAGGTCTAAAAGTTATTATTAGTATGGACTCGGAGCGTACGATTGAGCGTGAAATTTTGCGAAAGTTTGACGGCTTAATCCAAAAACCGCCAACGTTGACTAGTATGTTTGCCAAAGTTTTAAGTTTATATGAAAATCATCTTAATCCAGATGACAATGTTGGCTTGTCCGCTGAATTGGCATTTCAAAAATTTTTACAAAAATATGAAAATGGCAATGCAAATAATTTTGACAAAAATCACAATAATCACCTAGCGTTATCACAAAAAGTTGACGTTGTTTTAGATGAAATCGGCTTAAAACCAACTACACAACCGATTACCGAAAATCTAGGTAAAAAACGTACGATTTTGGTGGCAGAAGACAATTTAACCAACCAAAAAATCGCCAAAAAACACCTAGAAAACTTTGGCTACGATGTGATTATCGCCAACGAAGGTGAACAAGCAGTGAAATTGTTAATAGAAAACCGTAAAAAAATTTCGCTCGTGTTAATGGATTGTCAAATGCCGATTATGGACGGATTGACCGCCACCCGCCAAATCCGTGCCAACCAAGACAGTATTCCGATTATCGCACTTACTGCCAATGACTCAGATGATGACCGCAAAATGTGTAGCGATGCGGGCATGGACGGTTTTTTAACCAAGCCAATTAACAAACAAAAGTTAGCAGAATTACTAAGCCGTTATATGATTTAACAGGCTAAAGTTGATTTAAAACAAGGTTGGTAATAATTGAGAAATAAGCATATACATAATTGATATAATTTGTGTATTTATTTTAGTCTGTTTTCAGTTATACTACACAGCGTTATAGGAGTGTTTTATGCTTGCTTTTTCGTCGTTACACTGTGACCGCCTTGCCATTTATCCGCCTGCTGTATCGTTTGGGCGGGTGTTTGTATTGGCAAATTTGGTGTTATTGTCAGCGTGTCAACCACCAGCAAAACGCCAAGAAACATCAGAAAAAATCCAACTTGAACAATCCTTTGCGACGAATTCAACCAACAATCTTAGCCAAACTACCGACAATTTTACCACATCCGCCAGTCAAACCATGGCATTTGCCAGTCAGGTGAGTGATGATATGAATGATGCCAATGATGAAATTGACGATAAGCGTCATGAACCTGATGGCATCGATAGCGATGCGTTAAATATTGAAGAAACGCGTACCATTCGCATGGCAGACGGCTCAAGGACGGCAAATTCGCATTTGGACACCATGTTGCAACATTATGCGATGAACCAATTTTTGCCAAATGGTGAAGAAAGTGAAGACTTTCAGCAAGCCTACCTTGCCAGTATTTACACCATGCGATATGCCAAAAGCCAAAGCGTGGATAACCCCAAAAATCCTGATGTGGTTTTTGCCCAAAACATGATACGACATCACCAAGGTGGCATTGACATGGCAGAGATTGAACTAAAATATGGCGAAGATGCAAGCTTGCAACGCCTCACCCAAGACATGATTACCGCCCAACAAAACGAAATTTGGCTAATGCAACATTGGCTCAAAGAAGAAGCCCATCAAGCTAACATCCAAACCACGCTCCACCCAAAAACCGCCAATATTCAACAAGAGTTTACCGACAGTATTAACCAAATGCACGAACAAATGTTGGCAGGGGCAGTCAGTGATGATGCGGATATGGCGTTTATCCAAACCATGTTACCACATCACAAGGGGGCGTTGGCAATGGCTCAAGTTCAGCTAAAATACGGTACTGACCCAAAAATGCGAAATCTTGCCGATAACATCATCATGAACCAAATTGCTGAAATCCAGGTCATGGAAAATTGGTTGGCACAACACCGTTAACGGTCAATTAAGAGCTATTAATTAACGATTGGGTGTAAAGTCCGAATACACATCTTGCAAAAACCGCCACGCCTGTAACTGCTCTTCACTGCGATGTTCATCGTCTGCTAGCGTGGGCAACACAATATTAAGTTGTAAAAATAAATCGCCTGCAGTTTTGGCAGGAATGCCTTTACCTTTTAAGCGTAATTTTGTGCCTGTGCGACTGTTTTTTGGCACATTGACAGTTACCTTGCCAACAGGGGTTGTTACCGTGATTTCACCGCCAAACACCGCTTCCCAAGGGGCGACATCCACGGTCAAAAATACGTCTTTGCCCACTACTTTTTCACGTTCATTGTGCTGAAATTTTACTGTCAAATACAAATCACCATTTTTCGCCCCATATGCTGAGGGATTGCCTTGTTTGGCAAGGCGGATTTTTTGCCCTTCGGCGATACCTTTTGGGATTTTTACTTCAATGGTTTTATCTTGATATTGCGTGCCTGACATGGTTTGCACAGGGATGCTGAGCGTGATTTTACGAGTTGCCCCTTGATAACTGGCCTGCAAATCCACCGAAATATCACTGTGAATATCATCACCTTTCATACTATTCTGGCTGTTTTGGCGTTGTTGTGAACGACCGCCACCTGTAAAATTGGCAAAAATATCTTCAAAACCAAAGCTATTACCACGGTTAAAGCCTGAATTTTGGTTAAAACCGCCAAAACTACCACCAGCACCGCCAAATTGACGTAAAATCTCGTCCAAATCTTCTTGGCTCATGCCCTGCGAACCGCCAAAACCGCCACCAGCAAAACCACTAAAGTTATTCGCCCCATTGCCAAAACCGCCGAATGGATTGTTTAACATCATGTCGTATTGAGCCCGTTTTTCGCTGTCTTTGAGTGTCTCATAGGCGTTATTAATTTCACCCATTTTGGCGTCAGCATTGGGGTCTTTGCTGACATCGGGGTGATATTGACGCACAAGCTTACGATAGGCTTTTTTAATCTCGTCTTCGCTGGCTTTTTTGTCAATTCCCAAAATCTCATAATAATTTTTTTCTGCCATATAAATCCTTTAAATTTTGTGAAATTACAGGTAATATAGTGGCAAATGTACGAATTTCAATTTTTTGCTAATTTTTGGAGCTATTATGACAAAAATCGCCTTATTAGACTATGGCATGGGCAATCTACACTCGGTAGGCAAGGCTTTAAGCAATGTCGGAGCTGACGTCATCATCACCCACGACCCAAAACAAATCCAAGCGTGCGACAAAATCGTCTTCCCCGGCGTCGGAGCGATGAAAGACTGCATGGCAGGTATGGCAACGGCAGGGATTGACGAGGTGGTAAAACAAGCAGTCTTTAACAAGCCTGTCATGGCAATCTGTGTCGGTATGCAAGCGTTATTTGAACAATCCGCCGAAAATGGCGGTGTGGGTTGTTTAAAAATTTTACAAGGAAATGTGAGTAAATTTGATGAAAATTTGCACCAACAAGGCGAAAAACTCAAAATTCCGCACATGGGTTGGAACACCATTCACGATATGGACGACGCACATCCGCTTTGGCAAGATATCGCCGACAACACGCATTTTTACTTTGTGCATAGTTTTTACTGTGAGCCTGCTGACCCTACGATTATCTCGGCTCGCTGTGAATACGGCATTGATTTTTGTGCCAGTATTATCAAAGAAAATCTATTCGCCACCCAGTTTCACCCCGAAAAAAGCCACACCGCAGGTTTACAACTGCTAAAAAACTTTGTACAATGGCGTATTTAAACCAATTAAAAGGGTAGAGCGTGACTTTTTGTTAAAACTATGCTCGCACAATTTCGCCTGTTAACGCATCACGGATTTGGCTGGGTTGACTAAAGTTTAATGTGTTATCTTGTAAAAAAGCCATATTTTGATAATTGGCAAAATATTGTTGAGCAGTTTGTAAATCATGTGCAGGTAAAACATTGCTTAAATTACAACTGGTTGACGTTAAAAAACCGTAAGGATTGTTGGCAGAAATTAAACTTTCACAAACTTTGCTAATTAGCGGATGTGAAATTAAGCGTATGGCTAAATTTTCTCGTCCACCTGTTACCCAAGTTGGTATGGGATTTGGCAAATTTGGGGGTAGAGGGAACAGCCATGTGGTGGCTTGTGATTTTGGCGACAGCCAACTTTCTAAGATAACTTGTTGATTTTGTTTGGGTAAATTTTGCAAAAAATCCTGCATCCTCCCCACATTGGGGACAAGCACTATCAAGCCTTTTTCCATAGGGCGATTTTTGAGCTGTAACAAATCCAAAACCGCCTGTTGGTTAAATGGGTTACAACCGATGCCCCACACCGCCTCGGTCGGATAAGCGAGCAATTTGCCATCATTAAGCCATTCACAGGCTTCTTTGTACTGTGTGCTAACAAATAATTTCATGCCCGACACCGCAAATACAAGCCAGCCTGCGACATGGCAAGTCCCATGATTTCTAGCTCAATCAATTGCCCTGACAAGGTGGTTATGCCCAAGCCTGTTTTTTCCACCAAGCTATCCAAATCTTGCCCTACCCAATCCAGTTGATTTAATAAAGTAAATAAATGCTGTGGAATTTGGTTGTCAACTTTTGGTTGAACAATGTGCGTTTGCAAATTTTGGTGCATTTCAATTTGTTGTATTTCAGCTTGTTGAATATGTTGAGTGTTAGGCGGTGGTGTAAAAGTTGAATTTTCCACACTTCCTATATTTTCAGCTTGTTTTGTTTGACTAAACGGTGATTGAAACATGGACAAATCTTCCAAAATTTGTGCAGGGTGGTCAATCAAAGTCGCCCCTTCACGAATGAGCTGATGACAGCCTTTGGCATTTTCATTGTCAATGTGGCTTGGAATAGCAAACACTTGTTTACCCTGTTCATTGGTTAAACGTGCGGTAATCAGCGAACCACTTTGCAACTGGGCTTCGACCACCAACGTCCCTAAACTCAAGCCAGCCACTAAGCGATTGCGTCTAGGAAAATTATGATTATTGGGTGGAGTGTCGGGCAATAGCTCGCTAATTATACAACCACCCGTTTGGATAATCTGTTGTTTTAATTGTAAATGTTGCTTGGGATAACACAGATGAATACCCGTTCCCAAAACCGCCACCGTTCGCCCTTGTTTGGCAGGGTTATTTTGTGCCAATGCCCCTAAATGAGCTTGTTTATCCACCCCTTCCGCCAAGCCACTGGTTATCCACAAACCTTCATACGCCAAAAATTGTGCCATATCAAAGGCGATTTTTTGGGCGTGAGCGGTCAGTTTTCGGCTACCGACAATCGCCAACTGGGGCATGGACATGGCTTGCACATTGCCTTGATAAAACAGTAAGGGTGGTGGGTCGTAAATTTCTTTTAACAAAGGCGGAAATTGTGGATTATCGGCAAAAATAATTTGATATTCCCCGTGTTGTAGTTGTTGTAAGGTGGTTTGTAAAAATTCGCTTTGGCGGTTGTTTTTGATAAATTCGTCAAAACGCTCCAAATGACTTTTGTGCAAATTAAGACTTTGCCAATCGTTATGATTGGCTTGCAAGGCGTGCTGTGCTGTTGTGAATTTGGCAATCAATTTTGTATAACTGCTCAAAGACATATTTACCAGCTGCCAAAGGAGCAAAATGGCTTGTTGCTCAGCCGTTAGCTTGCTATTTGGTGAATGTAAAAAAGAAGTTGGTACGGTCGTCATTTGGTTTTAAGGGGGTTAGAATGATTAAAAAATAGGGTATTGTTAAATAAAGATAGAGTTTAAGGTTTTGCGTTCGGACTAAGCTTGTCGAAGTCTAGGAAAATTGTTATGGTTTGACAAGCTCACCGCGAACGCTTTTCCAAAAAAGTATATTTAATTAACAATACCAAAAATAGGTTCATTATTGATACGATTAAGCTACGAACACTGCGATATCTTAGCATAAATAATTGTCAAAACATAATCGTTTTCATTAATACCAATGCAGTGGTAAATGATTGCGTTATCTAATGCGTTTATATTAACCTTTAAAAACCAAGATTATTTTCGCCGTTGCTCCACAATTAACGAGTCGATGCCATTATTTTGTAAACGGCGTTGGGCTTCCCCTGCCATTTGTGAGCTTGGCATTTGTCGTGAAATCACTTGATACACCATGCTATCATCTGCCAAGCGTTTTTTGACGATTTGGGCGTCCACGCCTGCCATTAACACTTCGGCACGGCGACGGTCGGCATCATCCGCATTATCAAAACTGTTAATCTGCAAAATATAAGTTTTGTCAGGTGACGCATCGACAATCACGGCTTTTTTGCTGGTTTGGGCTTCTAGACGACTTTTGCCAAGCATTGGATTTTCTTTGGCATTGCCTGTTGGCGTTTCTTGTGGAGCGTCGGTCATGAACGGGTTTTGTGCATTGCTCACATTGTTCGCCGTGTCGCTCATTTCTGCATCATCGCTGTTATCCACAGGTTTTTTATCAGTGGATGTTTCGGCGGTGGCGGTCGCTTGATTGATAGGATTGGCTTGATTTTTGCCTGTCACCACCGCATCGGGCTTGGTGGTAATGGCGGTTTGACTGGCAAGCGGTGTGGTTGGCACACCTGTAACTTGTTGTTCTGGTAACAGTTCGTAAAACTCGTATTCGGGCTGTTCGCCTTGAGTGTTTTTCGGCTGGATTTTTGGGATTTCGGTCACGGTTGGGGTGGCTTTGTGAAAAGGGTTCCACAAATACACAAACAAGCCCAATAAAATAAACAACAAAAACCCTACCAATATTTTTGCAAATGTTGCCATACCATTTGACGGCTCTCGTGGGGTCGCACCTTGTTTTGACATGATTTACTCCTAAAATTGATAGGGTTAGTTAAGGCTGATAAATTACATACTTGTTGGAGCGGTTAAGCCCAATAAAATCAAGCCATTTTGTACCACTTGTCTCACGGCTTTTGACAAACGCAGACGAGCTTGCATGAGATTTAGTTCGTCATCACTTGGGGTTTCGCCGTCTTTTGGCAAAATACGGTTATCGTTATACCATGCGTGGAACAAACTTGCTAACTCTTTAAGATAATTGGTCAAAATATGCGGTTCGTATTGCACTGCTGAACGTTGTAAGGTTTCTGGATAAGCAGATAACAAGCTGATTAATTCATTTTCAATCAGTAAATTTAACAAACTTTGTGATTGTTTTGCTATGCTATCATCATAGCTATAGCCACGTTCTTCTAAGCGTTCTAACACACGGCAAATCCGTGCGTGGGCGTATTGGATATAGTACACTGCGTTGTCTTTGCTTTGGGATTTTGCCAATTGTAAATCAAAGTCAATGTGTTGTTCAGGTTTGCGAGCCACATAGTAAAAACGTGCCGCATCGTTGCCGACTTCTTCACGCAACTCACGCAAGGTGACAAATTCGCCTGAGCGAGATGACATTTGCACTTGTTCATCGCCACGCCACAAGGTGACAAACTGCACCAAAATCACGTCCATACGCTCAGCATCATAACCCATTGCTGTTAACGCTGATTTTACCCGCTTGATATAGCCGTGGTGGTCAGACCCCCACACGTCAATAATTTTGTCAAAACCACGGTCAAGTTTATCTTTATGATAGGCAATGTCCGATGCAAAATAGGTAAATTGCCCATTGGCACGTCGCACAACACGGTCTTTTTCATCGCCAAATTCGGTTGATTTAAACCACACATTACCATCTTTTTCGTACAAATAACCCTGTTCATTTAACCGTTCTAACGCAGGAATAATCGCATCTTGAATGGATTTTTCGCTAAACCATTTGTCAAAATGTACGTTAAAATCCGCTAAGTCATCTTGAATATCGCTTAAGATACTATAAAGGGCTTTTTCATGAAAAATACGATAATTATCGCCCAAATTGGCTTTGGCATTGTCAATCAAACCGTCAATATGGGCTTCTTTGTCGCCTGAAACCAGCACTTTCTCACCGTCTTTTTCGCTAAAAATCGCATCGGCAGGCACGTCTTTGACAAAATTTCCCCAACTTGTTTTTAGTTTATCTGAAAACTCTTGGTAAATAGGCTTAGCAATATCTGTGACATAATCGCCACGATAACCATTCACAGGGAACACAATCGGCTCACCACACAGCTCCAAATAACGAATATAAGTGCTGGTTGCCAAAATATCCATTTGCCGACCTGCATCATTGACATAATACTCACGTCCGACTTGGTAGCCGACGGCTTCTAACAAATTCGCCACACTCATGCCAAACGCCGCCCCACGTCCATGCCCAACGTGTAGGCTAGACGTTGGATTTGCTGAGACAAATTCTACTTGGATTTTTTTATCGGCAAAAGTTTGGCTTGTGCCAAAATCGCCTTTTTGTTGCATGATGTTATCTAACACCGCAAAACGAGCGTTGCTATCCAAGAAAAAGTTGATAAACCCTGCTCCAGCGATTTCTACTTTGGCAACGTCAGCATGTTTTGGTAACAATGCCACGATTTTTTCGGCCAAATCACGTGGTTTCATACCAGCGACTTTTGATGCGACCATTGCTAAATTACTGGCAAAATCGCCGTGGGCTTGGTCTTTGGTACGGTTAATTTGACTGTTATTTTGCCAATCGGTGGGTAAAATATTGTCGGCTTTTAGGCTTTCAATTACAAAATCTAAGGATTGTTCAATCGCTGGGACTTGTTCTGACATGGTTTTTCTCTTTAAGATAATAAAATTTAACCCATAGATTATACCAAATAACGCAATTTTTCGCTAAAAAATTACGGCTTTTTGCGATGTTTTTCCATGCATTTTGGCAAATTTTTATTGGTTTTTCGGTAATTATCTTAGCCTATTTTTAAGCAGTTGGGCGGTTTTTAAGTTATAATAGGTAAAATTCAGCGATAAAAGGTGAAATTATGTTTGTACTTGTATCTAATGAAACGATTACCAAAATGGGGATGTATGTGTTACTCCCTGTTTTTATTGGCTTTTTGTTTTTTATCATGTGGGATTTATCCAAAAAAACTGATGCAGGCAAACAAGGCACGTTTTGGATTTTTATCGCATTGGGGGGTGGTTTTTTTGGTTTTTTAATCAAAGTTGTGATTGAGTGGTATTTTGGACGTACGCTATGAGCCACGATACGCTTTTTACCACACCGCTGGATAAATCCGCCCGTTTTAGCTTTGATGAGCAGGTGGTCGCCTGTTTTCCTGATATGATACGCCGTAGCGTGCCAGGTTATGGACAGATGCTTGCGATGCTTCCCATTTTTGCTCGCCGTCATTGTGCCTTTCGTCAAGAAAATGAGCAGGGCGAACGTGTCAGCCGTGTGTATGATTTGGGTACGTCGCTTGGGGCGGTTTCATTTGCACTGGCGGGCGAATTTGACAAAAAGGACTTACAAATTAAGGCGATAGATATCTCAGCACCGATGATTGATAAAGCCAAAACCGTGATGCATGAACATTATCCCGAGCATGATATTGAGTTTATTTGTGAGGATATTTGCAATATCAAGTTACTACCGTGCGATATGATTGTGCTGAATTTGACCTTGCAGTTTTTATCACCTGATGTCAGATTATCGGTATTGCAAAAGTGTTATCAGGCACTTGCCGATGGTGGCATACTCATTTTAACGGAAAAAACCCATTTAGAAGATGAGCAATTTGATGCTTGGCGAGTGGAGCGTTATTACGATTTTAAACGTGCCAATGGTTATAGCGAATTAGAAATTAGTGCTAAAAGAAATGCCTTAGAAAATGTACTCATGACCGATACGCTTGATATACACCATAAGCGATTAAAACAGGCAGGATTTGAAAGAAGTTTAACGTGGTTTCAGTTTTTAAATTTTGCGTCAGTGATTGCGTTTAAATAACCACTCATCATACAGCAACCAATAAATGCTTTACTTACCGTTGTAGCCTTAGAAAAATAACACCCTTAGATGGTGTTTTTAAATCAGTCAGACCAGTAAGTGTGGCGTCACCTTTTTTAATTGAATGAATTTAGTTTTATGAATACCATTTTTCAAGCCGAACAAGCGTTATATTTAACTCTCCTTAATTTATCGCAAAAATATCCTGTGGCAAATGAGTGGCTAACTCAATTACCAAATTGGCTATCGCATATCAAAGACAAGTCCCGATATGCCAATGCCACTTATTATGAACAAGCGGTTTTACGCTTACCAAATTTAGAGAATAAAAATATCAGCCATGATTTTAATTCGCCGTGTGTGACAATGGATTTAGAATTAACTAAAAGAGAATACAAACAAAGCGAAGCCCTGTTAAAAACCCTAATGCCGTGGCGTAAAGGCGGTTTTAAAATCGGTCAAGATGATAATCTTATCCATATCGATACCGAATGGCGTAGCGATTTAAAGTGGGATAGGGTGTTGCCTTATATCTCTGATTTAAAAAATAAACGGGTGCTAGATGTTGGCGGCGGTTCGGGTTATCATGGTTTTAGAATGCTCGGAGCGGGGGCGGATACGGTGATGGTCATTGACCCGTCGTGTTTGTTCTATTATCAGTTTATGGCGATAAAGCATTTTGTCAATAAAAACCTGCCTGTCCATTTTATTCCTGTGGCGTTAGAACAATTACCATTTAGCACTGATAAACAACTGTTTCATACCGTTTTTTGTATGGGTGTACTATATCATCGTGCATCGCCGTTTGATTGTTTATTGCAATTAAAAAATCAATTGGTTAAAGGCGGAGAGTTAGTATTAGAAACGCTAATTATTGACGGCGATGAAAATACCGTGCTAGTGCCAAAAGACAGATACGCTCAGATGAATAATGTGTATTTTTTACCAAGTGTGACAGCATTAACCCTATGGCTAGAAAAAGCAGGATTTAGCGATGTAAAATGCGTGCATATTAATGAAACCACGTTTGAAGAACAGCGTGCAACCGAATGGATGACTTATCAGTCACTCATGGATTTTCTTGACCCAAATGATAATGCTCGTACGCTAGAAGGTTATCCACGTCCCAAGCGTGCGGTGATGATAGCCAAAAAACCTTAGACCACTATCAAAGAGATTATGATGAATATTTTAATCATCGGTGCAGGCAAATTAGGCATTGCTCTTGCCAACACTTTAAAAAATCAGCACCAAATTACCCTTGTCAGCCGTACTCATAAGCCGATTGACGCTGTACATCAACGCATTAAAAATGCCAAAGATTTAACGGCAAATGATTTTAGCATGGCATTTGATGTGGTTTTTGTCATCATTAGTCCTGACGCACGCACGCCAGCTGATTATTACCGCACCTATGTCGCTACAGCTCAGCCAATTTGTGAGAGTTTGACACACATAACAAACAACAAAAATCCGCATTTATTTTATATTTCGTCCAGTCGGGTGTACGCAGAAAGCCCTGAACAACTTATCACTAGCGACACCACACCACAGCCTAATGATGAGCTTGCCAAGCTGATTTATGCCAGTGAATTGATTTATCAAGGATTGCTTAGCCACCGTGTTAGCGTGGTACGTTTGACAGGATTAACCGACTTTTGTCCATTAACAGCATTACACAAAAACGATTGGCTTGCCAAACGTGCAATGACCGCAACCCACATTGATGAATGGCATTGGTTAAACTTGGTGCATCGTGATTTTGTGTAGTGGCATAATAAACCTAGACAGCTGATAAGAGATTATAATACCCCAAACGGAGGCATAATCTCATGACAAAAGTACGTAAAACATACACACCCGAATTCAAATTAGAAATGATAAAACTCATAGAAGAACAAGGGCAAAAACCAAGTAATGTTGCAACCCAATATGAAATAGCCGAATCCACACTCGAAAACTGGCTAACCCGTTATCGCAGAGAAAAACGAGGCAACCCCATAACCAAAGGCAACGCCCTAACTGAAGAACAACGAGAA
>NZ_KB903784.1 GCF_000379845.1 Moraxella boevrei DSM 14165 | reverse complement strand
AGGCATGAAGCATAGTATGAGCAGACGTGGTAATTGTTGGGATAATGCTCCAACCGAGCGGTTCTTTAGGAGCTTTAAAACAGAATGGATGCCCAAGAAAGGCTATGACGATTTATCTCAAGCAAGAGTCGATGTAGCGAGTTATATTTTAGGTTATTACTGTCAAGTTAGACCACATAGCTTTAATGATTATTTAACACCTGTTGAGAAAGAAAATCAGTTTTTTAACCAAAATCTCTTAAAAGCTGTCTAATTAAACTTGACCACTACATTGTTATTAAATACTTAGTAAATTTATTAGAAAATATCGATAATTTACAACCAGTTTATCTAGTAAACCAACTATCCGCCCCACGTCATCAGATTTATAACCAAATCCGTATGACAAAAGGGCTTGAACCCCTAGATATTCGCCATTTAACAGATGAATTTACCGCCAATAACGCCAAAAATTTAAGCGTAACAGGCAAACGTATTGCAACCATTGATTATTAAATCTTTTTTCAAACTTATTTTAAATAATATAGAGAAAATTATGACTTCATTAGCAAACTGGCAAACTATTAAAGATCCAAAAGACAAGCCTACCGATGTCGTTGTCAACAAAAACAGTTACCCAAATCCGAACAAAATTTTACGAATTGCATCTATCAATGTTAACGGTCTGCGTGCGTCTGAAAAAAAGGGGCTGTTAACATGGCTACAAAACTCTGAAATTGACGTAGTCTGTATGCAAGAAACTCGCATTAACCCTGAGCAATGGACAGACAAGTACCGCCCAACAGGTTGGCACTGCTATCTATTTCCTGCCGAAAAAGCAGGCTATGCAGGCACGGCGATTTATAGCCGATTACCCATCGTATCGGTAACGACAGGGCTTGGCTTTGAGTTGGCGGACAGTCAAGGTCGCTTTATTTGTGCCGAATTTGCCTTTGATGGTATGGATTATCCTGTGTTTATCGCTTCGTTGTATTTGCCGTCTGGTTCGTCTGGTGATGATGCCCAAGCTCGCAAAGATACCTTTTTGGACGCTTATCAAGCGATTTTGGCAAAATGGAAAGATGAGCAAAAGTCCATTATCGTCTGTGGCGATTACAATATGGTTCACAAAAAAATTGACATCAAAAACTGGTCAGGTAACCAAAAAGCATCAGGCTGTTTACCGCATGAACGGGCGTGGCTTGACTATCTGTATGATAAGTTGGGCTATGTGGATAGTTTTCGTCATGTACGAGCCGATGAGCCGTTTTTGTATTCGTGGTGGTCAAACCGTGGGCAAGCTCGTGCCAAAAACGTGGGCTGGCGGATTGATTATCATGCCTGTTCACCTGATTGGAAAAACCGTGCGGTAGGGGCTTGGGTGTACCGTGATAGTTGGTTTAGCGACCACGCCCCTGTGATTGTGGATTATGATTTGGGCAAATAATACTGTTAAGCAAAAATTAAACCTACAGAGGTAGTTTGGTGTAATGCCTATGTTAAACAAAATAAGTTTAAGGTTGTAAAAATAAAAAAGTAGCTCAAGTGACTACTTTTTTATGGGTTAAATTTGCTCAGCGATTGAAAAATTATTGTTTAAATTTGCGTTTCGCTTGTTGTTGGACGCCTTGCATAAATCGTTCAATGCGGACGGTAGCTCGGTACGATAATAAGCTCATCACCACGTTTACCAACATAATAAAGCCAAATAACGCAGGTAAAATTTGCTTGCCCTGTTGGACAAAATACAAACCTGCTACCAAACATAACACCGCCCCGACATAGTGAAAATTGCTGACTTTGCCCAAGCGTTTATACATGGTTTGTACTTGGTTGACATTGACCACACGCACTTTTAGTTTGGCGTCATTAATCTCATCACCGATTTCTTGGCGGACTTTTGCTAAGATTGTTTCTAGTTCGGCTTTTTCTTTGTCGCTTAAATTTTCTTTGTCAAAGGCTTTGTTAAACTTTGCTTCCAAAGACTGATTGTTTTTGTCGGCTTGTTTTTGTTGCTCGTTTTTTTGTTGGTTATCATTGTCAGTCATGAGAAACCCTTTTTTCTTTTTTTACACCATGGTAGTCATGTTAAGCGTTTAAGTTTACAATAACTTGGGCTTAACTTTGGTATAAATTATGTAAGAAATGCTGAAAAATCACACTTACATGATTGTTTAGCATTTTGTTTTCACCCAAACTTTCTATATAATAGCACAAGTTAGGAACATTTATGCAAACTGAATATGGAGTAATTTGATGTCAAATACCACTCAAAAATTTGCACCCATTGCCATTACTTGTTTTAAGGTCTACGACATTCGTGGCGAGCTTGGTGTCAACCTTGACGAAACCATCGCCTACCGTGTCGGACGTGCCTTTGGGCAATATTTATTAACCACCAAGCCAAGCGATGTGAATGCCATGATTGTCATCGGTGCCGACATTCGCCAAAGTAGCGAAAACTTAAAAAAATCGGCGATAGACGGCATTTTGGACAGCGGGGTTGGCGTCATTGATTTGGGCATGACAGGCACTGAAGAAGTGTATTTTTACACCAGTTTTTATAACGCCATGGGTGGGGTTGAAGTCACTGCAAGCCACAATCCAATTAATTTTAACGGCATGAAGCTTGTGCGTGAACACTCAAAGCCGATTAGCAGTCAGACAGGGCTTGATGATATTCAACGCCTTGCTGAAAGTGGCGATTTTAGCCAAAATGTCCGTGGCGAGTATCGCTCAAACGTTGATAAAACCGCTTATATTGACCATTTGATGAGTTATGTTGATGTCAAAAATTTACAGCTTGATAAACCATTAAAAATTATTGTCAATGCGGGCAATGGCAGTGCAGGTCCTGTGTTAGATTTACTCATTGAGCGATTGGCGGATACAAGTTTAGACTTTGTCAAACTTCACCACGAACCCGACGGTGATTTTCCAAATGGTATTCCAAATCCGATGATTATCGCCAATCGCACGCCAACTGTGGATTTGATTAAAAAAGAAAAAGCGGATTTGGCGATTGCCTTTGACGGTGATTTTGACCGTTGTTTTTTCTTTGATGAAAATGCAAGGTTTATTGAAGGTACTTATTTAGTCGGCGTACTGGCCAAAGCATTTTTGGACAAAGAAAATGGGGCGAGCATCGTGTACGACCCACGCAATATTTTAAACACCGAACACATCATCAAAGCGAACGCTGGCACGCCTGTGATGAGCCAATCTGGGCATTCATTTATCAAAGAAGTGATGCGAGACACAGGGGCGATTTATGGCGGTGAAATGTCGGCACACCACTATTTTAGGGACTTTAACTACTGCGACAGTGGTATGATTACGTGGCTACTGGTGGTGGAATTGTTGGCAAAATTGGGCAAAAAACTCTCCGAGTTGGTTGATGAAATGATTGACAATTTCCCAATTTCTGGTGAAATTAATTTTAAATTAAACGGCATTACCGCCCCTGAACTTTTGGCAAAACTAAAAGAAAATCCAAATTTATTTGGTGAAAGCCCAAGCCTAAATGAAATTGACGGTTTATCTTTTGATTTTGATAATTGGCGGTTTAACATGCGGGCATCAAATACTGAACCACTCGTACGCTTAAACGTGGAAACCATGGGCGATAGGGCATTATTAGATAACAAAACCCAAGCGATTTGTGATTGGATTGTTGGGAATGGTGGGGTGAGTGCTGACCATTAATTTGTTTTTTTCTTATAAAGAGATAAAAAATAAAAACCGTTAATTATTTGATAATTAACGGTTTTTAAGTTTATGAGTAGAAATTATTTGGCTTTTCTTTTTGACTTTTTCGCTTGTAATTGTGCTAAGGTTCGCTGAATTTCGTTGTCGTCTAGGCGTGCCATTTGGTGCAAAGTGTGCAACACATCAAGGTCTAGGATAAAGTCCGCATTTTTTGCCATATCATCAATACGATTGTCAAAACCAATCACGCCATTGTCTGCCAACTGGATATACGCCAAGCGTTCCAATGTCTCCAAAAAGCTACTAAACAACGCACGGTCAAAGAAATCAGGCATATCATCTGCATAAATCACCGACAAACGTTGCCCCAGTAAATGCCCCAAATCCACCACTTGTTCTTTGGTGAGTTTGTCGCTTCCTTGTTGGCTTAGCAAGGCAAGCACCATAAAATAGCGTTCCAAGCTATGCGATACCGCATTGGCAAGTACCGTAAGCTGTTGATAACTATGGGTATTTGGGTCTGGGGTGGTTAGCCCACGTTTGCCATTGGCATCAACGCCTTTGTCCACGATGATGTTTTCAGCGATTAACACATCAATATGATTGTTTAAGGTTTCCTGTAAGGTGCGTGCAGGGTATTTTAAAAATAACTCAGCTTGTAAAAAGGGATAAATGGTACTGGCAACTTGTTCCACATTGGCAAAGGTGATGTGTCCATTGTGTTTGACAAGGTTGGCACACAATGAAAACAAGATATAAACATGCAAAATATTGTTGCGAAAATAGCTTAATAACGGAGCTTGTCCATTGGCAATCCGAATTAAATCACCCAAAACATGGGGTGTTTTTTCAATAAGTTTTAAGCGAACGCCATAGTCAATAATCGCTTGTGGGGTGGCATCGGTTACGGTAACGTCTTCGTCATATGGCAAGGTTTTGGCAAGGCGTTGATAAAGAGCCAGCTGGTGTAGGCAACTTTGCTCGTCTAACGCACCGTGGGGCGTGTCGAGTAGCACAAGCGATAGTAAGGTAACAGGGTTTATTACCGCAGAGCGGTTGATGCGTTGCATGATTTTTACGCCGATATTGTCCACCATTTGGCTGACATTTGTTGGTATCGGTGTGTCACTACGGTCATTGGGTAAACTGTTTGGCAAAACCTCGTATTTTTGCATAAAGTCATTTAAATGCAAGGGCTTACCAAAACTGACGTGAACAGTGCCAAAAATACGTTCTAATTTTTTACCTGTTTTTAACAAACCTAATAAACTTTCACTTTCTTTGGGTTTGCCTTTTAATTCATCAATATAAGTTGAGCCTTCAATGATGCGTTCATAGCCGATATAGGTTGGGATAAAGACAATCGGTTTGCCAGATTGGCGTAAATGGCTTTGCACCGTCATGGCAATCATGCCTTTTTTCGGCGGTAGCAGTCGTCCTGAGCGTGAGCGTCCGCCTTCTACAAAGTACTCAATTGGCGTACTGCGTAACAGCATACTATGCACATACTCACGAAAAACCGCACTGTACAAGGGGTTGCCTTTAAAACTGCGACGCATAAAAAACGCCCCACCGTTACGCAGTAGTTGTCCAACAATCGGAATATTTAAGTTTTCGCCCGCCGCAATATTTGGAATGCGTAAGCCACGTTTGTAAATCACAAAGGATAATAGTAAATAATCAATATGACTGCGATGACACGGTACATACACGATTTCATGGTCAGTGGCCAATGCTCGCACACGCTCAAAATGTTGCACTTCTACGCCGTCATATAATTGTGTCCATAGCCATGTTAAAAATCGCTCAAAAAACCGTATCATGGCGTATGAATAATCGCTGGTAATTTCGTTAAGATAGCCACGAGCCAATTTTCGGCTATCATGGAATTTTCGGTCATGTTGCTCACTGTCAAGCATAATGGCGTGGCGAATGGCAGGCGTGTTCAAAATTTTATCCACTTCATTGCGTCTATCCGACAGGTCAGGCCCCAAAATGGTTTCTTGTTGCTTATCCAAATAACCTAGCAACCGATTTTGTACTCGCTGTGCTAACAGTTGCACCGCAGTGTGATGGTCCACCAATGCCGTGGTTTGAAGTGGCTGAGCGATTTGGGCATCACTTTCAGCTTGTAAAATCTCTCGCAAATTTTTGGGCGGGTGAAACTGGACATAAGTATCCCGACCTTTTACCCCAATATTAAACAATTGTTTGGCAATACTGGGGTTTTGCCATTCATCAGCGGTAAACAAATTAAACAACGAGACTTCTTTTTCTGGGGCTCGACCCCACAAAATTGTGACAGGCATAAACTGAATATTTAAGTTTGGATAATTTTTTACCGCTTCAATCAAGCGTAACAAACGGGGTGAATACACGGTTTCGCCGTCTTTACGCTCGCTATTTGGGTGATGAATAAAAATCATCGCTGTGCTTTCGTCAATGCCGAACTCGGGATTTTTGACAGGGGCAAGGGCTTGTGGCAGATGATGTTGAGCAGTTTCTAGGTCAATTAACACACTGTTGCTACGAGAATATTCTTTTAACACATAAAAGGTAAGTGTTTCGGCGGAATTTTGAATTGGATTTTGTGTTAAATTATCCTTATGTTCGGTGGTTGTCAGTGGTGGAATTTCACCGATAAGTTGCGATTTTACTGCCATACCGAGCAGATTACCTGACAGTTTGCGGTAGAGATTTTTAAGTTGAAAAGGGTTGGATTTATTTTTCATGATAAACCTATAGAGAAATGATGGTTAAAATTTTTGCAAAATTTCGCAAAAAGATATCAGCATAGCTTAGCAAATTTGTGTATCTTATAGGAAAATTTTTGCGGTATAATAACACTTTTTTTAAAATGATGATAAATAGGTTAACAAATGTCGGATAATTTAGCGAATAAGCCCCAAAATCAATCGCAAAATCATGCCAAAAACCAACAACAAGCGTTAACATTCGTTGAGCAATTATTAGCAACATTAACCTTAACCTTAACCCAAACTAATGACGATACTTTTATCGGACAAAGTCACGATTATGTTGGGGCGAGAATTTTTGGCGGTCAGGTGCTTGGGCAAGCCTTGATGTCAGCAAGCCACACAGTGGACGTGGATAAACCTTGTCATAGTTTGCATGGTTATTTTTTGCGAGGGGGGGATGTGCGTTATCCTGTGTTTTATCAGGTGGAAAATATGCGAGATGGTCGCAGTTTATCGGCTCGGCGAGTGACGGCTCGGCAGTTTGATGATGCCAATCAGCCACAGATTATTTTTACCATGATTGCCTCATTTGCCCCTTATGAAGATGGTTTGGATTATCAAAAAACGATGCCTATTTATCCAAATCCTGAACATTTATTGAATGAACAGCAGTTAAAAGAGCAGTTTGTCGGCAAAATTCCGCTTGCGTTAAAAGAACGCTATCTACGAAAACGTCATGTAGAAATCAAGCCTGTCGCCCCACGAGACCCTATTCACCCTAAGCCTATGCCCCCAAAACAAGCCAACTGGTTACGTATTCGTGAACTTGGCAAACAGTCGGTACAAGTGCAACAAGCGTTACTGGCGTTTGCGTCTGATTTTTATTTGGTGGGAACAGGTTTTATGTCGCATGGTGTCAGCTATATGACCAAAGGGTTACAGGCGGCGAGCATTGACCACAGTATGCATTTTCACCGACCTTTTGATTTAAATGATTGGTTGTTGTATGATATGTGGAGCGATACCACGAGCCACGCTAAAGGCTTAAATCATGGGCAATTTTGGCAAGACGGCAGACTTATCGCTACCACCCAACAAGAAGGTTTAATGCGATTACACCTTGATAAATAAACTAAAAAAAGGAAACAAAATGAGCCATAGCCAACCTGCAATCAGCGATAATATTAAACAGTATCTCATCAATCAGTTAAAGGAAAACCCTGAAAATCCTCTGCTAGATTTTGCCGTGATTTATGAACAACAAGTCGCATGGGGTGATATGGATGCCTTTGCCCATGTCAATAACGTAACCTATTACGAATACGCCCAATCCGCTCGTATTCATTATCTTGAGCAGGTGGGAATGTTTGACAAAACTACCTTTACCGTGATTGCCAGTTCATCGTGTCAATATTTACGCCCGATTACTTTTCCTGATAAAGTATGGATCGGCGTACGTTGCAAAAAAATTGGCAATACAAGTTTAACCCAAGAATATGTTTTTTATAGCACCGATCAACAAGTCGTGGTTGCAACCGCCGAAACCGTGATTGTATTTTTTGATGACACAGGCACGCAAAAACGTGCGATGAATGATACTGAAAAACAAGGTTTTCTGCAATTAGACACGCAAAGCATTCGGCAAACTTTGGGTAAAAAATAATAAAATTTAGGAAAATAATTACCAATGTCTGTAAAAAAATTTGACGTCATTATCATCGGTGCAGGGGCATCAGGGCTGTTTTGTGCCATGACGGCAGGTAAACGTGGCAAATCGGTACTGGTGCTAGACCACGCCAATAAGGCAGGCAAAAAAATATTGATGAGCGGTGGGGGTAAATGTAACTTTACCAATTACGAAATTTTGCCCAGCCATTTTTTAAGCCATAATCCGCACTTTGTCAAATCCGCCTTATCTCGCTACACACAGTGGGATTTTTTGGCAATGGTGGGCGAGCATAATATCGCTTGGCAAGAGCGGGAACATGGACAATTATTTTGTGAAAACTCCGCCAGTGACATTGTGCAAATGCTACTCACCGAATGCGAAAAATACGGCGTGATTGTTCAATTAAATAGCCAAATTGATGATATCAAGTCGGTTGACAATCCGTTTAAGTTAAAAGTAAGCCCCAAAAAAATGCAAAAACCCGCTACATTTTTCACGGATTTAACCTGTAAGTCGCTCGTAGTTGCCACAGGCGGGTTGTCCATTCCCACGATGGGGGCGAGTGGTTTTGGCTATCAAGTTGCCCAAACATTTGGACATAAAATCAATCCGACGTCGGCAGGACTTGTGCCATTTACCTTTAGCGATGCGATGCATGATGCTTTTAGTAATATGGCTGGGATTAGCGTGGATGTGGTGTTGTTTAACGATAAAATCAGCTTTAGCATGCCTGTTCTGTTTACCCATCGGGGATTGTCTGGACCAGCAAGTTTGCAATTATCCAATTATTGGCAAATGTCCGAGCCGATTTTTATGGATTTATTCCCAAATTTTGATGTAAAAAATGCACTGTTAACTGCCAAAAAATCCAGCCCGAAAAAACAGCTAAATACCATAATTCAAGAATTATCGGCACAGCTGAACAAACCCTTACCCAAAAAATTATTGCAGTATATTGATGAATTAATGATTAAAAAAATATTAACCAATTCTCAAACAGAAATTGCCAATATCAAAAATGACACGCTGATAGCCATTGCTGAGCAGTTAAACGCTTGGCAGTTAAAACCGTCAGGCACGGAAGGCTACCGCACTGCCGAAGTCACTCGTGGGGGCGTGGATACCGCGGACGTGTCATCTAAGACCATGGAAAGTACATTACAGCCGAATTTGTATTTTATCGGTGAAGTGCTGGACGTGACAGGCTGGCTTGGCGGATATAACTTTGCGTGGGCGTGGGCAAGTGGGTTTGTTTGTGGGGAAAGTGTTTAAAAATTTGTTAAATGGGTAAAGAATAAAAACACCCAAATTTTTTTTGAGTGTTTTTGTAAAATCATAGCCGAAAAATTTACCCATTAACAAGGAAACGGAGCATTTTTACGGCTATAAAACCACCATGTCATGACAATGCAGATCACATAAAACACAATCAGAGCAATAAAAGTACCATGCACGCCAAGCCCTGAACCGAACATTTTTGGGATAAAAAATCCGCCGTAGGCTGCAAATCCGCCTGAAAATCCGACCACTGCTGCTGATTCTTTGCGAGCTTGATTGATCAAATCAGGGGAATTTAAGCGTTCATGCAGTGTCCTAAAAATCACAGGAATCATACGAAAGGTTGAGCCATTGCCAATACCTGTGGTAATAAACAGCACCATAAAGCAGGCAAAATAGCCAACAAAATTGCCCTGTTTTAAAAAGAACATCACCGCCATCACCGCAAGCGTCATGATGATATAATTAATAAATGTCACCTTTGCACCGCCTGCTTTATCAGCAAGCCAGCCACCAACAGGACGAAACAATGCACCGACTAAAGGTCCTAAGAATGCGACTTTTAACGGGTCTACATCAGGAAAAGACTGCTTAATCACCATCGGAAACGCCGCACTAAAGCCGATGAACGAGCCAAACGTCGCAAGGTATAAAATACACATAATCCAGTTGTGCCGACGTTGAAAGATGATGGATTGGTCTTTAAAAGACGCATTGGCGGTTGCCAAATCATTCATGCCAAACCACGCTAAAAAGGTCATAATCGCAATCGGAATTACCCACACAAACCCTGCATTTTGTAGGTACACTTCTTTGCCTGTTTTGGCGACAATCTGTGGGTCACCGCCCATAGAGCCTAACATCGCAAAGCCAATCACTGCAGGTACGACAAACTGCATGGTTGATACGCCCAAATTACCCAAACCTGCATTTAGTCCTAACGCCATGCCCTGCTGAGATTTTGGGTAAAAAAACGAGATATTTGACATACTGGACGAGAAATTTGCCCCACCCAGTCCGCATAACAGAGCAATGATGGCAAACACCCAAAACGGCGTATTCAAATCTTGAATGGCAAAGCCAAGCCAAATCGTTGGGATTAACAAACTTGCAGTCGTTAAAGTTGTCCAACGCCGACCGCCAAAAATCGGCACCATAAACGAATAAAACAGCCGTAAAGTTGCCCCTGATAAGGCAGGCAAGGCAAGCAGTGTGGATAATTGCCCCTTATCAAATTTAAAGCCCACCTCTGGCATACGTACCACAAGCATTGACCAAATCACCCACACTGCAAACGCCAAAAGCAAGGCAGGAATGGAAATCCATAAGTTACGATTGGCGACTTTTTTGCCATGCTCCGCCCAGAACGTTTCGTCTTCGGGTCGCCAATCAACAATCCGCCGCCCGCCTTTATATTCATTCGTCATAACGCATCCTAAATTTAAAAAAATACAGTTTATTGTAACCATTTGTCAAAAAAATACCCTTATCCTATTGTGTGATTTTTGGAGGATAAGGCTAAGACTTTGGGGGTAGAAAACCGACAAAAATTGTAAAAAAGCACCGCACATTGTTAAATTTGGCAAAAGTAATTCACAAGAATATGCTACAATAAAAGTATTTACTTTATTTCATCAACTCCACGGATTTTTATTATGATGCAAACTGCCAAATTCATCGCTGGACAGCCATTTTTAACCGATTTTCAAAAAAAACAACTGCTTCACTGTATTAACCAAGCCACTGATTTTGCCTTAAGCGATATTATCACTCAGCAAGTTTATATTTTTTCCAAACCATTAGCCGATAAAGATTTGCAAAAAGCCATTGATTTGTTAAACGGTGGTGAAAAGATTGAGTTGATTTTAGCAAAAGATAAACAGTTGCAAATCATGGTTAGTCCACGTTTTGGCACGATTAGCCCATGGGCGAGTAAGGCGACAGACATTTTTAATAATTGTGATATCAACATTGACCGTGTAGAACGAGTGATTGTTTATACATTGGTTGGCGACTTATCTTCTAAAAATCAGTTACCTAAAAAATTGCCCCATGATATTGAAATGATGTTGTACGACCGTATGACGCAGAGTTTGTTTTACGATTTGGCGAAAGCGGAACAATTATTTGATGACCACGAGCCAGCACCGCTTAATCATATTGATGTGTTAGGGCAAGGGCGTTCGGCATTGGAAAAAGCCAATATTGAGTTTGGTTTTGCTTTGTCATCGCAAGACATGGATTATTTAATCAATGCCTATGTCAATGAATTAAAACGTAATCCAACCGATGTTGAATTGATGATGTTTGCCCAAGCCAATTCCGAACATTGTCGCCACAAAATTTTTAATGCAGAATGGACGATTGACGGTGAAGTTCAGCCAAAATCTTTGTTCGGTATGATTAAAAATACTTTCCAAAAAAATCCAAACGATATTTTGTCTGCTTATAAAGACAATGCGGCGGTCGTGAAAGGCTTTGACGGTTTGCGTTTTTATCCCTTATTAAACCGTGAAAATAACCATTTGGAATACGATTTTCATCAAGAAAAAATTGATATTTTGATGAAAGTAGAAACGCATAACCACCCAACCGCCATCGCACCGTATGCAGGGGCGAGTACAGGCTCAGGCGGTGAAATCCGTGATGAAGGGGCGACAGGACGTGGTGGAAAGCCAAAAGCAGGGCTGGCAGGGTTTCATGTTTCGCATTTGCATTTGCCTGATATGCCTGAAAAATGGGAAACTTATACAGGAAAGGGGGGCAAAGTTTCCACCAAAAATTATGGCAAGCCTGAACGTATGGCATCAGCGTTGCAAATTATGACCGAAGCACCGCTTGGTTCTGCTAACTTTAGCAATGAGTTTGGTCGCCCGAATTTGATCGGTTATTTTCGTTCATTCCAACTGGACACGTCCAAAGAGCAAGACGGTAGCCAAATGCGTGGTTATCATAAACCGATTATGATTGCAGGCGGCTATGGCAATATTAAACGTAATTTGATTGAAAAAAATGACATTCAAGCAGGTGATTTGTTAATCGTTTTAGGTGGTCAAGCCATGCAAATCGGTCTTGGCGGTGGGGCTGCCAGTTCTGTGGATAGTGGCGAATTGGACGAAGGCTTGGACTTTGCCAGCGTGCAACGTGATAATGCGGAAATGGAACGCCGTTGCCAAGAAGTGATTGATCGTTGTTGGGCAATGGCAAAAGACGGCGATGACCAAAATCCGATTGTGTCCATTCATGACGTGGGGGCAGGCGGGTTGTCAAATGCTATGCCAGAATTGGTAAACGACCATGAATTAGGAGCGGTGCTTGATTTGCGTGCCGTACCGTCTTTGGAAAATGGTATGTCGCCAATGGCGATTTGGTCAAACGAAGCCCAAGAACGTTATGTGTTGGCAATTCGTCCAGAAAGCAAACAATTATTTGATGAAATTTGCGAGCGTGAACGCTGTCCGTATGCGATTTTGGGCGAAGCAACCGAAGTTCGCCAATTGGTGGTAAACGACCCCCTTTTGAATGATAAATCGTTAAACACAGATGGCAAACAACAACCTGTGGATATGCCCCTGCAAGTGTTATTAGGTGGTACGCCAAAAATGAAACGTGCATTTAAGCGTTCAACACCTGATTTACAACCACTCAATTTACAAAATCTTGATATTAAACAAGCCGTTAAAGACGTACTCCGCCATCCGACCGTTGCCAGTAAATCATTTTTGATTAGCATTGGTGACCGCTCAGTTACTGGTATGGTGGTGCGAGACCAGTACGTTGGACGTTATCAAGTGCCCGTTGCGGATTGTGCTGTTACTGCAAGTTCGCTATTAGCAATGGACGGTAAAGCCATGACAGGTGAAGCCATGAGTATGGGCGAGCGTACGCCAGTTGCTCTGATTAGTCCGCAAGCGTCTGCACGTCTAGCGGTGGGCGAAGCGATTACCAATATTGCAGGGGCAAACATTGCCAAAATGTCAGACATCACATTATCAGCAAACTGGATGGCAGGCTGTGGCGAAGACAAAGAAGACCAAGCCTTGTTTGATGCGGTGTACGCAGTGGGCGAAGAGCTTTGCCCTGCCTTAGGCATTGCCATTCCTGTCGGTAAAGACAGTTTATCCATGCGTGCAGGCTGGACGGAAAATGGCGAAAATAAAGCCGTTGTTTCGCCCCTGTCGCTGATTATTTCAGCATTTGCTCCTGTGCAAAACGTTGCCAAAACCTTAACGCCAGAGCTTAAAAACGGCGAAAGTGCGTTTTATCGTTTAGATTTATCCAAAGGTCAATTCCGTCTAGGCGGTTCAATTTTGGCTCAAACCTTAAGCCAATTAGGCGACACTTGCCCAGATTTAGACAATCCACAAGATTTAATCCAATTCTTTAATTTTATCCAACAAGCCAATCAACAAAACTTAATCACGGCTTATCATGATATTGGCGATGGTGGTTTGTTGGCAACGGTTGCCGAAATGCAATTCACCAGTCGTCAAGGCATAAAATTGGTGTTAAATGATGATAATTTAATCGGACAGTTATTTGCCGAAGAATTGGGTGCGGTGCTACAAATTTTGCCTGAAAATGTGGAACAGTTTATCACATTGGCAGAGGAATTGGGCGTTAGCGAAATGTTAAGCCTTATCGGACAAAGCACCGATGAAGATAGCTTAATCGTTCAAACTGCCAGCGATATTTATCGTTTTGAACGTGCCGAATTGCAACAAGAATGGACAAAAGTCAGCTATCATATCGCCAAAAACCGTGATAATCCTGAATGCGTTCAACAAGAGTTTGATTTAATTAGCGATAACAATCATCAAGGCTTGATTGCCTTTGCCAATTATGAGTTAAATCAAGCGGTTGAAGCACCATATATCAACAGCCGAACGGTACAACCCAAAGTAGCGATTTTGCGTGAACAAGGTGTAAACGGACATTTGGAAATGGGAGCAGGCTTTAAACAGGTAGGCTTTGAAGCGGTGGACGTGCATATGAGCGACTTGTTAAAAGGGCGTGTCAATTTGCGTGATTTTGACGGCTTGGTGGCGTGCGGTGGCTTTAGTTATGGCGACGTGCTTGGGGCAGGTTCTGGTTGGGCAAAATCTATCTTATTCCATGACGAATTAAGAATGCAGTTTGTGCGTTTCTTTACTCGTCCAGAGACATTTAGTCTAGGCGTGTGCAATGGTTGCCAAATGATGAGCCAATTAAAAGATTTAATTCCAGGGGCAGAAAACTTCCCACGTTTTATCGCCAACAAATCGGCTCGTTTTGAAGCTCGTACCGTCAATGTTAAAATTGAACGCACCAAATCGGTGTTGTTAAAAGGTATGCAAGACAGCATTTTGCCAATTAGTGTGGCTCATGGTGAAGGTTTTGCCACCTTAACCGAAAACGATATCGCAGGTATGACCGCACATGGACAAATCGCCATGCGGTATGTGGACAGCCAAGGCAATCCAACCGAACATTATCCGCTCAATCCAAACGGCTCATTGCAAGGGGTAACGGGGATTTGTAGCACGGACGGACGTGTCACCATTATGATGCCACACCCAGAGCGGAATTTAAAAGCTTATAACCATTCGTGGAAACCTGAAGATTGGGGCTTTTTACAAAATGGGGACGGTGCTTGGTTACGATTATTTAGAAATGCACGAGCGTTTTTGCGTTAATTCGTTTTCACTCAAACATCACAAAAAAGAACGGCAAACGTCGTTCTTTTTTTGATTAGCTTGATTTTTTTGGTTACAATGCCAATGTAAAAGCAAATGCAAACCTAGCGGAGTGAAATATGTTTTCCTTTAAAAGAACCAAAAAAATTAATGACAGCCAATTACAGCAAGTATTGCAAGACTTCCAAATTGCAGGCGAGCCGATTAGCAACTTTATCCAAAAAGCCGATATCCATGGCAATGTGCTAAATTTAACGCTTCGTTTGCCTAATAATATTGACGTGGAAAAAATCCACAGTGAATTAAGTAGCGTGCTACATTTGCACGGTGTCGGTGAAATCAACATGAACGTGGTTTTATTTAAAGCCGAACAAAATTCACCCAATCAATTACCCAAAACCACCAATGCCATGCCAACTGCCGAAAGTTCCCAAAATTTGACAAATTCAGATGAACCGCTGATGACCAAATCTGCCACCAAGCAATCACAAATCCCACCCCACCCACGCATTCGCCATATTATTGTCGTGGCATCAGGCAAGGGCGGTGTCGGTAAATCCACAACGACGGTCAATATCGCCTTAGCATTACAAAAACTGGGTAAAAAAGTCGGCATTTTGGACGCCGATATTTATGGACCATCCATTCCTGATATGCTCGGTATCGCAGGGCAAAAACCTGCCCTTGAAAACAGCCAATTTATTCCGATTGACGCCCACGGCTTGGCGGTGATGTCTATCGGCAGTCTGCTGGACACCGCGAATACGCCTGTGGCGTGGCGTGGGATTAAAGCGGTCGGGGCGTTGATGCAACTTTACAACGACACCGATTTTCCGCCTTTGGATTACCTTGTCATTGATATGCCCCCCGGTACAGGCGATATTCAGCTGACTTTGGCACAAAAAATCCCCGTAACAGGAGCGGTGATTGTGACCACGCCACAGCACATCGCCTTGCTTGATGCCCAAAAAGGCATTGAAATGTTTAATAAAACCGACATTGGCGTCATCGGTGTGGTGGAAAATATGGCGTTGCACACTTGCACCAACTGCGGTCATGTGGACGAAATTTTTGGTATCGGTGGCGGTGAAAATTTGGCAAAAGAATACCAAGTGCCACTTTTAGGACAATTACCGATTGCTAAAAAAATCCGTGAAAATATGGATAATGGCACGCCAAGTGTACTTGCAAATGATGAATTTAGCGAATTTTATGTGAATATTGCCAAACATATTGAGCAAAATATCGCCAAATTTGCCAAAACTCATGATAACAATCGAATTTTTTAACTTAAATTTTATTTAAAATTAATAAAATGTAACAATATGGAGAAAAAATATGCTAAACATTGAAGAGATTAACCTTGGCACAGGCAAAACTGCACAGCGTGGGGCGTTAATCACCGCTCATTATACAGGCTATTTGCCAGATGGTACAATTTTTGATAGTTCGTACAGTCGTGGACAGCCGTTTAGTACGGTTATCGGCACAGGGCGAGTGATTAAGGGCTGGGATATTGGCGTGCTTGGCAGTGAATTTGCTGAAAAAATCGGTTATCAGCACGAAATTTTGTCTGATTTGACGATTGCACCCATGCAAGTTGGCGGTAAACGCAAGCTAATTGTACCGAGCCATTTGGCGTATGGCGAGCGTGCGGTGGGCAAAATTCTGCCAAATTCGGATTTGACTTTTGAGATTGAATTGTTAGATGTCAAAATCAGAGATGAATAAAAAATGATGAATAATTTATTAAAAACAGGCACTTATCGCCATTATAAGGGCAATTTGTATCAAGTTTTGCACACCGCTCGCCATTCTGAAACCGAAGAGTGGTTTGTCGTTTATCGTCCGTTGTATGGCGACGAAAATACTCAAAATAGCATTTGGGTGCGTCCGCTTGCGATGTTTTGCGAAATGATGGAAGTTGACGGTAAAAACGTGCCACGGTTTGCGTTGGTGGGGGAGTAGGTCAAAAATCAAAACACCCCCCACATCATTTTACTCCCCACAATTACCAAAAGCCCACCAAACATTCGTTTTAGGGTATTTGCAGGGAGTTGGTGAGCAAGTTTCGCCCCCACTTTGGCAAAGATAAAACTCATCACCGAAATACAGATAAACGCCGTGATATGCACAAAACCGACTGCATCAGGTGGCAGTCCTGTGACATCACACCCAAAGAACATAAAGCCTAATGCCCCAGCCACAGCAATCGGTAGTCCGCACGCCGAGCTTGTGCCGACTGCCTGCTTCATATCCAGTCCAAAACGGCTTAAAAATGGTACGGTAAAACTGCCCCCGCCAATCCCAAAAATCGCCGATGCCGAGCCAATCAGACCGCCCACACCCATCTGTACGCCTGCAGTTGGTAAGCTATGTGTGGCAGTGACGTCCGATTTTTTGGTGGTGAGCATTTTTACGCCCATGATGATTGCCATAGATGCAATGAGTGCAGTCAATATATCCCCTTTTAAAAGGTCAGCTACCCACGCCCCAATCACACTACCGATAACGAGTCCTACCGACATATTTTTCCACACGTCCCATCTAACACCGCCACGCTTATGGTGCGACTGCATAGAGCTGATAGAGGTTACAATAATGGTCGCAAGGCTCGTCCCTACCGCCAAATGTGTGATGACACCAGGCGAGTAGCCATAAGCACTAAAAATCGCCATCAAAACAGGTACGATAATCAGACCACCGCCCACGCCGAACAGCCCTGCACACACGCCTGCAAACATTCCTGCTAGCATAAACCATAAATACATCATTTTCATTATCTCACCATTCAATTTATGCTATTATAGTCCACTTTATCGCCCCAATTCTTGTGTTTTTGTGTATGCGACCTACTTTTACGTCTAATTTTATATCTGAGCAGTGCTTAATGCCCATTATTCACACGCATTTTGACTGTATTGACAGCACGAATACCGCGTTGATAAATGCCGTAAGTTTAGACAATCTACCTTATAACTTACCGCATTTATATACCGCAGACCACCAAACAGCAGGGCGTGGACAGCACGGTCGTACATGGGTGAGCGGTGCGGACAATGTATTTTTGAGTCTATATGTGCCAATTGGTGATAGCGAATTTCATTTGCATCAATTATCAGGATTATTATCTCTGATTGTCGGATTTAAACTTGCTAACTTGCCAATTATTCAAACAATTAACCAAAGCCGTGAACCATTCAAAAAAATCGGTATCAAATGGGCAAATGACATTGGTTTTTTTGAGTTTATTAAAAGTATGGACAATAGTTTTAATAAACAAATTTTTAAAAAAATCGCAGGTATTTTAATAGAACCTGTATTTAAAAAGATGACTGATAAAAAAAAGATGATTGGTGTCGTGATTGGTGTTGGTATGAATATTAACCACGCTCCAAAAATAGAAGACGGCTTATATCAATCCGCCTGTATTAATAATTTTCTTGAAAATAAATTAACCGCCAAAGATTTTTATGTTCCAATAACCAATCACTTATTAACAGCGGTACAAATTTGCAATCATTGCACGGATAAACAATATCGCACAAATTTTATCAATGAGTTTAATGCCAATCATCTTTTAACCGATAAAATGATTGATATTTTTATTCAAAATAATATGACCGATATTCATGCTAGCGGTGAATGTGTTGGCATTGGTGATAATGGGGAATTATTGTTAAAAATTGATGATATCATTACGCCGATGTTGGCAGGTATGGCAAAATTAAGTATGAATTAAAAATTGGAAACATAATGACAACCAAACAAAATTTTCAAAAAAAACTCTGGCTAGATTTGGGTAATACTCGCCTAAAATATTGGCTTGTAGATAACGATAAAATCATCATTAGTGATGCCAAAGAACACCTAAAAGCCCCCAATGAATTATTGCTTGGGTTACTTGGCACATTAAAGCGTTTTGAACCAGAATTTGTGGGAATTTCTAGCGTGCTTGGTGAAAAAATCAACATTGCCATCACAAAAACCCTTGAAAATCTTGATGTGCCATTTGAATTTGCTAAGGTCAATACCAATCACGAACTGTTAAAGAGTCATTACAGCCCAAACGAGCTTGGCGTGGATAGGTGGCTACAGATGCTCGGGGTGGTGGACGGTTCACGTCAGTGCGTGGTCGGTTGTGGCACGGCACTCACCATTGATTTGATTGACCGTGATTTACAGTCAGGTAGGGGCGTGCATTTGGGCGGTTATATCCTGCCCAATGTCTATATGCAACGTCACGCCCTGTATGCAGGCACTCAGCAGATTGCGGTGAAAGAGGGGCGTTTTGACAGTACCGAGCTTGGGCAAACGACCTTTGATGCGGTCAATCATGGCGTGCTGTTTGGCATTGTCGGAGCGGTGCGAGCGATTATGGCGGATTATCCAGATTTTAACATCACCTTGACAGGGGGTGGTGCAGATTTACTAAACGCTCAGTTCAACCATGCCTTAAAAGTGGAAGAAGGGCTGTTATTATTAGGATTAACAAGATATTTTTCATAATTGCCAAACAACAAGGCGAATTTGATGAACAAATTTTCCGCCATGATTGGCAAACAGCTTGGCAAAATTAGATAAAAAATTATCCCCCAAATTGTGGTTTGACAATGACCAAACACACCACCGCAATCAAAATAATCACAGGAATTTCGTTAAACCATCGCCAAAAAACATGGCTTTTATATTGAGCATTTTGCAGTAATTTTAGGCGAAAATGACCGCAAGATAAATGATAAATTGTCAGTAAAATCACCAAAGCAATCTTGATATGTAGCCAGACTTGCGATTGATAGGCTTGCCAATTTGGGATAAGCATACATAGAGCAAAGCCCCAAGTAGCTAGCATCGCAGGGGTCATGATGCCACGATAGAGCTTGCGTTCCATCACGCCAAAACGCTGTTGGCTTGGTGCATCATCGCTCATCGCATGATAGACAAATAGGCGTGGCAGATAAAAAATCCCTGCGTACCAACACACCATGCTAATCACATGAAAGGCTTTAAACCATAAAAAATATTCTAACATTGGATTGTTTTCTATTAAGTTTTATTAAAAAAATTGCCATGGATAAAACAAAAACCGTTCAGAAAAATTGAACGGTTTTTTTAGCAAAATTATCAATTACTCACACGTAGATTTGCCAGTACGGTGGTTAATTGCACCTTTGCTAATTAACAATTTTTGCATTTCAATATGACCACGAGTACACGCATATGACAACGCACTTTGGTTATATGAGCCAAGTTTGGTGTCTTTGGTAGTAGTAACAAGGTTTAAATTTGCCCCTTGTGAAATCAAATATTCAACCGTATTTAAGCGGTTGTTACTCGCTGCGACCATAAGTAAGGTTTCGCCATCTGACTCAACGCTTTGGTCGTTTAAATCCACAGGTTTTTTGGCGTTTAATAATTGGTGAACTTTTTTCACGATGTTGGTATTTTTACCCAAAACCGCTGATTTTAGAACGTTGTACACGTCGCCTTTGTCGGTAGCATACAAGTTTGCACCTTTGCTAATTAGATAATCAACCATATCTTCATAACCGATAAACGCCGCCCAACCCAAGGCAGTTTGTTGCAAACTGCCTGTATCTTTGGCTTCAATGTCTTGCCCTTTTTCAACCATGTATTTCACGGTTGCCAAGTCGCCCCGTTTTACCGCATCAAACCATACCGCATCTTTACCTTCAGACGGTTTGTCGTAAAATACACGCCACGCCAATTTGTTTTCGTTAGCGATGTCAAAATTTTCAGCTTGGCTAAAGCGAAAACCTTCTTGTTTTTTTGGTGGGACGACAGCGATAGTTTCGGTGGTAGTTACCACAGTAATATTTTCGCCGTTTTTGGTGGCTTCAAGTGCTTTTTCTATTTTCTCGGCTTCAACTGTGGCAGGGTCAACGCTAACTTTGCTAGTGCTACAGGCTTGTAATGCCAATGCTGACAGCAATGTGGTTGCTAAAACAACAGATTTTTTCATAAAAATGCCTTTAATTTATTATTTATCAAAAATTTTTAAAAAATAGGTAAAACTTTCGCTTATTTTACGGATTTTACACTAAAAAAACATTGCTATTTTGTAACGTTACTTTACAATACCAGATAAACTTTCGGCGTATTTATTTAATTTTTATCATCAATGGATGCTTTATGTTAAAATTTATTGCACGGCATAGCACGATTTTTATGCCATTATGTGCATTATTCGGCTTCTTATTCCCACAAGTATCCAATGCGGTATTGCCATTTTTACCGCAAATTTTGTTTTTTTTGATGTTTTTTACCTTGCTCGGTATTGACCAAAAAAAACTCATGTCTCGTCTTGCCACGCCTGCTGTGTGGCGGTATGCGTTGTTTCAGGCTAGTGGATGTTGCGTGATTATTACTGTCGTTGCCTATTTGTTTGGAGCTAGGGGTGATTTGTTGTTGGCGATTTCGGCATTGGGGGCGACCGCACCGTTATTTGGCAGTGGGGCGATTGTCAATGCGGTAGGTTTTGATGCCTTGCTTGCGACGGCAAAGACCATTTTGGCGACTTTGATGATGCCTTTTTCGTTGCTTGTGGTGCTGTGGTTACTCGGTTCGGCAGATGCAAGGCTGGATTTTGTAGAGTATTTTCAACGTTTATTGATTTATATTGTTGCACCGATGTTGCTTGCGGTGGTGGTAGGCCAAGCAATTTCTTTAGAAAATTTAAATAAAATTTATCCAAAAGTTGCTCAGTTTAACATCATTTTATTGCTCATGTTTCCGTTGGGATTAATGGGTGGTTTTCGGGCGACGTTTGACAAAAGTCCGATAAATGCTTTACTATTAATGGGTTTGGCGTGGGTGTTGGCATTTGGTTTTTATTTTGGGGCGTATTTTTTATACCTAAAAAAAGGCAAAGAAATCGCTATTATTTCCGCCTTGGTGTGCGGTGGGCGAAACGTGTTATTGACTTATACCATTGCTACCCCGTTTTTGGGAGCGGTATTTTTGCCATTAATGGGTGCTTTGCAATTACCGATGTTTTGTTTACCCTTGGTTGGCAAAACCATGGCGAAAAAATTACGTCATAATAACAATTAACAACAAATTTGCGTTAAAATCATAACGGTAAATAGCAATTTTTCTTGTTAAAATAGACAATATTTGACCAATTTTTTTAAAGGAAATCCTATGGATATCAACACTGAACACACCATTTTCCAAGCTTTAACCGCTCGTCACGATATACAACGTGTCTTGTGCGATAAATTGGAAAAATTAATTAAAAACAATGAATTACAACAATCCAAAGATTTTTACCCACAGTTAGATATTGAGCTAAAAGCCCACGCCACCGCCGAAGAACGCCATTTATATGTGCCTGTGATGTCGCATGATGACGGTATGGACTTGTCCCGCCATGCGATTGCCGAGCATCATGAAATGGACGAAATGATGGCAACACTTAATGACGGACGTACGAGCGATGATAACTGGCTAAAAACTTGCGAAGCCCTTATCCATGAAGTGCGTCATCATTTAAAAGAAGAAGAAAATAAGTTTTTTAAAGATGCCAAAACCTTGTTGGACAAAGAAACGCAACAACGTTTGGGGTCATTGTACCAAGTGGAACATCATGAATTTGAAAAAAATCATGGTTAACGCTTAAAAAGCTAAAAAAAGATTTGCAAATAGGCAAATCTTTTTTTTGCTTGTAAAAATTTTATTAATTTAATCTTATTACAATATAAAATAATAATAAAGGGCATGCCATACTTAATAGCCAAATTAACGAGCGAAAAGTCGCCCAATTCATCACGTACGCCACGGCATACACCACTCGTAGCACTACATACAACCACGCCAATTTTGCCACGACAGACAACGGCACAAAAAATAACAACGCCGTCAGCACCGATGCCAAAAATATTGGCAAACTTTCAAAACTATTTTGTTGTACCGCATTGGCACGAGCTGCCATACCTGTTGCCGTTGCCAAAGAATGGCGGGGATTTTCGTTGTCTTTACGTTTAAAACCCGATAAAATTTTGGCAAGCATGGCAAAGACAAACGGTAACAAACACGCTACCACCATTGCCAAAATTACGCTGTTATTGCTTGCAAAATACATCATGGTATTGCCTTTTTTTCGTGATTGATAATAAGTGAGGAATTAAATATGAATAATTTCGTAGTCATGCGTGATGTTCACGCCCCCATTCTCTAACATCCGACTGGCGGAGCAGTATTTTTCGGCGGATAATTCTACTGCTTTTTTCACTTGAGCTTCTTTGACATCCTTGCCTGTTACCACAAAATGCAGATGAATGTCAGTAAACACCGCAGGTACGGTGTCGGCACGAGTGGCAGAGAGTTGGCATTTGACATCACTGATTGGTTGACGGGATTTTTGTAAGATGCTGACCACATCATAACTGGCACAGCCCCCAAGCCCCATTAAAATTAATTCCATGGGTTTTGCCCCAAGTTGTTGGGCGGAATCCATGATGATTTGATTGCCTGTTTCACTGATGGCTTCAAAGTTAATTACGTCGTTTTTTAGCCAATTTACGGTTGCTTGCATGAATTTTCCTTGATTATTTATTTAATTTACTTGAACAATATTTGTCAAAAATTTGTCAAATTTGTTTTGTTCATAATAGGGGGTTCTGGCTGAAAGTCAATGTTTTTTTGTAATTTTTTATCTGTGAAACAATTTTTAGCAAATAAACATTACACTTTTTGTTAAAAAACTGTTTTAATAGGCACTAAGAATGGCAGTGGTCGCATTGTCAATGTTTTTATATAAATTATCAATTTTCCCATAAGGTTTTTTTTAAAATGGTAACTTAAAGCAAACTTTTTGTAATGATTTTTATCATCAAAAACTTGATAATCCGATTGCCTGTCAAATTTTTAACAAAAATTGAAAAGGTAATTCGTCATGATAGATGCAGATGGCTTTCGTGCCAATGTCGGTATCATCTTGGCAAATACGCACGGACAAGTGCTTTGGGCAAAACGTGTGGGACACGATGCTTGGCAGTTTCCGCAGGGCGGTATTCACTATGGTGAGACGCCTTTGGATGCGATGTATCGTGAGCTGTGGGAGGAGGTTGGGCTGTTTCCTGAACACGTCAAACTGCTGTCACAAACCCAAGATTGGCTACGTTATCGCTTGCCAAAACGTTTTGTTCGTCAAGGGCAAAATCCGATGTGTATTGGGCAAAAACAAAAATGGTTTTTGCTTGAGCTAGATGAAAAAAATACCACGCATATCCGTTTTGATACGGCAAAACCTGAATTTGAACAATGGCAGTGGGTAAGTTATTGGTATCCGCTGAACCAAGTGGTGGCGTTTAAACGCAATGTCTATCGTCGGGCGTTGTTTGAGTTGTCGTCACAGTTGCCGTTAAAACCTGAATTGGTTTTGCCAAATACGGCGTTGGTTTATTAGTTTATTAAAATGTCAAATTAAAGAAAGTTCACAACGGTGGGCTTTTTTCAAATTTGTAAAAATAGTCAAAAGGAAAAAAATATGAAAAAATTAACGTTCGTCATATTGTTAAATGCTATGTTGCTAACCGCTTGTCAAACACAATCAGCCTTATCAAATTCAAACGTGATGGCAAAACCAACCCAATCCCAATTACAACAACCACAAATAAAGCAGGGACAAACCATGTCAAAAATTCATACCGTTAAAAGCAAATACACCTTTAGCGATACAGTAAATAAACTTACCCAAACGATTGAGAATAAAGGCATGACCGTCTTTAGCATCATTGACCACCAGCAAGCAGGGCAGAATGTCGGTTTGACGATGCAACCTGCCACTGTGATTATTTTTGGCAATCCCAAGGCTGGCACGCCACTCATGGTTAAAGACCCAATATTTGCTTTGCAATTACCATTAAAGGTGTTAGTCAGTGAAGTAAACGGTGACGTTTTGGTAAGTTTTAATGACACTCAGGCGATAATTGAAGGTAGTGACATTGAGTTTAAAGACGTTGAGAATACGCTATTAGGGGCGGAAAAACTCATCCAGAAAACCGTCAGCGAATAAAAAATGTAAGAAAATGGCTTAAAGTTGTGTCTAATCATTATATTTTAGTAAAGTGGGCTTAGACCGCGAATTTATCATATCCATCAATTTATTAACAAAGAGAACCTTATGAACATTCATAACACTGACCATTTAATCATCGGTTTTGGTAAAGCTGGCAAAACCCTTGCCAAAACTTTAGCTAACAAAGGTGAAAGCGTCATTTTAGTAGAACAATCCGCCCAAATGTACGGTGGAACGTGTATTAATATTGGCTGTATTCCTACCAAAAAATTGAAATTCTTAGCTGAAAACGGTAGCGACTTTCACTCAGCAATTGTCAAGAAAAATGAGCTGATTGGCAAATTAAACCACGCCAACTTTGACATGATTGACAAAGTCGCTACGGTTATCACAGGTAAGGCAGATTTTATTGATAGCCACACCGTCAGCGTAAAAACTAATATTGACACGCATACGATTACCGCCAAACATATCTATATCAATACAGGGGCAAAATCTCTCATTCCTGATATTGACGGCATTCACACAACTAGTGGCATTTACGACAGTACAGGCATTATGAATCTTGCCAAAAAGCCCGACACGCTTGTTGTTATCGGTGGTGGGTATATTGGGCTTGAGTTTGCCAGTATTTTTGCCGAATTTGGCACGCAAGTAACGGTGCTCGATACAGTTGCTGAATTTATGCCAAGAGAAGACTCGGATATCACGCAACATTTAAAAAATATTATGGAAAATCAAGGCATTCGTTTTAAATTTAACCAAAAAATTGAACAATTTAGTCATGATAATGGCAAAGTCATGATTAAAACCGCAGATGGCGAACTGAGCAGTGATGCTGTGCTGATTGCCACGGGACGTACGCCAAATACTGATTTTAATCCACAAAATGCAGGCGTGGAGCTGACCGACCGTGGCTTTATCAAAGTCAATGAACATTTACAAACGAGTGAATCACACATTTATGCCATGGGCGATGTGGCAGGTTCACCCCAGTTTACTTATATGTCGCTTGATGATTTTCGGATTGTTAAAAGTCATCTTTTAGGTGATGGCAGTTATACGACGCTTGACCGTACGTTTCCCTATACAGTGTTTACCAATCCGCCCTTGTCAGTGGCAGGTTTAACCGAAAAAGTTGCCATAGAAAAAGGTATGAATGTCAAAACTGCCACACTTTTGGCAAATGCCATTCCAAAGGCGAAAATTTTAGAACAAACCGATGGATTATTAAAAGCTGTCGTAAATGCTGATAATGGCGAAATCATTGGCGTGCAACTACTGTGTGCTGAGTCACACGAGATGATTAATTTTGTGGACTTAGCAATCCGTCAAGGCATGACAGCAAATGACATTGCCAATCATATTTTTACCCACCCAACCATGTCTGAAAGTTTGAATGACTTGTTTTCTCAATTTTGATAAAAGGAAAATTTTATGCAAATCAAAACCTTAGCCATTTTGCCAATCATCTTGGCATTAACCGCTTGCGGTGAAAAGGTCATTAATAATGAGCAGATCTCTCAATTGCCCAATAGCGAGGTCATCCAAACTGCGACTACTAATGAAGTCAAAAAAGCCGAGGGTATCTGGATTGACGTACGTTCGGGTGAAGAATTTAATAGCGGACATTTGGAGGGGGCAGTCAATATCCCCCATGAGGAAATCGGTGACAAAATCAGCGATTTGGTTAAAGATAAACACGCCCCAATTCATCTATATTGTCGCAGTGGTCGCCGTGCCGAAATCGCCAAAACTACCTTAACCGATATGGGTTATACCAATGTGGTCAATCATGGCGGTTATGATGATTTGGTGAAAAAGGGCTTAAAATAAATACAGGGTTGATCAAGCTTTGCCAAAATAGCCACCTGTTTTGGCAAAAATCTTAAAATTTAAGTGATTGATTTTTAAAGTAAAAATAAATTTTTAGCAAAAAAAACAAAAAAAAGCTTGCAATCAAAAATAAATCTGTTAAAATGCTCACACTTTCAAGCGATACGCCGGCTTAGCTCAGTTGGTAGAGCAACTGACTTGTAATCAGTAGGTCGCCAGTTCGATTCCGGCAGCCGGCACCATCTTCCTAGAAGACTTAACGTTGAGTTTGAAATGACAAAATCAGGTGGGGTTGGGGAGCGGTCAAACCCAACAGACTGTAACTCTGTCGCGAAAGCTTCGAAGGTTCGAATCCTTCCCCCACCACCATTTTTCTTGATATTCCCTAATTTACACAACCACATCAAAATACACCCATGGGGTGATTTTTTTGTAAAAATTGCGGGTGTAGTTTAGTGGTAGAACCTCAGCCTTCCAAGCTGATGGTGCGGGTTCGATTCCCGCCACCCGCTCCATTTAATTTTAATATAGCAGATTTGCTCTTGTAGCTCAGAGGTAGAGCACTCCCTTGGTAAGGGAGAGGTCACGAGTTCAACTCTCGTCAAGAGCTCCATATACAACCCCTTGAAATCAGTCTTTTCAAGGGGTTTTTGTTTTAGTATTAGTTGGACTTAAACACAAAAAAGGACTAACGCATGAGTCCTTTTTTTATTTGGGTTTGGATTATTTTTCCAAATATTGCAGTTTATTTGGTACGCCGTCCCATTCTTTATGGTCTGGCAGGGCTTCGATCATGCTGGTGATATTTGGCCATTTTTCCGCAAGTTCGGCGTTTAGCTCAATGAACACTTCTTGCCCTTTTGGTACTTCGTCTTCGCTAAAAATCGCATTGGCAGGGCATTCAGGCTCGCACAAGGCACAGTCAATGCACTCATCAGGGTGGATGACCAAAAAGTTTGGACCTTCGTAAAAGCAGTCCACAGGGCAGACTTCTACGCAGTCAGTGTATTTACAACGGATACAGTTATCGGTTACAACAAAGGTCATGGCGACGGCTACCTTTTATCAGTTTATTAAAAAATGAAAAATAAAATACTTAACACGATATTTTACCGCTTTCTGTGTCATTTAACAATTCTTTTAGGGAATAAATTAATGCTAAAGCCTGTTTTGGGGTTAAGTCATCTGCATCAATACTGGATAATTGTTGGTAAATTTTTAGGTGGTGCAAGGTTTGATCTTGTTTTTCAGGGCGGTTATTATCAGGGTAGTTAGGTTCAGGACTATCCATAGGATTGTCAAATAAATCGGCTTGCTTGTTTTTAACAACTTTTTGTGTGGTGGGCGTGCTTTGATTTAAATTTGTATTAAATTCGGTGTGGCGTAAAAATTGCTGGGCATTTTGCAAAATTTCAGTCGGTAAACCTGCCATTTTAGCAACGTGTAGCCCAAAACTACGGTGCGTTGCTCCTTTGGCAATTTTATGTAATAACAGCAGTTGTCCGTCAATCTCTTGGGTGACTAAATGTTGGTTCAACATTTTTGGGTGTTGTTCGGCAAGTTCGGTCAGTTCAAAATAATGGGTGGCAAATAGGGTCAGACAACCAATTTTTTCTGCCAAAAAATTCACGCACGCATGGGCAATCGCCAAGCCATCTTGGGTACTCGTGCCACGTCCAACTTCGTCCATGAGTACCAGCGAGTTAGCACAGGCTTGGTTCATGATGTTGGCGGTTTCTATCATTTCTACCATAAAGGTGGATTTGCCACTTGCCAAGTCGTCCGCCGAGCCAATCCGAGTAAAAATACGTTTAATCAGCCCAAAATCAGCGACTTTAGCAGGGACGTACGCCCCACAGCACGCCATGAGTAAAATTAAGGCCGTTTGTCGCATATAGGTGGATTTTCCGCCCATGTTTGGACCCGTAATTAGCATGAGGGTTTCGGGCTGTTCATCGGTGGCTAGTTGACAATCGTTAGCGATAAATGGCGTTTTGTTTTTGTTGTGGATAGTTTTTTGGGTAGAAGATTGGGATTGACCTGCTTCTACGACCAAATGCCGACCTTGCTCAATGTGGATATAAGCGTTTGATTTATCTTTATTTTTTTGATAAAAACTCGGACGACACCAATCCCCTGCATATTGGCGAGTGAGCGTTACCCAATTTGCCAAAATATCAAGGTACGCCACTGCTTTGGCAAGTTGTTGTAATTGCGGTAATTGTTGTTGCAAATCGGTTAACAGTTCGTGATAGAGCTGTTTTTCAAGGGCAATCGCTTGGCTTTGGGCAGATAGGTAGCTTTCTTCTACCGCTTTTAGGGCAGGCGTGATGTAACGTTCGGCATTTTTTAGGGTCTGGCGACGGCTAAAATGCGGTGGGGCGTTTTTGGCTTGCAAACTACTAAGCTCAAAATAAAAACCACTTACTTTGTTAAAACCAACTTTTAAGGTCGGCAAATTATGGGCGAGGCGTTCATCATTTGCAAGGTTTTCAAGGGTTTGTTCCACGTTGTTATGCAAGGTTCGCAAGTGGTCAAGTTCGGCATGATAGCCCTGTTTTATCATACCGCCGTCCCGAATATGGCTGGGTGGTTCGTCCACAATGGCGTGTTGCAGTTGTTGTGAAATTTGCCAAAAAATATCATTTTTTTCAATATTCGGCAATTGTTTGGTTAACATGGCGAGTAATGGTGTATCGCTCGTGATTTGCGTTTCATTTAGATGAAAATCAAAGACCTGCTGTAAGTGTTGGCTTAATTGTAAACTCTTGTCTAAACTTTCACGCAGTTTAACACAATCATTTGGTCTGGCAGATAATAGCCCAATGCGTCCGCCGATACGTTCAATATCGCCAATGTCGTGCAAAATTTCGCACAAGGTTACAAATGTGGCTTCGGGCAAATTTTTGAGCTGTTGCACCGCATCTAAACGCCGATGAATTAACCCTGTATTTAATAGCGGTCGGTGCAAATGGTGTATCAATGCCCGTTTACCCATGGGGGTTTGGCAACGGTCAATCACTGATAATAGCGAAATCCCTGAGCTTAACACAGGTTTAAAAATTTCCAAATTTTGTTGGCTAATACTGTCTAATTGCAAAAATTCATCGCCATGTTCTAGGCTAATTTGACGAATATGCGACAGGCTGGCTTGTTGGGTTTGTTTGCCATAATGAAGCACCACCGAACAGCAAGCAGTAGCGAGTTGTTTATCGCTTAAGCCAAATCCTGCTAAGGTGCTGACTTGCAAATGTTGGCACAAATGGGCGTTGGCATTGTCTGTCAAAAATAAACTATGGGCTTGGCTGACAATGGGCAACGGGGTTGGGCAACAATCTTGCAAACAATGTCGCCACGCATCGCTTAATTGTTCGTCAATTAAAATTTCGCTGGGGTCAAAGCGGATTAAGGCTTGGATTAATTCTGCTTTTAATTGTTCTAAATTATCACAGTCTAGCTGACAGGTGCGTAAACTGCCTTGAGCAAGGTTTAATTCAGCGATACCGACTGACATTTTTTGTTTGGCAAAACTAATGGCAATCACGGTTGGGATTTGTCCTTGGTGGATAAGGCTGTCATCGGTGAGTGTGCCTGCAGTTAGGGTACGCACGACTTTGCGAGCCATGATTTTGGGAGCGTTTTTGGATGTTTTGGCAGATTTATCATAATAAACGGTGGTTTCTTTAGATGATTGGTTGTTTGGTACAGGATTGTCATCAGTTAACGGGTTTTCATCATTTTCTACAACTTGTTCACAAATAACGACCGTTTGTCCTGCACCGATAAGCCGAGCGATGTAGCTATCGGCGGAATGAAAAGGAACGCCTGCCATCGCAATGTCGTTGCCTTGTTTGTCTTTACCACGTTTGGTTAAGGTAATCCCCAAAATTTGGTGAGCAAGTTTGGCATCGTCAAAAAATAATTCGTAAAAATCACCCATGCGGTATAACACAAGAGCGTTAGGGTAGCCTGATTTGATATTCAGGTATTGTTGCATCATGGGGGTGTGGTCAGCAATATTTTGGAGTATAGGTTGGTTCATGGTGGTTTTTGGCAATACTTTAAAAGTTAAAAAAGAAAAAGGTTAAAAAAGGTGTTATTTTACGCAATTTTGCAAAAAATTTCAGTAAGTTGTCAATTTTTTGGCAGTTTTTGACGGTTTAAGCAAGCAATTTTTAAAAAAACTGATTAGAAAACTTGTATCTTAAAAAGCCAAACCCATATATAATAGCAAAATTTATTCTTTGTAGGATTGTGCCATGTTAGGTAAAGTGATTGGTAAAGTAGTCGGTACAAAAAACGACCGTGAGCTTAAACGTATGCGAAAATTGGTTGAAAAAATCAATGCGTTAGAACCACAAATTCAAGCCTTGAGCGATGATGAATTAAAACAAAAAACCCTTGAATTTAAAGAAAAATACCAAAATGGCACAAGCCTTGATGTCCTGTTAACTGAAGCCTTTGCTGTATGTCGTGAAGCGTCGTCTCGGGTACTAGGTATGCGTCATTATGATGTGCAGTTGATTGGAGGGATTACCTTGCATGAAGGCAAAATTGCTGAAATGCGGACGGGTGAGGGTAAAACGTTGATGGGAACGCTTGCCATTTATCTCAATGCTATTAGTGGCAAAGGCGTGCACGTTGTGACGGTGAATGATTATTTGGCAACCCGTGATGCTGAGCTAAACCGTCCGTTGTTTGAATTTTTGGGATTGACGGTGGGCGTGATTTATTCACAGCAAAACCCTATGGAAAAATTTGGGGCATATGCCGCCGATATCACCTATGGTACGAATAACGAGTACGGTTTTGACTATTTGCGAGATAACATGGTGTTTAGCATGGACGAGAAAAAACAGCGTCCGCTAAATTTCTGTATTATTGACGAAATTGACTCTATTTTAATTGATGAAGCCCGTACCCCGTTGATTATTTCTGGGCAGGCAGAAGACTCCGCCGAAACTTATGCGTTGATTAATACCATTATTGACCGTTTAAAACCGTCCAAAACCGAAGAAGGTAACCGTGAAAACCGTGAACACGATTTTTGGGTGGACGAAAAAAACCGTCAAATTGAAATTAGCGAAAAAGGCTATGAAAAAATTGAAAAATTTTTGGTAGAAAAAGGGCAAATGAGCGAACACGAGAGCCTGTATAGTCCTGCACGCTTGCCACTCCTTGCCCATGTACAAGCCGCCATTCGTGCCCACCATTTATTTATCAAAGATATTAGTTACATCGTCCAAGATGGCGAAATTGTGATTATTGACGAAAATACAGGGCGAGCTATGCCGGGGCGACGTTGGTCAGAAGGCTTGCACCAAGCGGTAGAAGCCAAAGAAGGCGTGGAAATCCAAGCCGAAAACCAAACCCTTGCGACAACCACGTTCCAAAACTTTTTCCGTTTATACGATAAACTATCAGGCATGACAGGCACGGCAGATACCGAAGCGGCTGAATTTAAACAAACCTATGACATTGACGTAGTAGTTATCCCAACCCATAAACCCATTCAACGGGTGGATTTGGATGACCAAATTTTCTTAACCAAAATGGGTAAATACCATGGTATTATCCGTGAAATTAAACGTATCAAAGAAAAACACGCGCCGATTTTGGTTGGTACTGCCACTATTGAAGCCAGCGAAGTGTTATCGGCACTGATGACCCAAGAAGGCATCGCCCACAACGTGCTAAATGCCAAACAACACGAACGTGAAGCCGATATTATTTCACAAGCAGGAGCACCTGATGCGGTTACCATTGCCACGAACATGGCAGGACGTGGTACGGATATTATTTTGGGGGGTAATTGGCAAGCCCAACTGGCTAAATTAGAAAACGTTACGCCAGAAATGAAAGAACAAGCTCGTGCTGATTGGCAAATTAAAAATAAACAAGTATTAGAAGCAGGTGGTCTGCACATTATCGGCTCTGAACGCCATGAAAGTCGCCGTATTGACAACCAGCTTCGTGGGCGGGCGGGACGTCAAGGCGACCCTGGTGAGTCTCGTTTCTTTTTATCGCTTGAAGATGATTTGATGCGGATTTTTGCAGGCGATAAAGTCGTCAACATGATGCGTGCCATGGGCTTAAAAGAAGATGAAGCAATTGAGCATAAAATGGTATCTCGCTCCATTGAAAACGCCCAAAGTAAAGTGGAAAACCGAGATTTTGACGCACGTAAAAATCTGCTAAAATACGATGACGTTGCGAACGAACAGCGTAAAATAATTTATCGCCAACGTGATGAGCTATTAGAAGCTACCAACTTGCAAAGCACCATTGAAGAAATGCACCATGATGTCTATAACGCCTTGATTAGCGAATTTATTCCGCAAGGCTCGATTGACGACCAATGGGACGTGGACGGTTTGGAAGATGAGCTAGAAGACGAATTTCACATTGCCATGCCAATTAATGACTGGCTAGATACTGACCGCCGTTTGGACGAAGAAGGCTTGCGTGAAAAAATCATTGACGCCGCCATTACCAATTACCGCTATCGCCGTGAGCAAATGGCGGACGATGCAGGGCGACTGGAACGCCACTTTATGCTACAAAACTTGGATAAACATTGGAAAGAACATCTTAACCAAATGGATCAATTACGCAAAGGCATCCATTTACGCAGTTATGCCCAAAAAAATCCCGAACAAGAGTACAAATCCGAGTCGTTTAATCTATTCCAAAGTATGCTTGGGGCGATAAAATCCGAAACGGTACAAGATTTATCCATTGTCCATATTCCAACACCTGAAGAAATGGCAGAAATGGAAGCCCAACAAAAATTGCAAGCCGAACAAATGCGACTGCACTTTGAGCATCAGGAAATGAACGGCATCACAGGCGAAATGAGCGAAGACCCAGATATGGCACTGCGTAACCGTCGTCCAATGGGACGAGCAAATTACCAGTTTAATATGGGAGCAACCATTACTGCCCCTGCAGTTGCAATCGCTGGCGACATGGCAGCAGAAAATCCGTATGCCAACTTAAATATCAGCCGAAATGCTAACTGCCCGTGTGGTTCAGGCTTAAAATATAAACAATGTCATGGCAAAATTTAAACGCTAATTTTAAAAAACAAATCAGTTGTGGTTGGTTAAATATTTGATTTATAATAAACCAAATTGAATTTTTAAAAGGTTGATTTAAATCTTTTAAACAGTCAACTGATATTTATTTTTAAATAAATTTTTCGGTAATTTTCATTTTAAAAGGGGTACATATGATGTACATAACAATAAAAAAAATCAGCTTAATCAGTCTGTTAGCCTTAGCAACAGCACTCACAGCCTGTAGCAAATCTGAACCAACCGAAAAAAACGCTGACAACCTTGCATCGGCTGCTGAAGCTCAAGCCATGCCCATGTCTGCCGCCCCTGCAGATGAAAATAACGCCCCTGTGGTGATTAATGACAGCAACGCCACCGCAGATTTAGGGTCAGATATCGCTGAGCGTAACGCATCAAACGTTGCTGATACCGCCGTTACCCCTGAAGCAGGCGAACCAGCTGAAGCAGGGGTAGACAATTCAGCCATGGAAACAATTAGCGAAAACGACCAAGTGATTGATGACGAACCTGCATCACCGAACGCCCCAAAAGCCAATGATAACAGTGCAGATGTCAATCAAAAAGTACGATAAAACCACTTCATTGTTTAATTAATATGGAAACTATCTTAATCGTAGAGGATGAAATCGCCATTCGGGATATGCTAGTAACTACCCTTGAATTGGCAGGATTTCAATGCCTAGAAGCTAGCGATATTCAGCAAGCATATCAGCAGACTGTGGACAACAGTCCTGCCCTAATTTTGCTAGATTGGATGTTACAAAATGGCGCATCGGGCATTGATTTTTGTCGCCGACTCAAAAAAGATGATAGCTTATCCGAAATTCCAATTATCATGCTGACTGCCAAAGGCGAAGAAGATAACAAAATCCAAGGCTTGGACGCAGGGGCGGACGACTATATTACCAAACCATTTTCTATCAGAGAGCTTATTTCTCGCATCAAAGCGGTATTACGCCGTAGTCCAGGCGTGCCAAATGACAAACTGATTAATATCAATGGCTTATGCTTGGATAAAATTTCCCAACGGGTGAAAATTAACGATACAGCGATTGAAATTGGACCGACCGAATACCGTTTATTAGCGTTTTTTATGACCCACAGCGAACGAGCCTATACCCGTTCACAGTTACTAGACCACGTTTGGGGTGGCAACGTCTATGTAGAAGACCGCACCATTGACGTACATATTCGTCGTTTACGCAAAATTCTAGAGCCGTATGGTTTTGCCGACTATGTACAAACCGTGCGTGGCATAGGCTACCGTTTTTCACAACAGCCTGCCTAATCAAAACTTACAAAAAATTTTAAGGAAGACCCATGACAACACAAGCGGACAACTCACAAACCAAAACCGAGGAAAAAAAATCAAAATTTAATTTGCTAACCTTGGTAAAAGTTGGTCTAGTCACCACCACCACAGCGACCACTGCCACAGCGATTGGCATTTTTGGCACTTATCAATATTTTAAACGCCACACCAAACAACGCAGTGAGCATACTGCACTCGTCGACCAGCAAATCACTGCCCAACGCTATCACGGACGCATCCATAAAATCGGCAACAACGCTACTTTTAGCAACCAATCAGCCACCTATCATCTATACGACCCGATGTCTATTATTGACGATTTGGCAAAACAAGCAGGCGTAAAAGCCACTACTGACAATCAAGTGTTAGATTTTGAAACAGAATTTATGGCAGAACTTAGCCCAAAAGGACATTATGGCATGCTTGGACACCATGACTATCAACTAACCATTTTAAAAGCGTAAAAAATTATTTTGTAAGTTGTTGAAAATTAGAGAAAAAACCAAAAAACCCGATTTTTTTCACAAAAACTGCTTGACTGGAATTAAAAAGACTATATAATACGCACCCACGATAGGGGCAAAGCGAAAGTATAAGGTATAGCGAGCTTTCTTTCAAAGAGAAATCTTTTTTATATTAAATATTTATTTTTTTTTAAAAAAGAAAATAAAAAAAAGCATAAAAAAGAAAACAAAAAAAGCGAAAAAAGTTCTTGACAGCTTAAAAAACTGTGATAGAATATGCGACCTAATCTGACATATGGAAGACATAGTTAG
>NZ_KB903783.1 GCF_000379845.1 Moraxella boevrei DSM 14165 | reverse complement strand
GCCTAAAGTGGCTATTTCTAGTCTAGTTAATAGTCTGAAAGGTGTTTCTAGTCGGCTATTGCGTAAGAAAGAATATCCCTCCATTAAGCAACAATTATGGGGCGATGCATTGTGGTCGCCTAGCTATTTTGCAGGGTCTTGTGGTGGTGCTCCAATCGAGATTATCCGCCAGTATATTGAACAGCAGAATACACCACATTAAACAACTTTCTGTGCGTAAGCATGGTTACGGAGTTGCCTTATATCCACCGCCTGAAGTCGGTGGTTTTACAGCAACAGAGGATAAAAACCAAAAAATCCCCACTCAGGGGATTTTTTACTTCTTAAGCCACTTTCGGCATTTGCTTTAAGAAGGTTAGCAAAATTTCAAAATTTTGTGCCACGCTGTCAATCTCCACACGTTCTTTGGGTGAGTGAGCTGATCGGATATTTGGTCCAAACGAAATCATATCGGTACTCGGTGCTTTTGCCTTTAAAAATCCGCACTCTAGCCCTGCATGAATAACTTGGATTTTTGGGGCTTTGCCAAAATAATCCTGCATAATCGTTTGTCCTGTTGCTAGCAAATACGAGCTAGGGTCAGGCAACCAACCGGGATAATCAGCACTAAACGCCACCGCCACATCAGCCAAATCCGCCAATGCTTGTATTTTATTTGCCAACGCATCTTTTTGGCTTTCACCGAGTGACCGCATCAGCGATTTAACGCTTAATTCGCCCTGTTCTAGTCGCAATACACCAAGGCTAATGGAGGTTTCCACCACACCGATAAAGCTATCACTCATGCGTATCACACCGTTTGGAATGGCGTTTAACAAGTCAATGATGTGTTTGCTATCATGGGCAGATAATACGCTTAATTCAGCGGTTGGTTGGCTGTTTTGCGTATCGGTTTCAACAAGTTCAATGCTTAAATTTTCTTCAGAAAATTGTAATTCATGTTTGATAATCGCAGTTTCTTGGTCAATAACCGCTTGCAACGCTTGTTTATCACCCACCAACACTGCTTCGGCTTCTCGGGTAATCACGTTTCTGAGCGTTCCGCCATAGAGCGACACCAAGCCAAACGGCGATGCTTGAAACGCCACCGACAACAGTCGTGCTAATAACAAGTTAGCATTGGCAACCCCTTTGTGAATATCAATACCCGAGTGTCCACCGTGCAAGCCTGATACTTTTAAAGTCAGTAACGGTTGATTGGTTAAATTTAATGCTTGGGTTTGATAAGTTTTGCTAAAAGTAATATCACGCCCACCTGCACAACCGATAAACAATTCACCGCTATCTTCTGAGTCCAAATTAAGCAAATAAGGCACTTGTAACCAATCAGGTGACAAGCCTTGCACGCCACCCATGCCGATTTCTTCTTCGCTGGTGATAATCAATCGCAATGGAGGATGAGCGATATCGTCACTAAATGCCACCGCCAATCCCATTGCCAAACCAATCCCATTATCTGCCCCAAGCGTGGTATCATTCGCCCACACCCAACCGTCTTTAATAACGGTTTCAATTGGGTCAGTTTCAAAGTTATGATTTGAACCCGTACCTTTTTGGGCGACCATGTCATAGTGGGCTTGGATAGCGACAGGGGCGTGCTGTTCCATGCCTTGACTAGCAGGTTTTTGGATGAGTAGATTACCTACTGCATCTTTTTCTACGGTTAAACCAAACTTTTGTCCATCCGTTTTCACTTTATCTGTAATAAAATCGGCTAATTGATGCTCGTGAAAAGTCGGATGTGGCACGCTACAGATATCAGCGAACCATTGCCAAACATTTGCTGGTTGTAATTGACGAATGTCAGTCATTATTTATCTCCCTATTCCACCAATTCATCCAAACGAATACGCACCACTTTATCCACCACACTATCTAAGGCTTCAATATGGGCAATCGCTTCGTTCATTTTACCTTCTATCACAGGGTCAACCATGATAATCACAGGCACTTCGCCAAGTTCATGAGCAGGTTTTTGCAAAATCGCATCAATGCTGATTTCTAATTGGCTTAGTATATGGGTAATTTTTGCCAAAACGCCAACATCGTCTTTGACTTGTACCCGTAAATAATACCCTGAGATAATTTCATCTGCAGATAAAATCCGTGTATGACTAAGATTTTGGGGTAAAAATGCCAAATGTGGTACAAGGTTTGGGTTACGATTGTCACTATCATTCATCATTCGTACGATATCGGTGACATCTGCCATAACGGCTGATGCCGTCGCCCCTGCCCCTGCCCCTGCTCCATAATACAACGTTTGTCCCACAGGGTGAGCGTCCACGAGTACCGCATTTTTTACCCCATTGACATTCGCTAGTAGTTTGTCTTCAGGGATTAAGGTTGGATGCACCCGCAATTCAATGCCTTGTTCGCCATTTGGCAACGCACGACGTACCGCAAAGCCTAAATGTTTAATGCGATAGCCTAACTCTTCGGCATATTTCACATCTTGCGTGGTAATTTTGGTGATTCCTTCGCAATATACCTTGTCAAACTGTAGCGGAATGCCAAAGGCAATTGATGCCAACAAAGTCAACTTATGCCCAGCATCAATGCCTTCCACGTCAAAGGTCGGGTCAGCTTCAGCATAGCCTAATGCTTGGGCTTCGGCAAGCACATCTTCAAAAGTACGGGCTTTATCACGCATTTCGGTCAAAATAAAGTTACCTGTACCATTGATAATCCCTGCTAACCAATCAATTTTATTGGCAGATAACGCTTCACGCACGATTTTGATAATTGGAATACCGCCTGCCACCGATGCTTCGTACGCCACTTTGACATGGTGTTTATCCGCCAACGCAAAAATCTCATTGCCATGCTCTGCTAACAACGCCTTGTTTGCGGTAACCACGTGTTTACCCTGTTTAATCGCTTCAATAATCACATCTTTGGCAACGGTCGTCCCACCCATGACTTCCACCACGATATCCACGTCATCTTGTGCGACAATATTTAGCAAATCTGCCGATTGTTTCACACTGCTGTCAATATCATCACGCTCACGTCGTGTCCCTACGTGAGTAATCACAATCTCACGCCCTGTGCGACGCTTGATTTCATCAAAATTTGTCTGCAACAACTGCACCACGCCAGTACCAACCGTACCAAGCCCCAAAACCGCCAAACGAATAGGTTGCTTATTCATAACTATCTTCTTAAAAACCAAAAAAATAACCTGTCAATAATAACAAAAAATGTCACATTGTCAAAAAGATTGTGAACTTTTTTGCAAAAAAAATAGGAAATATCACAACGCAATCGCCTTGCAACATTTCCCATACTTGCTAAAATCCGCCAATTTTTGTAATTATACAAACGTCGTCAAAAATTACTGGTGCAAATAATGTTCAAAAACTTTGCCAAAATCATACTGGCGAATTTCCCCCAACCGCTCAGCATACGCCGTTTCTACTTGAGCTACGGTTTGATTAATGATATCAGGCAAACTTAGCACCACATTTTCAGGTAACGTGCGTAAGCCAAACATCTGCGTTACCGTGTCAAAACTCTTATCCAACACCGCTTCTTCGTGGGCAATGCGTTTGCACCGCTCGCTAATCGCAGTCAATGCCTTGTAAATATCTCGCACTTGTTCAATTTGGTTTTTGTCAATGTCAATAGAAAACACCTGACCAGCCAAACTAAATTTTAACTCTGCGTCCAAGTCCATTGTCCCTGCGGTCTCAATCATAATATTGGCAGGCTGATAATAACGGTAAGGATAGCGTTTGAGCAAACGTTTTTTGCTGGTCGCTGACTGCCCATCAAGGTGCAAAAATGCCACATTGGTAAAGCAATATTCATCGGTCTTAGACTTTATCACAAAATAAATTTTTTCATCATCTTCGTGAAAAATATAATCATCAATATCGGTTTGGTTAAATTGATTAGGTGGAATGATTTTACCAATATCGCTTAAACCAAAGGCATCAGACGCTAGACTTTTAAACATCATTTTATCCTTTTTGTAAAAAAATAGCAAAAATTTGAGTTTACTGTAAGTTATTTTTGCTAAATTGTCAAATTAACCCAGCCATGTTATAAAAGACGACAAAAAAAACACCAATTCCCCAGCCTTAAAAAAGGTAAAGAAATTGGCATTTTTACAACAAATTTTTTAAAGCAGTGAGTTTTTTTTAAATTAATTTATCATTATTTTTTGTAGGCTTCAATTTGAATGTTTAATTTTACTTCGTCAGGCACACCCTTGCCTGAATAAGCTGAAATACCGAACTTGGTGCGGTCAATCGTGGTAGTAAAATCACCGCCACAGCTTTGAGCTTTGACAAATGGATTGTCATAACAACCAAACTGGGTTGCGGTCAAAGTAACTGGTAAAGTTTTGCCTTTTAGTGTCAATTCGCCGTCAATTTTGCTTGGTTTGTCGCCGTTAAAATACCATTTTGTTGATTTAAAATAAGCAGTTGGGTATTGTTTGACATCAAAAAATTCATCGCTTTTTAAATGTTCGGTAAAGGCTTTGGTTGGCATGATTAGGCTATTGGTCGGAATAGTGATACCAATAAAACCTGTTTTGGCTTTGGCATCAAATTCTACTTGACCTGTCAACTCATAAAAACCACCCATATTGGTACTCGTTCCCATGTGTCCAATCGCAAAACGTGCGTGGGTATGCGATGGGTCAATAATATAAGTGCTTGCCACCGCAGAAACGCCTGTGAATGCGAAAGTAGCTGCCAACATAATTTGCATCAATTTCATGATTTTTCCTATTAATAAAAAGCGTAAGAAAAGCTGTGATTCTTATCAAAGATTATGAAGTAAAATTTAACAAAAGCACAGGAATGTTAAGGTTTTTAAATATTAGCATATTCCTATTAAAATTGTGTAACAATTATTTATCAGATTGTAAAAACCTGTATTTGAATATTTTTGCAATAAAATAAACACAAACGATACCCCAATCGTAAAATGAATAAAATTCATGTTTTTTTTAAAATAATTCGTTTTTATTCATCTAAAAAATCGGCTACAATACGCTCAATTATTTAAAAGAGGTATTTACTATGACTGCACCCTTTCATTACACCATTAAGACACATCGCTTTGATGAAAATTATGAGCCAGCCCACAGCACACGCTTGACGACCAATTTTGCTAACTTGGCTCGTGGCGACAACCGCCAAAAAAACCTACAAAACACCATCACCATGATTAATAATCGCTTTAACGATTTAGCCCATTGGGATAACCCAAACGGTGACCGTTACTTGGTTGAGCTTGATATTGTGTCGGCAGACTTTTTGATTGATGGTGTGGATGAGCCATTTCCTGCTATTGAAATGCTAAAAACTTATGTGATTGACCAACAAACTGGCAAACGCATTGATGGCATCGTTGGTAATAACTACTCATCTTATGTGCGTGATTATGATTTTAGTGTATTGCTATTAAATCACAACAAAGACAAACAAAGTTTTGGCACGCCTGCAAATTATGGAGAGTTGCACGGTAAGTTGTTTGATTTATTGTTGCAGTCGGAGGTTTATGGGGAACATTTTGATAAGCCACCTGTATTTTGTTTGAGCGTCTCTAACACCCGTATTTATCAGCAAACCTGCAATTACCACCCAATTCTGGGGCAGGAATACACCCAAGAGGCCTATTCATTAACCGATGAATATTTTGCCAAAATGGGTATGAGCGTGCGTTATTTTATGCCACCAAAATCCGTTGCACCGTATGTGTTTTATTTTAAGGGTGATTTGTTAAATGATTACAGCAATCTTGAGCTTATTAGTACGATTGCGACCATGGAAACATTTCAAAAAATCTATCGTCCAGAAATTTATAACGCCAATTCAGTTGCAGGGAAAATTTATCAGCCAAGCCTAAATTATCAAGATTACTCATTGACTAAAATTGAGTACGACCGAGAAGAACGTACGCAATTAGCCATTAAGCAAGGGCAGTTTGCAGGTGAGCATTTTATCAAACCGCATCGTGAAATTTTGGCAAAATGGGCAAATACCGAAATATTGTAACGTTTAATGTAACCTAGCTTAAGGTGGGCATTGCCCGCCTTATTGTGTTAAAATTTTAAAACCTGTCGTCACAATATGATACAATTAAAATTTTAAAAAGTGGGTATGACCCAACGCATTTTTTTAAAGGAAAATTTATGTCAAATCAAGTTCACACACTATTACCTACCTCAACGGCTGGTAGTTTGCCAAAGCCGTCTTGGATTGCCGAGCCTGAAAAATTGTGGTCAGAATGGAAACTATCAGGCGATGACTTAAAGCAAGCCAAACAAGATGCCCTGCTTGTCTCACTTGCCGAACAAGCCCAAGCTGGCATTGATATTGTTAGCGACGGCGAACAGACTCGCCAGCATTTTGTGACTACCTTTATTGAGCATTTGGACGGTGTGGATTTTAATCAGCGAGAAACTGTCAAAATCCGCAATCGCTATGATGCATCCGTGCCAAGCGTGGTTGGGGCTGTCAGCCGTCCAAAAGCGGTTTTTGTAGATGATGCCAAGTTTTTGCGTGAACATACCGACCGTCCCATTAAATGGGCGTTGCCAGGTCCTATGACGATGATTGACACGCTGTATGACGGTCATTACAAAAGCCGTGAAAAATTGGCGTGGGAATTTGCCAAAATCCTAAACGAAGAAGCCAAAGAACTTGAAGCGGTGGGTGTGGATATTATCCAGTTTGACGAACCTGCCTTTAATGTGTTTTTTGATGAAGTCAACGACTGGGGCGTGGCAACCTTGGAGCGTGCCATTGAAGGCTTAAAATGCGAAACAGCGGTGCATATTTGCTATGGTTATGGTATTAAAGCCAATACCGATTGGAAAAAAACGCTTGGCAATGAATGGCGACAATACGAAGAGAGCTTCCCAAAATTACAAGCATCAAAGATTGATATCGTTTCACTAGAATGCCAAAACTCACACGTGCCAATGGATTTGATTGAGTTAATTCGTGGTAAAAAAGTAATGGTTGGAGCGATTGACGTGGCAACTAGCACCATTGAAACACCAGAGCAAGTTGCTGATACCTTGCGTCGTGCCTTACAGTTTGTTGATGCGGACAAACTATACCCATCAACCAACTGCGGTATGACACCTTTATCTCGCACGGTGGCTCGTGGCAAGTTGCACGCTTTGGTACAAGGGGCATCCATCGTCCGCAACGAAATTTTGGCAAGTCGCTCATAATAATTGGATAAAAAAATGGTTGATGTTACCGATTTTAAAAACGCCATGTCACTACTGTCAAGTGCGGTCAGTGTCGTTACCACACAAGGGGATGACGGTCAGCACGGCTTTACCGCATCGGCGGTGTGCAGTGTTACCGATACACCGCCGACCTTACTTGTGTGCATGAATAGTGGGTCATTTTCGTATCCATATTTTACCAAAAACAAAATTTTGGCGGTTAATGTGTTATCGGAATTTCATGAAGAGCTATCCAACACTTTTGCTTCTCGTCTGACATCAGCTGAACGTTTTGCCCAAGCACAATGGACAAGCCTTGTCACAGGCTCGCCAATTTTAACCAATGCTTTGGTGAGTTTTGATTGTGTCATTGATGAGGTTAGCACCGTTGGCACGCATGGGATTTTTATGTGTAAGATTGTAGCGATTTATCAACACGGCGATGAGACACATGAGAAAAAGGGCTTGGTTTACTTTAATCGCAAATACCACAAGGTTTTTTAAACCTTTTATTAATCTTATAAATACAAGGGTGGGCATTACTCACCCTTGTATTTTATTACTAGCATTCTAAATATAAGCCTTACCCAATCACTACAAGTATTGAGTGCATTTTATGGCCCGACCCAAATATTTACCCGACAATTTTAGCCTGCTTATCATGCTAATGGTTGTGGTGGCAAGCATTTTGCCAATTGCAGGACAGCCTGCGGTTATTTTTAGCCATTTGACCGATTTTGCCATCGCTTTGCTGTTTTTTTTGCACGGAGCAAAATTATCCAGAGAAGCTGTCATTGAAGGGATTACGCATTGGCGATTGCACGCCATGATTTTTGCCAGTACCTTTGTGCTATATCCTATTTTGGGTTTATTTATCAAACCACTCATCACGCCGTTAGTTGGTCATGAGTTATCTCTTGGATTTTTGTATTTGTGCTTATTACCGTCCACGGTGCAATCGTCCATTGCTTTTGTGTCGGTCGCTAAGGGCAACGTTGCAGGGGCGGTATGTAGTGCATCGGCGTCCAACATCATCGGCATATTTTTAACACCACTTTTGGTTGGGTTATTTTTAAGCCAAAATCTTCATGCCAATAACGTTGCCAATGATGTGGGGTTAGGCGTGATGCTAAAAATCATTTTTTTGTTACTTGTACCGTTTGTGCTTGGGCAATTAGCCAGAAATAAAATGAAAAATTTTTTAAAAAACAACGCCAAAATTGTCAAAATGGTGGATCAAGGCTCAATTTTAATGGTGGTGTATTCAGCGTTTAGTGCAGCGGTTATAGAAGGTATTTGGCGACAAGTGTCGTGGCAGGTGTTGGTCTATCTGATTGTAATTTGCATGGTTTTACTCTTTAGCGTTATGGTGCTTTTACATTTTTCTGGCAAAAAATTGGGCTTTAATCGTGCCGACCAAACCACCATTTTATTTTGTGGCTCTAAAAAAACACTTGCTAGTGGCGTGCCAATGGCAAAAATTTTATTTGCGGGGCAACCGTACGGCTTATTAATTTTACCACTTATGCTGTTTCATCAAATTCAGCTGATTGTTTGTGGTATTTTAGCCAGTCGCTTTGCCAATGATAGTCTTGGACATGACAAAAATGATGCGTAAAAAAAGCGTATCCCACTGATACGCTTTTTTATGATTAGCCAAAATTTTAAGAGCCTGTATTCATAACGTTTTTGCAATGAAAAATACAATAAATCGCCCGCTTTTCAAGGAAAAAACGCAGGTTGATAGTCATTCTATCAAACAAGTTTTTGACGCAGAAAAGCAAGATTTAGCCAGTTTTTATGCAAAAGCAAACTGTTATTTTATTTTACAAAGTGACAATCAACTGCGTAAGGTTGTGAATACAGGTTCTAAAACCGTGTTTTAAATTTTGGAGCTGGTTGGTTTGCCAAATTCGCATTAACACTGTTAACATCAATGCTTTGTCCCATGACAGGGGCAGGTTGTTGCTCAGCTTGATTACCGCCAAACAAGGGACCACCGCCACCGCTCATACCTTTGGTTAAGCCTTGTACTGCACGCATCATTTTGCTGATACCTGATGGGTCAGATAGCATTTTCATCATTTTTGCCATTTGTTTGTGTTGTTTTAACAAGGCATTCACGTCTTGCACCGTTTTACCTGAGCCGTCAGCGATACGACGTTTACGGCTTGGGTTGATTTTATCAGGATTTTGACGTTCAAAAGGTGTCATTGAATGAATTAAAGCTTCCATTTCTTTTACCTTTTCTTCAGGTTTGGCTTCTTGCACCGCTTTTTGGATGTCTGCACCGCTCATGCCTGGCATTTTGTCAAGAAAACCTGCCATACCGCCCAAATTACGCATTTGCTGGAACTGGGTCAATAAATCTTCAAGGTCAAACTCACCGCCTTTTTGGATTTTTTTCGCCATGCGTTCGGCTTTTTCACGGTCAATTTTGTTTTCAACTTCTTCAACCAAACTTAACACATCGCCCATACCCAAAATCCGCTGTGCGACCCGTTCTGGGTGGAACGGTTCTAAGGCTTCTAGTTTTTCACCACGACCCAAAAATTTAATCGGCTTGCCTGTAATCGCACGCACCGACAACGCCGCACCACCACGAGCATCACCGTCAGTTTTGGTCAAAATCACGCCTGTCAATGGCAAGGCATCATTAAAGGCTTTGGCGGTATTCGCCGCATCTTGCCCTGTCATCGAGTCCACGACAAATAGCGTTTCTGTTGGATTGACTTCGGCGGTTAGGGCTTTGATTTCGTCCATCATTTCGTTGTCAACGTGCAAACGCCCTGCCGTGTCAATGATTAACACGTCTTGATATTGGATTTTGGCTTGTTCAATGGCACGTTTGGCAATGTCAATCGGATTTTCATCGGCGTGCGATGCCACAAAACTCGCTCCGACTTGCTCCGCAACTTGTTCAAGCTGTTTAATCGCGGCAGGTCGGTACACATCCGCTGACACGAGCATGACTTTTTTGTTATGACGGTCTTGTAAATATTTTGCTAATTTACCTGTGGTGGTGGTTTTTCCCGCCCCTTGCAAGCCTGCCATCAGGTAAATCACAGGCGGTTTGCCTGTTAATTCAAGCTGTTGGTTTTCGCTACCCATCATTTCGGTCAGCTCATCATACACGATTTTGACAAAGGCTTGCCCTGGTTGCAATTCTTTTAGCACTTCTTGCCCAAGGGCTTTGTCTTTGACACGAGCCACAAAATCACGGGCGATTGGCAATGCCACGTCCGCTTCTAAAAGTGCCATACGCACCTCACGCAAGGTGTCTTTGATATTATCTTCGGTTAGCTGTCCTGTGCCTGCCACGTTACGCAGACTGGTTGATAAGCGTTCGGTTAAAGTTTCAAACATGAGCGTTCTCTGTATGTTATCTGTCTGTTAAAAATAATAACGATATTTTATGCGAAATTTTGTCAAACTGCTAACAAAATACTGATAAAATAGCCGATTATTTCGTTGAAATTTGTTAAAATAATAAGATTTTAACACAATCAAACTATTTTGGGGAAAAATTCGTGTTTTTACTGCTAATTTTATCGCTTGTGTGTTATTTGTTAACCAGTGTTTATCTGATGTGGGCGTTAAGTTTGCAAAAACCCATTCACAAAGGGATGACGCTTGGGTTCTTGGCAGTAGGCTTGTTGGCACACGCAGGGACACTTTACCCCAAAATCATGACCTTATACGGCTTAAATTTTAATTTATTTAACATGATTTCGTTGACCAGTTTGTTTATGTTGTTGTTTTATTGGGGGTTTAGTTGGTATCGGGCAATTTTGCCATTTGGGATTTTGGCGACGCCGTTGGCATTGGTTGGGGTGTTGATTGGTTATTTTGGCAATGCTCCGTATCAGCCATTGACCCAAATGAGTGGGATTTTGCAAGGGCATATTTTGTTGGCATTGGGGGCATATTCCATTTTGTTTATGTCAGCAGTACAAGCGGTGATGCTTCGTTTGCAAATTCGTGAATTAAAACATCAGACCATTCACCGTGTTTGGGTGGCAAAATTACCTGCCTTGCAAGATATGGAAAACCTGCTGTTTGATATGATAACACTCGGATTTGTGCTGTTGTCTATTTCGCTTGGACTTGGGTTTATGGATACGCATGATTTGTTGGAGCAACATTTGGCACACAAAAGCGTGTTTAGCGTGCTGTCGTGGCTGGTGTTTGGGGCGTTATTATTTGGGCATTGGCGGTATGGTTGGCGTGGCGTAAAAGCCAGTAATATGACGCTGTATGGCGTGGGATTGCTTGGAATTGCCTTTATTGGGACAAAATTTGTACTTGAAATCATTTTGAATAAATGAGCAAAAATACGCACTAGCCAACCAAAGTTAACAAAAATTAAAGCGACTTTTTGTAAAATTGTGTTATTGTATGATAAAGATTGACTTATAGGTGTCATGTGAATTTATTTGAAACTTCGATGATTATTTTGGCGTTAATTTTGACGTCAAGTTTTTTTTCAATTTCCGAGATTGCGTTAGCAGGGGCAAGACGTATCAAACTTAAACTTTTGTCCGAAAGTGGCGACACACGAGCCGATAAAATTTTACACTTACAGGAAAATTCTGCTGAGTTTTTTGCCACATCGCAGATTGGTCTAAATGCGGTGGCAATTTTGGGCGGTTCTGTCGGTGAATCGGCGTTACGTCCGTACTTTCAGGCATTTTTTGCAAAATTTTATCAAGGAGCATGGCTAGAAAATATGGCGTTTTTTGCCTCTTTTTTGGTCGTGACATTGCTATTTATTTTGTTTGCCGATTTAATCCCAAAACGTTTGGCAATGATTAATCCTGAAAAAGCATCGCTTGCGGTAATTACCCCTGTGTTGTGGGTGATTAAGCTGTGTAAACCACTGGCATGGATTATCAATGGCTTGGCAAATCTGATTTTTCGTATTTTTAAGGTCAATACCACCCGTGAAGAAAATATTACCTTTGACGATGTATCAGCAATCATGGATGCAGGTGCTGAGGCGGGCGTGGTGTTACAACAAGAGCAACATTTTATTGAAAATGTATTTGAACTAGAAGAACGCACCGTGCCGTCAGGTATGACGGTGCGCGAAGATGTGGTGTTTTTTACCCTTGGTGAGTCAGCAGACAGTATTCGTCAAAAAATTGCGGATTATCCTTACTCAAAATTTTTGGTATGTAATGGCACGATTGACCAAGTGATTGGTTATGTTGATACCAAAGATATTTTAGTAAAATTGATGAATAATCAAAGCCAAATTCAGCTCAATGAAACCACCATTCGCAACGTGTTAATCGTGCCTGATACCTTGACGTTGTCGGAATTATTAGACCGTTTTCGCTCAAGTAAAGAAAAATTTGCGGTGGTGATGAATGAATACGCGTTAGTAGTGGGTGTGATTACGCTGTCGGATATCATGATGACGGTGATGGGCGATTGGGTCACGCCGATGGAAGATGAACAAAACATTATCCAACGTGATGAGCAATCGTGGCTGATTGACGGCATTACACCGATTGAAGATGTGATGCACGCTTTAAATATTGAAAATTTCCCTGATTGGGATAATTATGAAACCATTGCAGGCTTTATGATGTTTAAGCTACGAAAAATCCCTCGCCCTGCAGATTTTGTGGAGCATGAAGGCTACAAATTTGAAGTGGTCGATATTGACCATCACAAAATTGACCAATTATTAGTCACCAAATTACCTGTGGATGTCAAAGAGATTTTGGAATGATAAAAACGGTTGTGTTTTTGGTAAAGCCTTAAACCCAATTTGCCTTATTATCCTTATGTGCCAAAACGTGCGGTAACACCAACTGCCAAATCAAATCAATATGTAAACTTTGGCTATTTAACGCAGGAATATAATGATACTCACCACCGCCATTAGACTGGAAGATATCCCGATTTTCCACCGCAAGCTCTTCCAACGTCTCCAAACAATCCGCCGAAAACGCAGGGCTAATCACCTGAACTGACTTCACGCCCTGTTTGCCCCACTCGGTCAAAGTCGCATCGGTATAGGGTTTTACCCATTCTTGTTTACCAAAACGAGACTGAAAACTGCACAGCCACTCATCATCATGTAAGCCAAGCTCTTTTGCCAAATGCCCTGCCGTACAGCGACAACGGCTTGCGTAGGGGTCGCCTTTATCGGCATAAGGTTGTGGAATACCGTGAAAACTCATTAACAGCTTTTCAGGCTTGCCATGCGTGGCTTGAAAAGTGCGAATACTTTCTGCCAATGCCTTAATATATAATGGATTTGCAAAATAATCTTTCACAAAACTTATCGCAGGCAAATTTCGCTCTTTCATGCCCCAACGTGCTATCACATCAAACACCGCCCCTGTCGTGGTTGCCGAATATTGCGGATACAGCGGTAAAATGACGATTTGTTCAAATTTTTCGTTGTTTATTTTAGTTAAAACATCTTTTAAGGCAGGTTCGCAATAGGTCATACCTGTAAATACTTGAATATCAAATCCTGCTAATAAATCATTGTTTTTCTCATTATCAAAACGTTGTTGTAACAGTTTGGTCTGTTCAAAGGCGATGTTGCGTAACGGTGAACCATCTTGCCAAATGCTTTGATAAGCGTGAGCAACTTTGGGCGGGCGAGTGGTTAGCACAAACAGGTTTAGGATAATTTGCCAAACAAATTTTGGGATTTCTATCACACGTTGGTCGGATAAAAACTGGCGTAAATAGCTTTTGACTGCTTGGGTGGTCGGTGCATCGGGCGTGCCAAGATTGACAAGAACGACAGCGATTTTTGGGGCGGATTGTGGTTTCATTGCGTTTCCTGTTGATAAAGTTTTGCCAATTTGCTATCAAGGGTTAAAAGTTCTAAATCATATACCAGACTCGTCGCCAATACAATGGCATCAGGCAATTTGATTTTATGCCGTTTGCGAAGTTCAATGGTTTTGTTTTCCACATCTTCTGATAATCGTAAGCAATGAATTTTTGACAAAGCAACAACAATACTATGCTCTTCTTGTTCATTTGCATGAGCAAATCCAAGCAATTCAATCCGATTAATCACACTGATAAAACAGCTATTTACAGAGATGTTACCAAAACTTTGTAATGCCTTTTCATTTTTGTTAATCAAACCTAAAATAAAACAGGTGTCTAATAAATATTTTCTTTGCATTATTACGCCCATTCATCACGCAATGTTTGTTGAATAGCAACAGGGTCGCCTTGCATATTGGTGAGTTGAACATTGGCAAAAACTTCGCTTAAAGTTTCAGATTTTTGTTCGTTTTTTGGGGTCAATTTTGACAAAATATAAGCTTGAATACTCAAATTTTGTTGCTCAGCTTGAACGATAATTTGTTGTTCTAATTGTGGTGGTAATTCTAACATTATCATCATTTTTCTCCGTAATTTGCCAGTTTTGATAAAATTTGCCTTATCATAGCACAAATCCTAGCTTGATAAAAATTTTTGATGATAGAAATTTTTAATGCAATTTATTAACATTTTTGCTATAGTGAGCAACTTTGTTATAATATAACGTAACTTTGATAATAGGAAAATTTGGTATGAAAAAATTTGCCCCACTTGCGGTGATTTTGGCGATTTTGGGTGCGGTTGTGGTGATGATAAACCGTACACCAGAGCAAACAAAAGCCCATAATCATGACGGACACAATCATGACGGACACGACCACAGCCATGAGCAACATGACGAGCTTATCGTGGTGACGCCTTGGGAAATCACGTCCGAAGACCCCAGTAAATCAGGTTTTTTGTTTCAGCGATTGGGGATTGCTGAAACCTTGGTTGAAGTGGACAATCAGGGCAAGCTTGTGGCAGGCTTGGCAAGCAAATGGCAATCCGATGACAACGGCAAGACGTGGACGTTTAGCCTGCGTGAAAATGTCAAATTCCATGACAATAGCGATTTTACCGCCGATAACGTGGTGCAAAGTTTAAATGTGGCATTGAGCAAACCGACCGCACTGGAAAAAGCCAATATTGAAAAGGTGAACAAAATTGACCCGATGACGGTGCAGTTTGTGTTAAAAAAACCTTTAACGAATTTTCCTGCTTATTTGGCACATTCTACCAGTATTATTTTGGCAAAATCTGCCTTTGATGACAAAAATAATGTGAAAAAACTTATCGCTACAGGGGCGTACAAGGCAACCAAAATAGAGCCACCGCAAAAAATGGAACAGGTGGCATTTGAACATTACTGGGGTGAAAAAGCCAAAATCAAAAACGTAACTTACCTTGCCAACAGCCGTAGCGAAACACGCACCCTGTTGGCACAAAGTAAGCCCAATTATCTGGTTTACAACCTTGATTCTGCCAGTGTCAAACGCCTACAAGCCGACCCAAATATCCAAGTATTATCGCAGTCTATCGCCCGTACTATTCAGTTTAAAGTCAATGCCAAAGACCCGCTATTTACCGATGTCAAAGTACGTCAATTAATGTCGCAAGCCATTGACAGACAAGGCATTGCCGAGGCGGTGTTAAATATCAAAGACGGTATGGCAGAACAGATTTTGCCACCAATTTTTCACGATTGGCAAGTGAAAACTGAGTCTCAAGCACCAGATTATCCCGCAATCAAGCAACAATTTATCAATCTTGGCTATCAGCAAGATGCCAAGGGTATGTTAATCAAAGACGGAAAGCCCTTTAAATTTAGCTTAAAAACCTTTTCTGACCGTCCAGAATTACCGATTATTGCCACCGCCTTGCAAAATCAGTGGAAACAGGTTGGTATAGACGTTGATGTTGCGGTGGGTAATTTTTCTGATATTCCTGCTTCGCACCAAAATGGCACATTGCAAATGGCATTGTACGCACGCAATTACGGCTTAATTCCTGACCCACTTGGGGCTTTAATGGAAGATTTTTCTGCAGAAGGGGCAGACTGGGGGGCGATGAACTGGCATAACGCAGATTTGATAGATTCGTTAGAAAAATTAAATCGTATGACGAGTGATAATCCAGAATCAAAAGCCTTAAAACAAAAAGTCGCCCAAATCTTGGTAGACGAACGCCCTGTAACCCCTGTATTGTATTATCAGCAGAATGTGGCTGTTGGTAAGTCATTAAAAGGCTTGGAAATAGACCCATTTGAGCGTCATTTCCGTTTGAATAAACTATCTTGGTAAGCTTATGTTAAAGTTATTATTCGCTAGATTTATTCAGCTGATTTTAGTGATGTGGTCGGTGGGAACGCTCACTTTTGTGTTGATGCGAAGTTTGTCAGGCGATATGGCGTATCGTATTGCTGCCAGTCGTTATGGCTACGACCAGACCAATGCAACATCTGCCGAGTTGGTACGTCAAGAGCTAGATTTGGATAAACCTTGGTGGCAAGCCTATGGCTCGTGGCTTGGCGATTTGGCTCAGTTGAATTTGGGCAATTCTTTGGTGAGTGGTGAGCGTGTGTGGACAGAGATTGCTCATCAGTTTGGGCATACGTTGTCGCTGGCGTTGGTGGCGTTGTTAATATCATTGTTGATTGGTCCACCGCTTGGCTTGTTGATTGCCCAAAAACCGAACGGTTTTTTTGACCGTTTGAGCTTGGTGGTGAGTACGGTGGTGCGGTCTATGCCGTCTTTTATCATTGGTATTTTGCTGATGATGCTGTTTGCGGTATGGCTAAAATGGTTACCTGTGGCAGGTTATGGCGAGTGGTATCATTTTATTTTGCCTGCTTTGACGTTGGCGTTGGGGTTGTCGGTGGTGTCGGTGCGTGTCAGCCGTCATGCGATGGCGGATGTGCAAAATATGTCGTATTATGAGTTTTCACGTTTAAAAGGCTTGGACAAGTTTCGCACGTTTACAAGGCATGGGTTACGCAATGTTGCCATTCCGATTTTGGCGTATCATTCGGTGCAGTTGATTTATTTGATTGAAGGCGTGGTCGTGGTAGAGTCGTTGTTTGCTTGGCCGGGTTCTGGTCATGCTTTGGTTCATGCGGTGATTGCCCGTGATGTGCCGATGATACAAGGCACGGCATTGGTGATGGGTGGGCTGTTTGTGTTGTTAAATACTTTGGTGGATATGTTAAATGCGATGATAGACCCACGCATTGGCGATACCCATCAGGCGGTGTAAGGATTTTTATGTTAAAACAATTTAAAAAATCGCAATGGCTTGGACTGATAATTTTAACAGTTTTACTGGCATTCGCTTATTTACAGCCATTTTATTATCCGACCGATGAAAATTTGCAACATCTCAACGCAACCTTGCAGGCAAGCTCGCCAAAATATTGGTTTGGCACAGACCATTTTGGGCGAGATATGCTTTCACGGCTTGCTTCCGCCATTCGTTTATCCTTTTCGCTGATTGTGATTTCGGTGTTGTGTTCACTGGTGTCAGGGCTGATAACGGGCATTATTGCAGGGTATTTTGGCGGAATGTTTGACAAAGTTTTGGGTTTTTTGTGCGATATGATTATGGCATTGCCCGGACTTTTGTTTATTTTATTGTTTGCTTCTATCGCTCCCAATTCATTTTTGGCGTTATATTTGGGTATTTCGCTGGTGATGTGGGTGGAGTTTTTTCGCATGACACGAGCCATTAGCAAAACCCTTGCCAAAAGCCCAGAAATAGAAAGCTCACGGCTGATGGGCATGGATTTTTGGTATTGTGTGAAACGCCATTTTTTACCAAAACTTGCCCCAGTGATGATGACCTTAAGTGCGTTTAGTGCAGGCAATGCGGTGTTAGCTTTGGCAACTTTGGGCTTTGTCAATGTGGGATTACGCCCACCCACAGCCGAGCTTGGCTTAATGATGACGGAGTTATTTCCATATTATTATGAAGCACCAATGATTTTTGCACAGCCGATTATTGCCGTGTTTTTGTTGGTGTTAAGTTTTCAACTGCTATCAGGTCAGGTAAAATAAACCTATGCAAAACCCAAAAATTTTAATCAAAACCAAAGATTTAAGCGTTTTTACCACAGACAAGCATTGTTTGGTTGAACCGATTAGTTTACAGTTGTATCAAGGCAAAAATTTAACCATTCTTGGCGAGACAGGCTCAGGCAAAAGCCTATTGGCACAGGCGATTATGGGGGCTTTACCAGCAGGGTTGATACAAACAGGTGAAGTGTGGCTAAATGCACAATTACTGCAACAAGCCGACTGTGAACGCTACTGGGGGCATGAGATTGCCATGCTACCACAAGAGCCGACCAGAAGCCTTGACCCAACCATGAATATTTTTTGGCAAACGTGGGAAAGCCTGTTTTTTGTGGCAAAAAAAGACAACCAAACTGCCAAAAACTCAAGCAAAACCATATTGGAACAACTGGGCTTAGCAAAATTTTGTGAGTATTATCCCCATGAATTATCGGGCGGTATGGCACAGCGTGCGTCTATTGCGGTTGCGACCACAGGCGGTGCGAACATCGTCATTGCCGATGAACCGACCAAAGGACTGGACGAAAAAAACAAACAAATCGTCATACAGCTACTACAACAAATTGCCAAAAACGGTGGAACGCTTTTGACAATCACCCACGACATTGACGTAGCAACAGCGTTAAGCGATGAAATCATGGTGATGAAAAATGGCAAACTTTTGGAACAAGGTGATGCCAAAACGCTATTAAACAATCCCACATCAGACTATGCCAGACAACTCATCGCATCTGCCCCTGCCAACTGGCAAAAAAACACAAAAGCCGACTATCAGAGCAAAACTTTATTAACCGTTACAGATTTGAGCCTTGCTCGTGGTCATCGTGACTTGTTTTGTGGCTTAAATTTTGAGTTAAAAGTTGGTGAAGTGTTGGGATTGGTGGGCGATAGTGGCATTGGCAAAAGCTCATTAGGTGATGCGTTGTGCGGTTTGTTAAAACCCAAATCGGGCAAAATCCATTGGCAACAACCACCAAAACGTCACCAAGTGCTAAAACTGTACCAAGACCCGCCGTCTGCCTTTGCCAGTCATGTCAGCTTGCAAACCTTGCTAAATGATGTCATTGACAAGCACAAACTTGACAAAAGCCGTGTGCCAAAACTGTTAAAAGCATTAAAACTTAACCCAGACTTGTTAAATCGCAGTGCGTTAAATGTGTCAGGCGGTGAGTTGCAACGCATTGCGATTTTGCGAGCGTTATTGTTTAATCCTGTGCTTTTATTTGCAGATGAAGTTACCAATCGGCTAGACCCAATTACCCAACAGCAGACCATGGATTTATTGATAGAACAGTGTAAAGCCTGTGACTGTACACTGGTTATCGTCAGCCATGATAGGCATTTGGTGGATTATTATGCAGATAAAGTGTTGGATTTGACACAGTTTCAGTCTTAATTTAATTATTCAGTATATTTAAAACCTTTAGTATTTTTTAACCAACATTAAGGTGTCCTAGCTCGCAACGCTTTCATTTTATCCGTTTCTACGATTTGCCAATCTTGGGCTTTCTCGTCATTTTGGTTGGCTTTACTCATGTCTTGATGCACGATAAATAGCACCGCAAGTTGGTTATCTTGGGCGGTTTTTAACGCTTTTTCATAAGGCATCGCCGTGAGTGCGGTCGCCCAACCATCCGCCAATGCGGTCGTGTCATGCACCACGGTTACGGAGGATGCCCCATTTACCACAGGACTGCCTGTATCAGGGTCAATCGTGTGGCTATAGCGAACGCCGTTATACACGAGCGAATTGCGGTAATTACCTGATGTGGCAAGGTTAATTTTGCCTTGCTTTGGCTCACGAATGAGTGCAATGGTATTGCGGTTGCTCACGCTACTGTTAATGACAGGCTCATCAATCCCTAGTTGCCACGCCTGCCCTTTGGCGTTTTTGCCAAGTGTCGCTACTTCGCCACCGATTTCTACCATATAATTGTTAATTTTATACTCAGATTTTAGTACATCAGCGACCACATCCACGCCATAACCCTTGGCAATCGCTGAAAAATCCAACGCCACACCCGCTTTATTTTTGCTTAATTGATTGGCTTGTAACACCACGCTGTCAAAGTCAATCAAACTGCGAGCTTGGTTAATTTCGGCTGGGGTGGGCGGTGATTGCAAACGGTCAATCCGCATTTCTTTGCCAAATCCCCACAAGCTCACCAACGGCATCACGGTTGGGTCAAATGCCCCCTTTGATGCTTGATAAATGGTTTTAGAAGCATTCAACACTTGGATAAAATCGGGGTCAATGTGTACTTTTTCACCAACTTTGGCACGGTTAAACGCCATAATGGTCGCCGTGTCGTCATAAGTGGACATACTTTTGTTAATATCCAACAAACGTTTATCAATACTGGCTTGAATGCTTGCCAAATCGGTATTTTTGGGCATTTCAAAGCTAATATGGTAGCTTGTTCCCATGGTTTTACCTTCAAGACTTTGATAAGTCGGCGGTTGTTGACAGGCAATTGCACTGATTGTCAATGCGACAATCACGCTGATAGCAAAAGTGGTGTTGATATTTTTTTTCATAAATGGTTGCTAATCAAACTAAAAAATAGGCGTTATTTTAACATTTTTTACGACTGATTGCGTATTTTTGCCAAAAGTTTTTCAATCAAAATAGCCTTGCGTTAACAGATGTTTACTTATACAATAACGATTTTGCCACAATTAAATCAGCCGAATAATCAACCGTTTAAGGATAAAAAATGGCATCTACTACCAATCACAATCTAAAAAATACACCAAGCCGAAACCAAATTCAAACATGGTTTGAGCTACCACTCATGGATTTATTGTTATTAGCACAACAAACGTTGCGTGAGCATTTTCCCAAAAATACGGTACAAATCAGTACCTTATTATCAATCAAAACAGGAAATTGCCCTGAAGATTGTGGTTATTGTTCGCAGTCAGGACATCATCGCACCGATTTGCAAGGTGAAAAAAAACTGGCAGTGGCAACTGTGATTGAGCAGGCTCGTCTTGCCAAAGCAAAAGGTTCTAGCCGTTTTTGTATGGGGGCAGGTTGGCGAAATCCACACGATAGGGATATGCCGTATGTGCTTGAGTTGGTAAAAGAAGTGAAAGCGTTGGGACTAGAAACCTGCATGACGCTCGGAATGCTCACGCAAAATCAAGCACAACTGCTTGCCGATGCGGGGCTTGATTATTATAACCATAATTTAGATACGTCGAGGGATTTTTATCCAAAAATCATTGGCACACGCACCTTTGACGACCGTTTAAATACGCTTGAATGTGTACGCCGTGCAGGGATTAACGTGTGCAGTGGCGGTATTATTGGCATGGGCGAGAGCCGTGATGACCGCATTGATTTGTTGTTTGAACTTGCCAATTTGCCAACACTGCCCCAGTCTATTCCGATTAATATGCTTGTGCCAATTAAAGGAACGCCAGTTGCGGATAAACTCGGCGAAACTCGCCTGCCTGTTTTAGAATGGGCACGCACGATTGCAGTGGCACGGCTATGTTGTCCAACCAGTTATGTCCGCATTTCCGCAGGGCGTGAGCAACTCAGCGATGCTGAGCAGGCTTTATTATTTATGGCAGGGGCAAATTCGTTTTTTTATGGCGATAAATTATTAACTACCGACAACGCCACCACCCATCACGATGATGAATTGATAAAAACCTTGGGGCTAACCGTAGAAACAGCCATGCCTCGCCAAATTCCAATTACCGATGCAGTAAATGGTCGGATTGGGATATTAAACGGTTAAATTACCCTTTAACCGCATTTCCCCACACAGGCACAACTAATTGCATAAGCGGTTTTAACAGTTTGACATTACAGGCAAACACCGAGCCTGTACTCATCGCTTCGTGAGCCCCTGTATGGTCAACCACCGTGCCACGGGCTTCGCTGACAATCAACTCACCTGCACAGATATCCCACGGTTTGATAGACATTTCAAAATAGCCGTCCACTCGCCCACTCGCCACATACGCCAAATCCAAGGCCGCCGAACCTAGACGACGCACTTGGCCACCTTGTTCGCAGATTTTTTGCAAGGTTTCAAAATGTTCTTTGGCATACGAATGCACACCGTCATGTCGGTTACGTTCTAGCGGGTGACCTGTGGTAAAAAAACCGCCTTGAATGGTTTTATGCTCGCTCACACTGATACGGCGTTGGTTTAATCTCGCCCCTTTACCACGACTCGCTGAAAACACTTCATCACGTACAGGGTCGTAGATAACTGCGTGTTCGGTAACACCATTTTTTTGCACGCCGATAGACACGCAAAAATGCGGTAAACCATGCACAAAGTTATGCGTACCGTCCAATGGGTCAATGACCCAACACCAATCTTGGTCGTTGCCCTTGCCTTGTTGCAAGCCAAATTCTTCACCCAAAAATGAATGGGTTGGATAACTTTCTTTTAAAGTGGCGATTAGCAATTCTTCACTATAACGGTCAATTTGGGTAACCAAACCGTCCAAGCCTTTGCTTTCAATGTTTAGCTCAATTTTATGCCGATTAAAGTGAGCATTTAAAATCTCATTGCCTACTTTTTGAGCAGCACGCACTGCCATGACGACCATTGGTTCCATATATGTACCTTAAAAATTAAAATGATTCATAAAGATATTTAAAAAGAATTTATGATAAAAAAGGTTAATGATGTAAAAAATGATTCATTTTTTGCACTACCCCATTCACATCTAACCCACAATATTCAAGCTGTTGGCTATGGCTACCGTGCGGGATAAATTTATCATCAATGCCGATATTTAGCACGTTTGGCACGGATGTCATGTAGGTTTTTGACAAAATATATTCATTAACCGCACTGCCTGCACCGCCCATTAGCTGATGTTCTTCTAGGGTGATAATGTGGTAATCCTCTCTAATCAGCGTGTCAATCAACTCATTATCAAGCGGTTTGACAAACCGCATATTATAAACCGAAAATTGAGTTTTAGGGGAATTTTTTGCGATAATTTCACACGCGTGTTTGGCAGTTTTTAACATTGAACCAAAGGCAAGCACGGCAATTTTTTTATTAACTTTTTGATTTTTATTGTTAAATTGGCAATCAAGCACCGCCTTACCAATCGCAAAATGATTGGCATTATTCGCCCCATTTTTGTCAATTCCCGCTTTATCAATTTCTACGCCCACGCCTTCGCCCCGTGGATAACGCACTGCAGACGTGCCTTGGTATTGATAACAGGCGTTAAGTAGTTGATAACACTCGTTTTCGTCAGACGGACAGGCAATCACCATGTTCGGCACGCACCGCATAAAACTCATGTCAAACACGCCTGCGTGGGTCGCCCCGTCCTCACCGACAAGCCCTGCCCTATCAATGGCAAAGGTAACATCTAGGTTTTGCAGGGCGATATCGTGGATTAACTGGTCGTAGCCACGCTGTAAGAACGTGGAATAAATCGCCACAATCGGTTTTAGCCCTTCGCACGCCATGCCTCCTGCCAAGGTTACGGCGTGCTGTTCGGCGATTGCCACGTCAAAATACTGATTTGGGAATGCTTTGGCAAATGCCACCATGCCTGAACCTTCCGCCATGGCTGGGGTGATTGCGATAAGTTTTTTGTCGGTTTTGGCGGTATCCATTAAAAACTCGCCGAATACTTGAGAATATTTTTTAACGTTTTTATGAGCATTGGTTAATGGTACAGGTTGTTTTGCCAAGTCATTTTTTGGTAATTTGCCAATCGCATGATAACCGATTGGGTCGTGCTCAGCAGGGGAAAAGCCTTTGCCTTTCACGGTATGAACGTGGACCAAAACCGCCCCTTTTAGATATTTAATACGTTCAAAAACTTGCGATAGTTTTACCACGTCATGACCGTCAAACGGCCCAAAATATTGAAAACCGATTGCCTTAAATAAGTTTTCAGGAAACATATTATCGGCAATTTTATTGGCAATTTTTTCAGGTAAATGAATAATTTGGGCAGGCGTTGGCAAACCTTCGGCAATTTTTTCAGCAATTTTTTCGCTCAATTTTTTTGGGATTTTCACTGACAAATCATCAAAAGCATCGCCTGCCATGTGCAAGTAATGGCGAATACGTCTGTCATCGCTAGAAATGGTGCGGTGCGTGATAATCGGATTGCCAAGTTTGTCAATATCCACCGCAAGCCCACGTTGCCAAAGAGTCGCTAGATGCTTGGAAAATCCGCCTGTTGCCTGTGAAATGGACATATCATTGTCGTTTAGCACCACGATAATATCGGCGTTTTGTTGCACCGCATCGTTCATCGCTTCAAACGCCATGCCCCCTGTCATCGCACCGTCGCCAACGATTGCCACTACGCTATTAGACTTACCCTGATACCGCATCGCAAGGCTCATACCAAGCCCTGCCGAAATCGCCGTAGAACTATGCCCCACACCAAAGCTATCATAAACGCTCTCAGAACGCTCAGGAAAAGCGGTCAAGCCGTCTTTACTACGGATACTCGTCAATCGCTCACGCCGACCTGTCAAAATCTTGTGCGGATATGCCTGATGACCGACATCCCACACAAGTTTATCGTTTGGAGCATCAAACACTTTATGAAGTGCAACGGTCAGCTCCACTACCCCCAAATTCGCCCCAAAATGCCCCCCACTCTGCCCCACTGAATACAGCAAAAATTCACGCAATTCATTGGCAAGTTGCACGAGTTTATCATCAGAAAAATGCGTTAAATCATCAGGACTATTCACAGTATCTAGTAACGGCGTAGACGGACGCACAGTCGGTAACTCATGAAAAATGGTTAGGGTGTTTTTGTTCAAATCGGTATGTAAATCGTTGTTTGGCATTTTGGCGTGTCTTTTTTGTATCAATTTTTTGGCTAAAATAAATTGGCTAATTGTTTTGGAAAAAACGTTAAAATTTAGCGTGCATGATAGCATTTTTTGACAATTACCACACCTATTTATCAGTGAAAAAATGGTGAATTTTTTTGCTTTTTTTAAAAGTTTTGTGAAAAAATCGTTGTTCGGTTGGTTTTTACCTTGATTTTATTAAAAAAATGCCTATAAAAAGTGCAATTTTTTACATTTTGTTTTATTAAGGAAATGTCGTGCCGTATCAATTTATCAGTCAAGCCAAATTGCCGACCGCTCATGGAGGGTTTGACATTCATGTGTTTGAAAATGAAGAAAAACAAGAACACGTCATGCTCACAGTGGGGCTACCTACGGACGATAAAATTCCACTTGTACGGATTCATTCTGAGTGCTTGACAGGCGATGCGTTTAGCTCACTAAAATGCGATTGCGGTCCACAGTTAAACGCCACCATGCAGATGATACAGGCATATGGCTGTGGAGCGATTTTGTACCTACGCCAAGAAGGACGTGGCATTGGACTGGTGAATAAAATCCGTGCCTACGCGCTACAAGACCAAGGACATGATACGCTAGATGCCAATTTGTTGCTAGGCTTGCCTGCCGATGCTCGTACTTATGAAATGTGCCGTCCGATGCTGAACCACGTTGGGGTAAACCAAGTCAAATTAATCACCAACAATCCCAATAAAATGAATTATTTAAATGAAATTGGTGTGAAAGTGGTAGAGAGAGTGCCGTTACTGGTGGGGGTAAATGACTTTAATCAAGATTATCTCAATACCAAAAAACAACGTATGGGACATTTGATTTAATTTTAAACTTAAATTTAACAAATATTAAAAGTAAAACCCCAAAATCGTAAATTTTGGGGTTTTTTGTGCTTTTTAAAAAAGCATTACACTCTTTCAATAATCGTAGCAATGCCTTGACCTAAACCAATACACATGGTAGCAAGACCGATTTGAGTGTCTTGTTGTTCCATGACGTTTAGTAAGGTCGTGGTAATTCTTGCCCCAGAACAGCCTAATGGGTGTCCAAGTGCAATCGCACCGCCGTTTAGGTTAATGATGTCTTGCTTATCGCTGATGTTTAAGCCTTTCATCACCGATAGACCTTGGGCAGCAAAGGCTTCGTTTAATTCAATGGTTTGAATATCGTCCATACTCATGCCCGCACGTTTTAACGCTTTTTGGGTGGCTGGTACAGGTCCATAGCCCATAATCGCAGCATCACAGCCTGCGATTGCCATACCACGAATTCTAGCTCGTGGTTTTAACCCTAAGTCTTTGGCTTTTTGAGCTGACATGATAAGCATCGCACACGCACCGTCCGACAAGGCAGATGCGGTGCCTGCAGTAACAGTACCACCTTTTGGATCAAACACAGGTTTTAGGGCTTGGAAGGCTTCCAAATTAGCATCAGGGCGAATCACTTCATCTACGGTGCAAAGTTGTAAATTGCCGTTTTCATCGTGACCTTCTACGCCCACAATTTCATTATCAAAACGACCATTGACGGTTGCGTCCCACGCACGTTTGTGCGATTGCACGCCAAAGGCATCTTGCTCTTCACGGGTAATACCATTCATACGACCGAGCATTTCGGCAGTTAAGCCCATCATGTTGGACGCTTTGGCATAATGTTTTGATGCTTGTGGATTTAAATCCACACCGTGCATCATATTGACGTGCCCCATATGTTCCACACCACCGATGATAAACACATCACCTTGATTGGTCATGATTTGAGCCGCTGCTGTGTGCAGGGCTTGCATGGACGAACCACACAGACGATTGACCGTTTGTCCGCCTGCTGTTTTTGGGATGCCAGCAAGTAGTCCAATATGGCGAGCGATATTCCAGCCTTGTTCAAGCGTTTGGTTTACCGCACCCCACACCACGTCTTCTACCAGATTTAGGTCAAATTCGTTGCGTTTTAACAGTTGGCGAACGACTTCAGCAGATAGATTGTCCGCACGCACGTTACGAAACATACCATTTTTGGATTTGCCCATCGCAGAGCGTACACCGTCCACAATGACGACATCTTTTGGGTTTAGAGTTGTCATAAGTTTTTCCTTAAAAATTTTGTCAATTTAGTCTTTTTATTGATTGATAGTAGGGCGGGTTCTACCCACCACGTTAAAATCCGATATTTTGATGGGATTAACTTACGCTACATTTTTTTATCAATCAATTTTAATTAATAAAACGACTTACCGTTTTCCGCCATTTCTCTTAACATTTGTGGTGCTTCATACGCCTTGCCAAGTTGGGCGTATTTGTTGCACAATGCCACATAATTTGCCACACCAACTTGGTCAATATAACGGCATGGTCCACCACGGAACGGCGGAAAACCAATCCCCATAATCATCGCCATGTCCGCTTCTGACGGGGTTGCCACGATATTGTCTTCTAAACAACGCACCGTTTCGTTGCACAGGGCTAACATCATGCGGTCAATGATTTCTTGGTCGTCAAAGGCTTTTGGCTCGCTTACCACTGTCTTTAACACGTCAAGCGTGGCAGGGTCAGTTTTTTTGGCAGGTTTTCCTTTTTTGTCAAGCTCGTATTTATAAAAGCCCACGCCATTTTTTTGACCCAAACGGCTCGCTTCAAACAGTGCTTGAATACTGCCTTTATAATCAGGTTTCATGCGGTCTGGGAAACCTTCTGCCATCACGTCCGCCCCATGCACACCTGTGTCAAGACCGACGACGTCAATCAGATACGCAGGACCCATCGGCCAGCCAAATTTTTCCATGGTCTTGTCAATTTGGGTAAAATCCGCACCGTCTTTTAACAACAAATCAAACGCCCCAAAATATGGGAACAACACACGGTTTACCAAAAATCCGGGGCAATCATTGACCACAACAGGCACTTTACCCATTTTTTCGGCTAAGGCAACGGTGGTCGCTATCGCCTGCTCGCTTGATTTTTCACCACGGATAACTTCAACCAGTGGCATTTTATGCACAGGGTTAAAAAAGTGCATACCGACAAAATTTTCTGGGCGTTTTAGGGACTTAGCAAGATACGTAATTGAAATCGTTGAGGTATTTGATGCCAAAATACAATCATCTTTGACCAAATCTTCCACTTCTGCCAATACGGCGGTTTTGATTTTTGGATTTTCAACCACTGCTTCAATCACGATATCGGTAGAACCAAAGTCGCCATAATTTAAGGTTGGGCGGATACGGCTTAAGGTTTCGCCCATTTTGGCAGGGGTTGAACGCCCTTGTTCCACTTGTTTTGATAACAATTTACTCGCTTCGTTCATGCCAAGTTCAAGCTGTTCTGCCTTGATGTCTTTCATGATAATCGGCAAGCCTTTTGAAGCCGATTGATAAGCGATACCACCACCCATAATCCCTGCACCAAGTACGGCGGCTTCTTTGATATCGTGGGCATTTTGGCTATGTTTTTTGGCAAGCTTTTTGACCACTTGGTCGTTTAAAAATAAACCAACCAACGCCGTTGCTTGTGGGGTTTTGGCAGCTTTAGCAAAACCTTTAGCTTCTACCAATAACGCCTCATCACGTGGCAGAGTGGCGTGTTTTTCAATTGCATCTAACGCAATTTTTGGGGCTGGGTATTGAGCAGGATTTGCTTTACTTAGTAGCACGCCTTTGGCTGAGTTAAACGCCATGGCCTGTTCAAGTGGATTGAGTTTAACAGGGTTTAGTTTTTCTTGAACCCGAGCTTGCCAATCTAACTCACCTTTGATACATTTTTTCACGGTGTCAATTGCGGATTGCTCAAGGTTTTCTGCTGATACTATTGCATCTACCAAGCCGATTTTTAACGCATCATTAGGTTTTAACGGTTTGGCATTGGCAATAATTTCTAGGGCATTATCCACACCAATCAAGCGTGGCGTCCGCACAGAACCGCCAAAACCCGGGAAAATACCAAGGCTAACCTCTGGCAAACCGATGCTCGCTGTCTGGCTAATCACCCGATAATCGCACACCAATGTCATTTCACAACCACCGCCCAATGCTGGACCATTAATGGCACACACTTTTGGAAATGGCAAATCTTCAAAACGGTTAAAGACTTTGTTAATCTCCACAATCCATTGTTCAATTTCGTGTTCGTCTTGGTTAAAATAACCAACAAATTCGGTAATATCTGCCCCTGCGATAAATACTTTTTTACCAGAAGTCACGATTAAGCCTTTGATATCGCTTGTATTTTCTAGAACGGTTACTGCTTCGGCAAATGCTTCATTGGTGGCTTTGTCAAATTTATTGACGCTTTCGGTTTGGTTATCAAAATGAAATTTGACAATACCGTCATCAAGGCGTGATACCGTGATGCTATTTGATTGATAGAGTGTTTGGCTCATATCCTTAGTCCTTTTTTTGGTTACAGTTAAAAAATAAATTCGCTATAGTTTAGGTTATTTTTGGGATAAATTGGGCAATGTCAAATGACTGATAAGTCATCTTTTTTTATTTGTGTAATGACCGCTCTCTAATCGCTACCAAACTATCATCTACCAATAATTCACCGTTTAAAAACACATCTTGCAACAGATTATTTTGTTCAGCAAGCTCATCTTCACGCACCGTCATATAACTGCCCTGATGACGCACCAATGCCAACCGCCCACGTTTGCTACGTTTGCTCACGCTGGTAATTGGGTCTTTGTAGACATCTCGCCAATAGCCATCGACTCTGGCACTACTGGTTTTCATCGCCCAGCCAAGCGTATCACGGTTCACCTGTTGCAGTAGCCCACCACCCATACCAAAGCTAATATTATCAAGGCTAAATCCTGCGTCTAACACCGCATCAATGATTTTGCCGATACTGCTTGGATTGATACCATCACCTTGAATCAGTCGGATATAATTTGGCAATACTTTATAGCCTTTGCTATTGATTGTCGTGCCAAATTTGACCGCAAGCCGTTGCAGGGCTTCACGCACCACCTTAATCGGGTCGCCACTGTCAGGGCGAATGACGAGCGTACCCCCCATGCTTTCAATCTGCGATTTTAACTCATTGCCCCAAATATTATCAATTGCTTTCCACAAGTCATAACTATCGCTCACCACCGCAACCGTCTGCCCTTGTCCGCCAAACTGCTTTAACATATTGGCATAGGCATCGGCTTCAAACTCACGCCCCCACGCCGTCATGGTGCTGTGTTCAGCAGCAGGAATGGAAAAGCCCGCCAAGGTGTCATTCATGCCGTACCAACGACTGCCTGCCACCAAGGCACTCACCGTATCCGTTCCCAAAAAATTGACCAAATGTGCCAAACCGCCCAAGCCTGCCGACTCAAGACTAGACACGCCCCTTGCCCCAAAATCATGCAATTTAAAAGGCAAACTATCCAAGTTATCTGCCGATTTTTCTAAACTTGCCTTAATAACTTGTTTACAATAATAAGATAAACTTGCCACCGTGGATGGATACCAAATCGCTCGCAACAGCGATGTTTCTATATAGCTGGTTAGCCAATAAAATTCTAGGTCAGTATTCACCACTTGGCATAGCACCTGCCCTGTGGGGATAACCATACCCTCAGGCACGGCTTGGATACGCAGGGGCAAAAATCCGCCATGCTTATCAATCAAACGTTGCCAACCTTGCTCGTTAAACGGTACGCCGTGGGCTTGAAAAATAATTTTTGCTTCGTCAATATCGGCTTGACAAATCGGTTTGGTTAAATATTCTTTGATAAAAGCCTGCAAGCCAAAAAATAGTACATTTTCAAAGCTATTTTGTCCGCCACGAGCCTCAATATAGCTAGAAACATACTCGGTATTGGGTGGATACTGTCGCCAATGCGATGTTTTGTAGCTGTCGGTGTTTAAAATAAAGTTATGAAAATTTGAACTAAACATACAGAACTCCTCTGTTGTAAAAAACCAAACCGTCTATCGGCTTGGGGTTGATGAAATATCCGCTAAAAACTCTCGTTAAACTTAAAGCATTCTGATTAAAAAACAACCAATTAATCTTGGCAATATCAATACTAAATCCAAAACATGAAAACAAAAATCAAAAAAATAGTCATCATAATTTTTTGTCACTTTTGTATTGGTGTTCATCAACTTTTTTTGGCTATCAGACATGGTTTTTCCCTAAAAATTGTCTATAAACCAACCATTTTACAAATAATCGCATAATGGTCTTCAAAAATTTTATCCGCTTGCAACTGTGCCAACGGCAACCAAAACGCCCGCACCGCATCATCACCGCCTTTGACAGGTGGCAAACCTTTTGGGTCATTTTTTAACACAAAATAAAACGCCTGCGTAATCGTACGCCCACGAGCCGAACGATAAGGGTCGTCAAACGTATGCTGACTATGGCGAGAACCACGCAATACAGGGTCTGGCACTTTTAGGCGAGTTTCTTCACGCAATTCACGGATACACGCATCAAACAAAGTTTCTTTTGGATCAACAAATCCGCCCGGTAACGCCCACAGCCCTTGTCCTGGCATACCACGCCGTTCCACCAGCAAAATATGCCCAGACTGCACCACCACCGCATCAACCGTCATAAAAGTCGGTGGATATGGGGCGTTATCCCATTGTTTTTTATATTTGTCAATAAAACCTGCTTCTTTGTGCAAACGCTCAAATTCTGCCGTTTGCTTAAACGCACGCATCACCGCCACGGTGGATTCTGGCACTAAATCCACGAGTGGGTCAGCCCCAAGCAAAAACCCTTCACGAATCGGCGTGGCGGATAAATTGTGAAAATTTGGCACAGCGACCGATTGCCAATTTGGAAACAACGATAAATAATAAGACGAACTATCTTTAGAATGCCCAATCAACCCAATATTTGCTGACAAATCACCTGTGACCGACTTCACGCATTGCTGTACATATTGCAACCAGCGAGTATCGTTATATAACACATCATCTAACGCCACACAATGAATACGCTTGGCTTCTGCAGATGAAAACGCTCCCAAAATCATCGACTGACGCTCGCTAAAACTAAAGCTATTACGCGTGCTTCTGGGTAAATTTGCCGAACCGATTAAAATAATCACATGTTTGGCGAGTTTTAACGCTTCATCCACCACCGATTTATGCCCAAGGTGAAACGGCTGAAAACGCCCAATAAACACCAAATAATCATAGGCATAACCATCTGTGTTAGTAGCTTTGGTAAAATGATTGGTAGCTAAATCGTTATCATCAACAGCAAAAATTTGGTCAGTCATTGCAAGCTCCTTGCAGAAAAAAGCCACTTCGGTCTATCCAAAGTGATAGGGTGGAAAATATTAATGAAAAATATTAAAAGGTTGTCAAGTATATTGCTCAGTTTTCAACAAAAAATCAAGCGATTTTTTGTGGTTGTTTTTTTAACTTTATTTTAAGGCATAATTTGACAAAATTTGCTTGATAAATCTTTTTTCAATGCCATAATATAAGCATAAACTTGAGTATTCTGCTCAACTTTTCATTTTATCGTTAAAAACATTCAAAACACCGAGAACTCGCATGACAACTGAACAAACCACCGAAGCGGACATCACCGAAAAAACCACCAATATCAAAATCACCGATTCTGCTCAACAATACTTAACAGAGTTATTAGCCAAACAAGAAACGGACGGTATCGGCGTGCGGATTTTTGTGGAACACGCAGGCACGCCACGGGCGGAATGCTGTATGTCTTATAGCCAGCCTGACGAGCATAATCCTGATGATTTAAAATTGGATTACCCAGCGTTTTCGGCATATATTGACACGCCGTCTATTCCGTATTTGCAAGATGCGGTGATTGACTACAACAAAGACCGTTTTGGTGGACAATTAACTTTTAGAGCCCCCAATTCAAAAGTGCCACAAGTTGGCGAAAATGCAAGCCTTGAAGAGCGTATCAACTACGTGCTACAAGCGGAAGTCAACCCAAACCTTGCATCGCATGGCGGTAATGTGCAACTGGTTGATTTGATTGAAGAAGAAGGCGTTGGCGTCACCGCTGTGTTAAAATTTGGCGGTGGTTGCCAAGGTTGCTCCGCAGTGGATATGACCTTAAAACAAGGCGTCGAAGTTACCCTAAAACAACAAATTCCTGAACTCACCCAAGTGGTTGACGAAACTGACCATAGTTATAAAGCCAATGCGTTTTATAAATAAACCTTCATTTAAACAGTAAAAAAGGTAACGTAATCAATATGTTACCTTTGTAGTTTTTTAAAAAAACTAAAAACTATTTCAAATATTCGAATCCATATTTCACAAAGATTTGTTTGGCATCACTCGTTTGTAAAAACTGATAATAGCGTTTGGCATCGGTATTTTTATCATTGATAAGTCCGACAGGATAGATGATTGGCGTGTGCGTGGTGAGCGGGAATGTGCCGACTACTTTCACATTTTTGGCAATTTTGGCATCGGTGGCGTACACGATACCCAGTCCGCATTCGCCCCTATCCACAAAGTTTAACGCCGACCGTACATCTGAGGTGCCGACAATACGAGATTGTACATCACCCCACCAGTTTAGGTTTTTCATCGCAGTTTTGGCATATTTGCCGACAGGGACAGAGTCGGTGTTACCTGTGCAAAGTTTGCCTGTGAATTGGTTGGTAAGGGTTGGGGCTTTTAGGTTAATGGTTTGGATTGGGCTAGATTTTGGGGCGATAATTACCAAACGATTACCGACTAAATGGGTAAGATTTGCTGATTTTACCAAATTTTTGTTTTGTAAATGTGTCATCCATGCGATGTCTGCAGATAGATAAACGTCTGCTTTTGCCCCATTTTGGATTTGTTTGCCAAGGGTTGATGATGCGGAAAAAGATGATTTTACGTGCGTGCCGTATTTTTTTTGGTAAAGCTTGTTCACGTCACTCATGGCATCAGTTAGACTTGTGGCAGCGTACACGGTAACGTCGGCGTGGGCGGTTAAGGTGGAAAGGGAAAAAAATGCAAGGACGGTTAAGGCAATTTTTGATAAAGCTTTCATATTTTTCCTTTAAAATCAGTTTGATAAAATTGTTTTGATTATAAGCAATTTCATCGCAAAAAACGATACTCCTAAAGTGGGTAAAATCAGGCGATTTGTTATGATGGCTTGGGAATGCTGATTAATCAAGGGGCGTTAAGTTTTGAATTGTGGACTGGGGAAAGCGTTGTGTTGGATAGAATAGAATTTTTAAGCGTTTAAATGTAGTAGAGAAGTTAATCTTTCTACTATATTATGTTAGTTGATACCAAATTTACAGTTCCCTAATGTGATGCAGGTTCTCTTGAATATAATCTTTAATTGCCAATCTTGCATTGCTATCTACGCCAATATGCACTAGGTACTCATCAATATCGGCTGGTAACAAGTTAATATTCTGTAAATCCGTACCATACAAGCTATTGGCAAGTAAAGCCATATTGGTAATCGCTTCTTGGCTATCACCTTTTTCTAAAGCATTAATTAGCTTTTCTATATATTTTACCCGTTTTTGTGTCCATTGCACACCACCTTGTCCATTTTTAAAAAAGTGAATATTACCAAATTTATCCACACTGACGCTGTTTTGGCTGACTTTAAAAGTATCACCATCTTTTTCAAGGCTAAAATTCATCTCACCAACATTGACACCCACACTACAATGGGTGGGGCAATAGGCATAACGAGCATAATATTTTTTGCCTGCAATATTATCCGCTTTTAACGCCCCATTACCAAAGACCAATTTTTGACCAATGCTTGGATTGTTAGTTTGTAATTTGGTTGTTGGGGTTTGAATGCTTGGTGTTGTAGGCGTTGGCGTTGATTTTGTAGCACCACCGTCCGAGCCACCACCACAAGCTGTAAGTAGTATTGAGCTGATTGAAAGAGCAAGCAATTTTTTCATACGAAAATCCTTGTGAAATGTTAAAAATGTAAAAGTTTTCATATTCCAATATTGATTGATAAAATTTTCAATAAAAATTTGAATAATTTTCTGTTAATTTATTGATATGAAAAATGACCCAGCCCAAAACATCAAAACTGAATTTAGCCAACGGCTAAAAATCGCACTCAATAATTGCGATATCAGCCCAAGCCCGACCGCCCTGCGTAATGCCTTTAACGAGCGATATGACGGCAAACCCATTAGTATCCAAACAGCGAGTAACTGGCTATCAGGCGTGGCTATCCCTAGCCAAGATAAATTGCAAGTGTTGGCAAATTGGCTTTCTGTGGATAGCCAATGGCTACGCTTTGGCGATAACACCAAGCCAGTCATGTTAGGGGCGATTGGCGACCAAGCCTTGCTTATTAAAGGTTTTGCTTTATTAAGCCCTACGCATCAAAAAATTGTGATGGATTTGGTAACATCGCTTTTACCAAAGAAAGAATGAATATTAATACTTGAAACCGCCCCCAATTTCCCCCATTAAACAGCTATCTTTTCCCATTTTAGCAAAATAAGAAGTACACCATGGCACAGCACGAGTTTATCAAAATCCGTGGGGCAAAAACCCATAACCTAAAAAACATTGACCTTGACATTCCACGAGATAAACTGGTGGTTATCACAGGGCTTTCAGGCTCTGGCAAATCATCCCTTGCCTTTGATACCCTGTATGCCGAAGGGCAACGCCGTTATGTAGAAAGCCTGTCCGCCTATGCACGCCAATTTTTGTCGCAAATGGATAAACCTGATGTGGATAGCATTGACGGTTTATCCCCTGCCATTGCCATTGAACAAAAATCTACCAATCATAACCCACGCTCTACCGTTGGCACGATTACCGAGATTTATGATTATTTGCGTTTGCTTTATGCTCGTGTGGGAACGCCCTTTTGTCCAGAACACCATTTACCAATGGTCGCCCAAACCGTTACCGAAATGGTGGATACGGTTATGGCATTGCCCACCGATACCAAATTGATGATTTTGGCTCGTGTGATTGACGACCGAAAAGGCGAACATTTGGCGGTGATTGAACAGTTACAAAGTCAAGGTTTTACCAAGTTGCGAGTGGACGGCACGGTGTACGACATTGACGAAGTGCCAGCCCTTGCCAAAACCTTTAAACATACTATTGATGTGGTGATTGACCGTTTTAAAGTGCGTGATGACTTGGGTAATCGTGTGGCAGAAAGTTTGGAGACAGCTCTGAATTTGGGTAACGATATTGCGATTTTGCATTTTATGGACGGTGAACGAGATGAGCAAGTTTTGTCCGCCAAACACGCCTGCCCTGCTTGCGACCGTGCGGTTGCTGAACTTGAGCCAAAGTTATTTAGTTTTAATAATCCGCATGGGGCTTGTCCTGTGTGCGATGGTTTGGGAAAACGCCAATATTTTTCAGCAGAAAAATTGATTAGCCACCCTGAAAAATCGCTCAATCAAGGGGCAATCACAGGTTGGGATAAACGCCATGCTTATTATTTCGGGCTTTTGCAAACCGTTGCCGAGTTTTATAAAATTGACATGGATATGGCATGGCAAGATTTACCAAAAAAACAACAACAAATTATTTTAAATGGCTCTGGCAAGGATAAAATGACCTTTAATTTTGTGGACGAACGTGGGCGAAAATCCACCAAAACTGTGGCGTTTGAAGGTGTATTGCCCTATATGCAACGCCGTTATCAGTCCACGCAAAGCAACCTTGTGCGTGATGAATTGGCAAAATATCTAGCGGACGTAACCTGCGACAGTTGTCATGGCTCACGCTTGAACGAAATCGCTCGTCATGTACAAATTGACAATACCACCATTTTTGACATTGTGCAAAAGTCCATTGGCGATGCTCAAACTTATTATCAATCGTTAAAATTGCACGGAGCAAAGGGCGAAATTGCCGATAAAATTATCAAGGAAATCCGTGAACGTTTAGAATTTTTAGTCAGTGTGGGCTTGGATTATTTGACATTGGCTCGTTCTGCCGAAACCTTGTCAGGCGGTGAAGCCCAACGTATCCGCCTAGCCAGTCAGATTGGTGCAGGCTTGATGGGCGTGATGTATGTGCTTGATGAGCCGTCAATCGGCTTGCACCAACGAGACAATGACCGACTTTTGCAGACTTTGACACGTTTGCGAGATTTGGGCAATACGGTGATTGTGGTAGAGCATGATGAAGATGCGATTCGCCTTGCTGACCATATCATTGACATTGGCGTGGGGGCTGGCGTGCATGGCGGAAGCGTGATTGCACAAGGCACAGCGGACGAGATTGCCAAAAATAAAAACTCTTTAACAGGTCAATATTTATCAGGCAAACAAAAAATTGCTGTGCCAAAGGTGCGTCATCAAGCCCAAAAAGACGACAAAGGTCAGCCAAAAATGCTCACTTTGACTGGGGCAAGTGGCAATAATCTCAAAAATGTTACCTTAAAATTGCCGATTGGCATTTTGACTTGTGTTACTGGCGTGTCAGGCTCTGGCAAATCTACCTTGATTAACCGAACCCTGTTGCCACTTGCCACCACGCAACTCAACAATGCCACCACCCACGTTGCGGAAAAATTTGACAGTATCACAGGATTAGAACATCTTGATAAAGTGGTGGACATTGACCAAAGCCCAATCGGTCGCACGCCACGTTCTAACCCTGCCACTTATACAGGCGTGTTTACCAATATTCGTGATTTGTTCGCCCAAACGCCTGATGCCAAAGCTCGTGGCTATCAGGCAGGGCGTTTTAGTTTTAACGTCAAAGGCGGACGTTGCGAAACTTGTCAAGGCGATGGCTTAATCAAGGTAGAAATGCACTTTTTGCCTGATATGTATGTGCCATGCGATGCCTGTCAGGGCAAACGCTATAACCGTGAAACGCTAGAAATCCGTTATAAAGGTAAAAATATCAATGAGATACTAAACATGACGGTGGAAGATGCGACCGCGTTTTTTGAAGCCATTCCGTCCATTCACCGCAAATTACAGGCGTTAATGGACGTGGGGCTAAGCTATATCACGCTAGGACAATCTGCCCCAACCCTATCAGGTGGCGAAGCCCAACGGGTTAAATTGGCAAAAGAACTGTCAAAACGGGATACAGGACAAACCTTATATATTTTGGACGAGCCAACCACAGGGCTACATTTTCATGATATTGCCAAACTGCTGGATATTTTGCACACTTTGCGAGATAAAGGCAATACAGTGGTAGTGATTGAGCATAATTTGGACGTGATAAAAACAGCGGATTGGATTGTGGATTTGGGTTATGAAGGCGGCAGTGGCGGTGGTGAAATTGTTGCCGAAGGCACGCCTGAAGAAGTCGCTAAAGACAAAAAATCGCATACTGGGCGGTTTTTAAAGCCGATGTTAAAATAATTTTAACTCAATATTAATCGTATCAAGACGCACTAATTTTAGTGCGTTTTTTATTTTATATAGTTTTGCTTTTTTAACTGAACAATCAAATCTTGAATATCCAACTCCAATGCCTGACAATAAACAGATAACTCAAAAATATCCAATCGCCTATCACCTGTTTCTACTTTACCCACAAAAGAATACACTACATCCAACTTAGTAGCTAAGGCTCTTTGGCTAAGGTTAAGTTCTAACCGCCGATTAATCAACAAGGTTCTAAGGGCTAAATGTTCTTGGGAATGTACGGATAATCGTAAATTTTTCATTGCAATAATTATAGAGATATTATATAATGCACCTGTTTTAGGTGCAAAATAGGGGCAAAAAGATGTATCCCGATGTAATCAAAAATTTAGATTTAGACCCCATTATTGTGAAAGCAATGGATAGCGAAGAAGGCTATGGGTGGACTTTAGAGTTTGCTCAGCAAATCGCTGAAGAATATAAAAAATACTTAACCTTATGTTTAGATTATACAAATAAAGCCATCGTCCCTGCAAAAATGATTGATGATTTTTGGCATTTACATATCCTTGATACACAAAAATATGCTGAAGATTGTCAAATAATTTTTGGGTATTTTTTACATCATTTCCCATATTTTGGGATGCGTGGCGAAGAAGATGCAAAAAATTTATCAAATGCTTGGGAAGAAACTTGTAATTTATACAAGAATCGCTTTGGTTCATTAAGTGAGTTATGGGTTGGCTCTGCACGTTGCCCAAATTGTGGAAGACGTTCACCAACAAATACAACAATGTATGCAATGGATATCAGACCTACATTAAGAGTTGCATAAGCATAATTATTTCATTAACACCTAAAATAAAAGCATAACCCCAAGTTATGCTTTTTTATTTACAACCCCCTATAAAATCAGTACAATAAATCCCCTTTTTCACAAACCAACTCCCAAATGTTTACAAAAGATGATAAGCGTCCGATGTTGCCAAAAAATGTAATTTTATAATTTTACAAAAGATAATCATGTATCCCAACCAATCAAAAGCTTCATTACTACCTTATCTATTATGTTTTTGTCTATTAGATATTGTATTTTCAATTTTAATTGCGGTTTTCGTGAATAAATCTGTTGGTATATTGGTCAGCTCAATGGCAAGTGCGTTTATAAACATCACATTTATTTTTTAGACAACAAAACAGATTTTTCAATCAGTCTGAGCGACTGATGTTATCTTTTTTCAATATGTTGATTGTTTTTGTAGCATCGTTTACAATCATCTATTTTTTAATGCCAAATCAAGCTAAAATAGTTATATCCGCTTTCAAAACTGGTTTTTTTATTGGTGCGTTGATTGGTTTAAGTTTTTATAAACTTTTAGCAAATTTTTTATCAATTAAGCTTTATCATTACCTACTAAGCAGAGATAAGAATTATCATATTGATGAAAAGGGTTTTAATATATTGATGAAAAGGGTTTTAATACCAATCAAGTTAAGTTTTCTATTAATCGTCATGCCTATCATGAAGGACGCATGACTGAAGTTCCAATACAGTTAGCTGAACAATTAATAGAAACCCAACAAAGCTATATAATCAATTAAATGAAGGTAATAAAAGACGCTGGATAATTAACATAGGCGTTCTTTTAAGTGTTTTTATCATTGTAATTATCATGATTCAAATAGCTGCACAATTTAAATAATTTTTTGGAGTAAAAAATGTCAAACCAACTACCAGCTCCCATCCATTCCCCAGACGGCAACCCAAAAGTCGGCATCATCATGGGCTCTCAGTCCGACTGGGAAACCATGCAACATTCCGCCCAAATATTAGCCGATTTTGGCGTGGCATTTGAATGCGAAGTGGTGTCTGCCCACCGCACGCCTGATCGCCTGTTTGAGTATGCCAAATCTGCCAAAACGCGTGGCTTGTCGGTCATCATCGCAGGGGCAGGCGGAGCGGCACATTTACCGGGGATGTGTGCTTCACAGACCGATTTACCTGTGCTTGGTGTGCCTGTTAAATCATCCATGCTAAGCGGTTGGGATAGCCTGTTATCCATTGTGCAAATGCCCAAAGGGGTAGCGGTTGGTACACTTGCGATTGGGACGGCGGGAGCGTTTAATGCAGGTCTGTTGGCGGTGCAAATGCTGGCGATTAACGATGCAACCTTGGGTGACAAAGTTGCTGAATTCCGTGCCAAACAAACGCAAACTATCTTGGATAACCCTATTCCCGGCGTTATGAATTGATTGCCCCTAAATTGATAAAATGATTGACAAATCCATGAGAGCATAGGGCTTTTGTGGGTGGTTTTTCTTGATAAAATCATCAAAGGTCATGGTATTTTTTTGGGTTAAATTGGGATTGTCTTTTTGGACAAAGACAAAAAACAAATTCGCCATGATTGAGTTTCCATTCACATATCACGCCATTTTTTAAATAATCTTAATTTTATCAATAATCATCATCAATACGCACCGTATATTTATTATCGCTTACCGTATAAAGAATAAAAGCAATTATTCGCCCAATAGTTACCATTGACCGAGATAAGCTCCAAATTTTTCGGCACACCAATCAATTCAAATTCAAACGCATAGTAAGAATTAGGATTTGAATTGGCGATGGGGGTGGTTATTTGTACCAATTCATCATGGCTTTTGATATTTTCGGGTAAATGATGAATTTTGATAAAAGTTTGGGCAACGGTAATATTAGAACATAAAACCGTACTTATTAAAGCGAATAACATTAACTTTTTCATCACGGTTTCCTTTTAAATCAGTTAAGCTGTGGTTTTATTGCCATTTTCATCATAGCAAATTTTTTGATAGCCTGCATCGCCAATACTGCCAAATGCCCCACAAACAGCAAAGCCATTAGTATAATCATAACTGATAAAACCTGTATAATTATCCAATGGCAAAATCATTTTTCCGTCCAAATTCATCACGCCCATTTGCTTATTTTGCTTGACAATAAAATAAAACTGCTCTTTATGACGAGTTGAAAAATTTATATTATCATAATAAGCACTCATTTCGCCTGTCGGTTTGATAAGCGTGTATTGCCCCATATCTTTTTTGGCGATGGCATAATGGGTGTTCGGGCAATAGGTCAAATGATGCCCTTTAATTTTTGGGAATTTATCACAGTCGGCAACGGCTTTTTCTCGCTCATTTTTAATTTCAGAGACGATGGACATACAGCCTGATAAATTGGCAAAAGCGATTAAGGCTATGGTAGATAAAGTAAGTTTTTTCATTAAAATTTCTCTTAAATGAATTGGCACACACCATTTAAAGATTTATTTTAAATGGTGTGTTTGGCATTTATTAGGATTTTTTGCTTGTATGAATTTTACAGGCATTAGGATTATTTTCTTCGGCTTGGCAAAGTTGCATTGCTTTTTGTTTGGCTTCATTGCAAGTTGCACCGCCATCAGCATACATCATCTCGCCTACTTTGGCGATGGCGATACAGCCATTTGTCATAGAATGAGCCATTCTGCAAGGGCTACGGCGACTGCTTTGCTCGCATTGACCAAGCGTAAGCTTGTCTTGTATTGTCCAATCATTTTCGGTGGGTGTATCAGACAGTGTAATCATGATGCTATTATCAAAAAATGGCTTGTTGTCTTTTGTCCAAGCAAGCCCAATGTATTTATGCTGTGTACCACTATAACCACCAGAATTAGCATTACCATAACCGCCAGAATTACCATAACCATAACCGCCATTATAGGTATTACCTGAATATCCTTGATTACCACAACGCCCAGAACCACTGTCTTGGCACGCCAAAGCCGATTGACTAAACAACATATTTGCCCCTACGATAACTAGGGCGGTGGCAGAAAGTTTTAAAATTTTCATAAATTTTTCCTTTTAAAGTTAAGATTAAATCCTAATGTGTGTACAACGCACCATTTTTGTCTTAGGTTTTTAATGGTGCGTATTACGCACCTTACTTTTTTGGGCGAATAAAAATAAACACTTTCGCCCAATTTTTTTTAATGAATTAGACTTAAAAAATTAAGACTTTCTGGTTTTGTAAATTTTACAAGCATTAGGATTGCTATCGTAGGCTTGGCAAAGTTGCATTGCTTTTTGTTTGGCTTCATTGCAAGTTGCACCGCCGTCGCTATACATCACCTCACCAACTTTGGCGATGGCGATACAGCCATTTATCCACGAGGTGGCAAATTTGCAAGGGCTACGGCGACTGCTTTTATTGCATTCATATAGTGTGTCAGCATCACTTTGTTTAAAATGGTTTTCTGTAAAGCCATAGTTAGTACGATATTGTGCATTATAAAAGAATGGTTTACCGTCTTTTGTCCACGCAAGCCCCAAATACTTGTCAATATAACCACCGCTATAGCCACCGCCAGAATTGCCATAACCGCCATAATATGCACTATTATCACGATTTCCTGTCCAGCCAACATTGCCACAACGCCCAGAACCACCGTCTTGGCACGCCAAAGCCGATTGGCTTAATAACATATTTGCCCCTGCGATGATTAGGGCGGTGGCGGAGAGTTTTAAAATTTTCATAAATTTTTCCTTTTAAAGTTAAGATTAAATCCTAAGGTGTGTACAACGCACCGTTTTAGTTTTTGGCTTAAAAATTAGTTTGGTGTACCATAATTTTCAAGCTCATCAACTTTAATTTGTTTGGGATTGCACAAAATGGTTTTTGAATTGGGTTTGTCTTGATTGACAATGATCCCTGCTTCTTTTTTAGGCTCTGAGAATTCTTTACTATTTTCGTCCAAATTAATCATACTAGAAAAGACGGTGTAGGTATTGCCTTTATAAGGCATTGTCCAATAATACCCACTTTCTGCCTTCCAAGCCCCTTCTGTGTAGTCAATTTTATGTTTGGCAATAGAAAAGTTAAGCTCGGTCTTTTTGCCCTTGCTAAACTCATAAGTAAATGAATTGCCATTATCTATAAGCTTAATTTGTTTGCCGTTTGTAGTATCGCACAAAAACACCGTTTCGGCAAAGGCAGGACTTGCGATTAAAGCAAGGGTTAAAGGTAAAATAAATTTTTTCATGGTTTTCTTTTAAGTAAATTAAAACTGAATTAAAAAACGACATTAAAATTTGATTAACTCATCATTCATAGCGTTTGTATATATTGTCTAGCTCGTTTTTGATGTCATTATTAAATTCATAGGCTCGGCAAAAGTCTTGTTTTAATTTTTGGTCTGTTTGGCTTTCGCATTCTTTTTTAAACTCGCTTAAATCCCGAGTTCTTAACTCATCATAATATTCTGCGGATTGACAGCCCAACTCATTGCCATTATTACAGGCTCGTTTTGCCCAGCCATAAGAATTGACGATATTTTGTTTTGATTTTGATAATATCGCATTGTCATCATCGGCTTTTTCGCCATTTTCGTCAATATCCGCCCCAAAGAAAAATAACATACCAGAAAACTGTGCCAAATACACTTGGGCGTGGCTATATCCCATTTCGGCAGATTTGATGATATGATGGACTGAGCCTTTTTTATTGGGATACAGTTTTTGATAAATGTCCGTAGGCAATTCGTCAGACAATTGCGATAATAAAAGATAAGCAGGAGCAAAGCCATTTTCACCAAGCTCTAATAACAAATCCACGCCTTTTTGAATATTGCTTTTGCTGTTAATATAATACATTGCCAAAGCCATTTTGGCGTGCGGTTGATTTAATTCGCTCGCCTTTTTATACCATGCTAAGGCGTCATCTTCGCTTAAATAATTGGCATAATTATTCATCGCA